>CALHAW010000006.1 GCA_937934135.1 uncultured Alphaproteobacteria bacterium
ATCCTATCATCGCCCTCTCTCTAGCTCTTATAAAAATTGACGTTATGCACGGCTTTCTGTAGTTTTTGGCGTTATGAAGCATAGAACCCAAGAAGATATTGATATTTACCGCTTTGAATCGGGCGAAGAGGGGCCACATCTCACTATTTCGGGCGCGGTGCATGGCAATGAGAAATCTGGCCCGCGTGCGCTTCATAAGCTGTTAGAGCATTTAGAATCAGGTGCGATCACCTTGGCTCGTGGGACGCTTACCCTTATTCCTGTCGCAAATCCCAAAGCATACGCCGCCAATACGCGCTTTGTTAATTATAACCTCAACCGTTCTATGTATCCGCGGGATGTGATTGAACATTATGAAGACAGGCTTCGTAATGTGCTTTGCCCGTATTTGGCGGAAACGGATTATTTGCTTGATCTACATTCCTGTACCGCAAAAAGTGATGCGTTTGTGATGGCGGGCGGCGATTTAAGCAATCCTGATGCGCTGGCCTTTATGCGGGGGCTTGGTGTTCCACGTATTGTGAGCGGGTGGAGTGATATTGTGGGGGAGAATAAAGATATCCCTGATCCCCGCCATGCATTTGGCATGACCGAATATGCGCGTGAATATGGGGCGCATGCCATTACCATTGAATGCGGAAATCATGACCATTCGCGCGGCCCCGATATGGCCTATCAGGCGGCGTGCAATGCCATCCAAACGCTGGGGTTGGCGGTGATTGATCCTGCGTACCAAATTAATGACGTCTTTCAAGAAGAACAAATCACTATCATCCTTAAAGCCGCGCAGTTCAAAACCCAAGAGGGAGAGTTTAGTGATACATGGCATAATATGCAGGCCGTTGATAAAGGCACAAAAATCGGTAAGTTCGCCGATGGCACAATTCTCACTATGCCCGAAGATGGTTATCTCGTCATGCCTAACAAAAACGCCGTCCTTGGCGCTGAATGGTTCTATTGGGGTGTTAGGGGAGATATTTAAGAGAAAATCCTGACTATTTTCTTATGGTCATTGACGCGTTAACTGAAGTGTCCTGTTGTGAGGTAATATCTAATTTTGTAACATAGTTACTCAACCCTTTTTCAATATCTTCACCTGTTTTTTGATAATGGGGAAGAGCATGATACAGTTTTAACAAAGGGGTTAATTCCTTTGATGTTGCGCGTTCGACCATATGTTTTTGGGTAACTAGTTTGAATTGAAAAAGTGATAAGCCATTATCCGTATCAGCTTTTAATAAGCTTTTTGTTTCTTCTGAGAGGTCAACGTTTTTTCCAATGTGCTGGTCCCAGAAATGATGATTGATAAGTAAGGTTTTTTTATCGCGCTTTTCTTGATCTGACAAATCTTTGCTTGCGTGGTTAAAGAGTTTGTTCGTGGTCATTTTTACTTTCTCTCGTTTTTACGCAAAAACTTGCTATTTGATCGTATTTTCACATAGTATGCCGTTAAATAATTAACATAAACTTAACATAATGAATTATAAAACGCCAGAACTCGTGACCTTTGGATGTCGCCTCAATACCTATGAGAGCGAGGTGATGCGCACCCATGCCCAAAATGTGGGGCTGGAGGATGCAATTATCTTTAATACCTGCGCCGTGACCAAGGAAGCAGAGCGTCAAGCGCGCCAAGCCATCCGTAAAGCAAAGCGTAATAATCCCGATGCAAAAATTATTGTGACCGGATGTTCTGCACAGATTGATCCACAAACTTATGCCCAGATGGATGAGGTTGATCAGATCATCGGTAATGACCTTAAGCTGAAAGCAGAAACATGGGGGGTTACAAAACCTGAACGGGTTTTAGTCAATGATATCATGTCTGTAAAGGAAACCGCTGGACATTTGATTGAGGGCATTGAAGGCCAAGCCCGCGCCTTTATTCAGGTGCAAAATGGTTGTGATCACCGTTGTACCTTCTGCATTATCCCTTATGGACGCGGTAATTCCCGCTCTGTCCCCATCGGTGAAATTGCTGATCAAGTGCGCAAGCTGGTTGAAAGTGGATATAACGAAATTGTCATGACGGGGGTGGATGTCACCTCATATGGTGCGGATTTACCAGGGCAACCCGCGCTGGGGCAGATGATCCGTCGTGTATTGGCGCTGGTGCCTGAATTGCTGCGTTTACGCTTATCTTCGCTTGACCCTGTGGAGATTGATGAGGATCTCTGGCGCCTTATTGCGGAAGAACCGCGTTTGATGCCGCATCTGCATATGAGTCTTCAGGCAGGGGATGATATGATCTTAAAACGCATGAAAAGACGCCATTTACGCGACGATGCGATCAAAATGTGTGAAAAGGCACGTGAATATCGTCCTGATATGGCCTTTGGCGCCGATATTATCGCCGGTTTTCCCACAGAAACGGATGAAATGTTCCAAAATACGCTCAATATCGTTGAAGAATGCGATTTAACCTTTCTTCACGTGTTCCCATATAGTGAAAGGCCGGGAACGCCCGCTGCCAAAATTCCTACCCAAGTGCCGCATCCGGTGCGTAAAGAACGTGCCGCTCTATTGCGTGCATCAGGGGAAAAACAAGTGCAAAAGTTCTTAAATTCCCACATCAATCAACAACGGCAAGTTATTGTTGAAAAAGGAAATATTGGTAGAACAGAACATTTTGCACCCGTACTTCTTAACCAAGAATGTGAAATCGGCAGTTTGGTAAATGTGAAAACGGGTGCTATAACGGGGAACACTCTAACAGGAACGGTTCTTTAAAATGGTCTTTTGGCGAAAAAAGAAGAATGAGGGCGCGCAGGAGCAAGAACATCACGATGATCGCTTGCTTCATCATAAGGATGACCCTGATTTAGAGCCGCCAACAGAATATGATTCCGAAATGGATGAAGCGACTAAAGCCCGCTTGAATAAATCTGAAGATAAAATTATTGAAGAATTAGATGAGACACCAACACCAGATCACACACAAGATGGCGATCTGAAAGAAGCCGAAGAATTAAATGATTTTGCCGAGGAGGGGGGGTGGTTCTCTCGTCTAACCAAGGGATTATCCAAATCTTCCAATAAGCTGGGGCAGAGCATTGGTGATGTTTTTACCAAGCGTAAATTGGATGATGCCGCGCTTGAGGAGCTTGAAGACCTTTTGATTGTCGCTGATATGGGGCCTAAAACGGCCGCAAAATTAGTGACTGATTTCTCCCAAAACCGTTTTGATAAAGAAATAGATAGCAAAGAAATCCAGCGCGCACTGGCGGAGCAGGTGTCTGAGATTTTAAAGCCTGTGGCAAAGCCACTGGACATTGAAGCAAATGACGCAAAACCTTTTGTGATACTGGTGTGCGGTGTAAATGGGGCAGGGAAGACGACTACTATTGGTAAACTTGCCCATGAATATCATGTGAAGCAGCATAAAAAGGTGATGATTGCGGCGGGGGATACTTTCCGCGCAGCGGCGGTGGAACAATTAGATGTTTGGGCAAAACGCGCCCATGTACCACTTTATAAAAAAGATATTGGCGCCGATAGTGCGGCTGTCGCCTATGAGGCATTGGAACAAGCAAAGGCAGAGAATGTAGATTTGCTTATGATTGACACAGCGGGACGTTTGCAGAATAAAAAGAATTTGATGGAAGAATTGGCAAAGATGCTCCGCGTGATCAAAAAACAAGATGAAAGCGCGCCGCATGCGGTGGTGCTGGTGCTGGATTCGACTACGGGGCAAAATGCGCATTCACAGGTGCAAAATTTTAAAGATGTCGTTGATCTCACAGGCTTGGTCGTAACCAAGCTGGATGGTTCTGCAAAAGGCGGCGTGGTTGTGTCCCTCGCCGAAGAATTTGGCCTGCCCATCCACGCCGTTGGCGTAGGGGAAAAAATCGAAGACTTAAGCCCCTTCAAAGCGGATGATTTCGCGCAAGCTTTAATGGGAGCTAAGTAATATGAAGGCGAACTCTATTTTAACAACAATTTTTGAACGCTTTGCAGTGCGTTTTTTTAAACATACTGAATCAACAGCGGTGTTAGACAAAAAGGTGCGTGAAGAACGTAATACTGCAAGAGACCGTCTTTATGATGATAGTTGGGGGTGGCGGATTAAATAAAAATTGCGCCTAATTCATTGAATTTTCATCATTTTAGGGGATAATGGTGGGATGATAAAAAAGCCAAAAGCAATAAAGTCCAAACATTTTACCGATGCCGATAGCGCCGTTCAGGCGGTTACAGAAATTTATAACACACAAATTGCTTATTTAAGAGCGCAGTTTGACGGTTTTTCTAACGGAAAAATTCCCAAAGAAAAAGTGCAAGGTTTCTATCCATACTTACGTATCGAAGTCACGGAAGGCTCGTTTAAAAAATTACAATCTGATTCAAAGCATTCTTACGGATTTGTATCCAAAGCAGGGGCTTATGAAACAACTTTGACGCGCCCCGATTTTTTTGATCATTACTATCACGATCAAATCACCCATCTGATTAAAAACCATGATGTCCCTGTTGAGGTTGGCGTGAGTGATACGCCCATCCCGATTCATTTTGCATTAGGGGAAGATTTTCATCTTGAGAATGCGTTAAGCGATGAACAAATTGAATCGCTCCCTAATTTATTCGATCCACCGGATTTGGAATTTATGGATGATCAAATTGCCAACTCAACTTACCGCGTTCCTGATGGACAGGCATCACCGCTTGCGCTTTTTACCGCGCCGCGTACTGATTTAAGTTTGCTTCGTTTACGTCATTATACGGGAACGAATGCAGAGCATTTTCAAAATTATGTGATCTTTACCAACTATCAATTTTATGTTGATGAATTTATAAAAATTGCGAATGAGCGCGTGGGTACAGACGGCTATACTGAATTTGTACAACCTGATTCAGACGCACGGCTACCGCAGATGCCAGGATATCACCTAAAACGGGATAAGGGGTGTGGTATCACGATGATTAACATTGGTGTTGGTCCTTCTAATGCAAAAAATATTACTGATCATGTAGCGGTCATTCGTCCTCATGCATGGTTTATGTTGGGGCATTGTGCGGGTTTGCGTAATTCTCAAGAGATGGGAGATTATGTTTTGGCGCATGGGTATTTGCGTGAAGATAATGTTTTATATAAAGATCTAAATCCTAGCATACCCTTACCAGCTCTCTCTGAAATTCAGCTCGCACTTGAAGAAGCTGTGGCGGAAATTACGGGGCAGGCGGGGCATGATGTGAAAAAAGTTATGCGCACGGGTACCGTTGCTACAACGGATGATAGGAATTGGGAGTTGCGCTCTTCGCTTCGTCAAAATCAACGCCTTTCACAAAGTCGCGCGATTGCCCTTGATATGGAATCAGGAACGATTGCGGCGAATGGTTTTCGTTTCCGTGTGCCATACGGCACTTTATTATGCGTGTCGGATAAACCACTTCATGGGCAATTAAAATTACCCGGTATGGCAGACAGCTTTTATCGTAAGCGCGTTGATCAACATTTGTTAATTGGTTTACGGGCGATGGAAATATTGCGTGAAATTGGCCCTGAAAAGCTTCATAGCCGTAAATTACGCTCGTTCAATGAAGTCGCATTCCAATAAGTGTTGTTAAAATTAAGCTAAGATATCGAAATTACTGCCTCTAGGAGGCGCGCTGAGATTGTTTTGAGACAAAGCGGGGTTAAATTCTGCTGTGTTTGTACTCTCTACAACATCGAATTCATTGGGATTCGTAGGGCTTGATGCAGGGGCAGGGTTGCCAGAGGCTTGATCACGGCGTACGGCCTGCAAATTTTCAGAAGGGCTAGATGTTACCCTTATACCGATACTGTTTGTTGTCTCGATCATGTTGTAAAGCGCCCTCACGCTATATGTGTTGCAAGAATTTGCTTTATAAGCAGGAAACTTGCTATTATTTATTATGACAATAATAAGTTAATTATTCGCCTAAATCTATGTAATTAAACATATTTACGAATATTTAACCATCAAACCTTAGTATAGGAGCCGGAGATTCAAAAAGGGTATAAAAAAGTGACGTTCAATTTGTTGGACAAATCGCCAGAAGCGGCAAAAATGTTGGTGTCTTTGCATGACAAGCAAAGGTTGTACATGCTTGCGGAAAAGAAAGACCCACGCGCCAAAGAAGAGCTGACCTCTATTATGGCGGAATTGTTAGAAGTCCACCTCCAAGATCCAGAAATAGAGCTTGTGACAGATGTTCTTTTAAACCTCGTTACCCAAGCAGAAAAAGATTTACGCGCCGCAATAGCCGAGCGCGTGGCGGCAATGCCACAACTGCCCCTTCGTATGGCGCTGTCATTTGTAAATGATGACATTGAAATCGCTAGCCCTGTTTTACGCATGGGGCAGGTTCTAAATGATATGGATTTGATTTACATCATTAAATCCCAAACAACAGAATATTGGCAAGAAATTGCCCACCGTCAAAATATGTCACCAATCATTGTTGATATATTGGCAGATACAAATGATGAAGAAACAGCATTGATATTAATTGAAAATGATCAGGTTGAATTGACCTATCATGCGATGAATGTTTTTTCTGATATGTCAGAACAAAACGAAAGCCTTGCCGCGCGCTTGTTAAAGCGTAACGAAGTGCCTGAAACAATCGTACAAAAAATATATGATCTTGTGGGTAGTGATTTAAAACAGCAAATAGAACAAAGTAACGCGCTGCCAGAGAAAAAGAAAATGATGGATGTTATTGATGACATTACATTTGAATTTACTGAAAAAGACGAAAGCACCGTAGAAGAACCAACGGGAGACATGGTTATCGCTGCAGAAATGATGATGCAAAAAGGGGTTTTATCTCCACATATGATGATCCAAAATCTCAAACGCGGCCAAGTACAAAATTTTATGGCGATGTTCTCTGTTTATACGGGGCTTCCCTGTGATGTGATTCCTAAGATGCTCAGTCAGGGTAATGGTCAGGGGCTTGCGGTTGCGTGCCGTGCGCTCAACATTATAAAACCTGATTTTATTAATGTGTATCTTTTAACCGCCAGTTTACGCGGCAATGCTATGATTAAACAAAATGATTTAAACCGTGCTTTAACGTATTTTGATTCTATTGAAATGGAAGATGCCAAAGAAATTCTGAGTAAAAGCCGTCATTAAAAAATAATGTTAAGCTGCTTTTTCCGCCGCTTGTTCTAATGCTGCAATACCGGGTAATGTTTTTCCTTCCAGCCATTCTAAAAATGCGCCCCCTGCTGTTGAAACATAGCTAAACTCATTCACAACACCGGCATTATCAATTGCCGCCACCGTGTCGCCACCACCAGCCACACTCAAAAGCTTGCCTGCGACGGAAAGTTGCGCTGCATGTTGTGCGATTTTATTTGTTCCATTATCAAAAGGCTTAATTTCAAAGATCCCCATCGGGCCATTCCATAGAAGCGTTTTACAGTCATTTAAAATATTACAGACATTTTGGATGGATTTATCACCCACATCAATCGCACTTTTATTACTGGGAAAATTTGGCAATGTTGTTGTTTCATATTGCGCATTTTCTTCTAATTTTTCTGTGACAATACAATCAAGGGGCGTAATGATCTCACATTTATTTTGCGCGGCATCACGCATAATATTTTGGGCTTCATCAACCATATCTTTTTCACACATGGACGCACCAATATCTTGACCCTGCGCCAATAAAAATGTATTGGCCATTGCACCGCCTAACACAAGGAAATCTACTTTTTTTGTGATGTTATGAAGCACACTTAATTTGGTTGAAATTTTTGCGCCACCGACAATCGCCATAACGGGTTTTGTCGGGGCCTCTAACGCGCTGCTTAATGCCTTTAATTCCGCCGCCATTGCCATGCCCGCATAAGAGGGCAGGAAATGTGTTATCCCTTCGGTGGAGGCATGGGCGCGGTGCGCGCAAGAAAACGCATCATTAATATAAATATCACCATGCGCCGCCAAAGATTGTGCGAAGTCAGAGGCGTTGCTTTTTTCCCCCGGGTTAAAACGTAAATTTTCAAACAAGCAAACACGCGCATCACTGTTTTCTCCAAATCCAACCTCAACGCCCCATCGTGCGGTCAAAATAGCAGGTAAAAACGCGAGTGAGTAATCAGAATTTTCTTGGCCTTTAGGGCGCCCAAAATGCGATAAGATCATGATCTTTTTTGCATCAGATTTAATAAGAAAATCAACCGTTGCTTTCAAACGGTCAATACGTGTTGTGTCGCTAACTTGACCATCTTGAACGGGAACGTTTAAATCCATCCGTACTAAAATATTTTTATCGGCCAAATCGGCATTTTCTAACGTGTTATAATTCATGTTTCTTCTCTTGATTTACGGTTTAATTTTTTTAAAATTTTCTGTTGCCTCAATAAGGCGAGAACGGATCGCGGGATCAAGGGCGCTATGCCCGCCATCTTGTACAATAATATATTCTGCTTCTGGCCATACCTGATGTAAGCGGTGCGCGGAATAAATGGGGCAAACCATATCATAACGTCCCTGTACAATGATCGACGGAATGTGGCGGAATTTATCTACTTGATGCAACAAGCTATCTTCAGGTTTAATTAATTGATTGCGAAAATAATGGCATTCAATTTTTGATATTTGAATAGCCTGCGTTTTTTGTTCATCTGTTGTAATAATTTGATAATTAGGAATAAGCGACGCACAAGAACTCTCATAGGTACTCCACGCAATCGCGGCTTCTAATTGTTCAGGTGTGTCATCTTTCATCAGACGTTTATAATAAGCTTCCAATAAATTTTCGCGTTCCTTTTCTGGGATTACACTAATAAATTCTTCCCAGCTTTCAGGGAAAATATTTTTATTTGTGCCTAATAACCAATCCATGGAATCTTGTTCCATCAGGAAAATACCGCGCAATGTCATGCTTAAAATTCGATCCGCATGTTTTACGGCATAAGAAAGCGCTAAGGTTGATCCCCATGATCCTCCAAACACATGCCATTTTTCAATCGATAAATGCGTGCGTAATGCCTCAATATCGGATATTAAATGTGCGGTTGTGTTGTTTTCCACGCTTGCTGTTGGCGTTGATTGGCCTGCCCCGCGTTGATCAAAAATAATGATGCGGTAGTGGTCTGGGTCAAAAAACTGTCTATAGGCAGGTGATGTCCCACCTCCTGGGCCACCATGAAGGAACACAACTGGTATGCCATCAGGATTACCGCTTTGCTCCCAATACAGCTCATGCGGCTCTTCTACGGTTAAAAAACCCGTGGCGTAGGGAATAAGCTTAGGGAACAGATCCATAAGCGGCTTTTCATGATTTTCTTTTTTGCGATGGGGCATGTGGATGTGAACTTACTCTCAATTCTTAATTTTTTAAGAAAATAGAGAAAAGCAGGACGAAAATCAACATTCTACTCTTATTCTACCCTTATTTTACTTTGAAGCGGTGGGGATAAGTTCTAAATGTTCAGGCACGTCCAGCTCAATTAACGGGCCATTATACTCACGCGGCCACCCGCGTACGCGGACGGTTTTGCCACCAAGGCTCAAAGGATGAATATTTTTCTGGGCTAATTTCTTACGCATGGCGGGCGTGATCATGATGGTGAAATCTGTTTTCCAGTCTTTGCCAAAGTTTAAATACACATTATTACGGATACTTGCCGTTTTCTCAACGCGCCCTTCAATCAGTGCAAAGCGCCCAAGGGCTTGGGCGGAGCTATCGGAGTTTAAGACTAGATAATCACTTCCTTCACGCCACATGCCGCGTTTGTTTTCGCGGGCGCCGTTCTCTGCTGTGATCATTGCGTTGAACATTTCTAATGCATTGGGGGTCAAGATGACCCGCGCAATACCATGTGTTAATAATGCACCATTGATCCAAACTGGGGCGCTTTTTTCGGTCTTTTTGGTCACAATATGGCCAAGGGCATGCCCCATACGGTTTTCTCGCCCTTTTTTTGCCTTACGTGTTTGATATAAAAGAATCTCAGTCCCCGTGGGTAGAGTGTCTTGCAATAAATTTAAGGCATTCTCAGAATAGGGGGCGTCACGCTGAATATGAAAGTCAGGAATATCAAGCGAAGCAAGCCGGATAATCGTTTTATCTTTAAGAAGAACAGTTAATCCATCAATGACCTTGTCAACACGCCCTGATTTAGTATGTTTGAGGGTGTTAAATTCAGGCATGGGTATAATAATAGGCTCATCCATTTGCTCTTCTGCCGCATGGGCGGAAAGAATATGGAGAGGGAAAAAAAGAAAGACTATAAAAATGAACTTCATAACACCATCAGTGTGGACAATTTCGAAACGAATTGCCAAACCTTCTTTGCTTTTATCCTTATTGGTTATCACCGCCTGCAGCGTTAATCCCGCCACAGGGGATCGTCAATTCACGGCGCTGTTACCGACAGCGAATGAAGCGCAAATTGGCGCGCAAGAACACGGAAAAATTGAACAGCAATTTGGTAAATTTATGACGGGTCCAGTGGCAGATTACGTCACCCGCATTGGTAATAAAGTTGCCGCCAATACAGAGCGTAAAGACGTGCAATATCGGTTCTATGTGATCGACAGCCCTATCGTGAATGCTTTCGCGCTACCTGGTGGTTATATCTATATCTCTCGTGGATTAATGACCCTCGCAAACAGTGAAGCGGAGCTTGCTGCTGTGATTGGGCATGAAATTGGCCATGTTACCGCCCGTCACGCGGCGGAACGTATGTCACAGGGGACACTGGCGGGACTTGGCGCGGCGGCAGTTGGTATCCTCAGTGGTAATCAGGCCGTTTCCCAAGCCGTAGGGACGGGGGCGAACCTCTATCTCGCTTCATATTCCCGTGGGCAAGAACATCAATCGGACGAGCTTGGTGTTAGATATTTATCGCGGGCAGGGTATAACCCCAATGCAATGGCGGATTTCTTAAAATCACTCGATGCGCAAAGTAAGCTTGATGCAAAACAAGCGGGCAAGAATGGTGCAGGATTTAATTATTTTTCTACCCATCCTATTACTTCAGACCGTGTGCAACAGGCCCGCGCAGAAGCCACTAAATTCCCCAGCAATGCCACTGAAAACCGTGCCGCATATTTAACGCAGATTAATGGCTTAACTTATGGTGATAGCGCAGATCAAGGATTTGCCCGTGGTAATCGTTTTTACCATCCTAAAATTGGTTTTACTTTCACCATGCCAAAGGGCGCAAAAATTGTGAATGGCACAACGCAGGTCGCCGCCAACCATCCGAATGGCACTGTGATTTTATTTGACGCCGCAAAGCCGGGCAGTGCAATCGACCCTGCACGTTATATGCGTCAAACATGGTTGAAAGGGGAAGGTGCAAGTAAAGTCGAAGCCATTACTGTAAACGGTCTTCGTGGCGCAACCACCGCCTTTTCTGGCAACGTGAGCGGTCGCGCCGTCACGGTGCGCCTTGTTGCGATTGAATGGAAACCAGGTGAATTTTTCCGCTTCCAAATGGCTATCCCCAAAGGTGTAAATAGCGCTTTTATGGCAGAGCTTAAAGAAACAACTTATAGCCTGCGTAAAATGACTGCGTCAGAAAAGAATGCTGTGAAACCGAAGAAACTCATCGTGCTTGAAGCACGCGCGGGTGCAACCATCCAAACCATGGCAAACCGTATGGCGGTTGAGGGCGATAAAGTAGAGCAATTCTTCGTGTTAAACGGTATGAATCGCGGTGACCGCATCATCGCAGGCCAACCCTATAAAATTGTTATTAATTAAGCCTCAATCAGCTCTTGAAACTCACCGTTGCGGCCTATACCAGCACAGACGAGGGAGCCGCCAAAGCCGCAACCGCCATCTAAGGTCGCGGTAATACAATTAAGCATCACACCGCCATGTTTGGGGTCATATCCACGGACGACTTTTTCAAACGGGTCATATTGTGCTGTCATGGTTTCAAACCCATTATCCGCCCGCCAAAATTTATCTTGTTGCTTATCAAGCGAGGAGGAGGGGTCAACACCTGCATTCACAAATAACATCGGGAAACGGTCTTGATCCTGCGTGTACGCCGCGCGGCGGTTATGCCTTAGGAAACAATCATGCCCTTCATTCAGGCGTAATTTATGTTGGATATCCTTTGCCCATTTGGTTAAAGACATCATGCCTTCACGCGCGGCCATAATACCTTCATTGGCGCAAATATCATAACTTTGTAAGCTTTGATTTAAGCCTTGTCCCATCATATCCAATAATGTGTTGATTGGGTCACGGTCAAATTGAATCTGCGTTAGCTTCTGCCACATTTCTTCCTGTATCCCGCGCAAATAAACAATATCATCTGCTATAACTCCTGGTTGTGCCATGATAAGGCGGCGAAAGGTCAAAAGCTCATCAATGGTCTCGCGTGAATAATCACCATGCCCCGTATAATTGCCCATATAAAGCAGACGGTCACCCGCATTGAATTTTTGAAAAATTGTGTCATGGATCGCAATGAGGCGTTCAATATCACCATGAATAGCAGAGATTGCCCAAATGGTATTGGGAGTCCCTAAAGCCGAAAAACGGTTATCTGTTGCGGTGTTGCACATGTTTGACAATCAGGGTCTAAGAAAGGAATGAAGCGGGAGAAACCCCTAAGATGATTTATCATAAAGTGATTTGCCAATAGGCCCAAGAAAAAAATTAAAGCGATTCCAAAGAGTTATAATTTTTTTATGTATTTAGAGAGTGTAATAGGATTTCAGCCAATAAAAAAGGCGGGAAGCTTTATATTGCTTACCCGCCTTTTTATAAATTATTCTAAGCTAGCGTCCTCGGGCTTGCCCGCATGACGGCTCTTATTAAGCGGCTGCTTGTCTAATGTTGTCATTTACAACAGATTTTGCATTGCCTTCTGTACCCATGATCTTCTCAAGGCGCATTGTGGCTTGCTCTTCTGATGTTTCTTCAACAGCGGCGACTTCACGTGCCAGACGCTCAAGCGCCGATTGGTAGATTTGACGTTCAGAATAAGATTGCTCTGTGTCATCATTGCTACGCTTAAGGTCACGAAGAACCTCTGCAATCATCACAGGGTCACCTGAATTGATCTTTGTTTCATATTCTTGCGCACGGCGGCTCCACATTGTACGGCGAACACGCGCTTTCCCTTTAAGTGTTTTCAGCGCATCTTTCATACGGTTTGTTGTGCAAAGCTTACGTAGGCCTGCTTTTTCCGCATTCATCATTGGCACTTTAAGGCGCATACGCTCTTTCTTAAAGTTAATGTTGTAGAGCTTAATTTCCATACCAGAAATTGTTTGTGTCTCAATGCCTTCAATCTCACCAACGCCATGCGCGGGATATACAACATAGTCACCTTTTGCGAAATTATCGTTATCAGCCATTTGTAGTGTGTCCTTCCTAAAACTGTTCATTTTTACTTTTGTAAAGCTTTGGCATTGTTAGAAGCCTAATAAGGCCAGAGCTTTATGTCGTTTTTATGGAGCGGCAATGTGATTTGTTTACTTATTTTAAAGCGCAGAACTCTTTTGTTCCGTTAGTCTGTGAACGGAATGTCTGCCAATCAATCACTTTTTGCTAATCCAGTAAAAAGACAATACTTAATAAAACGTAAAAAAGCAATGTTTTTTTGAAATTATTTCCGTAACACGGCTATTTTTAACTTCAATCACCTTCTCCGGGAAGTTCGCTAAAGTCTTCTTTTAGCTTGTTTTTCTTGTCTTTGTATTCTTCCGCTGTGGGCAGTGGATCTTTTTGTTTTGTAATAACGGGCCATTTCTCAGAATACTCCCGATTAAACTCAATCCATTTCTCTGCTTCTTCTTCTGTGTCGGGAAGAATCGCCTCAATCGGGCATTCTGGCTCGCAAACACCGCAATCAATGCATTCATCAGGGTGAATCACCAACGTGTTTTCGCCCTCATAGAAGCAATCTACCGGACATACCTCCACGCAGGTTGTGTGTTTACACATGATACAAATATCGGTTACTACAAAAGTCATGCGACTGATTTAAAAGATAATAAGTTATTTTTCAAGGTGATATTCGCCCCAATGGGGAGCGTGCAGAGGTTTTCCCCATGCCCAAAGGGCGCATTAAAGCCTTTTGGTGTATTGGCAGTGTTAAAACCAATAATCTCTTCTATCGTAAAGCCAAAGGGGCGCATACTGTTATCAAGGCTGTTAAGGAACTCCCCGCCGATTACGCCATTAAGGCGCACCATCCACCCAGCTTGCTTCATGTGCGCAACCATGCGGTCATAACGGCTTAAATGGTCATTAATATCCTCAAGCAAGAGAATGGCCCCCGCCATATCAGGCGCATAGGGTGTACCTATCAAGGCCTGCATGACGCTAAGATTTCCGCCATACAGGGTGCCTTCCATATCTTCGGCTTCTATCTCAAGCGATTCTATCCGCCCCGTCAGTGTTCCCATCATTTGATCAAGCCATACCGAATCGATCTTTTGCATTCGTGATAGGGTTGGGCCATGAAATGTCACAAGCCCCGTTTGTGAAGATATTGCATTAAGAAGAAGTGTTATATCACTGAAACCTATGAATATTTTAGGGTTATCTTTAATTAAATTAAAATCAATCTGATCCAAAAAATGAATCGCACCATTGCCACCACTGGTACAAAAAATAGCGTTAATATCGGGGTTTTTGAAATAATCATGCAGCGCCGATACTTTTTGAGCCGGCGTGCCTGCAAACTGATTCTCCTGCGTGACTGTTTGCGGATGAAATATAACGTTAAAGCCCTGCGCCTCTAAATAATCGAGGGCTTGCGTTAATTGCATCACATCATAAACACTAGACGGTGCAATAACACCAATCGTATCACCTTTTTTGAGCGGGGCGGGGTAGAGAGATTTCATATAGCTATTATGCCGCATCATCCTTCTTTGTCGACTTAAAAGCATTTAACGCCCTATCGCGCGCGGTGGAGTGATCGATCATGGGCTTGGGGTAATTCTGCCCCAATGTCACACCGCATTTCTTTAAAATATCTTCAGGCGCTTCCCATGGCGTATGTAGGTATTTATTGGGAAGATCGGACAGCTCTGGCACGAAGCGGCGAATATATGCGCCCTCCTTATCAAATTTCTCGCTTTGTAAAATTGGATTGAAAATGCGGAAATAGGGGGCGGCATCGGCTCCACATCCTGCAATCCACTGCCAACTGGCTGAATTACTGGCAAGGTCGGCATCCAACAAACAATCCCAAAACCATTCTTCGCCCTTATGCCAATGGGTCAACATATGCTTTACCAGAAATGATCCCACTATCATCCGTACGCGGTTATGCATGTATCCAGTTTCATATAACTCCCGCATACCCGCATCGACTATCGGATAGCCCGTTTGCCCGCGTTTCCACCGTTTCAACTCTTCACTATCCTCGGTTATCCATGGAAAATCATCAAAGCGTTTTTGTAGGTTCTCCCACGTGATGGTTGGAAAATGATAGAGTAAGGCGTAAGAAAATTCGCGCCAACCAAGCTCACTCAGGAAATGGTCGCGGTCATTCTCCCATCCCTCTGCCGTGCCGCGTTCTTGCGCTGCATACCATGCTTGGTTGGGAGAGATCAGGCCTGAATGCAAATAGGCCGCAAGGCGTGACGTGTTATTTTCCGCAGGGTGATCGCGGCCCGTCTTATAATTGGCAAGGCCATCATCAAGGAAATTATGCAGGCGTTTTTGTGCGCCGCTTTCGCTGATATCCCAATGCGCCACCAGCGCTTTATCCCATGTGCCTTGGTTTCTAGGTAATAAATTTAATGTATCAAGGGCGCTGCTTATTCCATCTGTTTCGCCATATATGATGTTTGTTGGACGTGATAAGGGGGTGCGTGGCGGCGTCGCGCCTAAACATCCACGTTTATAATAAGGGGTGAAAACTTTATACGGTGTGCCGTCTTTTTTAAGAACCGTCCATGGCTCCCATAAGAGCGAGCCATTAAAGCTTTTTGCTTCAATTTTATCGGCCTCTAGGGTGCTTTTGATTTTCTTGTCGCGGGCGATCCGCCATGGTTCATAACATCTGTTCCAATACACACCGCGCGCGCCTGTTTCTTTGGTGAGGGCGGGGATGATGTCGCGTGCATCGCCTATTTTCAAGATTAAGTTATCGGCAAGATCCGTATTAAGCGCAGCGAGCGCATGATGTAACCAAACCCGTGATGCGCCGCCTATCTTCCATTGGGCAGCGTTGGCATCATCCAAAATATAAAGGGGTAGGATAGGTGCGCCTGTTTCGAGGGCTTCATGAAGCGCAGGGTTATCAGAAAGGCGTAAATCTTGGCGAAACCATACAATAATCGGGGCATTTTTCATGGCTCAACCATAAGGAAAATTTCCCTGAAGCGCAATTATTCCAGCTTAAGATTTGGTGTTTTTAAGAATTAGCTGCTTCTTTGCTGTCTTTGTCCTTATCGTCTTTCTTTTCAGCTTTCTTTTTCTTCTTTTTGTCGGCGTGAACAAAAGTAGGTTCCTTTTTACCGTTTACAACATCAGCATCTACAACAACCTGCGCGACATTTTCGGCATCAGGTAGATCATACATTGTGTCAAGAAGTAGGTTTTCAAGGATAGAGCGCAATCCCCGCGCACCTGTCTTACGTTCAATCGCTTTTTCTGCAATCGCCATCAGGGCGTCGTCTTTAAACACAAGCTCTGCACCTTCCATATCAAATAATTTTTGATATTGTTTTGTCAGCGCGTTTTTTGGCTCAGTCAAGATAGTGACGAGCGCATCTTCATCAAGATTTTCGAGCGTTGCAATAACAGGTAAACGACCTACAAATTCAGGGATAAGACCAAATTTCACCAAATCATCTGGTTCCAGCTTTTTCAAAACCTCGCCTGTATTACCAATTTCTGGTGATTTTACATCTGCGCCAAAGCCCAATGTTTGGCCACGGCCTTTATTGGCAACAATCTTTTCAATCCCTGCGAACGCGCCACCGCAAATAAACAGGATGTTTGCCGTATCCACTTGAAGAAATTCTTGTTGTGGGTGCTTGCGTCCGCCTTGTGGGGGAACAGAGGCGACAGTGCCTTCCATCAATTTAAGCAATGCTTGCTGTACACCTTCACCTGATACATCACGGGTGATGGATGGGTTGTCACCCTTACGGCTAATTTTATCGATTTCATCAATATAGACGATCCCGCGCTGGGCGCGTTCCACGTTATAATCTGATGCTTGTAGAAGCTTTAGAACAATGTTCTCAACATCTTCACCAACATAACCGGCTTCGGTCAATGTTGTGGCATCGGCCATCGTGAACGGCACGTCAATAACGCGGGCAAGAGTCTGAGCAAGGAGCGTCTTACCGCAACCCGTTGGACCCAAAATAAGGATGTTTGATTTCGCTAGTTCAATATCACCGCCGCCAGCATTATCATGCTCAAGGCGTTTATAGTGATTGTGAACCGCAACGGAAAGAACACGCTTGGCGTCATTTTGACCAATCACGTAATCATCAAGGAAGCCTTTAATCTCACTCGGGCTTGGGACTTTATCGTCACCATCACGCACAAGATGCGAGCTATCTTCTTCACGGATAATATCCATGCACAGTTCAACACATTCATTACAAACAAAGACATTCGGTCCTGCAATCAGCTTGCGTACCTCATGTTGGCTTTTACCGCAAAAAGAACAATAAAGTGTGTTTTTGCTGTCTGTTTCGTCTTCTGTGGATTTTGTCATTGAAAATCAGTACCTTTGCCTTGTTTCACACCTATGCGCGAATTAATTATAAATTTATTGTCCCATGAAAGGACAATGTGAATCAACCCTTTCAAATTAGCTAGCCAAGACCCCCTAAGCAACATAATCTTGGGAAATCTATTAATTTATTCGTAAATAATGGTAAAGAAGATACATGGATAAAATGCCAACCCTTGATGAATTAACCGAAAACTTTGCCCTTTTTGATGATTGGGAGGAAAGATATAAGTACCTGATTGACCTCGGGAAGGGGTTAAAACCCATGGAAGAGACCCTGAAAACTCCCGAAACTGTCGTAAAGGGATGCACTTCACAGGTTTGGATGTTCTGTCAAACAGATGATGATGGGGCATTTCACTTTACCGCCGATAGTGACGCGCACATCGTTCGCGGTCTGATCGCCGTTCTTTTATGTGCCTATGAAGGAAAAACCGCCGCTGAGATCCAAAATATCGATATTGAGCAATCTTTCAAAGAAATTGGCCTTGATCAACATTTAAGCCCCAACCGAAGAAATGGGTTCTTTTCGATGGTGGAGCGGGTGCAGGCGCTTTCTGCTACTTCTTAACCCGAACACTCTTCAAAATCTCTGCAAAAACTGCATCTGCCTCGTGATGGGTGCGACCGATTAATTTGGCTTCGATGGTCATGATGGAATTTTTACCGATCCAAATTTGCGCATTATAAATGCGGTTTTGTTTGCCTTGTTTGCCTGTGCCAATCAATGTGCCAATACGGTGATCTTCTTTTTCGGTGATGTTAATGCTGGGGTCTGTGATCTCTGCGGTTTTGCTCATGCCGTTTAAAACGGTTTGAATAACGCGGTCATTATACCGTTTAAAATTCTCTTCGGGGGAAGGAACACAGGTCACGCTGACATCCACGGTGCTTTTTAAATTATAAACCATCGTGTAATTGGTGACATCGTAACATTTGCCTGAACTTCTTGTGACTCCTTGTGGGCATCGTGTGCCTACAAAAGGCTCTTCGGGGAAGGTTGTTTCAAAATCACAATGAGTGGGGGCGTAAATTGATTTCGTGCTGTCCTGCTTTTCAATTTTTTCCGTCTTGGCTGTTTCATTTAAAACAGTATCAAGGTCTTTGTCTTGAGCCAACGCGGGTGCGCTCAAAATTAAAATGAGGAAGAGGAGGCGCTTCACGAAGCTGTCCAACTCGCTGGGTCTGCGTTTGCTTGCTCACCCGTTTCCGTGTTCTTCACTTCGAATGTACCGCTTTGTTTTATATACCCAATAAACGGGATTTGTTTTTTCTCAGTGTATTTTAAATGCTTTTCCCATTTTTTAACCGTATGATATTGTTCCACATTAAATCCACGCTGGCGTAATGTCTGCGCGGCTTGCGTTAGTTCCACCGTTAGCGCTGTGTCTTCTGTATATAACAAAATATCTGTTGGGGATTTAGGGCCAATGTTCAGCAGATCAGGGCGTGATTGACGCATTACATCAAACAAGCGCGAAAACCCGATTGAAATTCCAACCCCTGGAAGCTTCTTATTAATATACTGACTGGCGAGATCATCATACCGCCCCCCAGAACAAACAGACCCTGTAAATTCTGGCACATCTAATAACTGCGTTTCATATACCGTTCCCGTATAATAATCGAGGCCACGAACGATAGAGAGATCGCCAATCATTGCATGGTTAGGCAAATGTGCAAGGTGATCAAGCACAAAGCTTAATTCTTCAACGCCTTCGCGCATTGTATTGTTTTGCGCGTTAATGTTCTTGATAACATCAACACTTCCTTTGGTTTCTGCCAACTGAATAATTGATGCTATCTGGTCATCATTTAACTTCTCATCTTTTAAAAGCTGTTTAATTTGTGCGCGTTCTAATTTTTCAATTTTATCAATGATACGGGTGATTGAAACAGTGTCTTCAATATTTAATGCCTCAAGCAAACCTAAAAGAATTTTGCGGTTTGAAATGCGTATCTGTACACGGCCAATTTCTAACCCCGCCAGCACTTCATAAATTACCGCTGGTATCTCGGCATCAAAAGCAAGCGGCAGGTTATCGATATTAATAACGTCAATATCGCATTGATAAAATTCACGCATGCGACCCATTTGGGGTCTTTCCCCACGCCAAACGCGCTGCATTTGATAACGCTTAAACGGGAAGACCAAATCATTGAAATGCTGCGCAGTATAGCGCGCAAACGGAACGGTCTGATCAAAGTGAAGCGCCAGACGGCCTTCTTTTTTCTCTTCTTCTTCGGTATGAAGGCGTTTGATCTCGTAAATTTCTTTATCAACTTCACCTTTGGCAAGAAGCACATCAATTTCCTCCACGCTCGGCGTTTCAATGTTGCAAAAGCCATAGGATTCAAAAGTCTTGCGGATATGGTCAAACCAGCGTTGTTCCACAAGGCGTTCTTCAGGAAGCCATTCAGGAAATCCGCTCACGGGTTTTGGTTTAAAGATATTGGTTGACATAATGTTCTCAATTGTTAAATTTGTTACTACTTTAAAGGAAAATATAGAATGAGTACAATAGATAGAAACATGCCCGCAACTCAAGAGTCCTATAGCAAGATTTTTACAATGATAGGGTCTACGTTACATACCACTTACAATAAAGAGCATCCCACATATATCCAAGATCAAGAAGCGGTAGGTAAATTCTTTCGTCAAGCAACAGGAGAAGAAATTTCTATTATAGGAGGGCAGTTAAAAGAAATTGTAAATATGATGTCAAATCTTGAAGCACTTCCAAACCAACAAAAAGCATTAGAATCTTACCAAACCCAGTTAAATAAAATTCTACCGGATATTGTTTGCGAGCAAATTTGTTTATCTAAAGAAGAGTTTATAATACAAAAGAATATATTTAAAACAGCTGGATACGCTGTGATGAGTATTAACAATCAAATTAGAAATGATTTTTAAGTGACTTTAAACAATCCTTCAAGCCTGCTCACCAATGCGCTCGCCAATTCATCTGCATCTGCAATCGTTAGGGCGCGGTTATAATACCGCGTAACATCATGCCCAATCCCAATTGCAGTCAGTTCAACTTTTTTCAGCCCCTCAATCCATCCAATTACATGGCGTAGATCAGATTCAAGCATATTGTTCATGTTCACTGACAATGTGGAATCATCCACGGGCGCACCATCCGAGATTACCATTAAAATCTTACGATGTTCATACCGACGGGCGAGGCGGTTATACGCCCACACCAAGGCTTCGCCATCAATATTTTCTTTTAATAGGCCCTCTTTAAGCATAAGCCCTAAATTCTTACGTGAACGACGCAGCGGAGCATCCGCGCTTTTATAAACAATATGGCGTAAATCATTCAGACGACCAGGGTGCGGGGGGCGGCCGCTTTCAATCCAAAGATCACGCGATTTTCCGCCTTTCCACATACGGGTGGTAAAACCAAGTATCTCTACCTTCACGCCGCACCGCTCCAACGTTTTGGCCAAAATATCCGCGCATATCGCAGCAATGGCAATGGGGCGGCCACGCATGGATCCTGAATTATCAATAAGCAACGTCACCACCGTATCACGGAACTCCACGTCTTTTTCCTGTTTAAACGCACGGGCGACATTATCGCCGATAATAATCTGCGACAGCTTGGCGCTGTCTAAATGCCCTTCTTCCAGATCAAACATCCAACTGCGTTGTTGTTGCGCCATCAATTTACGTTGCAGGCGGTTGGCTAATTGATTAATCAACCCCGCATGATTTTGTACCTGTTGATCCAAAAGCGCACGAAGCCGCGTTAGCTCTTCTGGGTCTGCTAATTCCTCCGCGCCAATAATTTCATCAAAGGCGCGGGTGTAAATTTTATAACTACCATCGGCAACGGCCTCAAGGCTATCGGGGCGGCGCATGTCTGGTTCACTGGAAAATTCTTCCGCGTTACTGTCTTCATCGGTGGCTTCCCCCATTTGGGTGTCGTCGCCATCCTCAATTTCTTGGTCATCTTCAAGGTCGCCGTTGGCGTCACTGCTTTGTGTGCCTTGTTCCTCTTGCTCGTTGGACTCTTCCTCGGTTTGTTGTTGCGTGTCGGCTTCTTCTTCACCTGATTGATCAACAGGATCGCTTTCATCACTGGGGGCATCTTCGGCAATCAAGCCAAGCGCTTGCATAAAGGATCGTGATTCATGCGCGAATTTTTCTTGATCATGAAGATGGTTTTTTAAATTTTCTAAATGAGCATGGCCTAATTTTTCTTCAATCCATGGGACCCATTGCTTTAATAACTTTTTCGCCGCGGCAGGGGGCTTTTCCCCCGTTAAGGTTACACGGGTATAGGCATGGATGGCATCGGCAATATTACTGTCTTCGCGCTTTTCAATTTTGTGATAACCCAGACGTTTACACTTATCGCCTAACACTTCATTCAGGTTTTGCCTCACGCCCTCCATTTGCCCTGCGCCAATGGCTTCGCAGCGTGCTTGCTCCATCGCATCGAACACGGCGCGCGCCGTTAAATCCATGTGAGCGTTTTGCTGATGAATAATTTGGGTGTGATGTTGCAGGCGTAACGCCTTGGTATCGGAAACACCACGTAGAACATTTTGCTCTTGCTCGCCCATTTCCTGCGGCGGTAAGGGAAGGGACGCGCCATTATCCCGCGCAGGCGTCGGACGGTCGATTCGTTCATTGGCATTAAAATTAACCTCAAAATCCCGTTTACCCGCAATCGCCCGTAACGTGGCGGCGGTTGCACTCTTGAAATTTTCATATTTGTTGTTATTGTTGGCCATAATATAAAATTTGAGGAGTTTTGTTATGTTTTCTAAAAAAGTACAGTCTAAGCATTATGGTGGTTATACACCTATAGAGCAAGACCCTAGCCTTAAGATGAGATGGCATGAAAAAGCGAGCCTGTGGGCAATAGGCTTTTTGTATGTAACATTACTCGCCAATGAAACTTTTTTCTCTCAAGACGTTGAAGCCTCTACTGCAATTATTGTCCCTGCGGCGACTGCCTTAAAGACAGAAAAATCTGTTATTGGATCTGATTTTAAAAAAGCTCTGAGTAATAAAGGCGAAGAAAGACAGGCAATTTGTTCTGAAATGCAAAGAGTAATGGAGGAAGTTCTTCCTGCAAATCAAGGAATAGAAATTAATTTAGAAGAATGTTCTAATTCTATTAAGCTGTTGCCTAAGTAGTAGGTTTTTTTAACTTTCTAACAACTCCACCCCAAAACAACGCTGGTAATATTCCGCGAGGATGGGCCATTCCATTTCGTCGCATTTATTCATGAA
>CALHAW010000007.1 GCA_937934135.1 uncultured Alphaproteobacteria bacterium
AAAACGCCTGCACGTAAGGACATTAGTTCAGATTTCCCACTACGTGGCTTTGTAACTTGCGGGGATTGTGAAAAGCCTCTAACCGCTTGTTGGTCAACCAGCAAGTCCGGCAAGAAGCATCCCTACTACATGTGCTACAACCGAAACTGCGAGAGCAAGCGTAAATCAATTCCCAGGGCAAAGTTGGAAACTGCATTTGCAGAGCTCTTAGCTAAGCTTCAACCAACGCAAGAATTAGTAAATATCGCAAAACTTGCATTCAAGAGTTTCTGAGAGCAACGCAACATTCAAATGGAGAACCTTGAAAAGACAGCACGACAAGAAATCACAAAGCTTGAAAAACAAATAGAGCTACTGGTTGACCGCATTGTCGACACAGACAGCCCCACGGCAATAGAAGCCTATGAAAAACGTATTGCCAAGTTTGAAAAGGATAAGCTCATTATGGCTGAAAAACTCAGTAATCGGGATAGAATCAGACGCCCCTATGATGAAATGTTCGAACACGCCCTTCAATTCCTCGCAAACCCTTGGAAACTATGGGGTTCTAATCGTTTGGAAGACAAGAAAACAGTGCTGAAATTAGCATTCCAAGAGCGTCTTCCATATCACCGAGAAACAGGGTTTCGAACACCAAAAACCACTATACCTTTCAAGGTGTTAGCGGGTCTTAACATAGGGAAATGTGAAATGGTGCGCCCCGGAGGATTCGAACCTCCGACCTTTGCATTCGTAGTGCAACGCTCTATCCAGCTGAGCTAGGGGCGCATCCCTTAATATTCCGCGACAATATAGGCGGATTGCATTTAAATGCAAGGGGGAAATATTATTCTTTTCCCCATGAGGGGGATTCTTGACATATCAACGCTTTACTTTGATTAAGTGTCGGCTTACAAAGAATGTTATATAATTCTGATTCATAATATAACGGTACTGGGTCACCAAAATGATACATAAATTAACATTAAACAGCTCTTTAATTGCACTCGCTCTGATAGCTGGTAATCTCTCCCTTGGCGCATTTTCAATGGCACAGGCCGCAGATAAGCCCGTCTTGGTGATTACTAATAAGAATATGGGCGCTCAAAACACAACAATCAGAAACGCCAGCAATGTTGCTTCTGCGGCGTCGCGTATTTCAACACAAGCAAGCAGTACGCGATCCTCTTCTGTTTATAATCGCCCTTCTGTCGCCCCCACAATCACCGCAGAACAAATTACTGGCGCGGCTTATTTTGAAGGCGATAATACGATTGTCGGCAAACAGGTTAATGACCTTACTAAAGATTTATCAAGCATGAAAAGCAAAGTAAACCGCATGGGTGAACAGCTTCGGTCTATTGAACAAAAAGGCCGTAATGGCGCGGCGGCTTATTATGCCAGCATCGCAACAATTAATACGCAACTTCAAACAGGAACAACACCAGGCAATCCACGCCTTGTAAAACGCCTAAACACGGCGCAACAAAATTTGGATCTTCTGGGTAAGAATGTTTCCGAGCTTAATAACCTTGGTGTTGAAATTGCCGATACAGCATCAAAAGGGGCATTCCTGCTTGATCAAGCGCGCTCCGCTTATACTGTTTCTGGCGCGGTTGAAGAAGACCATGTCCGCCTTGCGATGTTAGAAGATGACATTAACAGTGCGATGGTCACGGTTAATCGCCTTTTAAATAACGTCAGTGACGATATCAGCAGAACAACATCTTACCTAAGCACTGAACAACAAAACTTAAGAACGCTGGCCTTGGCCGTGAGTGATGGCCGTTTATACGGTAAGAATCTTGCCAACTACCCGTTCTCTCGGGCGCAACAAAGTCCGCTTGTCCAACAAGCCAGCTTTGGTGGCGCGTCACAGCAAGATTTCACACCCGCTCCAGCACCGCAAAATTCAAACGCACAAAACTTTGGGCCTGCCTCTTCTGTCGGCTCACCACGCCCTCTTGCGAAGATCCGTTTCGACAAGCCCAATGTTGATTTTGAACAACCTATTTACGTTGCTACCCAAAACGCTCTGCAACAGTATCCTGATGCACGTTTTGAGCTAATTGCTGTTCACCCAACATCAGGCAACCCAGCGCAAGTTGCGATTGAAAGCACACGCTCCAGACGTAATGCAGAACGCGTGCTTCGTACCCTTACCCAAATTGGAATTGATCTGAGCCGTATTGATCTGTCATACGCACCAAGCAACGATGCACAAAGCAGTGAAGTTCACATTTTCTTGCGTTAAGTAAGACGTGAACATTAAACGCCAATCTTTTGTTTTGATTGTTATTTATGTCGCCATTGCTGCGATAGCATTTTTCGCAGGACAGCATTTGATTGGCACTTCAAAAAACAAAAAACTCCCCCTTATTTACCAAGGTGCCTTGCCCAGCATTGGCCCACTCGTGACCGTCCAGAAAATAAAAGTCTCTTATGATGGTGACACCGCCATCGCCACGCTTCAGCAAAAAGATTTGGATACCATCACAATCGGGCAAAAAGTAGTTTTATATGATGATGAAAAAACCACGATGCCCTTAGGCGGAAAAATTAACCGTTTTACAAGTGAAAACAATCAGATCAAGGCGTTTATCGAGCTTCCCGAAGGCACAAATACAGAATTTCTTTCAAACATTGTTGGTGTAATCACGCAAGAACTTCGTGCGATTCAGCGCCTCCCTCTTGATATTCTACAAACTGATAAAGAGGGCGGAAAATTTATCTGGATTGCACAACTTGATAATGCTGTGGCTTTATATAAACTTATTAAGCACCCCATCACGATTGGCGCCCACAATGGCATATATTTTGAACCCCAAGCGCTTCATCACGCTCCTGAAGGCCTAATCATTATCAATCCAGACAATAAAATAAACCCTGATACGCATTATATGGTGACTCCGGCCAAGATTGACGCACCGCTTCATAACCCCATTCATCAAGCATGGATTGATTTTGAGCTTTATCGTTTAGAAGTGCAACAAGCCCGCCTCATCAAACAAGCAGAAGATTGCGTAAATGGCGTGGAGAGAGAGCCTATAACCGGTGACAGCTCTTCTGGTTCCAGCAATAGCTGCGGTGGAAACACTGACCCCAATGACATTATGTTTCAAGTCTTTCAAAGCTTAACCCAGCCTGCTGACGCAGGCGGCGGTAATGCTTGTGGGTCATCTTGCGGGCAATAAAACTCTCAATAAAGCGCGCTTACCATTCCTTCAATACCATCCTCTAACATATCCATCATAATGTAGAAATCTTGCATATCCCCATAATAAGGGTCAGGCACATTATCTTGGGCAACACGTGAACAATACTTGCTAAACATTTGAATTTTATGTTTAAATTGGGCAAGGCAGTCATCCTGTAATATCTTAAAATGCCCCTGATCCATCGCAATAATATAATCAAAATTTTCAAAATCTACCGCGTTTATTTTACGCGCCACCTGCCCCTGTGTTGAGATATTTCTATCACTTAAGATTTTTAATGCCCGCCTATCTGGTCGATCACCAACATGATAACCATGCGTACCCGCAGAATCAATAACGCCCCGCCCATCCCCAATTTTATGGCGCAGCAGTGCCTCCGCACTAGCAGAACGACATATATTGCCTGTACAAACGAATAATATAGATGGCATCACTGCATACTCCTTCTTCTTATTAACAATCCCCTTATACAGATAAACTGATAAAACTTGACCATCAAGGGGGAATAAGGAAGGATATGACCATGTCACAACCGCCCTATGATCCTGATAAAATTCAGGTCCGACTTGCCAATACGCCAGCAGAAATTAAAGCGTCACAGGCCATTCGCTATCAAGTTTTTTATGAGGAGTATGGCGCAAAGCCAAACGAGGAAATGGAACGTGAACAACGCGATATTGACCCGTATGATGACATTACAGATCACTTGATTGTTATTGATAATGATCTGCCTGACGCCGAAAAAATTATTGGGACATACCGCCTGTTACGCCGTGAAGCCGCCGAAAAATACGGACAATTTTACACCAGTGATGAATATGACATTCAACCCTTGCTCGATTATAAACAAGATATCTTAGAGTTGGGTCGCTCTTGCGTGCTGCCCAATTATAGAACCCGCCCTATCTTACAAAAACTTTGGGAAGGTATTGCCCATTATATTGCCGATCATAATATTGAATTAATGTTTGGTTGTGCCAGCTTTCACGGCACAGATACTAATGTTTTGGCGACACAGCTTTCCTATCTCTATCATTATCATTTGGCCCCAGCTGAGCTTTGCCCCCGTACCAAAGATGAATTTTTCGTCGATATGAACATGATTCCCAAAGAAGAATTGGACGCAAAAGCGGCCTTTATTGCAATGCCTCCGCTCCTTAAGGGCTATATCCGCCTTGGCGCGTATATTGGGGATGGCGCGTATGTTGATGAACAGTTTAACACCACAGATGTTTGCATTGTAATGCCAACGGCACTGGTTCGTGAAAAATACGTAAAACATTATGAACGTAAAACGCAAAAAATCATCCCGTCTGGTGATAAAGTCAGCGAAGCTGTTACATAAAAGATTGCTTTAATTATGCGCGTTCTTATTGCCTGCTTTAAATTATTAGTTTTTGTAATCCTCAGCCTGATTACCATTCCGCTTCAGGCGCTTGGTCTTATGCTGTTTGGTAATCATAGGCTGTTTTATCTTATTCCGCACCTGTACCACAACATGACCTGCGCCATTTTCAATGTGAAAGTGAAGATTGAAGGCACACGGATTGATGATGGGCAAATCCTATATGTTGGTAATCATCTCTCTTATATTGATATCCCGGTGCTGGGCGGCAATATGCCTGCAACCTTTATCGCCAAGCATGAGGTCAAAAACTGGCCTATTTTTGGGACGCTTGGCTCACTGTCTAAGACTGTTTACATCACCCGCGATAGAAACGCCGCTGATAAGGCCATTCAAAGCATCGAAAAATCACTAAAAGCGGAACGCTCACTCATTTTATTCCCAGAAGGAACATCTACAGATGGGTATAATATTCTTCCTTTTAAATCAAGTCTTTTTGAGCTTTTTCTCAATAATCAAATTAAAGATAATTTAATTATACAACCCTTCACTCTCACGATTAATCCACCTCAAAACCATGATCTTTATGCATGGTATGGAGAAATGGAAATGGTGCCGCATTTATGGCGCCTTGCTTTGTCCAAAGGTATTGATTTAACCCTGATATTTCATCCACCGCGTAAGGCTTCCGCCTATAATAACCGCAAGATTTTTGCCAAAGATTGCCATGATGATGTTCTAAAAGGTCTTGATTTTCACAATAAAGCGGCCTAAACCCTTAAAAGAACAGATAAAGATTGGAACATAGAAATGGATATCACCCCTGAAGAGCTTGTAAAAATTCAAGCTTATTTACGCTCAAAATTCGACAATAGCGGCTTGGCAGTACGCCCCCGCTCACAAACAGGTGATTCTATTGAAGTCTTGTTAAACGGCGAATTTATCGGCCTTGTCTATAAAGATACCGATGAAGGCGAAACATCTTATGATTTCAACATGTCTATATTGGACATAGACCTTCCAGAATAAACCTTTTGGTGACTATCACACTAAAACACGCCATTTTAGGTATTTTATTGTGATTTGAAGTAAAAAAAACCACTTTATTCATCGCATGATGCTTTATAATCAAAGGCATCATGTTTTTATATTTACCTTATTTTTGCACCCATACCCGCTTTCGGGATACACTGGGGATGGTGTCATGATGCATAAAAACGGTCTAAAAAAATTAATTTGTTTAAATCTACTGCTTTTCTGCGGTATAGCATTGTTTATTCCACAAAGCGCAATAGCGCAAAACTGTACAATCACAAACCCCGCTACAGCTATTCAAACATCTGTTGGTGAATATGGCGCACAACGCGATGGTGGCGCCCGAAGCCACCGCGGCGTCGATATTATGATCCCCATGTGTACGCCTGTACCCAATCAAACCGTTGGTGGACAACCTTGTACTATCATGATGAACGGCACATCACCTGTCTGGAAAACTGGTGGTTATGGCCTTTATGCACGGTATAATTGCGGACCACGTGTAGAAGTCAGATATGCCCATTTAAATGGCTGGACAGCTGGATTACCATCAAACGGACGAAGCGGCGCAGCAAAGCAAACACCCCCACATATACACTATGAAGTTATCATTTATCCAAACGGATCTAGCCGCGGCGGCATAAAAGTTGACCCTCAATGTGTTTGGGGCGCGCATCCTAATCGCGCAAACTGTTGCTCTGGTTTAGGTGCTAACTGCGGATTAGGTGTCTCACCAGCAAATATGTGTGACAATACTGTTTTAGATGCCCTTGTCAGAAATGCCAATAACCGTGGCTTTGGGCGCGGAAAAACAACAGGAATGTCCATCGCATCGGGAATCTCTCCACAAAGTGTCGGCCCAGGCCCCTTTGAAAAAGATGAACCACAATGCTCTGACACACCTCCAGATGATCCAAACACACCTGAACGGGAAGACCAACAACCTCAACAAGGTGTTGAGCATGAGCATAATGATATTACAGATTTAGAGGCCGGTGGACAGCTGCCTGTTTTACAACCGCCTCCGTTTAATCCGACAACACCATCCATCGACCCAGCACCTGATGAACTTCCTCCAGTCCCCGGTACACCTGGTGGTGACCCGACATTGGTGCCAACCGCCCCCACCAGTGAAGACAGTGAAATAAGCGGATGCGCCATGGATACATGGGTAGCAATGGTTAATCAGGCTGCGATTGAAACACGCCGTGAGGATATTGTGAATAAACGCTTTATCGTGAAATCAGATTCTGTTTTACGTTTCGGGTGCTTTGAACAACATATAAAAACGGCAGCAGACTCCCTTGGCTCTGTTTTTAGCGAAACGCAAAAATGGCGCTCACGCACTGTTGATTTAATTGGTAAAAGAGTTGAGGTGCGCCGCGAATTAGGAACACAATCACTGGATAATGCGCTCGCCTCTGTCGTAGAAAACACCACGCAAAGCTATTATAATAGACAATTCAATCATGCCCCGCTTTCTGGCAGTACCCCTGTCGGCGCCACATCGGGTGGTACAAATTGTAATTTGATGAACCGTGTTTGGCAGGCCGCAAAATGTAAGAATTTTGATGATGTAAATGTGTTTTATAGTTTTGATGATTTAAAAACAACAGACCCACGGGAATTTCCCGCGAATATGAGGTGTGATGGATAAAAGACTCTTTTTACTGCTCGTCATGATGCTTACGCTTTTTCCTTATACGAAAATGCTGAAAGCACAACAACAAGAAGTGGGCGCGTCGCTACGCTATACACTCTGTAGTGCGCCCGACGATTCTAATGCCTGCTTTATCGCCTTTCATAAAATGCGTAGCCTCACCAACCCAATCAACGGTAAGCCATTCTTCGATGATGGCATTCATTATCTTGAGGGTGGACAGCTTTTTGTTTACCCCACCTATGCCGTAGCAGAGCCTGATTTAGATGGGGATGGCTTTAAAGAGTTAATTGTTGCGCTTCATGAACAAGAAGAAACAACCGGCGTTTTTTGTCCCAAAGCGAATGAATGTCCGCATTTTATTTTACAAGATAGGAATATATCAGGGAAACGCCCCTCTTTACGAAACTTCAAAATACTCAGCACGCTTTATGCTTTTGCTGTAGGGCTTTCTACGGATGAAGTTGTCGGCGGGTATCGTTCTTTACGCGCCTATAAAGATTCAAAAATAAAAGACTTTGATGTCTATCAATATGATCGAAAAAGTGACGAATATTTTAATATTTCAGATAGGTAGGAGAGTATAATACACCCAATAAGACCTGTTTTATTAGCTATCATTTTTATTGCCGCGTTCGCGTTTGGGCAACAGAATATCTTTGCGGCCGCCGTAGATGACGGCAATTCAGGCACAACCAATAGCACAGGAATATGTGCTGATGGTAGCGAGAACATCCCAAGGCCTGCCGCAGGTTTTGGAGTAACCAGTAACATGGGATACAGAGATACAGGCATCGCCGGCGCCAGTAAATGGCATAAAGGAACAGACTACGCCACGGGGTGCGGCACATCTATCGCTGGCCCGCCATCTGGTTGTCAAAAAATCGGCGGCAATGCAACAGGAACACGGGGCGGATATGGACATGTTGCAACCTTTAATTGTGGTAAAAATAACGCTGGCCAAGACATTATGATTCAGTATGCCCATCTTCAGGGCGCAAATTCCTACAACGCCAATTCAAACACTATCACAACAGGTAATAGTGGCGTGGGAGGCTGTCATCTTGATTACATCATGACTATAGGCGGTAAAACCGTTGACGCCCAATGCGCAACAGGAAATGTTGGAGGAACTTACGACTATGGGAATAGCTCACGCAAAAGCGGCCCTACCTGCCCGCAAAGTGGCTCTGTTAATATCTGTGACAGCGCTTTTGGTGAGCAATTAAGACAGCATTCAGATGAAAAATTTTCTGGCAGTGGCGGGCGTAATGGATATGATATCGCCAATGGTCAAACAACTAGTGGCGGCGGCGGTGCAGATAGCGGCACACAAAATAGTGAAGGATTTGATGCTGGCGACCCTATATCTATCTTCCAAGGCACGCAAAACTTACCAGGCGGTGACCCTATTGTGCCGCCGCGTGGCCCCATTGAAGAACCCGGCCCTGCTCCCAATACCTTAGCAGAGCCAAATGTTGGTCCTGAAGAAGCTTTTACCCCTGAGGCGCTACAACCACGCTGTGCGACCAGTACTTGTATCTCGCAAGACCATATTGACAATGCAAAACACAAAAATGTCGCCGATGACAAAATGTTAAGCTATCACGATCAAATTTTACCACCAAAATCAGGAAATTGTCCTGTGCCTAAAGAAACAGGGGTAACTGCATATCGTCAAGCTGTAGGAAAATATGAAAAGAAACCAGATACCTTCTGCCTTAACCAAGGGTGCGTCAAAGTGGGACAAGAATGTCAGTAACAAAAATGAAATATACTATATATTTGCCAAAACAGGGCGTAATCAGATAAAATGATAAGGTGATCAATATGAAAAAACTAATAATCTGCTCTTTACTGCTCCTGGCGGGACTTATTATGGTTCCTACCTCTTCCTATGCACAACCGCAAATCGCCGAGCAGCCCTGTGATGCCGGATTTTGGAGGCAAATGGAAGCGCGCGCTTGGCAAGAAGCCGAACGTGAAATCATGCAAAATCAAAATCTGATCTTCAAACCAGATTCGGTTTTGGATTACACCTGTTTTGATCAATTTGCCAACATTGCGGCTGCACAGGGCGGTGAAATCTTCACCCACACCAATTATTTTGGAGAGAAAATTATTGAGCGCAGTATGAATGAATCAACCAATAACGCCATCAAATCTGTGGTTAGCTTTGCCTTACAAGGTTATAAGATCGGTCAATTTCCCAATAGTTTTTTAGGGGGACGGTCTGGAGCAATGAGCGCCAGCACAACACGGCATAGCGCGCAAAACCCTAGTAATGGAAATTCTGCGCAATATAGCTGTAGCAACATGTCACGTATTTGGCAGGCCGCAAAATGTGCTAACTTCATCGATAACTCAAACTTTAATGATATTGATGGCTTTTACCCCTTTAAGAAAATCAAAGGGGAAACAGCAGAACTTGATGTTCAAAGCTATGAAGAAATAAAGGAAACACGGGCTTATCCCTCGCCATGCAATGGAGAAGCGGGTCGGTTAAGTTGGAAAAAAAGTAATGAATTAGCTGCTAATATAGATCAAGATTTATACTTATTCCAATCCCCTCTCGGTGAAATCTATAGGAAAGTGAATGATAAGATCGAGCCAGGAAAATGTACTGGGGGCGGCATTGAAACGGGCGTTACCGTAATCACCAAAGACGGTGCAAAAGGTATGGATGGGGTGTGTTCTAACCCTGGCTGTTCTTGGAATGAAGGTGGATCATGCAGTGGTCCAGCAGGCGGCGGCTGATAAACGCGTTTTACCGCACATAATCTTTGCCTAAAGGGTAAAACCTCTATAATTTAGCCCTCATGCTCAACCTCTATAAAATATTGGTTTATCTTCTAACGCCCTTCCTCTGGGCGCTTCTGTTTGTGCGTAAAATCAAAGGCAAAGAAGATACGGCCCGGATCAAGGAACGGCGCGGCATCCCTTCCCTTCCCTGTCCTCAAGGGCATCTTATTTGGATTCACGCCGCTAGTGTCGGTGAAGCACAATCTGCACTTATTTTAATCAACCGTATTCAAAAAATATCAGGCAATATTCACTTCCTTGTCACCAGTGGCACTGTGACCTCTGCCACATTGATGGCGGCACGCCTTCCCGCCAAAGCATTTCATCAATATGTTCCTCTTGATCACTGTTCATGGGTTAATCGGTTTTTAGATCATTGGCAACCAGACTTTGTCCTTTGGATGGAGTCAGAATTATGGCCGGCAACGCTCGATAATTTAAAGCGCCGCAATATTCCACTCTTATTGATTAATGCCCGCTTATCAGACACATCTTTTATACGGTGGAAAATAATCCAACCCGTTGCCAAGAAAATATTAAACTGTTTTAATTTAATCATCACGCAAACAGAAAAAGACGCGGAACGCTATAACGCACTGGGCGCATCCAAAGTGATTGCCACAGATAATATCAAATATAGCGCCGCCACACTGCCCCATGACGCCGCAGACTTAGAACAGTTACAGCATGACCTTAAAGATCGCCCCATTTGGCTTTATGCCAGTACTCATGAGGGAGAGGAAGCGATAGCATGCCGCATACATGATGCGTTAAAACACGCATTCCCTAACCTACTTACCATCCTTGTTCCTCGTCACCCTGAACGACGTGATGCGTTAAAAATGCTTCATCCAAATATCGTATTTCGCGGTACAGAAAAAAATCTACCTACTGACACAACAGAAATTTATATTGCGGACACATTGGGAGAATTAGGTTTATTTTATCGCCTCTCTCCCATCGCCATGATCGGCCGATCATTCAGCAATGATGGCGGCGGCGGGCATAACCCGATTGAAGCCGCGCAGTTAAACTGCGCCGTAATAACGGGTGCAAATATTCAATATCAAAGCGCTATTTTCCAAGCCCTGCACGATCAAGACGCTGTGCTTCAAGTCCATACAGAAGCAGCGTTTCAAGAAACACTCACCACGCTTATCAAAGACAACACCTTAAGAGAGCAATATCAAACCCGTGCCTTTAATTTTGCGCAATCTAAAAACAAAGCTGTTGATGATGTGATAGAACAGATCAAGCCATTTTTACCAATGGGAGGAAGCCATGATTAAAACTCCTGCCTTTTGGTATAAGAAAAAAGGCGTGCTTTCAACGCTCCTCCTGCCTGCTGCATGGATTTATCAAATTGGTCATTCTATAACGCAGGCTATACCGTGCAATCCATATAAAACTAGTATCCCCGTTCTTTGTGTTGGGAATGCCATTGCAGGTGGCGGAGGAAAAACACCAACCGTTATTGCGCTTGTTTCTTTTCTAAAAGAAAATGGCTTATATCAAAACCCTTATATACTCACCCGTGGCTATGGCAGTAAAAACGACATGCCAGTCCTTGTGGATGTAGTCAATCATAGCGCGTCAGATGTGGGAGACGAACCCCTCCTCCTTGCACAGCACGCCCCCACAATCGTCAGCGCCAATCGTGCAAGCGGCGCAAAGCTGGCAGAAGAATACGGCGCCGATATTATCATCATGGATGATGGCTTGCTCCACCGCTCGCTCTATAAAGACCTAAATATCCTCGTCGTGGATCGTCAAATTGATTTTGGGAATAACAGAACACTTCCCGCGGGGCCATTACGCGAGCCTCTATCAAAAATTCTTCCTAAAATTAATTGCGTCTTTACCATTGGACGGCCTTTTGATGCGGCAGATTACCCTGTCTTTGAAACAACCTTAACCGCGACTAAGAAACCTGACTCTAATAAAGACTATATTGCCTTTGCGGGTATCGCCATTCCTGATAAATTTAAAAACACTTTATTGGAGTTAGGGTATAAAATTAAAGAGTGGCATGAATTTTCAGATCACCATGCCTATTCACTAAATGATATAGAGGTCTTAAAGAAAAAAACAGGGCAATTAATTACCACAGAAAAAGATTTCGTGCGCTTGCCACCAAACTTTCAAAAACAGGTTGAAACATTGCCTGTGACAATCACAGTAAATGATCCGAACGCACTCTTAACATTCATACAAAACCATTTAAAAACATCATGAAAAAAATCCGTTATTTTTTTGAATCTCTCTTGCTCTTGCTTTTCTTAGGGCTTTCAAAATGCCTGCCTTTATCATGGGCATCGGGCCTTGGTGGGTTTATTGGCCGTACTCTTGGTCCGCGCCTTGCCGCATCACGCAAAGCATATCGTAATATTCAAAAAATATATCCTGATATGCCACCCCAACAGCAAACAAAAATTATTACAGGCATGTGGGATAATTTAGCGCGCGTCATGCTGGAATTTCCTCATTTGAAAAAAATAGGGAGCCAACGCACAACCATTATTAATGCCGAACTTTTGGATCAGTATAAAAACAAACCGGTAGTATTTATTTCTGGACATTTGGGAAATTGGGAATGTTGTCCCCCTGCGCTCTTACTTCAAAAAGAATTTTATATGCACCCCGTTTACCGTGCGCCCAATAATCCTGTATCGGATTGGTTACTAAACAAAGCACGCCAAATGGGTGGACGTTTAAAACCTATTCCAAAATCAAAAGGGGGCGCCCGTCAAATGGTTAAAATCCTAAAAAATAATGAAGGGATTGGTATGTTGATTGACCAAAAATATAATGAGGGGATTGAGGTTGATTTTCTGGGACATCCCGCAATGACTTTTCCTGCCTTTGCTAACTTACCACAAAAATTTAATTGCCCTCTCATTCCCCTCCATATTGAACGGTTAAAAGGGGCAAATTTTCAAGTAACCGTCTTACCCGCTATCCCCACTGCGGGACGCGCCATAGAAGATATTATTGGCGATAGTCACGCTTTGTTTAAAACCTGGATTGAAAAAAATCCTGAACAATGGCTTTGGCTTCACAGACGATGGAAGAGTTAAAAAAGGAAAAATTTAAATATGTCTCATGATTTTGATTATGATTATTTTGTTATTGGCGGCGGCTCTGGCGGTGTACGGTCTTCCCGCATTGCCGCAGCGCATGGCGCAAAGGTCGGCATTGCTGAAGGTAAACATTGGGGAGGCACATGCGTGAATGTTGGCTGTGTTCCCAAAAAATTCTTTACCTACGCCGCAGATTACAGACCCAGCTTCGATGATGCCGAAGGGTATGGATGGCGCGCGGAAAACATCTCGTTTGATTGGCAAAAATTAATCAATAATAAAAACACAGAAATTAAGCGATTAAACGCAATTTATGACGATCTCTTGGGTAATGCTGGCGTCACACGTTATGAAGGCTATGCTGCATTTAAAAATGCCCATACTGTGATTGTTAATGGCGAAGAAATTACAGCTAATAAATTCCTCATTGCCGTGGGCGGTACACCCCGCAGCCCATTTTATGAAGGCGCGGAATACACACATAATTCAGATGATATGTTTGCCCTTCCTACACTCCCTAAGCGTATCGTTATTGAAGGGGGCGGATATATTGCCGTTGAATTTGCGCATATTTTCCATGGTCTTGGCTGTGATGTCACCATCACCTACCGCAAAGCACCATTGATCAAAAGTTTTGATACAGATATAGCGCAGTTTTTAACCAGCGAAATGGAAAAACAAGGAATTACGCTTAAACTTAAAACCAATATTGAAAAAATTGAAAAGAATGAATCTCTTTCGGTTACACTTGATAATGGTGATGTTATTGACTGTGATGTGGTGCTGTCGGCCATTGGACGTATCCCACATACAAATAATTTAGGGCTAGAGAATATCACGCTCGATCAAACGTCAAATGAACAAATCAAAATTAATGATGATTATCAAACAAGCATGCCACACATTTACGCCGTTGGAGACGTGAGTAATAAAATCAACCTAACACCCGTTGCAATCGCCGAAGGACATATTTTAGCAGATCGTTTATTCGGCACCAGTGAAGAACGCCAAGCTAACTTTGACAATATTCCAACCGCCGTCTTTTCAAATCCACAAATCGGAACGGTCGGCCTATCTGAAGAACAGGCGCGTGATAAGGGATATGATGCGAAAACCTATCAATCAACCTTTAAACCCATGCGTCATGCCTTATCTGGTCGTGATGAAAAAACCATGATGAAATTAGTTATTGATATAAAAACGGATAAAGTAATTGGTGCGCATATGTGCGGCGCAGATGCGGCAGAAATGATGCAAGGGATCGGCATTGCCCTTCAATGTGGCGCAACCAAAGCTGACTTTAACCGTACCATCGGCATTCACCCTACATCCGCAGAAGAATTTGTGACGATGAAATAAGCTTTACGCGATTCCTGGTTTTGGCTGCGGTATAAATTTTTGAAGAAAATTATTTTCAACGGAATACACAACGCTGTTTTCTTTATCTGTTTTAAATTTCTCCATCATACTCTCAAAATGTGGTTGAAATGGCTTCATTTCAGGAAGGGCGAATAACCGTTGAATAATGGGCGTATTCCGAAAATTAATTTCATTTTCTGGATCAATTATAATAGGCGTAGGGGATTTCACATTTAATTTTCCATTGATCTCAGTCGTCAGGCGCGCTGAATAAGACACTGCTAAATCATGCCCTCTCGCAACGCCCGAGAACAAATCACCTGCGCGTAATATCTTACCAATATGGATTAAATCAGGCCTGTCAACCAGACGTGCCATTGCGTTTCGTGCTGTTTCATTCCAGTTTTGCAAATCAGGCATGGCAGGGACTTTTTCTAAATTGCTGGGAAAGTAATGATCATATAAATCATCAACAATCATCGCAGGTGCTTGTTCCTCTCCTGATACATCAGAAGAAAATACAATAACGCGTGAATCCGCAATCAATTCGGGATCTATACCCAAGGCACGTTCATATAATTCCGCAATATCTTGCGCATAGACCTCTTCTAAAAGTGGTGTATGTTCACCCATTACATTAGGCATTCTATTGCCAACAAACCCCCTATGTCCCTCATCATGCTTTATCGCACTCCATAATAAAAGTAACGTGTCATGGTGATCTAATGCGCATTGTGATGCCAAACGCATTGAATCAATAACAGCATCTCTAAAATGCCCATTCCAATGATATGGATTATTATGATCAACATCCGCCACAATGGCATGCGTTAAAATTGCTTTTGCCATTTGTACTTCTGGTGTTTCTTGGCGTGCATTCGGGTCAATATTTAAGTGATTCAACACAGACCATGCAATCGATGATAATGATGGTGCATCACCCTTATTCCATTGCTCAGTGATATTATTAACGCGCGTTATATATTGATCAGGCTCTACATCTTTTTGTATAAGCTCAGTGAATTTTATTTCTGTTAAATGATTCAGATTATTTTCTAAACTTTGATACGCGTGATTGGCTTTTGACGTCAAAACATCTGTTGAAAATCTCTCATCTTCAATTTGAACGCTGCCCAATAGCTCCGATAACCAATGCGGCGGCAAGTTCTCTATATTCTGTTTAAAACCTGTTTTTATAGACATCAATTTTTTGTATTAAAGCATGTTAATTTATTTTACCTAACATTGTTATTAGAGATTTTTTATGTCTATTGCAATGATTTTACCAATAAATCTTGTTTCAAACACAGAAACCCCGTAAATCTATTCTCTCTAAAGAATAGAAAAGTTACAAAATGACCCAAAACTGGACCCCACAAACATGGCGCGATAAACCCGCGCAACAACTCCCCACTTATCCTGATCAGGGCGCATTGGCGAAAACTGAAAGGATTATCTCCGGCATGCCCCCGCTCGTCTTTGCGGGTGAAGCACGTCAACTTAAGGCCCAATTAGCCGATGTTTGCGCAGGCAAGGCATTCATCCTGCAAGGCGGAGACTGTGCGGAGAGCTTTAGCGAGTTCCAAACCAACAAAATCCGCGATACGTTCCGTGTCTTGCTACAAATGGCTGTCGTCATGACCTTTGGTGGCTCTCTTCCTGTTATTAAAATGGGGCGCATGGCAGGGCAATTTGCCAAACCACGCTCTTCTGATGAGGAAACAATGAATGGTGTAACCCTGCCCAGCTATCGCGGTGATATCATTAATAAAATGGAATTTACCGAAGAAGGGCGTATGCCTGACCCTATGCGCATGGTTCGTGCTTATAACCAATCCGCCTCAACGCTCAACTTACTTCGTGCCTTTGCGCAAGGGGGGTATGCAGACTTAAACGAAGTTCATCGTTGGAACCTCGATTTTGTAACAGACAGCCCTTTGAGTGAGCGATATGAAAAACTTGCTAATGAAATTGGGGGAGCGCTGACCTTTATGAAAGCCTGCGGCATTACCGGTGAAAATGTACCCTCCATGCGCGAAGCAGATTTTTATACATGCCATGAAGCCCTCCTTCTCCCCTACGAAGAAGCCATGACACGCGTCGATAGCACGACAGGCGATTGGTATGACACCTCTGCCCATTTCCTTTGGATTGGCGCGCGGACGCAACAAACAGACGGCGCACAGATTGAATTTGTTCGCGGCATTAACAACCCGATTGGTATGAAAGTACCGCCAGAATTGGATGCCGATACATTAATGACTCTGATTGATACACTAAACCCTGAGAATGAACCAGGGCGTCTATCGCTTATTGCACGGATGGGTGCGGGACAAGTAGAAGAAAAACTTGCGCCCTTGGTTCGTCGTGTCAAAGAAGAAGGCCGTAATGTTGTTTGGGTTTGTGATCCTATGCACGGCAATATTGAAAAATCAGAGAGCGGTTTTAAAACACGCCGCTTTGATAATATTTTGGCCGAAGTAAAAGGATTTTTCGCCGTACATCGTGCTGAAGGAACGCACCCAGGCGGCGTACATTTTGAAATGACTGGCCAAAACGTTACCGAATGTGTCGGCGGCGCGCATGATGTTAAAGATGAAGACCTTTCTAGTCGTTATCACACCGCCTGTGATCCGCGTTTAAATGCAAATCAAGCATTGGAGCTTGCATTTTTAGTGGCGGATGAATTGAAAGCAATCGCATCTAAATGATTAGAAAAGGCTCTTTTTTTCTTTTAGGGGGGTTTTTGAGTATTTTTTTATATGGCTGTATTTCATTGCCCTATGATTTACAAACTAAAACAAAAGAAACGCAGTCAGTCGCATTTCAATCAAAATTTCACGTCAGTGACGGCCGTCAGATATATTCGGTTCAGGCCGTCAACCCAAATTCAAAAAATATCATTTTATTTATTCATGGATCACCTGGAAACTTTGCAGCCTATAGTGATTATCTACAAGACAAAGACCTACAAGAAAAAGCGACTTTAATTTCCGTTGATCGTTTGGGGTTTGGGGAATCTGGAATTGATCAATTTGAAATTAATTTACAAATCCACGCAAAGGCCATTGCAGAAATTATTCAAACTGAAAAACATAAAAACATTATTGTGGTTGGACATTCTTATGGTGGTCCCGTTGCGGTACGCCTTGCGATTGATTACCCTAATCAAATTAATGGTTTAATTCTATTGGCCGCATCCGTATCACCAGAATTAGAAACAAGGCGGTGGTATAATGAAGTGGCAAGTTGGTGGGTCACCCGCCTATTCCTTCCGCAAATGTGGGATAATTCAAACCAAGAAATCTTACCTCTTAAAAAAGAATTATTAGAAATGGCTCCTCATTGGCAAGACATTAAAGTGCCAGTTGTCGCTATTCATGGTAAAGATGATGGCCCAGTCCCTGTTGAAAACACGCTTTATATTAAGGAACAACTAACCAATACAGACCCCGAAATTATTTTGCTAAAAAACCAAGGGCATTTTATTATATGGGAACAATATGACCTGGTGAAACGTAAAATTATTGAGATGCTGAAATAACAAAATGAAAAACTTAAACACTATGCCCGACATCCTTTTAGCGCAACTAAACCCCATTGTTGGGGATTTAAGCGGTAATACTGATAAAATCCGCGCTGTGCGCGATAGCCATCTTAATCGTGATCTCATCGTTTTTCCTGAAATGATTGTCACGGGGTATCCGTGTGATGACTTGCTCGATAAACCATCTTTTATTGACGCCGCGCAAGAGCAAGTCAAAATACTCGTATCAGAATCAAAAGATAAACCGCCAATCCTTATTTCTGCCCCCATTACGATTGATGGTAAATTATTCAACGAAGCTTATCTTATCTTCGATGGTAAGATTCAACACCGCGTTTTTAAACATAAGCTACCCAACACAGGTATTTTTGACGAAAAACGGCATTTTTCCCAAGGGGCATTACCTGATGTTTTTAACTTTAAGGGCGTCCGGCTGGGCATTATTATCTGTGAAGATATTTGGCACCCTGATGTCACGGCGCATTATAAAAAACAAAATGTAGAATTGTTGATTTCTCCCAATGGCAGCCCCTATCAAACTAATAAAATTGAACGCCGACATGAAGTTGCCAGCGCTCGTGTACGGGAAGCTGGCTGCCCGCTTATTTACCTCAACCAAGTTGGCGGGCAAGATGAGCTTGTTTTTGACGGCAATAGTTTTGTGATGAATGCAAAGGGTGAAATAACGCATCAACTTCCTGCTTTCACAGAATCCATTCATTCACTCAACGAAGAAATTTTAACGCCCACACCCGCCATAGAAGAAACGCTTTATCAATGCGTCACACTCGGTCTAAAAGATTACGTTCAAAAAAACAGCTTTAAGGGCGTGTTACTTGGTTTATCTGGTGGAATAGACAGCGCCATTTCTGCGGCCATTGCGGTTGATGCCCTTGGCGCAGAAAATGTGCATTGTGTAATGATGCCCTCCCCTTACACATCACAAGAAAGTTTAGATGACGCGGCAGAATGCGCTGCTCTATTGGGTGTTAAACTAGATATTATCCCGATTAAAACAGCAATGAAGGCCTATGATGATATGCTGAACGGCCACATTGATGAAAATAATGCCGGTACAACGTTTGAGAATATTCAATCGCGTATTCGCGGCGCAACGCTGATGGCGCTCTCTAATGCTTCTGGTAAAATGTTACTCTCTACGGGTAATAAATCTGAAATGGCGGTGGGCTATGCCACGCTTTATGGCGATATGTGCGGCGGGTATAACGCAATTAAAGATCTTTATAAAACGCAAGTTTATAAGCTCTGTACCTGGCGCAACACGCAAGGGCGCGTTATCCCTGAGAATATCATGACCAAAGCACCCAGCGCAGAATTAAAACCCAATCAAACAGATCAAGACAGCTTACCGCCTTATGACGTGCTTGATGATATTTTGGAATGTTTGATTGAATGTGAAATGGCCGTCAAAGATATTCCGCATGACGCCGAAATTGTTTTAAAAATATCAAAACTATTAAAAATTGCAGAATATAAACGCCGCCAATCTCCCCTCGGCCCCAAAGTCACCAACAAAGCCTTTGGCAGAGACCGCCGTTATCCCATCACGAATGGATTTTAATTACGCAGATATTGATTACGAAGGAACAGCGCGAAAAAGTACACCCTGCTTAACAGAATAACAAGTAGTGTTCACCAGTTCATCATTTGCATGAAAAGCCAGCGTCTTAGCGATATCATAAGACGAACGAAAGACCTGTTGTTCACCGTTAAGTGCAGAAGATAACCAAAGTATATAAGATTCTGTTGCTTCTTTTTTAAAAATATCCTGCAATATAAATGGAATATTATTTTCCATTTCTGTATCTGAATTATAAAGGATCACGTCCCACAAACGCGGGCGGCGGATTACAGAAAAATTAGGTGCTTTTATATCGGAGCTATCTATAACCATAAAACATTTCTATACAATAAAAAAATTATGTCAATAACTGAATTTATTGAAGTTTACAAGAAAAAAAGCTAATTATGTCAGTCAAATAAGAAAGAAGCCTTCTATGTCCGTAAAAGTCCGTTTTGCCCCGTCTCCCACTGGTTATCTCCATATTGGTAATGCCCGTACCGCCATTATCACATGGTTGTTTGCACGCAAACATCAGGGGCATTTCCTGCTGCGGATTGACGATACGGACGTCGAGCGTTCAAAAGAAGAATATGAACACGCCATTATGGATGGCCTGACATGGCTGGGTCTTAATTGGGATGAAAAAGCCAATCAAAAGGACCGCACCGCACGTTATGCCGAAGTGATCGAACAATTAAAGGCTGATGGTCGTCTTTATGCCTGTTACGAAACCCCTGAAGAATTGGGATTAAAGCGTAAAACACAGCTTAATCGCGGTGTACCACCCACTTATGACCGTGCGGGATTATCTCTGACCGCTGAAGACCATAAAGCCTTTGAAGCAGAGGGACGTGCGCCCCATTGGCGTTTTAAGCTTAATCACGCACCTATTACCTGGAATGACCATATTCGTGGCCCCGTTGAATTTAAAGGCGAAGATTTATCTGACCCTGTTGTGCTGCGTGAAGATGGCTCCCCGCTTTATCACCTATGTTCTGTCATTGACGATATTGATTTTGGCATCACCCATGTTGTGCGCGGCGAAGACCATGTGTCCAACACCGCCACTCATGTGCAAATGTTTGAGGCCATAAGTGGCAAAGCACCAGAGTTTGCACATATGTCCCTCATCGCTGATGCAGAAGGCGGCAAACTATCAAAACGCCTTGGCTCCTTAAGTGTTAAAGACATCATGGAAAATGAAGGCCTTGAAGCTATGGCAATTAACTCCCTCATGGCGCGCCTTGGCACGTCCGATCCGATTGAACCTTTCACGACTATGCAACCCTTAATCGATGCGTTTGATTTTGGTAAGTTTTCTCGTAATCCACCAAAATTTGATACTGAAGACTTAACGCGCCTCAATGCAAAAATTCTACGTGATACAGAATTTAACAACGTCAAAGATCGTTTGGCTGAAATGGGGTTAAATGACCTTGATGAAAATTTCTGGAACGCCGTACGCGCCAATATTGAAAAACTTGAAGACTCCAAAGACTGGTGGGACATCGTAAACGCCCCCGTAATATCCAACATGGAAACAGAAGACCGTACCTTTACCGCAGAAGCCGCTAATCTCCTTCCCCCTGCCCCGTGGGATGAAACAACATTCAAAAATTGGGTTGGGAAAGTAAAAGAAAGTTCTGACAGAAAAGGTAAAACATTATTCATGCCCCTTCGCCAAGCGCTAACAGGGATGGATCACGGGCCAGAGCTTAATATCCTTCTTCCTTTATTAGGTGAAGAAAAAACAAAGCAGCGTTTAAAAGGATAGAAAAAGTTATCGGCAATTTGGCGTCATACAAAAATAATTTATAAAATCAATCATATAAGGCCGCGCATCTAACATAGCAGAACTTGAGCTTGTGATAATAAGAACAAAGAGCGAGAAAACAAGGAAAGAACCAAAAAGTCCAGAAAATAAAATTGCACGTTGATCCTTATTAAAACCAGAATTAGCATACTCAGTCTTTGTATTTTGTGTTGAGTGCATCATAAAGCAGATGGTATCAGTTTTTTGTAAGAAATTAAGAAATTAAAAATGAAACATATAATTGTATGCCCCATACCATAAAAAAAACTTATCATTTACCATCTATTATTCTTGTAAACCCTCAACTGGGTGAAAATATTGGCGCGGCGGCGCGAGCGATGCTTAACTTTGGCCTAACTGACCTACGCATTGTCAATCCACGTGATGGCTGGCCTAATGATGCGGCCATTGCGAATGCCGCCGGTGCATTTGATGTCATGCCTACTCCGCAGATCTTTGAAACATTAAGTGATGCATTAAAGCCCTTTCATACAGTCTATGCCAGTACCGCACGCCCCCGCGATATGGTCAAAAAAGTATTTACGCCCAGCGCCGCGGCAACAAAAATAACCTCAATATCCAATCACAGCGCTATTTTGTTTGGCGCGGAACGAACCGGATTAACCAATGATGAAATAACGCAAGCACATCATATTATTTCAATTCCCGTTAATCCAGATTTCTGGTCGCTTAACCTCTCGCAGAGCGTTTTATTAATGTCACATGAAATTTACAAAGCGCAAGACAAAACAGCCGCCATTGAAATACCGCAAGGTGATTCTGCCCCTGCTGTGCATGAAGAATTAAACAATATGCTCTGCCGCCTTGAAGATGAGTTAGAAAATAAAAATTTCTTTCGAAGCAAAGAATTAAAACCAACCATGATTCGCAATATCCGCAACATCTTCACCCGCAATGAAATGACAGAGCAAGAGGTCAGAACCTTCCAAGGGATTATTTCTGCCTTTATTGGCAACAAAACCAAATAACATAAAAAAAACCACGTAATAAAACGCGGTTTTTAAAATTCTTATAATATTTTCAAATTAACGTGAGTAATATTCCACGATTAATTGTGGTTCCATTTGAACCGCGAAAGGAACATCTTCCAACTGTGGAACACGCAGGTACGTTGCCTTACCCGCTTTGTGGTCAACATCAATATATTCTGGTACTTCACGCTCTGGTGATTCAGTGGCAGTAATATAAAGTGGAAGAGAACGTGATTTTTCACGTACTTCAATAACATCGCCTACTTTCACTTTGTAAGAAGCAACATTCACTTTTTTACCATTAACTGTCACATGTTTGTGGCTAACGAATTGGCGCGCGGCAAAAACAGTTGGTACAAATTTTGCGCGGTAAATAACGGCATCCAAACGGCTTTCTAACAATCCGATAAGGTTTTGCCCTGTGTCACCCTTCATACGGTTTGCTTCTTGATAATAACGGCGGAACTTACGCTCCCCAATGTTACCGTAATGACCTTTAAGTTTTTGCTTCGCAAAAAGCTGAATACCATATTCTGTTGGTTTTGCACGACGTGCGCCATGCATACCCGGCGCAGTTTGGCGTAAATTGAAAGGTGATTTTTGACGACCCCAAAGATTACAATTTAGGCGACGATCAATTTTATATTTAGACTTAGGTCTTTTTTCACTCATAATAATAGTTCCTTTTTTATTGCCAGTCCTGAAAGTCGTTTCCAACATTCAGCCCTCGCGCTTGCGCACATGGCGTTTTTTTGTTGTCCTAGTTGCCTTCATGGGCTGGATAAATCGCAGCAGAGAGTCGCCTCTCTTTCCTAGGAATAGGCGCATTTATAGGGATTTTCATGAAAATGTCAAGAAAATGCAGACAATGGACAGATGCTCAGGATTTCGCTACATTACCCCTCATGAACACACATATTGCACCCCCTCTGAAAAAACTGGCTTTATTGTCCTCCATCCTCCTCTTGACCAGCTGTAATACTGCCGCAGGAGGCATGACAAAGGAAATGGGGACGCTTGGCAGCTCAATCTTAAACAGCCTACCCAGCCTATCGAGTATTCCTGGTCTTGGCAGCACTGCCAGCGCACAACTCAGCAATATGGATATTTCCTCTGCTTTTAAGCAGGCATTGACCATAGGAACAGGCAATGTGGTCTCCCAATTAGGGCAAACAGGCGGATTTAACCTCGACCCTGCCGTTCACATCCCCCTTCCCGGCAATTTGGCCAAAGCACAGGGATTTTTAAAAAAAGCAGGCGCTTCACACCTTTTGGATGATTTAGAAAACCGCCTTAATACTGCCGCCGAAATTGCGACACCACACGCAAAAGAGCTGTTCGTGAATGCTATTTCACAAATGACCTTTGATGACGTGTTACAGATTTATAACGGCCCACAAAACTCTGCAACGCAGTTTTTCCAACGCACAACATCGACTGACCTCTCTTCGCGTATGACGCCTTTCGTGAACCAAGCCATATCACAAGCAGGCGTTGTCGCCAGTTATGACCGTCTGATCAGTCAATATCAAAATATCCCCTTCATGCCCGACCTGAAGGCTGATTTGACCAACTATGTTGTAAAGCAAGGGATTGACGGTATTTTCCTCTATCTTGGCCAACAAGAAGCCACCATCCGCCAAGACCCCGCCCGCCACACCACAGACTTACTGAAAAAAGTATTTGGAAACAAATCATAATTTAAAGATTTACGTTTAAATTAGACAATACGGCGTTTCTTGATATTTTTTTATAATATGTTGAAACAAATCACTTTTCAGGTTTGTGTTGAGCCAATTTTGAAGGGGCTTTAAATCAAGCGCCTCATACCACTCTCTATCAACATTGGCGAACTGGCGGATAAATGGGAAAATGCAGATATCCGCAATACCCTTTTGATCATTGAGAAGAAATGCGTGCGCCGCAAGCTTATCATTTAATTTTTGTAAGAAAACCAATCCCTGCTCTCGCGCATTTGCACAATCTTCATCGGGAAATCTATTTGGGTATTTATATCGATCAAGCGCCGCTTTAAACATCTCATCATTTTCAGCAATTAAGCCTTCATACCCTTGCGCCATCAGCCAGCCATCAGGGTCATTTTGCTGTAATGCCCAATATATAATGTCGAGGCTTTCTTCTATTACCGTACCATCTTCTAAAATCAGGACAGGCACCGTGCCTTTTGGTGAAGCTTTTAACATTTCTTCTGGTTTATTTTTAAAATCAATATCATGCACCGTGCAGGGTATACGCGCCATAAACAGCGCCATCCGCGCCCGCATCGCATAAGGACAACGGCGATAGCTATAGAGCGTATGGTTTTCCATGATTAATAAATAGGTTTCAAAGGGGGAATAGGGGTGATTATGCTTTGCGCTGACTTTGACGGCATCAATACTCTTGCCCTTGGTTTTACTGTTGGAATTGGAGTGTTTAGGACTGACGTGGGCATTGGCTGACTTGAAATAACAGCCGCGTGCGCATCCTTATTCGGATAAATAAACCCAGAAACGGGATAAACACTGCCATAGGTTTTTGACGGATAATGCCAAAAACGTGACCGTGACCAATCATTATTGGCGGACACATCTTTAACAGGCATGCGTTTATAAACAATGGCCCGCGTTGCACGGTCTCCTCCCCAATTTGCATGCTCTACTTCAATATTACGAGAATCAATAATGCGTTTTACAACCGCCACATGGCCATAGCGAAGGCGTTGCGTCTTTGATAACACCATCACTGCGCCAACCTTTGGTCTATTGCTTCGTTGATACTTCCCTGCCGCTTGTGTCCACCATGTATGGGCATTACCACGGATGGGAATGCCAGACACTTTGCGCGCATGTGGCACACATTGAATAGGTGTTTTTATTTTGTAATAAGCAGGCCCCGATAACGCTGGCGATACCCTATAATTATTCGCCGTACCACACGCAGACAAAAATAAAACAGAAGTCAGAATAATAAGCTTATGAAACATAGGTGAGGTTTTTTAAAGATAAATGGTGGGCCTGGAGGGACTTGAACCCCCGGCCAGACCGTTATGAGCGGTCTGCTCTAACCAGCTGAGCTACAGGCCCTTTATTTATACTTTATAATCTTTTTAAACCTTCCCTGTCTAGTTGATTATACTGCCGCGCGCTGCGCTTCCAGCAACCACGCCGTTAAACAGCAAAAAAATACCGCACCGGCCGCCGCCGCAATAATAGGAAGCGTCACGTGAATTTTATCCAAAATCACGCTGTTGGTAATAGAAATCAATGTGATCACGATAATGAGCAATGGTCCTGCAATAGACGCACTGGTCACTTGAAAGGATTTTGCGATAAAATAATTACCTGCCAAACCCCAAAGCAATGAAAATATAATAATCCGTGTTATAAAATTTGTACTGTCATAAATGCCACCAAAAATACTCGGGAAAAGCTGTTTATTTGAAAAAGCCAATCCTGCGAAGATACAAAAATATCCTGCGACTAAAAGCCCAAAGCTTTGAAAGATGCCTAACATATTAAGTGTCCAAGAAACTTCTTAATTTTCTTGAGCGGCTTGGATGTTTCAACTTACGCAGCGCTTTTGCTTCAATCTGACGGATACGTTCTCGCGTCACGTTAAATTGTTGCCCTACTTCTTCCAACGTATGGTCGGTGTTCATACCAATACCAAAACGCATTCTAAGCACGCGCTCTTCACGCGGCGTCAGAGATGCCAACACACGTGTCGTTGTTTCACGCAAGTTAGAGTGAATAGCGCTTTCAACAGGCAAGATCGCATTTGTATCTTCAATGAAATCACCGAGGCTTGAATCCTCTTCATCACCAATCGGTGTTTCAAGAGAAACAGGCTCTTTCGCAATTTTTAAGACCTTACGCACTTTCTCAAGTGGCATATGCAGACGCTCCGCCAATTCTTCTGGCGTTGGCTCACGGCCAATTTCATGCATCATTTGGCGCGATGTTCGCACCAATTTATTGATGGTTTCAATCATATGAACCGGAATACGAATTGTTCTAGCTTGATCCGCGATAGAACGCGTAATTGCCTGACGTATCCACCATGTTGCATAAGTAGAAAATTTATACCCACGACGATATTCAAATTTATCAACCGCCTTCATCAAGCCTATATTTCCTTCTTGAATCAAATCAAGGAATTGAAGACCACGGTTGGTGTATTTTTTCGCAATCGAAATAACAAGACGCAAGTTCGCCTCAATCATTTCTTTCTTCGCACGACCCGCTTCTTTTTCACCACGTTGAACGGTTGAAACAATACGGCGAAATTCTTTAATCGGCAATGCAGATTCTTCGGCGACCATGGCGACTTGCTCACGGATCTTCGTAATCTTGCTCTCATTCGTAGAAGCAAATTTCTCCCACTTGGCATCAATCTTTCTTACAGATTTAAGCCATGTCGGATCCATTTCTGATCCATAGTAATTTTCAAGGAAGCTTTCACGCTTCACTTTACAGTCTACCGCCATACGCAACATCTTACCTTCAAGCGTCACAAGCTCACGATTGATTTTATAAAGCGCCTCAACAAGCTGCTCAATACGGGCATTGTTAAGCTTCACCTCATCCATCATCTTAACCATTTCGGTCTTAAGCTTATTGTACTTTTTATTCACGGCGTCGGAAGGATCATTACCTTTTTGAATCGCCTCAATACGCTCTGCCTGAACAGCCGAAATCTTTTTATAGGTCTTTTTAATCTTCGCAAAAATTGCAAAGACTTTTGGCTTTAGCTCTTCTTCCATTGCTGAAAGTGAAACATTATCCTCTTCTACATCATCGGTGCTGTCTGCATCATCTTCTTTTTTATCAGTGCCGTCTGCATTTTTCTCAAGCTTCTTTTCTTCTTTTTCTTTAGCTGCTTTTTTTGCAACCGCCGCCGCAAGAACAGCCGGCGTTTTTGGCGGACGCGGTTTAGCCGAATGATCAATTTCTGGACCATCACTATAGGTCGCATCCAAATCAATAATTTCGCGCAAAAGAATGTCACCTTTTTGAAGGGCTTCATACCATGCAATCAATGATTCAATCGCCAACGGACTTTCACAAATTCCGCCAATCATCATTTCACGGCCAGCTTCAATCCGTTTCGCAATCGCAATTTCACCTTCACGGGATAACAGCTCCACTGTTCCCATTTCACGAAGATACATTCGTACGGGGTCATCGGTGCGCCCCGTATCATCAGACGCAATGTTACCGCCAGATTCGTATTTTGCTTCTTCTTCCTCATCGTCAGAATCCCCTTCTGACATTTGGATACCCACATCAGACAAAGTCGACATGGCATCTTCAATTTGTTCAGACGTAAATTCTTCCGCAGGAAGCGCTTTGTTTAACTGATCATAGGTAACATAACCTTTTTCTTTACCTTGCTTAACAAGCTTTTTAACAATCTGCGCGAGCGTGCCTTTCACACGTTTTTTGGCTGGCGTTTCTTCGATTTCTTTTTCATCAGTTTTTTTGTTGGCATTTGCCGCTGATTTTTTTGCGACCGTTTTCTTCGGCGCACTTTTCGGAGACTTCTTTGCCGCAGTTTTTGTTACTGGCGCTTTTGCCGCAGGCGTCTTTTTCACAGCTTCTTTTTTTGCGGGTACTTTTTTCGCTGCTGTTTTTTTGGCAGGGACTTTCTTCGCAGGCGTTTTCTTTGCTGCGGTCTTTTTTGCTACTGTTTTAGTCACTGTCTTTTTTACCGTTTTCTTTACTAATTTTTTTGCTGTTTTTTTTGTCGTTTTACTGTTTGTCTTCTTCGTCGTTTTTTTGGCCGTTTTAACAACGGCTTTCTTTGTTGTTTTCTGTGCAACTTTCTTCACTGCTTTTTTCGCAGGCACTTTTTTAGAAGCAGCTTTTTTCACCGTTTTCTTTGCAGGTGATTTTTTTGCTGCCTTCTTTTGTACCGCTTTTTTTGCAGGTGATTTTTTTGCTGTTTTTTTTGTTGCCAAATTTTCTACCGCTACTCAAATGATTGCCAGATCGCATCTTGGCGTTTAAACGCCTCAATGTTTATACCTGATTCGATGTTTTTAGACTAAAGGCTTTATAAACAAAAGGAATTTGATTTTCCAGTCTTTAAATCAAAACCCCCCTCATGCGCCAAGCGCGAGGAGATTAGAATAATCCCCCCCTAATTTCTATTCACGTTGGCGGCGCTTCTCTCGCATAAGGCGGTGTAAATACCACGCCAGCTCTCGCACACCTCATCCACATCCGCGTTAGGACGGGCAAAACGCGCCAATTCATAGAGGCTTTGGGATAAAACACCCCGCAATTCGGAATCATATCCGCGCTCAGACAGGGTATTTTGAAGAAAATCTGATGATTTTTCGGGATTTTCGCTAATAATAGCAATCATTTCCTGCCTTAATGCATCAATTCGGGTATTATTAACCACCAAAAGCCCTATTTCTTCTTCAAATTGATCAAAAATAGACGGGTGATTGATCATTGCGGCCAATAATTTGACTTCTTCGCCTATAAAAGCGGGTTTTTTGAGCGATAATGAGGGTTTTAATTGTGATTTATTAGAAGAACCGCCTTTATTCCATTTTTTCTCATACGTATTGAAACTTTGCCTGATTTTATCGCGCAGAGCTTGACGGTAATAATGCTGCACATCACGATCAGGAATACGGTTCACCTCTTCTTCTATTTTCTTGGACAGACCCGCACGGGATTCCGGCGTGTTAAAGCTCTGTCCCGCTGTATAAGATTGCCAAAGGAAATCCACCAACGGGATGGCCGCACTTAAAACAGCCTCTAACGCTTTCTTTCCTTGGCTATTCACCAAACTATCAGGGTCTTGTCCTTCGGGCAGAAACGCAAACGCCGCTGAATGTCCCGCTTTTAACATCGGGATCAGGCGCTCTGCGGCTCTGCTTGCCGCGCGTTGCCCCGCGCTATCGCCATCAAAACATAAAATTGGCGTTTTATTATCATCGGGGATCATCCGCCATAAAACGGCGATTTGATCTTCCGTTAACGCCGTTCCCATCGGCGCCATCGCGCCGTGATACCCTGCCTTAATACAGGCCATCACATCGACATAACCTTCAACAACAACCAAAGGTTGGCCATCAATGGCCGCCTGCCGCGCACGCGGCATACCATATAAAATACGCCCCTTATCAAATAAAGTCGTATCGGAAGAGTTCATATATTTCGCAGGGACATAATCTCCCATATTAGGGATAAGCAAATGATCAGGGAGCGTCCGCCCCCCAAAAGCCACCACACGCCCGCGAATATCCTGCACGGGGAACATGATCCGCTCCCGAAAAAACGCATAAGGCTCTCGCCCTGCTTTACCTGTGCGTAAAACCCCCGCTTCAATCATCTGTGAATCTGTATAGTCCATCGCCGTAAGCGCTTTACGGATCGCCTGCCCATCATGCGGCGCATACCCCACACGAAAACTATTAAGCTGTTCCTCACTATTCCCGCGCTCGGTAATATAGCGATAGGCTTGCTGATTACTGGGGTCGCGTAATTGCGCCTCCATCCAGCGCGTCGCATCTTCGAGGAGACTATAGAGGCTCTTTTCTTCCTTGGCGCGCTTGATCTCTTGCGGTGAAGCCTTCGGCACTTCCAGCCCCGCCTCGCTCGCCAGCGTCTCAATCGCCTCAATAAAAGACAGATTGTCATGCTGCATGCTAAAACCAATAACATCGCCATGCGCCCCACACCCAAAGCAATGATAGAACTGCTTATCATCATTTACATAAAAGGATGGTGTTTTTTCATTATGAAACGGACAGCACCCCTTAAACTCACGCCCCGCCCGCGCCAAGCGCACCTTGCGCCCCACAAGCTCTGACAGCGTTAGCCGATTTCTCAGCTCTTCCTTAAATCGCGTTGGTATGGTCATGAAATATGCTTAGCATAAAACAACGTAAAACATAGGCCCTTTAACGCTTTAAACAAGATATTTGCACTATCCATAAATAATTATGTAAAATTATTAGGTTTTTAATAATTTGGGAGTAACTTACTGGTCATGGTTAAAGCAAGACTTACAAACAAAGATAAAATAAATATTGGAGAGTTAAATGAGATAATTGACTCTATTGAAAACGATATTGACTCAAGCTTTAAAAACCACCGTGGTGAAATTACAACAATATTTGGCTTGACTGCTACAATGGCGGGTATCACAACGTTAAAAGACAGCAGTTCACTCACAACTGATTTCTTTTTAACATGTGGAATCGCAGGAACACTAGCCGCTGATTACATGCATGCTTACGATAGAAGAGTTCTAGAAAATGCATCCAAAAAAGCCTCAGAGATTTCTTATAACATCAAACAAGGGCTTAAAAAATCTAGTGATAGTTTACCTAAAAAAGAATATCTCATACTAAACGCCAGTAACGAAATAACAAATCGGGAAATATTTGACCGGCATTTAACAAGAAGAGCTCTTCTATACACTTTTATGGCAGGGGCGGCATCGGGCGTTGCAGGACAAATAAAAACGCATCTATTTGATGGAAACAGTCACAACACCACGGTTAAAGCTAGGGATGAGAAAGTCCTAAAACCTCTTTTAACCCCTTTGCCAAAGGTGAAATAACATTTTCTGAAACCAATTCTGGGACAGGAGATGTATCAGATAAAACAAAAAGAAAAGCTGCGCCCGTGGCTAATGCAAATCCGTTTATTAAAAAGGATTTTTTACGCGCTATTGGAACAGAATCGTTTTTATTAGACTGCTTATCCAACCAATCTTTTGCTCTTCCAACGGCTTTTTTAAACGTTTCTTGCATATCGCCTTTAAATTACATAATAAATTATTCCCTGTCAAGGATAATTCATCCCTAACCCAGCTTCCCCTTAACAAGGCCACCGGCTTTGGCCATATCCATTTGGCCTGCGTATTTTTCTTTTAACACGCCCATCACCTTGCCCATATCCTTGATTGAGCTTGCGCCTGTATCGGCAATAATCTCGTCAATCGCGGCGGCGGTATCGGCTTCGCTCATTTGGGCTGGTAAGAAACGCTCAATCACGCTGATTTCTGCTTCTTCACGCTCGGCCAATTCGGTGCGATCATTTTCTTTATACATTTTCGAAGATTCTTGGCGTTGCTTCACCATTGACTGCAAAAGTGACAAAATCTCAGTGTCATCAATGCCTTCATCATTACCTTTTCCACGTGCCGCGATATCACGGTCCTTCATCGCGGCGGTAATAAGACGGATGGTTGACATCGCAATCTGATCCTTTGCTTTGAGGGATTCTTTTAAGGCTTGGGAAAACTCTTCTCTTTTACTCACTTTTTACTTCCTTATCGGTCTGATTTAATCTATTACAATGTTTTCCAGTGATATAGCTTAACTGGAAAGATTTCAAGAGTGACTTTAACAACCCCAAAACAACCCCAAAATGCAACTGCCGTCATCGTTTTCGCTGACGGAAAAACCTTCTACGGCAAGGGCTTAGGCGCCCAAACGCAAGCAGTCGGTGAAGTTTGCTTTAACACTTCCCTTACTGGATATCAGGAAATTTTAACTGATCCCTCTTATGCGGGAGAGATTATTACTTTTACTTTCCCACATATCGGAAATGTTGGAACCAACAATGAAGATATTGAATGCCTAACCCCCCATGCACGCGGCGCAATCTTACGCGAAGATATTACAAACCCCGCAAGCTGGCGCGCGGCGCAACCGTTTAATGAATGGCTTAAAAATCATAACTTGGCTGGAATTTGCGGCATTGATACCCGCGCCATGACCCGCCACATCCGTGATAATGGCGCCCCAAACGCCGTCATTTGCCATGACGCAACAGGAAAATTCGACCTTGCTGCGCTTGAAAAAACCGCCGCTGAATGGTCTGGACTTGAAGGGCTAGACCTCGCCAAAGAAGTATCCTGCACACAGACTTATGAATGGGATGAAACAAATTGGGATCTTAAAGACGGCTATGGTAAACAAAGCGCACCGATACGCCACGTTGTTGCTGTTGATTTTGGCGCAAAACGCAATATCCTACGTTGTCTCGCCTCTGCAGGCTGTAAAGTTACCATTGTGCCAGGCAACACATCTGCTGATGACATTATGAAACATAAACCTGATGGCGTGTTTCTTTCCAATGGCCCGGGGGACCCGGCGGCGACTGGTGAATATGCCGTGCCAATGATTAAAACATTGATCGAACAAAACATTCCAACTTTTGGTATTTGTTTAGGGCATCAACTGCTCGCCCTTGCCATGGGCGGTAAAACGGAAAAAATGCATTTGGGTCATCGTGGGGCCAACCACCCCGTTCAAGACATCACCACAGGCAAAGTAGAAATCACCAGCCAAAATCACGGCTTTATGGTGATTCCAGACTCGCTTCCTGATGATGTAGAGGTCACACATATCAGCCTGTTTGATAAAACCAACGAAGGTATTAAGCATAAATCCAAACCAGCCTTCAGCGTGCAATACCACCCCGAAGCCTCCCCCGGCCCCCAAGACAGCCACTACCTCTTCGGCCGCTTCATGGATATGATCCAAAACACAACGAAAAAGGATGCGGCATAGATGACTTCTAGTTTTCCTAAAATCAACAGTTGGATCAAATACCTAGAAATGAAAAATAATCCATTTCTAGGTAATGATGATATTGATTTAGGAAATCTAACCATTCAATTAAAAACAGAACTATCTGCCGATGATTACTTAGAATTATATAAAGAAGTTGGTCGCCATTATATCTGGAATTACAGACCGAGCCAATCAAAAGAAAAAGTTCAAGAAATAATTTCATCGAACACCACACAGATTTATTATTTTTATGATGGTGAGAACTCAATCGGTTTTTCTGAAATTGATGCTTCCAACCCTAAGGATATCGAAATCATTCATTTTGGACTTATTCAGGATCATTTGGGTAAAGGTCACGGAAAAGAGCTTTTTAAAGCTATTGTAAAAAGACTATGGGACACCTCTCCAAACCGTGTCCATCTCAGCACTTGTGGCTTAGATCACCAAAAGGCCGTTGATTTTTACGAGTCTGCTGGTTTTGAAGTTTACAAAACCAAAGAAAATGTTGAGTTCGAAGATTACCGTTATAGTGACTTTTACGACATGAGTGATGCGCCGCAAATTCCACTAACTGGAGAGAACACATGACCAAAGACCTGATAGATGGCGCGGCAAAGTTCAAACATTATCATTATGATGCTGATAGTGATTTGATGGCTGATCTCGTTAAAGTTGGGCAAGACCCCAAATACTTCATTATTTCCTGTATTGATTCCCGCTGTAACCCCGGCACTATTTTCCGCGCAAAGCCTGGAATATTTTTTGCGCATAAAGCAATGGGCGCGATTGTCCGCCCCTATCAACAAGGAACTGCCCTTGCTGCCGCGCTTCAGTTTGCGCTCAATTACAATAAAGTCGAAACCATCATCGTATTAGGGCATACACAATGCGGCGCGATTAAAGCGCTCGCCGAAGATATTGACGACCCCGAAATCTCAAGTTTCATCAGCGTTGCCAAACATAGCCTTGAAAAAGCAAAAATCAGTTGTGATAACGAGCATGAAATTGTTGCAACAACAGAACGCAATACCATCCGCGAAAGTACGGAGAATTTAAAAGCCTACCCTTCGGTTGCTAAAGCGCTCACAGAAAACCGCGTGGCTGTAAAGTCATGGCAGTTCGACATGACCAATGGTAACTTACTAGAATATAACGAAACCACCGATAAATTTGAAATCCTAATAACAAACACAACCATAGAAGATAACCGCAACCATGCCTAAACGTACCGACATAAAATCTATCCTTATCATTGGCGCAGGGCCGATCATTATTGGTCAAGCATGCGAGTTTGATTATTCAGGCACACAAGCCTGTAAAGCGCTGAAAGAAGAAGGGTATCGCGTGATTTTGGTTAACTCTAACCCCGCAACCATCATGACGGACCCCAACATGGCAGATGCAACTTATGTTGAACCCATCACACCCGAAATTGTTGAAAAAATTCTAATCAAAGAAAAACCTGATGCCATTCTGCCGACCATGGGCGGACAAACCGCATTAAATTGTGCGCTTGCTCTTGCCGATAATGGAACGCTTGAACGCCTTAATATTGAACTCATTGGCGCAAACCAAGAAGCGATCGAAAAAGCCGAAGATCGTGATCTTTTCAAAAAATGCATGACAGAAATCGGCCTTGAATCCGCGCGGTCTATGCTGGCGCATAATAGAGACGAAGCCCAAGCAGCCCTCGAAGAAATTGGTCTGCCTTGCATTATCCGCCCTGCCTTTACCATGGGCGGCACAGGCGGCGGTATCGCATATAATAAAGCGCAATATGAAGAAATTTCACAAAGCGGAATGGACGCCTCCCCGATTGATCAAATATTGGTCGAAGAATCGATGCTGGGCTGGAAAGAATATGAAATGGAGGTGGTACGCGATAAAAATGATAACTGTATCATTATTTGTTCCATTGAAAATATTGATCCTATGGGTGTGCATACGGGGGACTCCATCACGGTTGCCCCTGCGATGACGCTCACAGATAAAGAATATCAAATCATGCGTAATGCCTCGCTTAAAGTTCTCCGTGCCATTGGTGTGGAAACGGGTGGGTCAAATGTTCAATTTGCTGTGCATCCGGATACAGGTCGTTTGATTGTGATTGAAATGAACCCCCGTGTGTCCCGCTCTTCTGCGCTCGCCTCCAAAGCGACAGGCTTTCCGATTGCAAAGATTGCGGCAAAATTGGCCGTGGGTTATACGCTTGATGAACTTGATAATGACATCACAAATGGCCGCACCCCGGCATCATTTGAACCAACGATTGATTATGTTGTTACAAAGATCCCGCGTTTTAATTTTGAAAAATTCAAAGGCACAAATAAGAACTTAACCACTGCGATGAAATCTGTTGGTGAGGTCATGTCCTTTGGCCGCAACATGGAAGAAAGCTTACAAAAAGCACTTTGCTCTATGGAAGAAGGCCTGACTGGTTTTGATGAAATAAAAATTGGCGATGGTGTCAATCCACATCCAGATCAAATTCGCGCTGCTTTATCCGTGCCTACACCGCGCCGCTTGCTCTATGTCGCGCAAGCCATGCGCCACGGAAAAAGCCTAGAGGATATTCACTCCCTTTGTAAAATTGATATGTGGTTTTTAGAACGCATTAAAAACATTATCGACAATGAAGAAAACATTCGCAAAAACGGCCTACCATCAACGGCGCAAGAATGGCTTTCACTTAAAAAGATAGGGTTTTCTGATGCCCGTCTTGCCAAAATTGTTGAAACTGATGAAAGCGCCGTGACCAAGGCACGTCATAAACATAAAATTACGCCTATCTTTAAACGCGTTGATACTTGCGCCGCTGAAATCCCGTCTGAAACACCCTATATGTATAGCTGTTATGAAGGCTTTGGTGATCAAATAGGCGAAAGCGAGTGCGAGCCTACGGATAAAAAGAAAGTTGTCATTTTGGGCGGCGGACCAAACCGTATCGGCCAAGGGATTGAATTTGATTATTGCTGTGTTCATGCCTGCTACGCCCTTCAAGAAGCGGGTTATGAAACCATTATGGTCAACTGTAATCCTGAAACTGTGTCCACGGACTATGATACGGCGGATCGCCTTTATTTCGAACCGCTTACCGCCGAAACCGTGATTGAAATTATCCGCGCTGAAGAAACAAACGGAAGCGTTGAGGGTGTGATCGTACAACTAGGGGGACAAACACCGCTTAAGCTTTGTCATGATTTGCAAAAGGCCGGTATTAAAATCCTTGGAACAGACCCTGATGCGATTGATTTGGCCGAAGACCGCGAGCGTTTCCAAAAATTAATCAATAAGCTAAAACTGCGCCAACCAAATAACGAACTCGCCTTTTCAAAAAAAGAAGCCATCGAAAAAGCGGCAACTGTGGGCTTCCCTCTCGTCATTCGTCCCTCCTATGTTTTGGGCGGACAGGGCATGGAAATTGTTGGCTCTATTGAAGAAGTCGAAACATACATGGAACGCGCCATCAATGTATCGGGAAAAAACCCAGTGCTTCTTGATCGTTACCTCAAAGGCGCGATTGAAATTGATGTGGACGCGCTGTGTGATGGTAAAGATGTTTACATTGCTGGCATCATGGAACATGTCGAAGAAGCGGGTATTCATTCAGGCGATAGCGCCTCTGTTCTACCGCCACATTCGCTTCCTTATAAAACAATCCGTGAGCTGGAGACACAAACCATTAAACTCGCCAAGGCTCTTAAAGTAAAAGGCCTAATGAATGTGCAATTCGCCGTGAAAATGAATCGCTCTAAGGGTGAATATGATATGTACATCCTTGAGGTAAACCCCCGCGCATCACGTACTGTGCCATTCGTTGCCAAAGCCACCAATGTGCCTGTTGCAAAAATTGCTGCGCGTATTATGGCCGGTGAAAAACTAAATGATTTTTCTGATCAACTGATCGGCATGGCCGCGGATCATACAGCCGTTAAGGCGCCCGTCTTCCCATTCAACCGTTTCCCCGGCACCGATGTTATCCTTGGCCCTGAAATGAAATCTACCGGTGAAGTGATGGGGCTTGATGAAGATTTCGCGCAGGCTTTTGCCAAATCACAAATCGCTGCGGGTAATGTTCTACCGACCGAAGGCAAAGTTTTCCTCTCCGTCAAAGATGCCGATAAAGAAGATATTATTCCCATTGCCAAAGACCTTGCCGATGTTGGCTTTAACCTTGTTGCTACTGGTGGAACTTGCACTAAACTTCAAGAATCAGGTTTAACCGTTGAGCGTATAAATAAAGTCATGGAAGGCCATCCGCATATTGTTGACGCCATCATTAACGAGGAAATTGATCTGGTGATTAACACCACCAAAGGGCCGCAAGCCTTATCAGATTCGATGAGCATCCGCCGTGAAACAGTGATGCATAAAATCCCTTACTTCACGCTTCTCACATCGGCTCGCGCTGGTATCCAAGCCATCCGCGCGCTTAAAAACCGTGATATGGATGTGAAACCGTTACAGGGTTATTTTGATGTTAAAGACGAAGCCGAGGAAGCCGCTTAA
>CALHAW010000008.1 GCA_937934135.1 uncultured Alphaproteobacteria bacterium
CCCAACACGGTCTCAACCAAGACACGGCTCACCAAAACTATTAATCTCAACATCCCGCTCCTTTCTTCTGCGATGGATACCGTGACAGAGGCCGAAATGGCGATTGCCATGGCACAAAATGGGGGGATGGGCATTATCCACCGTAACCTCACCACGTTGGAGCAAGCAGACGCCGTGCGTAAAGTAAAACGCTATGAATCAGGCATGGTAGTTAACCCGATTACAATTTCACCAGATGCCACCCTTGCCGATGCCCTTCAAATGATGGAACATTACGGCTTTGCTGGCTTTCCTGTTACAGATAAAACAGGCAAATTATTAGGTATCTTAACCAACCGTGATGTCCGTTTTGCCAATAACCCCCATCAACCCGTCAAAGAATTAATGACTGCCGAAAATTTAATCAAAGTCTATAATACTGTTGATAAAGAAGAAGCAAAAAAACTCCTCCATCACAACCGTATCGAAAAGCTCCTTGTTGTTGATGATCAGGAACGCTGTACGGGCCTTGTGACGGTGAAAGACATTGAAAAAGCCCGTGCCTTCCCCCAGGCCACCAAAGATTCCCAAGACCGCCTGCGCGTTGGCGCGGCGATTGGTACGAGTGAGAGCAACATTGAACGCGTTGAAGCGTTGATAGACGCCGAAATTGACGTGATTGTGGTGGATACCGCGCATGGTCATTCCAAAGGCGTTCTGGATATGGTCACCCGCGTTAAGAAAATGGCGGGTGATAATGTACAGATCATCGCAGGAAACATTGCCACAGGCAGCGCCGCAAAGGCACTGATTGATGCAGGCGCAGACGCGCTGAAAGTCGGCATTGGCCCGGGATCAATTTGTACAACCCGCGTTGTCGCTGGTGTTGGTGTTCCTCAATTAACAGCCATCATGAATGTGGCCGAAGTTGCCCATAAAAAGAAAATCCCCGTGATTGCCGATGGCGGGATTAAATCTTCTGGTGACTACGCCAAGGCCATCGCCGCAGGCGCAGATTGCGCCATGATGGGGTCTGCCTTTGCCGGAACAGATGAAGCGCCTGGTGAAATTATCCTCTATCAGGGGCGCTCCTACAAATCCTATCGCGGTATGGGCAGTGTCGGCGCCATGGTTAAAGGCTCGGCTGAGCGGTATTTCCAAGGCAATATCACAGAAAGTGACAAACTTGTTCCTGAAGGGATAGAAGGCCGCGTTCCTTATAAAGGCTCTGTCGGCGCAGTGATCCACCAAATGGTCGGCGGCCTCAAAGCGGCCATGGGCTATACGGGATCTGCCACTGTTGCCGATATGAAGTCAAAAGCCGAGTTTGTGCGCATGACAGGCGCAGGCTTTAAAGAAAGCCACGCCCACAACATCACCATCACCCGCGAAGCCCCTAACTACAGAACAACAAATTAATTAGTGCTTACCGCTCTTCAAGATAATTTATGGTTTATCGTATTAACTCAAGGAATTGGACTAATGGGTATGGCAACAGACCTATACGCTGCCAATCAAAAAAATGATACGCGCTTGATGCGGTTACTCATTTTGACCAGTTTTATATTTTCTATTCACTTTGCCCTATTAATGGCTATTCCTGCCGCACTATCCGAGATAATAACAGGCCTACGCTATTGGCTTGCGAGTAGATATAAAAAACTTTGGCTGGGGCTTATTTTCACTGCCGCTTATATCCTAATGGCATTCATGATTGCTGATAAATGGATAGACTACCTGCCATTTTTTGCAAGTATCGTTGGAACATCTGCTGTTTTTCTATTACGTGGCATTCCAATGCGGATTGTTTTCATTATAGGCCAACTCACATGGCTTATTTACAGCGCCTTCGTACTGTCTCTAGGTGGGTTTTTACTCTATGCCGCCCTCATCATCATGACCGGAGCTACTATCTATAGATTAAAAATGCCCAAAATTAAAACCTAACCTGTCTAGCCGAAGCCCTGCTGGGATGTTACTGTCTTTTTGTATAAGAAAGAACAATATGAACATCTCTATTCTCTTCCCTCTTTTGGCCATCGCGGCAGGCACAATGACGGCGTTTCAACCTTTGGTAAATGCGAAGCTAAACGGGCAAGTCAGTTCCCCGCTTTGGGCGTCTTTTATTTCGTTTGGTACAGGCGCGGTTATTCTCTTTGTGTTGGCCTATATCACCAGCGGCAAATTCCTCTCCATTGAAACAGAAGACCTTAAATGGTGGATGTTTCTAGGCGGCGTTCTTGGTGCATTTTTTGTGACAACGGCATTGTTCATTGTGCCGCATTTAGGGGTCGCCACCATGATCGCACTTTTTGTTGCAGGACAATTAATTTCTTCGGCCTTGCTTGAACATTATGGCGTTATGGCGCCCGCGGCAAACCCCATCACATTACAAAAACTTCTTGGCCTCGCTCTTTTGGCGGCGGGTGCTTTCATCACTTTAAAAGCGAGATAAAATAATGCAGCAAGCCGCGCGGGTTCAATCCGCTATTGATATCATGGAAAATATTGCTGAGGCACGGATTCCAATGGATAACACTATTCGTGATTTTATGTCGCATAAACGCTATATCGGCTCAAAAGACCGTAAGTTTATTGTTGAGCTTGTTTATAATGCAATGCGCGCCCATGCCCGTATTGGATGGTGGTTAGAGCGCATAAAAATCGAAGACACACCACGCGCCCGTGCCATGGCTTTTTTGATGCTGAACGGCCAAGATATCACCAATCTTTTTACGGGTGAAAACCATCAACCCGCACCGCTCAATGATAAAGAACAATGCGCCGCCCAAGAATTACGTGGCCAAGACATTGATCATGCTGATATGCCTGAAAACATATCTTGCGAATGCCCTGATTGGGCAGCCGATAAATTAAAACCTATTTGGGGTGGTAATTTTAAAGATCAGATGCTGGCCATGCTGCCCCCCGCAGCCATGGATTTGCGTGTCAACACAATCAAAGTCACGCGCGAGCAAGCCAAAGCCTCCCTCGCCAAGGATGATGTTGAAACCATTGAAACGCCATACTCCCCCTTCGGGCTTCGCGCTATTGGTAAACCTTATATGAGCGCTACCAAAGCCTTTCATAAAGGCCTTGTGGAAATCCAAGATGAAGGATCACAACTTATTGCCCTGATGTGTGATGTCAAGCCAGGCATGCGCGTCCTTGATTATTGCGCGGGTAGTGGCGGTAAAACGCTTGGTATTGCCGCAATGATGGAAGGGAAAGGTATTATCTATGCCATGGACAACAGCACGCGGCGCCTTGAAAAAGGCCGCCGTCGCTATAAAAAAGCAGACATTCATAATGTTGAAGTACGCAGCCTTGAAGAAGAAAAAAACCGTAAATGGCTCCGCCGTCAAAAAAGCGCGATTGATGTGGTTTTGGTTGATGCTCCTTGCAGTTCTTCTGGCACATGGCGCAGAAACCCTGATTATCGCTGGAACACTTACGGTCCATCTCTCGAAGAAATTGTTCAAATACAAAGCGAAATTTTGGAACGTGTCGCTGATAAGGTAAAACCCGGCGGACGATTAGTGTACGCAACCTGCTCCCTCTTTACCGAAGAAAATGAAGAACAAGTTGAAAAATTTTTAACAAAGCATAACAATTACAAAATCGTCGCCATAAAAGATGTATGGAACAAAGAATATGGGGATATTCCCATACAATCAGATTTCATGCGCCTCACCCCTAAAGACCATAAAACAGATGGCTTCTTCACAGCAATATTACAGCGAATCAAATAAAATAGTTTGACATGACCACATAATTACTCCTTATATAGTTGGCATAAGACACTATATAAGGAGTAATTATATGTTGAACTATCGTCAAAAAATAATTTCTAATGCGCAATTTCAAAACCAAAACCTAAAAGAAACATGCTTTTGGGGCGGTCACTTTAAAAAAGCAGACTTTACCTGTGCTAATATTGAAAAATCTGACCTAAGAGCCGCAAATTTCTCACATTCTTCATTTAAAAACACACAATGCGCTGGCGTGAATTTTAGCGGCGCAAAGCTCTATAATGTTGACTTTGACGGGGCAAATTTAACCAAAGCCATTTTCTCTCACCCCAGTATTTTTAAAGCCATTATCACGCCTACAACATTATTAGAAGGGGCAGTTTACTGGCATCTTGGTGAAGAAAAGTTTTTTTTAATGGAGCTTATTCATTTTAAAAACATTGAAAAAATAAGGGCTTAAATATCCTTTTTCGCAAAATGCAAAAAACACGATCTAAAGATACCAATACATTAGTATGTATATTAACTTTTCATTAATTGTATTACGTCAAAACAACACTCCTTCAACTTTTGAAACGGAAGAGAAAAAATGAAAGAAAAAAATAATACAATATATTTACCACTTGATAATTCCACACTTCAAATTTTTGATGTGATGCAAATCATGGAAATTGAACGAGATACAAAACACAAATGTATGAAGTCAATTAACAAGTATAAAAACTGGAAAACAGAATATCTGGAAGAAACAGATCTGATTAATTTAATTTATTTAAATCGCAAAGGTGATTTATTAAAAAAACAAGCGCAGGATTTAGTTAATTTTTATTGGCAAATCCGCCTTGAAACACGTAACGCGCACCGTCGTTATTTAAGTAAGAATTGCGCATCTTATAAAACACATAAAAAAGCAGCTTAATATTACAAATAGTTAACAAAATCATAAGGGGAAAATAAAATGATTACATACATTAAACTCGGCAAAGTCCGCGGTCTATCTATCGAAATGAACCAAAATTTAGGGAGAAACCCTTTTTTTAAAAAAAATAGTTTTGATTACGAAACCATAATTGATATACCTTATATCCAAATTATGTACACATCAGAACGATGGGTTCCTAAAAATAGGAATCTTACAAGGAGAGTATCAAATGGCAACGTCGAAAAAAATAATCAAACTACAAAACGCGCTGGGTGAATTTGCAAAAATAGATGCAGAATTTCCATTACAATGGGCCAATGTATTTTTAACCATTGCAGAAAATGAAGGCGCAGCCCTTAAAGACATTGCCGAAGAAACTGGTATTTCAATGTCTGTCATGTCTAGAACGATTGGCGCATTATCAAACGCCCGACGTATGGGTAAACCGTATGGGATTATTCTCGTAAAATCTGCAAAAGATGACAAGCGTAGAAAAGAACTCTACCTCAGTGCGAAGGGGAAAAAGCTCCTCGATAAAATTAAGAAAGCACTTTAATAAAAAAATTATTCAATAAAAAGGCGGGAAACATATCTCGCCTTTTTTTATATTTTATGCGAAAAAAAATTAAAAACTTTTTGACCATCCCAAAATAAACGCATTATCACGCTCTAATTGTGGTCCATTCAAATCTTGATAGAGCGGCACGGTCAATTCCGCAGAAAAACGATGTCCTTTTAAGACCCCGTGCGGTATAACGGCGTTCATTCCCAAAGATAGGCTCACGCGCTCTCCGCCAAAATTATCTGGGTCTGCGGTTTGAACAGGCGCAGCAATCAAATCATCAATTCCGTCAATCGACTCTTCTGTTTCTCCGGTTACGCGCAATGAGCCACTCACCGCATTGTTAAATAAATAACTTCCCCACGCCGTAATCATATGCCTATCACCCAGCGAATAATCTGCAGAATTTCGACCTAAGCGAATGGCGCTCCTATATTGCGCGCCCCACCCATACTGACCACTAATTCCCGTATAGGTAAGGCCCGGCATCGCATCAAATGTTCCGCTCCCTAACTGCATTGCATATGGAAGACGTACCGTTGGTGTCATGCCATTTGGTGCCAACACAGAATCTTCTTCGGTAATGGAACCTGTTGGCAGACCAAGCCCCGCATTCAAATGCAAATGATGTGTTTCATCATCATAAAGCCGAATAAGCGCCGCCATCGTGCTATCACCCAATCCCTGACTAACCGTTGTAAAACGCCCTAATTCTGCTGTCCCACTGCCCCCTTGGAATGTCACATGGTCCATCTTACGGTCAATATAATGCGTCATCACCATCAATGTTACATTATCGGTTGGTGCATACATACCGCCCACCATATGCATTTGCGTTGTCATTTCGGTTGGCACAACGCGCAATGTTGGGGGTTGCCCAGGCATTCCTGAAAAACGATTGGGAAACGTTGTCGCAATCTCTTCGGGGGTCAGATTATCCGTCCCGTTACGGTTGCCATCCATATGCATCCGCATAAACCGATAAGATACCATCCAATCACCTTTCTTATGCATGTGGTCTTGCATCACGCCAATCGGCGCATGGCTATCGGCGCGCAAGCCTTGATCAGATAAGGAAACGCTTTCCGCTTTCACGGCATGATTTGGTATTAAGAAAGAGCCAGCAAAAATGCTCGCCAAGAGTAGTTTTTTCATTGTTTTTGAACCTTTGAAATTTGTATAATTTTTTAATAGAGACTTTTAAAATTAAGCAAATAAAGGTGGGGCGCGGGCGGCGTGATCTCGTGAAAGATGAAAAATCAGAACAGCTTGATATTGACGACGCTTAATTCGCTCAAAAATAACAAGATTCCGCTCTAATATCATAGAAACAGGTAAGAATGATTTTAAATTGGCCTGCGCAAAACAAAATTGGCACTGTTTTTCAACATGCGGCGCTTTGGGCTGGCCTTCTTTACTCACAATACGGCTTTCCATGCCTTGAGACGTACAAATCTCAATCACACTATATTTTCCGCTCCATGAAAAACCACAGGCAGGTGCAATAACCCCAACCAAGAAGGCTAAAAGAACGAAAAAATGTCCATATCTTGTGACGTGTTTCATCATTGTTTGTCTTTTGCCGTATTTTTTCTTGAGATACAACCCTGAAATGTCTAAATATAGCGTGATCATTAATGATGATTAGGCTATCCAAGGCCGCGACTGCTGCCTCGTCCTTTATAAAGGGCGGGAACCAAATAGATAGAAAAGACACATGGAACAAGCAAAACAAACACTCTCCTCTCCCCATAACCTACAAGAAAATCTTAGTCATGAGCATATCCTCATTCTGGATTTTGGCTCTCAAGTCACGCAGCTTATTGCCCGCCGCATCCGTGAAAGCGGTGTATACTGTGAAGTCTGGCCGTTTAACCAAGCAGATGAAGAAAAAATAAACGCCTATAACCCAAAAGGGATTGTCCTGTCTGGTGGCCCTTGTTCCGTATTGGACAAAGACAGCCCCCGCGTTCCAGATTGCATTTTTGAAATGGGCGTACCCGTTTTGGGCATTTGTTACGGTCAACAAGTCATGGTACATCAATTAGGCGGCGTTGTTGAAGGTGAAGAAAACAAAACCGATGGTAGCCGTGAATTTGGCCGCGCCTTTGTCGATATCACCGAAGACTCTCGCTTATTCAGCAGTGACCAAGACAATAAAAAATGGGCCAAAGGCTCAAAAGAACAAGTCTGGATGAGCCACGGTGATCATGTTGCCACCCTCCCTGAAGGCTTCAAAGCCATCGGTAAATCAGACGGCGCGCCCTTTGCGATGATTGCCCATGAAGATAAAAATTTCTACGGCGTGCAATTTCATCCCGAAGTCGTGCATACGACCCACGGCGCGGCACTTTATAAAAATTTCACGCATATTATATGTGGTTGTTCTGGCGATTGGACCATGGCGAGCTTCCGCGAAGAAGCCATTGAAAAAATCCGGAAACAAGTCGGAAAAAGCAAAGTCGTCTGCGGCCTTTCTGGCGGTGTTGATTCATCCGTAACCGCTATCCTCCTCCATGAAGCCATCGGTGATCAACTGACCTGTATCTACGTTGATACAGGTATGATGCGCGCAGGCGAAAGCGAACAGGTCGTTGAACTATTCCGTAATCATTACAACATCCCGCTCATCCATGAAAATTGCGAAGATTTATTCCTCGGCAAACTCGATGGTGTTTCTGATCCTGAAACAAAACGTAAAATTATTGGCTCTACTTTTATCGATGTATTCGATGATTGTGCCACCCGCATTGGCGGCGCAGACTTTTTGGCGCAAGGCACGCTCTACCCTGACGTGATCGAATCTGTTTCCTTTACAGGTGGGCCTTCCGTGACCATTAAATCCCATCATAATGTCGGCGGTCTACCGGAACGCATGAACATGAAATTGGTTGAACCCATGCGTGAATTATTCAAAGACGAGGTGCGCGCCCTTGGCCGTGAACTAGGCATGCCCGAAGAATTTATCGCTCGTCACCCCTTCCCTGGCCCTGGCCTTGCCATTCGTATGCCGGGGGAAATCACGCGTGAAAAGCTCGAAATCCTCCGCGCCGCCGATACGGTTTATATTGATGAAATCAAAAAAGCAGGGCTCTATGATGAAATCTGGCAAGCCTTTGCCGTATTATTGCCCGTCAAAAGCGTCGGCGTGATGGGTGATGGCAGAACATACGAATATGTCTGCGCCTTACGCGCCGTCACCTCAACTGATGGCATGACCGCCGATTACTACCCCTTCGAACATGAATTTCTTGGCCGCGTCATGACCCGCATGATCAACGAAGTCAAAGGCATCAACCGCGTTGTGTACGACATCACAAGCAAACCCCCCGGTACGATTGAGTGGGAGTAAATGGCAATTTTAATTTAAAAAGGAAATAAAATGACAGATTTTAATCGGATTAAGAAATTATTGAGTGGGTCAACCACCCTGCCACAAGGGACGCAAATGGGTGCGCCAAACCACAACCACAGCCACGTGCATTACCATGATGGCGTTGCCTGTACGCACGATCATTCCCATGACAACCACGATCACGCCAATCATAATCATCACGAAGATGGTACATGTTGCGACCACGGCGATGATTGCAACCATGAAGAGCATAAAAAGAAGTAACGTGATCATTGAAATTAAAGATATCATACAAAATGAGGCCGATCATTTGCTGGAAAAATCAGCGGCACTTATGGCGGCACTTTATCCAGCGCACAGCAATCATTTAGCCGACAAAGAACAATTATTCGCAGATAATAACATCTTCATCGGCGCATATATTGAAAAAAACACCGTCGGCTGTATCGCTTTAGTAAACAAAAAAACCTATGCAGAAATAAAAAGCCTGTTTGTTGATAAAGAATATAGAGGCCAAAAAATCGCTGAACAACTTATGGCTGAAATTGAAAATAGAGCGCAAAATACAAACATAAAAACCCTCAGACTAGAAACAGGTATAGACCAACCTGTAGCCATTAAATTATATGAAAAAATTGGCTATCAAAAAATAAGCCCTTTCGGTGAGTATGCAGAGGATCCGTTAAGCGTTTTCATGGAAAAAACTATATAAAATTCATAAGATTCACCCGATCAAATATTCCATATTTTTAGAAAAATATTACGTAAATAAAATAAATCTTGTTGCATGACAACAAACCTGCTTTTTTAGCCGTCATGACGAATACTCTCCTTGAACAGCTTTACACAGAAATCCCCAAGGCACGCGATGAAATATACAAAATCGGCGATCCAACCCCGCTCGAGCCTATCACGCTGAATGGAGAAGATTTTGATCTTTATATAAAGCGCGAGGATTTAGGCCCTATTAACGCCTATAAATGGCGCGGTGGATATAACGCTGTCCTCAATCATAACCGCAATGGGGGAAGCGACATAATTGTCGCCGCCAGCGCAGGAAACCACGCCCAAGGGGTCGCCCTTGCCGCGCGTAAATTAGGGCTTCAGGCAAAAATCTTTATGCCCCTTGCCGCACCGCTCATGAAACAAAAAGCCGTGCAAAATCACGGCGGTGACCATGTAGAACTTATTTTAAGTGGGGATAATTACAACGCTGCCGGTGACGCTGCAAAAGCCTATGTCAAGGAAACAGGCTATACTTACATTCACCCCTTTGATGATATTTACACCATGGCAGGTCAGGCCATGATTGCCGATGAAATCATCAAAAATTCCGATACACCTTTCGATTACGCCTTCCTGCAAATTGGCGGTGGTGGCATGGCGGGCGCCACGGCGCTATGGCTTAAAAAATATTGGCCAAACATTAAAATCATTGGCGTGGAAGGAATTGAACAGGCCTCCATGAAGGCCTCCGTTGCGGCAGGCGCGCCTGTCACCCTCGATAATGTTGATACTTTTTGTGATGGCACTGCCGTGACACGTCCAGGCGATATCACTTTTCAAATTTGCAGCAACTATATTGATGAATTTATAACCGTCACGAATGAGGAAGTCTCTTCCGCCATTCAAAGCCTTTGGAATGCCAAACGCATTATCCCTGAACCTTCTGGCGCGATGGGCGTTGCAGGCGTTAAACAATACGCCCAAACGCATGACACCGCGTTAACAGGCAAGAAAATCCTAACCATTATCTGCGGCGCGAATATGGATTTCAGCAAGCTTTCCCTGATTGCAGGTAAATCGGCGGCTGGCTCTGCCACGCGGAAATATTACAATATACAACTCCCTGAAAAAAATGGGGCGCTGCTTGATATTCTTGAAACACATTTTACAGACCTCAACGTCGCAGAATTTATGTACGGTAAAACACACCCAACCGAGGCCGCACAAACCATCGCCATTGATGGCACATTAAAAGAATTTGAAACCCTCGAAAGCAATCTGGATCTGGCGGGGATCAAATTTACCGATATCACATTAAATGCCGATATCCGTTATCAAGTGATTAATTATAATCCCGCTTTATTCCAAGACCCACTTTTTATGACCGTACAATTTCCCGAACGCAAAGGCGCATTGCGGGACTTCCTACGGGCTATCTCAGACGTGACCTCCATTTGCTACTTCAACTATGCTTATTCAGGAGAAGCCATCGGGCGCGCCCTCATGGGATTTGAATTTCTAAGCCCTGAAAACCGCCAAAAATTCCTCGATATCTCACAAAAAACCGTTGCCAGCTGTAAGGAAGTAAATCCTGATACTGTCTCGCGGATATTAAAGCATTAAGTCTTTTAAATCCGCTTCAAAGGCGCTAAAAAGAAGCCATGGAAGACACCGTAACCACACCCGAATATGATGCGACAATCTCTGATTATTACGCGCTGTTAAAACCCAAGGTCATGAGCCTTGTGGTCTTTACCGCGTTTGCAGGGCTTTGGGTTGCTCCTGATGTCACCACCCTCCATCCCTTTTTATTTGCGACGGCCATTTTATGCATCGCCATTAATGCCGGCGCGGCAGGCGCGATTAATATGTGGTTTGACCGTGATATTGATGCGGTAATGAAACGCACAAAAAACCGCCCTCTACCTTTGGGACGAATGAATCCTGACGAAGCGTTAAGCTACGGTATTGTGCTTTCCGTTCTATCTGTTCTCACCATGGGTTTGGCCCTTAATTGGGTTGCGGCAGGGCTGCTTGCAGTGGCAAATCTTTTTTACGTTTTCGTCTACACCATCTGGCTTAAACGCACGACGCCACAAAATATTGTTATTGGCGGTGCGGCGGGGGCATTCCCCCCTATGATTGGCTGGGCCGCAGTAACGGGCGATATTACCCTCGCCCCGCTTATATTGTTTGCGATTATTTTCTTTTGGACGCCACCGCATTTTTGGGCGCTCGCCCTTTATATGAATGATGATTATAAAAATGCTGGTGTACCAATGATGCCTGCCATACATGGTGAAAAACACACAAAATGGCAGATGTTTATTTACACAATCATACTATTTCCGATCACGCTCATTCCTACTTTCTTGGGCGTTGCAGGAAATATTTATCTTGTCTGCGCAGCAATCCTCAGCGGATTTTTTATCTTTACAGCAATTAAAACATTACTGGATAAAACTCATAAATCGGCGAAGCTTATGTTTGGTTATTCTGTGTTTTATCTCTTCGCAATATTCCTCGCCCTCATGATTGATAAGGTTTAACCCATGGCCCCCCAAGAAAAACAAAGAAGCACCCTCCACCAAAAAAAGAAAAAGAAAAACCTGATGATTCTTGCCCTCATCGCAGGCTGGGTTGCCTTAATCTGGATTGTCACCATGCTTAAAGTAAATCACGGGGGCTAACGCATGAATGAAGTCGGCTTTATTTTCCTTTGTTTGATCAGTATGATTTTTATTCTGATTTCTTACCGGCTTGGAAAAATATGGCTTTGCAGTTTCATTGCACTCTGCCTCATTCTTTCAAATATTACTGGCCCTAAAATTATTGACGTCTTTGGCTTTGCCATCACCGCTGGAACCCCATTATTTGCTGCTCTTGTTTTTGGAACAGACCTATTAGCCGAACGCTACGGTAAAAAAGAAGCACAGCGGGCTGTTTTAATTGGCTTTTTCGGAATGGTCTTTTTTATTATTCTCAGCCAAATCGTACTCTTAACCATCGCCCTTCCATTTGCAAAGGCTTCAGGAGACGCCATTGATACCATCTACAACACATCCTTAAGAATGATATGATGATTGCTTCTCCTATTGCTTACCTAATTTGGCAACTTTGGGATGTTTGGGTCTATGATAAGATTCGCCAAAAAACAGGTGGAAAAATGCTCTGGCTTCGCAATAATGCGAGTACTTTTACGACACAGGTCGGCAGCACATTCACTTTTTTCTTCTTCGCATTTTACGGCGTGAACGACGCGTGGGTCGAAATTGCAACTGTTACAATTATTTTCTACTGGATCATTGCCAGCCTTGATACCACCTTCATTTATCTTAGCAAGAGAATCACCCCCTTAGATATAAAAACAGAGACTAAAAAATGACATATCCAACATATACGCCTCAATGCGTTCTCATCACTGGTGCCACTGGCGGGTTTGGTAAGGCTTTTGCAAAACGCTTTGCCAATACAGGCGCAAAACTAATCCTCCATGGGCGCAATGAAGAAAAATTAAACGCGCTCGCGGTGGAATTTTCAGTACCCGTTTACCCTTTGCTTTTTGATATTTGTGACAAGCAAAACACCATTGATGCGATGAATGCCATCCCAGAAGAATTTCAAGATATTGACCTTCTCATTAACAATGCGGGTGGAGCGCTCGGCCTTGATAAAATCCAAGATGCGACGCTCGAAGATTTAGAAAATATGATTGAAATGAATGACACCTCCCTCGTGCGGATTACGCGCCTTGTGATTGCAGGCATGACAAAGCGCAAACGCGGGCATGTCATCAATATTGGCTCTATCGCGGGAAACTGGCCTTATGGCGGCGGTCATGTCTATTGCGCGGTAAAGGCCTTTGTAAAACAATTTAGCCTCGCTATGCGTCCTGATTTACAAGGTACAAATGTGCGGGTGACCAATATTGAACCTGGCATGGCAGAAACACCCTTTTCTCTCGCCCGTTTCAAAGGGGATAGAGAAAAGGCAGATGCCGTATATGCCAACACCGCCCCATTAACAGCAGAAGATATCGCAGAAAGCGTGTTTTGGGCCGCAACCTTGCCAGAACATGTTAACATCAACAGCCTCGAAGTCATGCCAACAAAGCAATCCTTCGGCCCGCTTATTGTTGAGCGTGATTAAAAAATTCTATTCGTTATAAAGCCGCGGACGGGATTTAATAGATGAAAATGTGTTTTTTGGATTTTCCTCCGCTTTGACAGTAGAAACAACTGCCGCCTCTTTTACCGCCTCAGTTTTTTCATCAGCGATAATTTTTTTGGCTTCAACCGCTTTCATTTCAACTTCCTTTTTCACATCGCTAAATACAGAACGGTCATTCATATCAAAAACTTTGATTGGATAGCCATTATAATTCTTGACAGCTTTGCGAATTTTTTCCCAGTTTAAATCATCCTTATGAATACCCGCCTTTTTATTAATAAAGGCAACATCATCTTCAGTGACTTGATAGGATTCCACTTCTTTTTCTTCTTCTAATTGCAATGTTTGCGCTTGGTTTGGGCTGATCTCTACATAAAACCCACTACCAATCCAGCCCGCTTTGATTGGCTGATCTACAACGGTTACGGGCGTTCCCACGGGTACTTGGGGGAATAATTTTACAATATCTTCTGGATACATACGCATACATCCGCTACTGACGCGGCGGCCAATACCATAAGGTTTATTCGTGCCATGTATTAAATATTGCGGCCATCCTAAATAAAGCGCATGTGACCCCAATGGATTTTCTGGTCCTGGCGGAACGGAAAGTGGTAGATCAGGGTCTTCTTCGCGCATTCTTTTTGTCGGGCGCCATGTTGGGCCTGCTTTTTTACGTGAAATTTTTGTTGCACCTTTGGGAGTTTGCAACCCATCGCGCCCGATTGAAATAGGATATGTTTTAGGGGCTTCCCCAATATTTTTAAAATGATAAAGACGCATCTCCGCCAAATTAATCACAATGCCTTTACGCGGTGCATCGGGTAATAAATGACGCAAGGGTAAAATAATTTTTTCACCCGCCCCTGGTATCCACGCATCAAGACCTGGATTGGCAGCGCGTAATTCAATAAACCCCAACCCATTATTTCGTGCCAAATGAATCAGCGTATCTTCAAATGCGGCGCGGTGCGTAACCTGCTCCCCAATATAATCTTTATTATAAGGCGCCGCCTGCACAGGATCAGTAACCGCCATGACCATCACGGTGAACAACGTTAAAAAACTTATTAAAAGCCGCATTATGACGCCCTATTTATATGATTTGTGCAAAATTCTGCTCGACCTTGTCCATAAACTGGGTTGTTGTCAAGAAATCCTGCCCTTCACCCACCAAAAGCGCCAAATCTTTGGTCATATGGCCTTGTTCAACTGTCGTAATACAGGCTTGCTCCAGCTTTTGACCAAACTCAACCACTTCTGGTGTCCCATCAAATTGACCACGATATTGAAGGCCGCGCGTCCATGCAAAAATGGACGCAATGGGGTTTGTTGATGTTTCTTCTCCTGCTTCGTGGCGGCGATAATGGCGGGTCACCGTACCATGCGCCGCTTCGGCTTCAACTGTTTTTCCATCAGGAGTCAGCAAAACAGACGTCATTAAACCCAACGATCCAAATCCTTGTGCCACAATATCGGACTGCACATCACCATCATAATTCTTACATGCCCATACAAATCCACCCTTGGATTTAATCGCAAAGGCCACCATGTCATCAATCAAACGATGCTCGTACCATAATTCTTTTTCTTCAAATTTATCTTTAAATTCCGTGTCATAAACATCTTGAAAAATCTCCATAAACTTTCCATCATATTGCTTTAAAATAGTATTCTTTGTGGATAAATAAACTGGGTAATTCCGGTTCAGACCATAATTAAAACTAGAACGCGCAAATCCGCGTATGCTCTCATCCACGTTATACATCCCCATCGCAACGCCGGGTTCGGTAAATTCATATACATCCCAACTTTGTACATCACTGCCATCTGCAGGCTCAAACGTCATTTTCAATGTGCCGGCTTCTCCAATTTTTACATCCGTTGCTTTATATTGATCCCCAAACGCATGGCGGCCAATAACCATTGGTTCTTTCCATCCAGGGACATATTTGGGAATATTTGAAATTGTAATTGGTTCACGGAAAACCGTACCGCCCAATATATTACGGATTGTACCATTTGGTGAGCGCCACATTTTTTTCAGATCAAATTCCTTCACACGCCCTTCATCGGGGGTAATAGTCGCACATTTAATGCCCACGCCATGTTCCTTAATGGCATTGGCAGCATCAATAGTGATTTGATCATCCGTCTCATCGCGGCTTTGAATTGAAAGGTCAAAATATTTTAAATCAATATCCAGATAAGGGTGAATAAAACGCGCTTTAATCATCTCCCAAATAATACGGGTCATCTCATCCCCATCAATTTCAACAACGGGGTTTTTTACAGTTATTTTAGCCACGATTATTTCCTTTTTCAAAATTTCAGACACGTTACGTTAACATTATGTCTTAAATTCGTCCAAGTGAAGAAAATCATAAAAAGAAGAATTATTTTTTACTAACCTAAGATACGGTTTATGGGAGAGCTGCCGCTTATTGACGCCAGCATGATTTTTATACGTTTGGGAAGATACAATATATTGATAAACGCCCGATCTCGTTCGCTGTTTATTTATTGTAAAAAAATATTCAAGGGTCTCTTTAGATTTACGAATACCCGCATTAATAATAAGGCAGTCTACCGCGTTCATCATTGTAAGCTCTGCTTTCTTATTAAAGCATTGAGCTAATTGCAATATACGCGCATTTTCATTATCAGTGAGCGGCGCAACACGCGATTGAAATTTTAAAATGATACTCATTACATATTTACTTTATTTGGTGATTAAAAAATAAAGTAAATATTTTAAATTATGTCAATTACTATTTCTTGGAAAAAGATGTTTTTGAACCATCAGACCTGTTGGTTGCTAAAATCTCAATCTTGCCTTTTAACTGCCGAACAAAGCTCTCAATTTTCTCACTACGCGCTATTTCAACCAATATGTCTCGCGGGCCAAGGGTGGTTGCAATAAAAAGCGCCCTATCTGACCCTAATTTCTTCTTTTCAACGGTGATTAATGGCGTTTTCCCCGCTTCTTCACAAAAAGAAATATAATAACGGCTGTCCGTTTCCGTGAACGAAAAGTCACGAAAAAGCCCGTTATAGACATTTTGACTATAAATCTGGAAAATCGCGCCAAATTCTTTGCGTGAATAGCCTATTTTTGTCCCAAAATTATTCATAGAATTGTCTGATTTCATTGCAATATTTCTATTATACCTTATTTTGGTGTCGAAATCTGAAAATTTACGAAACACGCGATAAACACGCCCACAGAAAAGAAGAAAATGCCTGATATTTTTGAAGAAGTAGACGAAGCCCTTAAGAAAGAAAAACTTGAAAAAATCTGGGAAGAATACAAAACCACAATCATTGCCTGCATTGCAATCCTCATCATCGGCACCGCAATGGGAAGCGCCTATCACAGCTGGAATAACAGCCGTAATGCTACAGAAACAGCGAAACTCCTTACCGCTTTAGATGCTGATAACACAGATCAGGCCTTGCTCAGCGCCGTTGAAAAAACCCGCGCCAATCACAAGGCCGTTGGTCTGTTAAACGCCGCCAGCCTTTTGAAAGAAGCCGGTAAGCAAGACGAAGCCCTCGCGCTTTATACGCAATTAATAGCAACAAAATCTGCGCCCCGTACTTTGCGTGATTTGGCCCGTATTCTTTACAGCCAAAATGGTGGGGATGATGCCCTATCGGCCCTCAAACCTCTTTTGACAGATTCAAAAAGCCCGTGGCAATGGCACGCAAAAATAGAAGCCGCCACACGCGAGGCCGCCCAAGGCAATTATGATGCCGCGCTTTCTTATCTAAAGGGTTTTAAAGAACAAACAAACTTACCCGCTTCACTTAAACAACGCGGTGACGCGCTAACCCATGTTTACACCTTAAAAAAGAATAAAAAATCATGATCCGTTTTTTACTTCTCTCCACTCTCCTTGTTATAACCGCCTGCGCGGGCGCAGATGACGTTAAACCGACATTAGAAGGCGAACGCATTTCTATCATTGAACTGCAAAAAGAACTGCGCCCCAGTGAAAGTGCCTCCCTACGGTCGATTGACATTCCCCCCGCAACCATTAATGAAGAATGGCCGCAGGCTGGCGGTTACGCACATCATGCCATGCAGAACTTGGCCTTTGGTGAAGCAAACCAGCTAGAGCGTGTCTGGAACGCATCTATCGGGCGTGGCTCTACCAAAGAACTCCCTCTCAATTCGCGTCCTATTTTGGCTGGTGGCCGCGTCATTGCCCTTGATACAAAAGCAACCATTCGCGCCTTTCATGATCAAACAGGCAAACAGCTTTGGGAAACTAATATTGGACATGAACGTGAAAAAGAACCTGTCATCGCAGGCGGCATCGCCCAAGATGGCGGCGTGGTCTATGTCACATCTGGCTATAATGAAGTATTAGCGCTTGATCCTGCGGACGGCTCAATTTTCTGGCGGGCGAAAGTGAGCGCCCCATCACGCGCCGCACCAACCATCAAAAATGGTCGTGTCTTTGTGACAACGTTAAATAATAATGTGATTGCCCTGAACGCAAAAGATGGAAAAGTCATTTGGGAGTATGAGGAAATCGCCGAAGCCACTGGCCTGCTGGGCGCCGCCAGCCCTGCGGCAGATGATTCCATGGTAATCGCTGCGCTTTCTTCAGGGGATCTTATCGCTTTACGCGCAGATACAGGCGCCGTGATCTGGGAAGATAATCTATCAAACACTTTACGTTTTGGTCGTACTGGCTCAGGACTTTCTGATATTCGTGCGTATCCCGTTATTACAGATAATATTGTGATAGCCATCAGTTACGGCGGAAAAATGGTGGCACTTGATAAAGAAACAGGCCGTAGCCTATGGCGCAAAGATATCAGCGGCGCAGAAACACCATGGGTCAGCGGTAATAGCGTTTACGTCCTTAATTCTGACTATCAACTCCTCGCGCTTAATATAAAAAGCGGTGAAATCTTATGGGTCACGGACATCCCTAAATATAAAAACCCAAATAAAAAGAAAAATATTGTCTCTTGGACTGGCCCCTTAATGGCAGGTGGACGTCTTCTCCTTGCGGGATCAAACGGCATCATTGCCGAATATGCGCCTGCTACGGGGCAAAAAATTACAGAATGGAACGCAGGCGGTAATATTCAACTCCCCCCCATTCTTGCCAACGGCGCACTTTACATCCTCAATGAAGAGGCGCGTGTGAGCGCGTATAGATAATATGTTTACAATCGCAATCATCGGGCGCCCCAATGTTGGGAAATCCACACTTTTTAATCGCTTGGCACAAAAAAAACTCGCCATTGTTGATGACACGCCTGGTGTCACACGTGACTGGCGTGAATCAGAAGCTTACTTGCTCGATCAAAAAGTCCGTATTATCGATACTGCAGGATTAGAAGAAGCCTTTGACGACTCCATCCAGGGGCGCATGCGTAAACAAACCGAAGAAGGCCTCACGCAGGCTGATGCGGTTTTATTCCTTATTGATGGCCGTGAAGGCGTCACCCCAACAGACCAACATTTTGCCAGATGGCTGCGCAAAAATAATAAAAAACCCGTCATCCTTGGCGTCAATAAATGTGAAAGCGATATCGCCGCCAATGCTGGGATTGCCGAAGCGCATAAATTAGGATTCGGCCAACCTATCCCTCTTTCTTCCGCGCACGGTATTGGGATCGAAGACCTTTATCATGCTTTCGAAGAATATTTTCCCGACAATGAAGTGATCGCCGATATAGAAAGTGATCAACTCCCTGATTTTGAAGATCTTGATGCCTTAGAAGGGGATGAAACCTTTGATTTCGCGGCCCTCGATATCCCCGACGATGAAGATGAAAAACCAATTAAGATTGCCATTGTGGGTCGCCCCAATGTTGGGAAATCTACATTATTGAACACGTTATTGGATGAAAACCGTTCTATGACAGGGCCAGAGGCCGGTATTACCCGTGACGCCGTTTCCGTTGATTGGGAATTTGGCGGGCGCAAAATTCGCCTTGTTGATACCGCTGGTATGCGGCGCAAATCAAAGATTGATGATAATATTGAAAAAATGTCCGTTGATGATTCATTGCGCGCTATTCGTTTGGCGCAGGTCGTCATCCTCGTTATTGATGCACAAATGATCTTAGATAAACAAGATCTACAAATTGCAGATCATATTTTTAAAGAAGGCCGCGCCATGATTTTGGCGATTAACAAATGGGATCTTGTTAAGGGCGAAGACGCCAAAAAAGAAGCGATTGAACAAATTAAATACCGCCTTGAAACATCATTAGGACAAGTCAAAAATATTCCTTCTATTTCTATCTCTGCCTTAAATAACCGAAATCTTGGTTTTCTCATGCAAAGCGTTCTGGATATTTATACCGTTTGGAATAAACGCGTCAGTACATCAAAAATGAACAGATGGCTCGCCGCAAAAGAAAGCCAAAACCCTGCCCCGCTTTATGAAGGGCGCTCTAACCGTTTAAAATACATTACGCAGATTAATATCCGCCCACCAACTTTTGCATTATGGCTGTCACGCCCCAAATCCGTACCAGAAACCTATAAGCGTTACCTCATTAACGGCCTGCGCGAAGATTTTGATCTGAAAGGAATCCCCGTCAGACTCCTCATCAGAACCAGTAAAAACCCATTTAGTAAATAATTAGGAGAAAACAAAAATGGATATTGATATCACACAATATGAAACCCTTATTGAACTTGGGATTACATGGGGTATAAAAGCCATCAGTGCGCTTTTAATCCTGATCGTTGGGTGGATGGTTGGTAATTGGTTGAAAAAGCGTATCAATAACCTCAAAAAATTAGATGGAACGCTTTCCTCCTTCCTTGGTGTGTTTGTGAAATACGCCATTCTCGCCGTTTCTCTCGTTGCCGTACTGGGGCAATTTGGTATTCAAACCGCCAGTTTATTGGCTGTTCTCGGCGCTGCGGGCCTTGCCATTGGTTTGGCACTTCAGGGGACGTTAAGTAATGTAGCCGCAGGGGCGATGCTCCTGATCTTACGCCCGTTTAAAATTGGTGACTATATTGAATTTGGTAGTACCGGCGGAACCGTCATCTCTCTTGGTCTTTTTGGTACAGAATTAAACACCGTTGATAATAAATATGTTTTTGCACCAAACAGCTCCGTCTGGGGTGGTGAAATCATCAATTACACAAAAAACAAACAACGTCGACAGGACTTATCGATTGGAATTTCCTATGGCAGTGATATCAACAAAGCCTTCCAAACGATTCAAAATGTCTTAAAAACCGAAAAACGCCTAATTGGCACGAACGGCAAAGAACCCGTCATTGCCGTCGAAGCCATGGCAGATTCATCAGTGAATATTAAAGTCCGCGTTTGGACAAAAACAGAAGACTATTTCCAAACACAATGGGATCTTTTAAAAGCAATTAAAGAAGAGCTGGATAAAGATGGAATTGGTATCCCCTTCCCCACCCGTACATTGGAAATTTCAAATCCGGAAGCATTGATAAAGAAGTAAAATATAATACAAACAACAAAAAAGGGAGCATAAAAGCTCCCTTTTTTAATTCTTATTGTCAGGTAAGCGCTTACTTCGCTTCTGCTTTACCTTTATGGCGTGGCGCAGGCGCTTTTCTTTCGATCACGTCAACTTTACCACCGGCTTTTTCAACAGCAGCAATCGCGCCTTTAGTCGCACCAGAAAGCTTCAATTCAACTTTTGACGTCAACACGCCATGACCAAGAAGACGGATACCGTCTTTCTTACGTGTCACAACCTTTGCATTTACAAGCGCATCTTCATCAATCATGCCTTTCGCATCGATCAATTTCTTGTCGATAGCCTGTTGCAAACGCGCAATCGTCATTTCAGTATAATTTTTACCAAATTTGTTTTTAAAACCACGTTTCGGCAGGCGTTGGTATAAAGACATTTGACCGCCTTCAAAACCTTTAATTGCTACACCAGAACGGGATTTTTGACCTTTTTGACCCACGCCACATGTTTTCCCTTTACCAGAACCGATACCACGACCTTTACGTTTGGAATTATGTGTTGCGCCATCATTAGGCTGTAAATCATTGAGTTTCATTGTCTTATTCCTTATCTAAAAAAGCGATTACGCCGCTTCTTCTACTTTTACCAAGTGCTGAATCTTATTAATCATGCCGCGCACAGAAGGAGTATCTTCTAATGTTTTTGTACGACCAATTTTATTGAGACCCAAACCAACCAATGTCGCGCGCTGTGACGCTTCACGGGCAATCGGTGACCTTGTTTGTGTCACAGTGATTGTTTTACCTTTTGTCTTTTTTGAATCGCTCATCTTCTATACTTTCCTTAAAATTACTCAGCCGCCGCTTCCGCAGCTGCCGCAGTCGATTTCTTATTACCATGCGCAGATTCACGCGTCATAATAATATCACTCACCTTTTTACCACGACGAGCGGCAATTTGGCGTGGGCTTTCAATCGCTTTCAATGCTTCCAATGTTGCGTTCACCATATTGTATGGGTTTGAAGATCCAATCGCCTTACCCACAACATCTTGAATACCAACACAGTCACAAACCGCACGCATCGGACCACCAGCAATAACACCTGTACCAGATGGAGCAGAACGAAGAATAACTTTACCTGCGCCTGAAACACCCTTCACATCATGGTGAATTGTACGACCTTCACGAAGCGGCACACGGATCATCTTACGTTTTGCTTGTTCTGTTGCTTTACGGATTGCTTCCGGAACTTCTTTGGCTTTACCATGTCCTGTTCCAACCATACCTTTACCATCGCCAACAACCATCAAAGCAGCGAAGCCAAAACGACGGCCCCCTTTTACCACTTTGGCAACGCGGTTCACAGCGACGAGTTTCTCGTGAAATTCTGATTCTTCACGATCTTCTTTATTGAATTTGGGATCCGATGGATGTGCCATAATTTAAATGCTCCTGATTAAATTCTTATATTCTTTTCTTAAAACTGATTCTTAAAATTCGAGGCCGCCTTCACGGGCGCCTTCTGCTATTGCTTTTACACGGCCGTGATAAACAAATTCTCCACGGTCAAATTGTACTTTTTTAACACCAGCTTTTTTCGCACGTTCGGCAATTAACTGGCCGATCTTGCTGGCTGCTTCTACAGAATGACCCGCCTTTAGACCAAGGTCTTTTTCCAAAGAAGACGCCGCCGCCAATGTTACACCTTTCACATCATCAATGATCTGCGCATAAACTTGCTTGTTTGTACGATGAACAGACAAACGCGGGCGAACGTCACGCGTTGTATTTGTCAGGATATTCACACGACGTAGTTTCGCACGATTTCCCATTTTGCGTCTTTGCGCTGCTGTGTTTCTTTTTTGTGTCATTTTATTACCTCTGGCCTTTGTGCCTAATTATTTCTTCTTACCTTCTTTACGCATGACATATTCGCCAACGTAACGGATACCTTTACCTTTATATGGTTCAGGTTTCTTAAATCCGCGGATCTTGGCGGCAACTTCACCAACCAGCTGCTTATCAATACCCTTTACAGAAATTTTTGTTTGATCTTCAACCGCAACCGTTACCCCTTGCGGTACGTCATAACGAACCTCATGAGAGAAACCAAGCTGCATCACAATCGTGTTGCCTTGCATTTGCGCACGAAGACCAACCCCTTGAATTTCAAGATTCTTCTCATAACCGTCTTTCACACCCACAACAATATTATGAACCAATGTTCTCATTGTTGGGTAAAGCTTTTTCGCTGTCAGTGAAGCAGAACGTGGCGCAAAAACGACTTTCCCGTCTTCCATTTTCACAGACACATCATCATGCACACGAATAGAGAGTTCACCCTTCGCGCCTTTGGCTTTAACGTCTTGACCGTTTACATCAACTGTAACCCCTTCAAGAACTTCAACCGGTTTTTTTCCAATACGTGACATTTTCTTATTCCTTTATATCTGACAGATTTCCTAAGAACTTAGTAAACCTGACAAAGCACCTCTCCACCAACATTTTCATTGCGTGCCTTATAATCTGGCATCACACCGCGTGGTGTTGAAACAACGTTAATACCCAAACCATTTCTAAATGGTTGTAAATCATTAATTCTTGAATAAACACGACGGCCTGGCTTGGATACACGTTTTAATTCGCGGATCGCAGGCTGACCTTCGTCATATTTTAATTCAATAATAATTTCTTGTTTGTTATTTCCTGCATCAACAACCTTGAATCCACGAATGAATCCTTCGTCTTTCAAAACTTCACAAACAGAACGACGTACGCCAGAAAACGGACACATTACAGTCGGTTTGTTCACGCGCTGACTATTGCGAATGCGGGTTAACATATCTCCTAAAGGATCACTCATAGACATTTTATATTCTCCTATTAACCTTCTATTACCAACTGCACTTCGTCACACCCGGCAGTTCGCCGCGTGATGCGAGTTGACGTATCGCAATACGCGATAATTTAAACTTACGATGAATTGAACGCGGACGACCCGTCAACGCACAGCGGTTACGCTGACGAATCTTGGCTGAATTTTTTGGCATGTCAGACAATGCCAACACGGCCGCAAAACGCTCTTCCATATCAATGGATTTATCCATGATCTTTGCTTTTAACGCTGCACGTTTGGCCGCTTTACTTTTGACCATCTTGCGACGTTTTAAATCTCTTTGTACTGCACTTACTTTTGCCATATCTCGTTTTCTTCCTTAATAAATCTTATTTCTTGAAGGGCATATCAAAGCCCTTAAGTAATTCTCTTGCTTCATCATCATTTGCCGCTGTTGTACAGATAATGATGTCCATTCCACGGATTTTATCGACCTTATCATATTCAATTTCAGGGAAAATAATATGCTCTTTTAAACCCATGGCATAATTACCACGTCCATCAAAACTCTTACCATTCACACCGCGAAAATCACGAACACGCGGCAACGCGATAGTGACAAGGCGGTCAAGAAATTCATACATACGCGCACCGCGCAATGTAACCTTACAACCAAGATCCATACCTTCACGCACTTTAAAAGACGCGTTAGATTTTTTTGCTTTTGTAATCACTGGTTTTTGACCAACGATTAGGGCCAAATCACTTACTGCTGCATCAACCGCCTTACGGTCCGTTGTTGCTTCGGTAACACCCATATTAATGACAATCTTATCCAGCTTTGGAATCTGCATTTCATTCTTAAAACCAAACTTTTCCTGAAGGGCTTTACGGATTTGCTCTTCATAACGTTTTTTAAAACGTGGTTGCGCTTTGGCTTTATTAACGTTCTTTTTTTCTGCTTCACTCATTTTCTTTATTCCTTATGAGGCCTTATGAATTTGTGATTTCTTGACCAGAACGTTTTGCAACACGGACTTTTTTGCCGTCTTTCAAAGTCTGGTAACCCACACGGGTTGGTTTATCATCTTTTGGGTCAGCCAAGGCCACGTTTGAAACGTGAATTGGCAACTCTTTCTCAACAATACCACCTGCGGCCATTTGCGTTGGCTTTTGATGTTTCTTAACAACATTCACACCCTGCACAATAACGCGCGACTTGGCTGGCAATGTCTTTAAAACTTCGCCTTTTTTACCTTTGTCTTTACCGGTATTTACGATCACTTGATCGCCTTTTTTAATTTTCATTTTTACTTGGGTCATTACAGCACCTCTCCAGCTAAGGAAATAATTTTCATGTATCCTTTACCGCGTAACTCACGTGTCACAGGGCCAAAGATACGTGTTCCAACAGGCTCACCATTTGCACTAATAAGCACACAGGCATTTGTATCAAAACGGATTTTTTCACCGCTTTGACGTTGTAAACCATGGCGTGACCGAACAATCACTGCTTTATGCACTGTTCCTTTTTTCACACGACCGCGTGGAATGGCTTCTTTCACCGAAACAACAACAACATCACCGATGTTCGCTGTACGGCGGTGTGATCCACCCAGTACCTTGATACACTCAACGCGACGTGCGCCTGAGTTATCAGCTACTTCCATATTTGATTGCATTTGTATCATGACAATTCTCTACTTTTCTATCCGTTAGTCTTTTTTCTTCGTTGTTTTCTTAGCTGCTGTTTTTTTAGCAGGAGCTTTCTTAGCCGCTGCTTTCTTTGCAGGTGCTTTTTCTACTTTTTTTGCTTCCGATTTTGGCGCCGCTTTTGCTTTTGGTGCTGCTTTTTTCGTTGCTGCTTTTTCTTCTCTCGAAGGGGCCGCCGCACCGTCTTTTACAACTGTCCACGTTTTGCGTTTTGAAATTGGCGCACATTCAATAATTTGAACCAGCTCGCCTTCTTTCACTGTGTTTGACTCATCATGCGCCGCATATTTCGCAGAACGCTTAATGTATTTCTTATATTTTGGGTGCATGAAGCGACGCTCAACAGAAACCGTTACGGTTTTGTCCATTTTATCGCTAACAACTTTTCCTTCTAATACACGACGTGGCATTATTTTCTCCTAATTCTGACTTACGCAGCTTTTTCTGATTGCTGCATTATTGTTTTAACCCGTGCGATATCGCGGCGGATTTTGCGCATTTGCGCTGTGTTCTCTAACTGTCCGCCAGAATGTTTGAAGCGCAAATTAAACTGCTCTTTCTTCATGTCTAGCAACATTTTTTTCAATTCGTCTTTCGACTTACCTTTTAATTCTTCGGCTTTCATCGCTTATTCTCCAACTCGCGTTACAAACTTTGTTTTGATTGGCAATTTCATCGCAGCCAATTCCATCGCTTCACGCGCCAATCCTAATTCAACACCATCAAGTTCAAACATGATACGGCCCGGCTTAACACGCGCCGCCCAATATTCCACAGACCCCTTACCTTTACCTTGACGCACTTCAAGCGGCTTTTTTGAAACCGGCACATCTGGGAAGATACGGATAAAAACTTTACCCTGACGACGAATGTGACGTGTAATTGCACGACGTGCCGCCTCAATCTGACGCGCCGTGATGCGGTCTGGTTCCATTGCCTTCAAACCACATGAACCGAAGTTCAATGTTGTTCCGCCTTTTGCATTCCCATGAATACGGCCTTTAAAGGCTTTTCTAAATTTTGTCTTCTTTGGTGATAACATTGTCTTATACCGTTTTTCGTCTTAAATTTCAATAATTATGTTAATTAAACGTTGTCTTAATACGTCCTTTAATCTCGTCCTCTTGGGGCGCCACCGCCACCTTGTGCTTCTTGCATTTTTCTATCGCGGGCGCCTGGGTCATGACCCATAACATCACCTTTATAAAGCCAGACTTTCACACCGATAATACCGTATGTTGTCAATGCTTCTGAAAAACCGTAATCCATATCCGCACGTAATGTGTGAAGCGGAACGCGGCCTTCACGATACCATTCTGTTCTCGCAATATCTGCGCCGCCCAAACGACCAGCAACATTAATACGAATCCCAAGTGCGCCCATACGAAGTGCATTTTGCACCGCACGTTTCATCGCACGACGGAAAGAAACACGACGCTCAAGCTGTTGGCATACGCCTTCGGCTGCTAATTGTGCGTCAATTTCCGGCTTACGAATTTCAACAATGTTTAACGCAACATCATTGCCCGCAAGCTTTGATAATTCTTTACGAAGGGTTTCAATATCCGCACCCTTTTTCCCAATAATCACACCTGGGCGTGCCGTGTAAACAGTAACACGTGTATTTTTCGCAGCGCGCTCAATAACAACTTTACTAATGCCTGCTGGCTTTAATTTTTTTGTTACATACTTACGCAAAGATAAATCTTGAATAAGCTTATCGGCATAATTTGCATCATCAAACCATCTTGAATCCCAAGTACGATTGATTCCGACGCGAATACCTATTGGATTAACCTTCTGACCCATCTTTATAAACTCCTATTTATCTTTCTTTGCGCTAGTTTTCTTAGCCGCTGTCTTCGTTGATTTTTTAGCGGCTTTCTTGGTCGCTGTTTTCTTTGCTGCCGCTTTTTTCGCAGGCGCTTTTTTTGCTTGATTGTCCGCGGATTCCTTCGGTGCTGACTTTGTTACATCAATACCGCTTTCGATCACTTCCGCTTTCTCTGCTGCTGCTTTTTTAACAGGGGCTTTCTTCGCAGGCGCCGCTTTTTTCTTGTTTGCCGCCGCATCTTCACGCTCACGCACAATAATTGTTAAACGGCTGAAAGGTTTCAAAATTTTCGCTGCACGGCCACGGGCGCGGGCACGGAAACGTTTCATCATAATATCTTTACCAACAAATGCTTCGGCAACATATAAACGGTCAACATCCAAACCATGGTTGTTTTCCGCGTTTGCAATCGCAGATTGTAGGCATTTGCGTACATCTTGTGAAATACGACGTGAATTAAATTCTAAATCAACAAGCGCCTTGCCTGCATCTTTACCGCGAATTGTTTGCGCAACCAAATTTAGTTTTTGCGCAGAAGTACGCAAATTCTTCGCCATAGCCATGGCTTCATTGTCGTTTACGCGTCTCTCGTTTGCTGTCTGTCCCATTATCTTAACCTATTTTTTCAAAAAATTACTTTTTGGCTTTCTTATCGGCCTGATGACCATTGTACGTTCTCGTTGGTGAGAACTCGCCCAATTTGTGACCAATCATATTGTCCGTTACCAAAACAGGAATAAATTTATTTCCGTTATGGACGCCAAACGTCAAACCCACCATATGCGGTAGAATTGTTGAACGACGTGACCATGTTTTAATCACACCTTTAATTGTGCCTTCTTTTGCTGCTTCTACCTTTTTCAAAAGGTGACGATCTACAAACGGGCCTTTCCAAACACTTCTAGTCATTATTTGCTCTTCCTTCTACGAACGATATATTTGTCAGTCGCTTTATTAGTACGTGTCTTATAACCCTTGGTTGGTACACCAGAAAAGGAAACAGGGTGACGACCACCTGATGTTCTACCTTCACCACCACCATGCGGGTGATCAACAGGGTTCATCACAACACCACGAACGGTTGGGCGAACACCCATCCAACGCTTACGTCCCGCTTTACCCATATTTGTATTCATATGATCCGGGTTTGAAACCGCACCAACAGACGCGATACATTCTTGACGAATTTTACGAAGCTCACCAGAAGCCAATTTAACCAAAGCATATCCTTGGTCACGGCCCACAAGCTGTGCATAAGTACCCGCAGAACGACAAAGCTGTCCACCCTTACCAGGTTTCATTTCAATATTGTGAATGATTGTCCCAACAGGCATGCCCTTCATCGGCATTGCATTACCAGGCTTAATATCTGTTTTTTCACCCGCAATAACTTTATCACCCGCCTGAAGACGTTGTGGCGCTAAGATATAGGCTTTTTCACCATCTGCATATTCAATTAATGCGATAAACGCTGTACGGTTTGGATCATACTCAAGGCGAAGAACTGTTGCTTCCGCATCGAATTTATTGCGTTTCCAGTCAATAACACGGTATTTTTGCTTGTGACCGCCTCCTTTGTGACGACACGTAATACGACCTGTATTGTTACGACCACCATTTTTCTTTTTGCCTTCAAGAAGCGTCTTTTCAGGCGCACCCTTGTGCAGATCACTACGATCTACAGTCACCAAAGCACGAAGGCCAGCGGAACGTGGTTTATATTTCTTTAATGCCATTTTTCTTAAACTCCTGTACCAACATCAATCGTTTGGCCTTCTTTAAGCGTTACAACTGCTTTTTTCTCATCATTGCGAAGCGCTTTGATGCCTTTAAAACGTTTTGTCTTACCCTTTTGGATCAATGTGTTCACTTTTGTCACATCAACCTTAAACAACGTTTCAATCGCTGTTTTAATTTTTGGCTTAGACGCACTTAAAGGCACCTTAAAAGTTACCTGACCAAAAGCAGATCCGTTTGTAGATTTTTCTGTCACAACTGGGTTACGAATGATGTCATACATCCATTCTGCCAATTCAACTTTTTCTTTCTTTTTCGCAGCCATAATTCTTATCCTTTTAATCTTGTCGTCAAATCAGCAACCGCTTCTTTGGTCAAAACCAAAATATCGCGGCGCATGATGTCATAAACATTTGCCCCTTGTGATGGCAACACATCCACGCGTGGAATATTTGATGTTGCACGGGCAAAGTTTGCATCTACTTCTTTTCCACTGACAATAACCGCAGATTCAATACCCATTGCAGTCATCGCAGCAGCCATTGGCTTTGTCTTATGGTCTTTTGATTTTGCATCATCAAGGATAATCAATTTTCCTTGTGCTGCTTTTGCAGAAAGCACAGATTTCATCGCCAGTTGTTTAATACGGCGCGGTAAATCAGTCGCATGTGAACGAACACGTGGCCCATGAACAACAGCACCGCCGCGGTCAATGTTACGTTTCAAATCACCCGCACGCGCACGACCCGTTCCTTTTTGGGCATGTGGCTTTTTACCTGTACCAGAAACTTCGTGACGCTCTTTTGCTTTGTGATTACCAGTTTGACGCTTGTTCAACTGATATTTCACCATTAAATGGATCGCATCCATTTTTGGCTCAATACCGAAAATCTCTTTATCAAGAGTAATTTCACCAGAGTCTTTATTCTCTAAATTTTTAACTGAAACTTTCATTCTTCTTACTCCTCAGCTTTCGTATCTTCTGCACCATCTGCAGAAACTTCTTCGGCTGGCTTATCTTCATTTGCTGCCGCACCGGCTTTAACGCCCATTGGCTTAGGGACATCTGCATGCATTGGCATTTTCATTGCGTCTGTCACGTAAATCCAACCAGACCTTGGCCCTGGTACTGCACCTTTTACAAGGATTAGATTTTCTTCTAAATCAATCGCTGCAATTTCAAGATTTTGCGTTGTTACACGTTTATTACCCATTTGACCGGCCATTTTCTTACCTTTGAAAACTTTACCCGGGTCTTGACACTGACCAGTTGAACCCAAAGCACGGTGAGAAACAGATACACCATGCGTTGCGCGCATTCCGCCAAAATTGTGACGCTTAATACCACCTTGGAAACCTTTACCTTTTGATGTGGCACACACATCAACTTTTTGGCCAACAACAAAATGGTTCGCACCAACTTCTTGACCAATTTCAGGTAAATTATCTGCATCCACACGGAATTCAGCTACTTTTTTCTTTGGCTCAACTTTCGCATTCGCAAAAACTTGACGCATCGCCTTTGACGTACGATTTACTTTTGCTGTACCCGCGCCAAGCTGAACAGAGGTATAACCATTTTTCTCATCGGTCATTAATCCTGTTACCTGACAATTATCAATTTTAAGCACTGTTACAGGAACTTGACGACCATCTTCAGTAAAGATCCGCGTCATTCCTTCTTTGCGTGCGATTAAACCAGTTCTCATTTTCTTTTCTTCCTTATCAGAGGAGGACACCATTGCCCTCATACATAAATTTTTTTATTTGGCCTCAGACGGGCAAACCCGCTACGGCCGATTAAACTAATATCCTTTAAGCAGCTACCTGCCCAATTTTAATTTCAACATCAACACCCGCCGCCAGATCAAGCTTCATAAGCGCATCAACAGTTTGCGGTGTTGGATCAACAATATCCAAAACGCGTTTATGGGTACGCATTTCAAAATGCTCCATTGAGTTTTTGTTCACGTGCGGTGAACGAAGAACAGTGAAACGTTCCTTACGTGTAGGAAGAGGAATCGGTCCTCTCACACTCGCGCCAGTACGTTTTGCTGTGCCAACAATCTCGCTCGTGGATTTATCCAAGATGAAATGATCAAAAGCCTTCAGGCGTATTCTAATTGTTTGTGCATCCATAATTTTATTCCTTAATTATCTCTCTTTTAGCCCGCTAACTTTTCTTTAACTTCATCAGCAATTTGCTGTGGTACTGGCTCATAACGATCAAACACCATTGAATATTGTGCCCGTCCTTGTGACATAGAACGCAATGTATTGATATAACCAAACATGCTTGATAACGGCACAGCCGCTGTAATCACTTTTGCATTACCACGGTCTGACATTTCGTTGACTTGCCCACGACGGGAGTTCAAGTCACCAATAATATCGCCCATATAATCTTCAGGCGTTACAACCTCAACCTTCATCATCGGCTCAAGAAGTTGTGGACCCGCTTTTTGCATTGCCTCTTTAAAGGCCGCACGCGCCGCGATTTCAAATGCCAACGCACTAGAGTCAACATCATGATACGCACCATCATAAAGCTCGATCTCAATATTAATAACAGGGAAGCCCGCCATAATACCGTTGGCCTTGGCCATCACGATCCCTTTTTCAAAACCGGGGATATATTCTTTTGGAATGTTACCGCCAACAACTTTGTTAATGAAATTGTAATCCTGACGGACACCTTCCTCATCATCACCAGAAGGACGTAATTTAAATTGCGCACGCGCAAATTGACCAGACCCACCAGATTGTTTCTTATGCGTGTAATCAATATCCGCTTCGCGTGTAATTGTTTCACGATATGCCACCTGCGGCGCACCAATATTCGCTTCCACTTTAAATTCACGCTTCATACGATCAACTAAGATATCCAAGTGAAGCTCACCCATACCCGCAATAATTGTTTGACCTGATTCATGATCCACTTTCACGCGGAAAGAGGGGTCTTCAGCAGCCAAGCGTTGCAACGCCGTAGACATTTTTTCTTGGTCAGCTTTTGTTTTCGGCTCAACCGCAATCTCAATCACTGGCTCTGGAAACTCCATACGCTCCAATACAACAGGCTTGGACGCATCACATAATGTATCCCCCGTTGTTGTATCTTTCATGCCAACAAACGCAACAATATCACCTGCAAAAGCTTCTGTGATTTCTTCGCGGTTATTTGAATGCATCAACAACATACGACCAACGCGCTCGCGCTTATCTTTAACTGAATTTTGAACATAAGATCCAGATTCAATTTTACCTGAATAAATACGCGCAAATGTAAGCGATCCTACAAAGGGGTCATTCATAATTTTAAACGCCAGCGCTGAGAAAGCCTCATCGTCTTCTGGCTTACGCACCATCGGCTCATCAGAATCAACAGCAACACCTTTTGTATCACCAATATCGATTGGGGATGGAAGGAAATCTACAACCGCATCAAGAAGCGTTTGAACACCTTTATTTTTGAACGCTGATCCACAAAGAACAGGTACAAAATGGTTACCGATTGTTCCCTTACGAATACAATCTTTCAATGTTTTTTCATCAGGCTCTGTGCCATCAAGATAAGCTTCCATTGCCGCGTCATCCATCTCAACCGCAGTCTCGATCATCTTTTCGCGCCACTCTTTAGCATTTTCAAGCATGTCCGCAGGGATCTCGCTCTCACTATAAGAAGCACCAAGCTGCTCACCATCCCAGGTCACCGCCTTCATACGCACAAGGTCAATATGACCCGCAAAATCATTTTCTGCACCAATAGGAAGCTGAATAGCCAAAGGCGTCGCACCCAAACGGTCAATGATCATTTCTACTGTGTTGTAGAAATCTGCACCAATTTTATCCATTTTGTTCACAAAACACATACGCGGCACACGGTATTTATCGCCCTGCCTCCACACTGTTTCTGTTTGTGGTTCAACACCTGCATTGGCATCAAAAACCGCAATCGCGCCATCAAGCACACGTAAACTACGCTCAACCTCAATCGTGAAATCAACGTGTCCTGGTGTATCAATAATATTTAAACGGAAACGCTGACCATCAAAATTACCGCCTTCGGCCGCATCCCAAAATGTTGTTGTCGCCGCAGAGGTAATGGTAATACCGCGCTCTTGCTCTTGCTCCATCCAATCCATTGTTGCCGCACCATCATGCACTTCACCAATTTTATGTGACTTGCCAGAGTAGAAAAGGATACGTTCCGTACATGTTGTTTTACCCGCATCAATATGCGCCATGATACCGAAGTTTCTATAATTATCTATTGCGTGTTCGCGTGCCATTTTCTTTTATCTCTATTCTTTAAATTCTTTTAAATATTACCCGTAGATCTTACCAACGATAATGCGCAAATGCTTTGTTTGCATCTGCCATCTTGTGCGTATCATCACGCTTTTTAACGGCTGAACCACGGTCATTCGCTGCATCAAGCAACTCACCCGCTAAACGCTCAACCATTGTGTTTTCTGAACGCTTACGCGCCGCGCCAATAATCCAACGCATCGCCAGCGCGACGCCGCGCACTGTGTTTACCTCAACAGGAACCTGGTATGTCGCCCCACCAACACGGCGTGAACGCACTTCAAGCTGTGGACGCACTTTCTTAAGTGCTTTATGAAAGATTTTTACGCCTTTAGACGCCGCACCACCAGTCGATGCTGAACCCTCTGTTTCTCCCTCATCATCCGTTGCAATGCCTTGACCTTTTTCATTCATGATCTCAATCGCACCATAAACAATCTTCTCTGCTGCGGATTTTTTACCATCCAACATAAGGTTGTTCATGAATTTTGACAAAACCATATCTCCAAATTTCGGATCTGGGAGGACTTGTCTTTTTTCTGCTGCATGACGACGTGACATATTCTATTCCTTCTTATTCTCTCTAACTTGCCTAAGCTTATTTAGGCTTCTTCGCGCCGTAGCGTGAACGTGATTGTTTACGGTCTTTAACACCTTGCGTATCCAATGTTCCACGGATAACGGTATAACGCACACCCGGTAAATCTTTCACACGACCACCACGCACCAACACAACGGAGTGTTCTTGTAAGTTATGACCTTCACCAGGGATGTAACAAATAACCTCATAACCAGTTGTAAGACGAACCTTCGCAACTTTACGCAGCGCAGAGTTCGGTTTCTTTGGTGTCGTTGTATAAACACGCGTACAAACGCCACGTTTTTGTGGGTTTTCCTTCAACGCTTTGTTCTTTTTGGATTTCATGGCTTTTTTACCGCCAATGGCCCGTGGTTTTCTTACTAATTGGTTTATTGTTGGCATTAAGCCTTCTCCTATTTATTAAATCGTCACACGGGCAAACCCGAAGACAGTCTTATATTCATTTTGGATGGGTCAAATTGAGGCAATAGGCAAGGACACGGTTTTATTTTCGCTTAAACCGGTAAATTTGCATATCACTTCAAACAGGAAACAGAGCTGCGTCTAACCTCTGGATTTTCTCTGAATACCTTAAGTTTTCCTAAGATTTTCAGGAAAGAGAGGCTACAGCCAACCCATCCGATTCCTTAAATTCGTGCGCAATATATGTCGGGAGACCCCCATAAGTCAAGCACTCGTTGTGGATTTTTTTAAAAAAAGATTGGATTTTTCGCAAATTCCCAAAAAAACGCCACAAATCACCTCTGAATACGGAATTTTATTAAATGATTTCAATAGTTTAATTTATTTCAATAATTTTAAAATTTTCACGTTACAGCGCTATTTTCTACTGATATCCTCTTATATATAATGACTCCGACAGAATTCGAAAAACTCCCTATTATCGGCCTACAAGATACAGGCACAAGCGATCCAACAGGCTATACAGACCTTCAAGCCGCCTTTCTGCCCTATATTGACTTATATCATACCGCTTTATGGCTTTTATTCTTTGGAATCGGAATAACGCTGGTAACACGTTTTATTCTAATCCCTCTACTTAAGGGAGCAAAAACATAATGAAACGCTTGCTCGATTCTTATCAAAAACTCTTCTCTCTTCACGAAATCAATAAAGACCTTGCTATCAGGCTTTTTGGTGCTGCCATTTTGCTGGGCTTTATTGTCTCATTCAAGGGATGGGAATCAAGCTATCTTAGTACCTTAAACGCTGCCAATAATGGGGACGCTATATGTTGGCCTATGTTCCAAGGGTGTTACGATCTATTTTTTATGAACAGACGGCCTCACGGATATATTCAAAACACAATCTTTATGAGCATGTTAGGGCTTATCTTTGTTGCCGCTTATGGCTTAATCGCTAAGAAATACGTTACCGCGCATTTCTGCATTCTTATTCTATTTATCTGGAAGGCTTACCTAACATCAATCAATTACATGGCAAATGGTAATTTTGACTATTACCATACTGCTTTTACTTTTATTTTCCTCTTTCTACCTCATAAACGATTCTTTGGAAGTCTCAGCATTCCTCTGTTTTACTTCCTATCTACTGCCACAAAAATCCATGAAGGCTGGACATTAGGAACATATTTCACTTCTATGGTAACAGACCTGCCGCTCTTCCCTGACGGCACCACTATGCTCTGGACCAATATGGTTATTTTGATGGAAATGGTTGGCGCATGGTTTTTATTTAGTAAGCATAAGCATATTCAAAAAACGGTTTTCGCTTTTTTTGTAATCTTTCACCTCTATTCGGGGACATTGGTCGGGTATCACTATCCCCTTATTGTCACCCCTGCTCTCCTGATCTTTTTTGGGCCACTCTATAAACCCTTTCACAGCGTACCACTAGATAGAAAAGCCATTGCAGGCTGGCTCTTAATGTGTTGCCTTGTGAGCGCGCAAATGATCTCTCATGTCATCCCAGGAGATGAAAAACTAACCTTCGAAGGTAATTTCTATGGACTCTATATGTTTGAAGCCAATCACCAATGCTCCATTCTAATGACCAATGAGAATGGAGATATTGTTTATAGAGCAGACACAACCTCGGCCAGAAACAGATGCGACCCCTATAATTATATGTTCCGCGGGCAGAAAAAGTTTTGCCAGGGCGAAACACAGTCTAAAATCTCTTTCAAACAAACCCACAGCATTAATGGCGGGCCTTTTTACTTGATCGTCGATGAAGCGGATTTATGCGCATTAGAATATAAACCCTTCTCTCGCAATAGATGGATCAAAACAGAAGACGAAGCCAAAGCCACCGCCCGCCCCCGTGAGAATTATTATAGGTAATTAATTTTACCCATGCTGTTTGTTCCAAAGATTCTGACGATAACCAGAGCGCCCTGATTTCGCATGAACTTCTGTTACTTGGGTTTTTTTATAACCAGCTACCTTTTTCCAAGGTTTGCTAATTTTTTCTGTCTTTTTCGCCTTTGCCTTAGCTTTTGATCCTTTACTCATTTCAAAAAATCCTCTTTATTTCTATCGTATAAAGGGAATTTAAATCAAAAAAAGTTATGTCAATAAAAAAGCGGCCATAAAGACCGCTTTTTAAAAATTCATATATTATAAAGCTTATCCCGCCGCGGCTTCTGGTGCATCATCACCTTCTGCTGGAGCTTCTAACGCTGCCGCCGCTTCACGGGCTTCTGCTTCCAATGCTGCCATTTGCTGTTGCGCAGCCAAGGTGATGCTATCACGATCTGCTGCAACTTGGCGGATTTGGTTCACATACGCCCCCGTTCCGGCAGGGATCAAGCGTCCCACAATCACGTTTTCTTTCAATCCGTGCAGGCTATCAACTTTTCCGTTAACGGCTGCTTCGGTAAGAACACGTGTTGTTTCTTGGAATGACGCGGCAGAAATAAATGACCGTGTCTGCAACGATGCTTTTGTAATCCCCTGAAGAACAGGTTTACCTTTTGCAGGCTGTTTGCCTTCAGCAATATATTTCGCGTTCATTGCTTCGAACTCTTCGCGGTCTGCATGTTCACCAACAAGATAGGTCGTGTCACCTACTTCATTGATTTCAATTTTCTGCATCATTTGGCGGGCAATCACTTCGATATGCTTATCGTTAATTTTCACCCCTTGCAGACGATACACGTCTTGAATTTCATTAACCAGATATTCGGCCAAGGCCTCAACACCCATAACATCCAAGATATCATGCGGCACAAGCGCCCCATCAAGCAACGGATCCCCTTTACGAACAAAGTCACCTTCTTGAACCGCCATATGACGGCCTTTCGGGATTAGATACTCCATCGGCTCCATTGTTTTATCATCTGGGTTCACGATCACGCGACGTTTTGCCTTGTAATCTTTACCAAACTCAACTTGACCATCAATGTCAGAGATAATTGCAAAGTCCTTCGGACGACGTGCTTCAAACAATTCGGCCACACGCGGTAGACCCCCTGTAATATCACGAGTCTTCGATGTTTCACGCGGGATACGCGCAATGATATCACCCGCTTTTACTTCAACGCCGTTCTCCGCTGTAATAATAGCGTCTGTTGACATGAAATAATTAGCCGGCAGACCTGTTGAAAGCTTCAATGGCTCACCCTTCGCATCCGTAATGGCAATGCGCGGTTTCAGATCGCCACCTTTTGGCTGACTTCTCCAGTCAATAACAACTTTCGAAGAAATACCTGTTGCTTCATCTGTTTGATCAGAAACAGAAACACCTTCAAGCAAGTCATGGAATTGTGCAATACCGTCTTTTTCAGTAATGATTGGCATGGTGAAGGGGTCCCATTCGGCCATTTTATCGCCGGCTTTAACCTTCGCACCATCCTTGGTCAATAATCTTGCACCATAAGGAACACGGTGCGTTGCACGCTCTTTCCCTTTTGTGTCAAGAAGCACGATCTCTGTCGCACGACCCATCACAATTTCAACACCTTCAGAATTTGTCACTGTGATTGCATTACGGATTTCAACTTTCGCATCAACTGCTGCTTCATAAGAATTTTTCTCCGCACCACGCTGCGCCGCTCCTCCAATGTGGAATGTCCGCATCGTAAGCTGTGTTCCAGGCTCACCAATGGATTGCGCCGCCATAACACCAACGGCTTCACCAATGTTCACTGGCGTTCCACGGGCAAGGTCACGACCATAACATGTCGCACAAACACCATTACGTGTTTCACACGTCAACGCGGAACGAACACGAAGCTCATCAATACCGGCTGCTTCAACCAATTCAGATGTGACTTCATCCATGATTTCTCCAGCAGGAACAATCACCTTATTTGTTGATGGATCAATAACATCTTCCATCGGCACACGGCCCAAAATACGTTCCGCCATTGGCACAACAATATCGGCGCCATTCATAACAGGGCCCGTTGTAATACCAACTTCCGTTCCACAATCTTGTTCGATGATAACCGCATCTTGCGCCACATCAACCAAACGACGTGTCAGGTAACCAGAGTTCGCTGTTTTCAACGCCGTATCGGCAAGACCCTTACGCGCTCCGTGGGTGGAGTTAAAGTATTCAAGAACCGACAAACCTTCTTTAAAGTTCGCAATAATTGGCGTTTCAATAATTTCACCAGATGGCTTGGCCATCAGACCACGCATACCCGCAAGCTGACGAATCTGCGCCGCAGATCCACGCGCTCCAGAATGCGCCATCATGTAGACTGAGTTCAAACCAACTTCATCAACATTAGAGATCAAGTTCATCATCGCATCGGCAACGTCATCTGTACATTTTGACCAAATATCAACAACCTTATTGTATTTCTCACCCTTGGTGATCAAACCATCTTGATATTGCTGTTCATATTCCGCCACTTTATCCGTTGCCTCATTCACCAATGTTGCTTTCGCTTCTGGAATAATAAGGTCAGATTTACCGAATGAAATCCCCGCAACACACGCATTTCTGAAACCAAGCTTCATCATGCGGTCACAGAAAATCACTGTTTCTTTTTGACCACAGTGACGATAAACAACGTCGATCAAATTGGTCAGCTCTTTCTTCGTCATCACTTTGTTGATTTCATCAAATGAAACCTTCGGGTGACGCGGAAGAATTTCAGAAAGCAACATACGTCCAGCTGTTGAATCAACCAAAACAGTGACTTTCTTTCCTTCTTCATCAATCGTGTGGTAACGACATTTAATTTTTGCATGAATGCTCACATGGCCTTCAGTCAAAGCATGTTGAATTTCACCTGGGCCGCGGAAGATCATGCCTTCCCCAACTTGGTCATTCAATTCTATTGTCATGTAATATAAACCCAACACAATATCCTGTGATGGCACAATAATCGGCTTACCATTCGCAGGGGAAAGAATGTTGTTCGTAGACATCATCAAGCAACGTGCTTCCAACTGCGCTTCGATTGACAATGGTACATGAACCGCCATTTGGTCACCATCAAAGTCCGCGTTAAACGCCGTACAAACAAGCGGGTGAAGCTGAATCGCTTTGCCTTCAATCAATGTTGGCTCAAACGCTTGGATACCCAATCTATGAAGTGTCGGTGCGCGGTTTAACATCACAGGATGTTCGCGGATCACTTCTTCTAAGATATCCCAAACTTCCGGACGTTCTTTTTCAACCATCTTCTTGGCGGCTTTAACCGTTGTCGCCATGCCATAAATTTCAAGCTTGTGATAAATAAACGGCTTGAATAATTCCAGCGCCATTTTCTTCGGAATACCGCATTGATGAAGTTTAAGCTCTGGCCCAACCACAATCACGGAACGGCCAGAGTAATCAACACGCTTCCCAAGAAGGTTTTGACGGAAACGACCTTGCTTCCCTTTCAACATGTCAGACAATGATTTCAATGGACGCTTATTCGCGCCTGTAATCACACGGCCACGACGACCATTATCAAATAACGCATCAACAGATTCCTGCAACATACGTTTTTCGTTACGCACAATAATATCAGGCGCGCGTAATTCCATCAGGCGTTTCAAACGGTTGTTACGGTTGATCACACGACGATAAAGATCGTTCAAATCTGATGTCGCAAAACGACCACCATCAAGCGGGACAAGCGGGCGCAATTCTGGTGGAAGAACAGGAACAACATCCAAGATCATCCATTCAGGACGCGTACCAGAGGAAATAAATGCTTCAAGCAATTTCACACGCTTTACAAGCTTCTTACGCTTGGCTTCTGATCCTGTATCACGAAGCGCTTGCTCTGTATCGGCAAGTTCTTCTTCTAGGTCAATCGCCATCAAAATTTCTTTAATCGCTTCGGCGCCAATACCTGCACGGAAATTTTCTTCTCCATACTCATCTTGCGCGTCCATATATTCTTCTTCACTAAGGAGCTGATGCTCTTTAAGGGGAGTCATGCCTGGCTCTGTCACGATGTACGCTTCAAAATAAAGCACGCGTTCCAGATCTTTCA
>CALHAW010000009.1 GCA_937934135.1 uncultured Alphaproteobacteria bacterium
GGCACATCATCAAACATAATATTGGGCAGACCAGAAAGAATATCCTTCATTGCGGCGCTCTGCTCCCGTTCTTGCTCTTCCAACGCGCTCATTTTTTCTTTTAACGCGCTGACCGCATCCATCGCTTCTTGCGCATCCCCGCCAGATTTCTTGATTTCACCAATTTTCTTGGATGCTTCATTGCGTTCTTGCTGTACGGTTTGCAATTCCGTCTGCACAGCGCGGCGCGCCTCATCTAAGGTTAAGATCGCGGGGCTTTGCGCCGCTAATCCCCTGCGGGCCATCGCCGCATCAAATTCACCTGCATTATCGCGTATATATTTTAAATCGTGCATTATTTCCTCTGTTTAAATCTAAAAAACATAATGTCATTGTGTGCAAAGTGACGCAATCGAGAAATAATTCTTCGTCACATCTTGATTCTCAGTTTAAAATCTCAACATGATTATTGAGAACGTCCTTGAACTCAAATCCGCACCGGATCCCCTACCCCTTATTTTTGATAGCCCCCATAGCGGGACACTCTATCCCAAGGATTTTCACTATGATTGCGCCTTTGACCTGCTTGAAAAGGCAGAAGATAAATATGTCGATGACCTTTTCTCAACCGTGCCTGATCACGGGGGGTGCTTGCTCAATGCACTTTTTCCCCGCACTTATATTGATGTAAACCGCGCCGCCAATGATATTGACCCCGCGCTTTTTGACGGTGAATGGACAGACGCGCACCACCCTATTCATCCGACCAACCGTTCTGATGCAGGGATCGGCCTTATTCGCCGCCTCATCACTACAAACACGCATGTTCAAACCCAAAAATTATCGCAAAAAGAAATAAAGTCACGAATAGAGACATATTACACCCCCTATCATGACACACTTCAGAAAATAATTGATGGCGCCCATCAGAAATTCGGTCAGGTCTGGCATATTAACTGCCACTCCATGCCCTCCGCCGGCAAAAGATTAAGCGCCACCGGCGGCTCAAACCCCTTCGCTGCACCAGATTTTGTATTAGGAGACCGTGACGGAACGTCCTGTGACCTTGCCTTTACCCATGCATTGCGTGATTTTTTAACCTCCAAAGGCTACAAAGTAGCAATAAACACGCCCTATAAAGGGGTTGAACTGGTGGAGCGCTACTCCTGCCCCTCACGCGGCATACATTCCATCCAAATAGAAATCTGTAAATCGCTCTATATGAATGAAGAAACCTGTGAGAAAAGCAAAAATTACGAAACATTCAAATCGGACATCACCGCACTCATCAGCTTCTGTGCCGATTATGCACAAACCAATCTTGTGCCTATGGCGGCGGATTAAAAAAGCCCACTTCTTCAAGCAAGCTCTTTAGATAATCTTACCGCTATGAAGGAGGACAAAAAGCCAGCATTCTTAAAGCATCTACATACACTAAATAATTAAATAATATTATGTCAATATATTTTTCTGCAACGCCACTTGCAACTCTTCCATCGTCGCCTCAACGCCTAAATCTTGAAAGCTAGTAACACCATGCCCACTGATGCCACAGGGGACAATGCCGCTAAAATCTACTAAATTAGGATTTAAATTGATCGAAATGCCATGATACGTCACCCAATGGCGCACGCGCACCCCTATCGCGGCAATCTTTGCCTCAGTTTTGGCACCCGTGGCATCGGTCTTCACAACCCAAATGCCCACACGCCCCTCACGGCGTTCCCCCTTAATGCCGAATTCCGCTAACGTATCAATGATCCACTGCTCTAAATCACGGACATATTTCTTAATATCGGGGTCTTCTTGCCGTTTTTTAAGGTCAAGCATGACATACCCCACCAACTGCCCTGGTCCGTGATAGGTATATTCCCCGCCCCGCCCCGTTTTAAATACGGGAAACTTCGGGTCAATTAAATCACTTTCCTTTGCGCTCGTCCCCGCCGTATAGAGCGCAGGGTGCTGCAATAACCAAATCTGTTCTGGTGATGATCCATCCCGAATATCCGCGACCGTGCTTTCCATCACCGCTACCGCATCCTCATATTCAATCGGATTATCCGATATCGTCCATTCAACCTGATTTTTTCCCTCACTCATTTTCACCGTCTTTCAAAAGATAAGCGCCATCTCTAACATAATTCAGAATGTGGATAAACACAGACTACATTTGACTTAATACTGTTTTTTTTTAGAATAAATTATGTTTAACTTAGTAAAAGAATTATCAGACACGCAATATCGCTTTCGCACTGCATTTTTATACCCTTATCCAACAAATGGACAATATAGGGCCATATTAGACTCCGAAATTAAGCGCGCAACACGTGAAAGTAAAATTAAAGATTATAAAATCCTATCTGGACTTAAAGAAACAACCATATTCTTTAAAACAAAAGATCAAAACACCTTGTTTCAAAAGACATTTAATCAAGTTATTTCAAAACATAGTGTTGACGCTTATTTCAGTAATGATACGACAGGCCTCTACATCACCCCAAGCGCGCGCACAAACAGAACATACTCACCTAAATAGGCAGAAAACAGACAAAAAACAGTAAGGGTGTCTATTGCGCGAATGAATAAACAAAACATGATGGGAACACATATAATAAGCTTTTAATCCAGCGCCCTCGTGCCTACACGCTTGGGCGTTTGGCGGCTTTGGCTCAAATTGGTGCGGTCGAGAAGAGTCGAACTTCCACGGGCTTATCGCCCACAGCGACCTCAACGCTGCGCGTCTACCATTCCGCCACGACCGCTCCTTATTTGAGGTGAGGATTAAATAACAAATAAAACCAAGCGTAGCAAGCAGGAAAACATGTCCATTTAAACGCTTGGCGGAAACAAAATGCCTTGTTATGTTGACACATGATTTTAACAAGAGAGTGTAAAAAATGACCAATAACGACAAATCAAAAGACGCGGCAAAAGACCAATTATATAAAGACGCACTGGATTACCACCAAACAGGTCCCGGTAAAATCTCGATGAAGCCCATCACACAACTAGAAACTCAGCGTGACTTGGCGTTGGCTTACTCCCCCGGTGTGGCGTCCCCGTGCTTGGAAATTGAAAAAGACCCACTCAAAGCACTTGATTACACTTCACGCGGTAATACCGTCGCCGTTATCTCTAACGGAACAGCCGTGCTTGGCCTTGGTAACATTGGCGCACTGGCCTCTAAGCCCGTGATGGAGGGGAAATGCGTTCTCTTCAAAAAATTTGCCAATATTGATTCTTTTGATATCGAAGTCGATGAAACAGATATCGATAAATTCGTTGATGCGATCGCTATGTTAGAACCCTCCTTTGGCGGCATTAACCTCGAAGATATCAAAGCACCAGAATGTTTTGAAATTGAAAACCGTCTTAAAGAACGTATGAAGATTCCCGTTTTCCATGATGACCAACACGGCACGGCCATCATTGTGTCTGCGGCCTTCACCAACTGGCTTGAAATTGCAGGGCGTAACATCACAGATGTAAAATTGGTGGCTAATGGCGCAGGCGCGGCCGCTATGGCCTGTTTAAATCTCCTCGTTGAAATTGGCTTACCGCGGGATAACATCATCGTCTGTGACCGCGAAGGCGTCATTTATAAAGGCCGTACCGAAGGCATGGATTCTTACAAAGAAAAATATGCGAATGACACTAATGCCCGCTCATTGGCAGACGCGCTCGAAGGCTCTGATGTCTTCCTTGGCTTATCTGGCCCCAACATGGTAACCGCTGACATGGCGGCATCTATGGCTGCTGCTCCTCTTTTAATGGCGCTGGCAAATCCAACACCTGAAATTATGCCTGACGAAGCGAAAAAAGGAAAACCTGATTGTATCGTCTGCACAGGACGTTCTGACTTCACCAATCAGGTAAACAACGTGCTTTGTTTTCCGTATCTCTTCCGCGGTGCGCTTGATGTTGGCGCAACAGCAATTAACGAAGCCATGAAAATTGCTTGCGTAAACGCCATTGCCGCCCTCGCCCGTAAAGAAGTCACATCCGAAGTGGCCGCCATTTATCCTGATGAAACATTGGAATTTGGTCCTGATTATATGATTCCAAAACCATTTGACCCCCGCCTTGGCGTTGAACTCCCCATGGCTGTGGCAAAGGCCGCAATGGATAGCGGCGTCGCAACCCGCCCCATCGAAGATTTTGATGCCTATTGCCAACAATTAAAACGCTTCCACATTAAATCAAACACGGTGATGCAACCCGTCTTCAGTCAAGCACAAAAAGACCCCAAAATAATTGCCTACGCCGAAGGGGAAGAAGAACGCGTCTTGCGCGCTGTGCAAATGGCCGTTGATGAAGGCATTGCAAAACCTGTCCTTATTGGTCGCCGTACCGTTATTGAAAACCGCTTAGAACGCCTTAACCTACGCCTCACCATTGATAAAGATTTCGAACTTTGTGACCCACAAAAAGATGAACGGTATAAAGAGTACTGGACCAGCTACCATAAATTAATGGAACGCAAAGGCATCACTCCTGCTATGGCCAAGGACATCATGCGTAAAAACACAACCGCCATTGCCGCTCTAATGTTGGCACGGGGTGAGGTTGACTCTGTCATCTGCGGAACAGTTGGTGAATACCATGAACATCTTGGACCGATCACAGATATTATTGGGTTAAAAGACGGTGTTGAAACCGCCGCGGCTCTACGCCTTTTGATTATCCCGAACAAAGGGAACTACTTTGTCGCTGACACACATGTAAATCCGAACCCCAGCGCCGCACAACTTGCAGAAATGACATTGCTGGCGGCGGAACGCGTTCGCGGCTTTGGCATTGAACCAAAAATCGCCTTGCTGTCCCATTCTAACTTTGGCGGGCATTGCGGCGAAAGCGCAACAAAAATGCGGGACGCCGTGGCAGATATTAAATCTCGCGCCCCTCAAATTGAAATAGATGGTGAAATGCACGCTGATGCCGCCCTTTCTGCCCGTATCCGCAATGACATCATGCCCAATTCTACCCTAACGGGGGAAGCAAACCTTTTGGTGACACCAAACATTGATGCCGCCAGCATTTCTTTCAATATGTTGAAAATATTGGGTGATGGTATTCCTGTTGGTCCTATGTTGCTCGGCGTCAATAAACCCGCCCACATCATGACTTATGCGGCATCCGCGCGCGGCATCCTCAACATGACTGCCGTGGCCTGCATCGATGCTCAAAAAAATGAAAAAACAACCAACGTCGTAAAAACCAAAAAAGCGGCTTAATATTTTTATCATTGCGTGCATGACAAAGTAATCTAGCAATCCTTTACGCGCTAGATTACTTTAAACCATTGACTGTTTCGCAATGATAATCCTTCCCCGCATTCTTCTGTCACTGTAGCAATACAATAAAATCGTGCTATCATGCCCTCATGTCCGAATCCGTGCCTAGTATATCTGAAGAATTTATTGAAGAGGCTGCCGCAACGGGGCCTGTATGCCTAAGCGATGAATCCATTAAGGAAATTATCGATGCTTTGCATGATGAGGAAGAAAATAGCCATCTCCTCCTCGTAAATTCGCTCAATATTCCAGACACCGCAGAACTTCTTTCAAAAATCCCGGCAGAAGACCGCAAGGCGCTGATTAAAAACCGCCGCGTTAAAATTGACCCCCAGGCTTATTCCTATCTGGATGATGACCTTAAAAAATCAACACTCTGCCTTCTTTCGCCCTCTCGCGTTGCGGGGATTATTTCTGAACTAGATAGTGATGATGCCCTCGACCTGATTGAAAATCTGGATGAGGAATTTCAACAAGAAATCATCCGTAAACTTTCCGCCAAAATGCGAGTCGCCATTGAAGAAGGCCTTACCTTCCCCGAAGAATCCGCAGGGCGTCTCATGCAGCGCGAATATGTGGCCGTGCCACAATTTTGGACAGTTGGTAAAACCATTGATTATTTACGCGCCGCCGCCAATGACCTACCGTCAGAATTTTATGACCTCATCATCATTGATCCAACATATCATGTGATTGGTGAAATTCCGCTTAACCGTATTTTACGATCAAAACGCCAACAAAAAATCGAAGAACTAACATTGGATGACCTCCACACCATTCCCGCCGAAATGGATCAGGAAGAAGTCGCCCTTATTTTCCGGCGGGAAGGCCTAAACTCTGCCCCTGTTGTTGATGCAGAAAACCGCTTGATTGGGGTGATTACCGTTGATGATATTTTGGACGTTATCGATGAAGAAGCCCAAGAAGATATTTTGAAATTAGCTGGGGTGGAAAGCGACTTTTACCGTGCCATCCTCTCCACCACCGGCAGCCGCTTTCGCTGGCTCTTTGTCAATTTAATTACCGCGATTGTCGCCTCTATCGTAATTTCGTTTTTTGACGCCACGATTGAACAGGTCGTCGCACTTGCTATCCTTATGCCCATTGTCGCCTCCATGGGTGGTAACGCAGGAACACAGGCGCTCACCGTTGCCGTGCGCGCTCTGGCCACCAAAGAACTCTCCAGCACAAATGCCGTGCGTATCATTGGCAAGGAAACAATCGTTGGTTTTTTAAACGGTGTCGGCTTTGCCGTGATTATGGGCGTTATTGCCGCGCTCTGGTTTCAAAACGAAACACTCGGCGCGGTGATTGCAGGGGCAATGGTGATTAATTTATTTGTTGCCGGCCTCGCTGGTGTCGCTATTCCCGTCTTTCTTGATAAAATCGGCTCTGACCCCGCACTCTCTTCCACCGTCCTCCTCACCACCATCACCGATATTGTCGGCTTCTTCGCTTTCCTTGGCCTTGCGTCTATCTTTTTGATATAATCATCCAATGTCCGCATCAAAACTTATCCGCCCTTGTGTTGAATATAAAGAAAGCTACCTCGAAGCCCTCGGGGAATTTCACGCCGAAGGCCGCTACCTCTACCAAGATATTCATAAATTAACAGATAATTTTGACGGCTTCATTGAGGCGCTTAGAACAGAAAAAGGCTACCCCCATCAACCCTATCAAGACTGGGTTGAACCCGTACCAGAAACCATTGTCTGGCTGATAAAAGATGACCTTTATATTGGCACGGTTGATATCCGCCACCGCCTTAACTGGCATTTGGAAAAATGGGGTGGTCACGTGCATTTTAACATTCGCCCTTCCATGCGGGGCAAAGGCTTTGGTTTAAAAATATTAAAAAAATCTATACCTATCGTGAATTATTTGGGTATTGATAAGGCGCTTATCACCGTTTCCCCCGATAATAAAACCGCAATCAAAGTAATTGAAAGTCTGAACGCCGAATTTGAAGATGAGACCCCAGCCACCGATAGATTCCCCGCCATGCGAAGATACTGGCTGGACTGCACTTAACATATTACTAGCAAATACAACCACACGCTCAAATTAAAATCCTTTGCCTATTGGGCGCTTGGGCTGTAAAACATTGTCACCATGGTAAAAACCAAAAAGACAGCTAAAAAACCGTCAAAGAAAACGCCTAAAAAAGCGTCTAAAAAAACGACCAAAAAGAAAAAAACCACAACAAAAGGGGGCTTTTGGTCGCGTGCGTTTAAATTTTGCCTAAAATGGGGGTTTGTCACCGGATTATGGTGCGCCATTATACTAACCATCATGCTCTTCTGGTACGCTAGTGAACTGCCCAGCATTACAAAATCTATGGTATTTGAACGCCGCCCAACAGTTATCATTAAGGCCTCAAACGGTGAAATAGTGGATCGTTACGGCGATATTAAAGGCGAAATCGTCAATGTCGAAGATCTGCCCCCCCATGTCGTCAATGCCGTTCTGGCGATTGAAGATCGCCGTTTTTATGATCATTTTGGAATGGATCTAAAAGGGATCGCGCGTGCCTTTGTGGTCAACATCACCAAGGGTCGCTTTGCTCAAGGGGGGTCAACCCTCACCCAACAGCTCGCCAAGAATCTTTTCCTCTCCCGTGATAGAACCATCAAACGTAAAATTCAAGAACTCATGCTCGCCTTCCAATTAGAAAGCGAACTCACCAAAGATGAAATTTTAAGCGCCTATCTAAACCGCGTTTATCTGGGCGCTGGGGCGTATGGCGTTGATGCCGCCGCCCGCGTTTATTTCAATAAATCTGCCAAAGAATTAAACCTCAAAGAATCTGCAACCATCGCCGGTCTGCTCAAAGCGCCCTCTCGCTACTCTCCCAGCGCAAACCCACAGCGCGCCGCCGAAAGAACCGCCACCGTCCTCAAAGCAATGAAGGAAGCAGGATACGCCAGCAGCAATGAAATTGATCGCTATAAAGGCATGCCGCCCGTGCCGCGCCGCAAACCATCCAGCGGTAATTCCGTGCGCTACTTCACAGATTATGTTGTGGGGCAGTTAGAAGACCTTATTGGTACTATTGATGATGACATCATCGTTGAAACGACCCTGAATGGCGATATTCAAAACCAACTGGAAGAATCCATCACCAAAAACACCCTGCGTTACGGCACAGATTATGAAGTTGGTCAGGGCGCGGGTATTATCATCCGCCTGGATGGTTCTATTGTTGCATTAATGGGCGGTAAAGATTACGGCGCCAGTGAATTTAACCGCGTCACGGACTCCCTTCGTCCTCCTGGCTCTTCTTTCAAACCGCTTGTTTATTTAGCAGCGATTGAAAATGGATGGAATTTAAATTCTTTAATTGTTGATGAAAAAATCACACGGGGTCGCTACCGCCCTGCCAACTACGGTCATAAATATTATGGCGAAGTCACATTATTTGAAGCACTCACCCTTTCCCTCAACACCGTTGCGGTGAATTTAATGCGTGATGTGCGCCCTGATAAAGTCATTGGTCTCGCCCGTCGCCTCGGCATTACTGCCAACCTTGAACCAGATCTCAGCTTGGCTTTGGGAAGCTCTGGCGTACCAATGATTGAAATGGCAACCGCCTACAGCGTGATTGGCCGTGGCGGTTTGGCCGTTGAACCCTTCGCCATTAAAAAGATCACAAACAAGGCAGGTGATATTTTATATAAACGCGAAGCGCCCACGAAAAGCAGACGTGTTGTCGAAATCAATGACACACGCCAAATCACAGCAATGATGCAATCGGTTGTGCGCAATGGCACGGGAAAGGCCGCGGCTATCCCCTACCGCGCTGCGGGTAAAACAGGAACATCACAAGACTTCCGCGATGCTTGGTTTATCGGATTTACTGACAAATATACCGGGGCGGTTTGGTTTGGAAACGATGACAATTCCCCGACGAAGCGTTTGACTGGCGGCGCTGCCCCCGCCCATGTTTGGCGCGAAGTTATGATGGTGGCTCAAACCAAAGGTGGTCGCACCTATGGTAATTTCTCGAATATAAATTTCGGTGACGGTTTTGGTGAACATGGTTTTGATGATCTCCTTTCAGGTATCTTAAACGATGATGACTTAGGCGATAAGAATAATGGCGGTGGGTTTTTTAACTGGCTGGGCGGTATAACAAATGGCCTTGACCACCCTAATAAAAATGCGTCACCGAAAAATAAACCTAAGAAGGAATACACCCCGCGCGGCCGTCATCAATGGGATATGAATGAATAGCGTCCTCGCGCTTGCATGCATGACGGCTATATTTAAAAAAAAGCATCTGGTGTCCTTTCAGTATAGTTTATTTTATGTCCTTCAATGTCTTACTCTTTATTTTCAAAACCTCTTAAACGGGTTTTTAAAAATTTCTTTATTTTATATTTTACGTCTCCACAAATAATACCTGCGTGGCCTCAACAATTTCGCCGCGTACCGCCGCAAACTTGTCTTCACCAATATCATCCCAATGCGCTTTTAATTCCGCTGCGCTGGCGCTCGGCCCGCCAACTTCCCAACCAGAACGCATCAACGCACGGTCAATAAACTCTAAATAATCAGATGGAAACGCCTGACGTGGCGCGCGTAAACCACAATCAACCAATGTCTTAGCAATCAGGGAATCTCCCACATCCATCATATCTGCTGTAAATTGGATGGCAGACAGTATCTTTATTGCCATTACATTATTGGGAACATTACGCAAATGCCGCATAAAGCGCGCATATACTTCGCGCTCCGCATGGGCATGGCTGGATAAAGGGGGGATTGGTAAAATAACATTGGGGTCTCCCCTATTATCATTACTCTTTAAATGCTTCGTCATCTTGTTGCCTTCCTGTTAGCCGCTTCGTTTTTTGATCTTCTATGAACGCCTTAACACATTCATCATATCAAAACTTTGTTCGGAAGGTCTTAACGATAAGTTAACAACGAAGTTACAAGAGGGAGGCAGCCTGTGGACGAATCAGGCTAACTATTTGGAATCGCTGCGACGGCCAGCTTATCCACATGTTCATTAAATTCATCGCCAGAATGCCCTTTTACCCAAATAAAATTTACTTTATGTCGCAGAATCTGCGAATCGATCTGCTCCCACAAATCTTGATTCTTCACTGGTTTCTTATTGGCACTGCGCCATCCACGGGCTTTCCACCCCTCCAGCCACTCTGTCGCGCCTTGTAAAACATACTTACTATCTGTGTAAATCGTAACGTCACTTGGCTTTTTAATCGCCTCCAACGCTTTAATCACCGCCATCATCTCCATACGGTTATTGGTTGTTTCTGGATCCCCCCCTGATAATTCCTTTTGATGCCCATTCCACATCAACAACGCACCCCACCCACCTGGGCCGGGGTTTCCACTACACGCCCCATCTGTATAAATTTTAATACTCATCCGGCAGATGGCTTTCTATAATTTTCAAAAAATCATTGGATGTTGTGACACCATGAAAGGCAGAAGACGGAATCGTCACACCATATTTATCGGCAATATATTGATATTTTGGTAAACGGTTTTCAAATAAACGCGGGAACACCCACCGCCCAAAATCATCTGCGTCCATCTCATTTGTATCCTTTAAATCGTTCACGGTTAAATATTCTTCCACCCAAAACGCAAATCGCTCCGGTGAAAAAAACATCGGCTTGGGGTAATCTTGCGCGCGCTTTAACACGTGTTTTTCTTCTTCGGCATTGGCTTTGATATAAACAATCAAAGAATTTTCATCCACCGCATCTAACAAAACTTCATCATCAATTTCACAAAGACTTCCTGTTGAATCATTAACAACTTGGCTAAAACCACCTTTATGCGCTTGCGCCACAACTTTCTGTAACTGCCGCAGGCTCTCACACTCGGCTTCAAAATATGTATTCTGCCTACGCTTAAATTCATCAAAAGGTAACTTACCTGCCCCCAACTGCCCCACATAACGGGATAATTGCGAAAGATCTTCGGCAATTACGGTGTTTTTCTCACCCAGCGTTTCTTCAATCTCTGCCCCTAAATAAGTCGTCCCAATTTCTAAATCACATGAATAATGAAACCACCCTTCTTTCGCCAACAAACACGAAAGATACGTCTTCCCAATCCCTGACATCCCCATCAGGGTAATGACTTTATTCTCTATCTTGTTAAAATCTGACTTTGTAATCGGCATGTAATATTTTCCTTACGCTGCGCTGTCTCTCAACACACGCGGGATATTAAACACCACATTTTCTTCGGTGCTGTTGGGTGTTTCAACGCGCACATTATATTTCGTGGCAATCATATCAATCACTTCTTCTACCAAAACCTCTGGCGCGGACGCGCCCGCGCTTAAACCCAAAATTTGCACCCCTTCTAACCACACCCAATCAATATCGCTACCTCGTTGCACCAACATGGATTTTTCACATCCATAACTTAATGCCACCTCAACCAGGCGGTTTGAATTAGATGAATTGGGCGCGCCAATAACAATCATTGCGTCGCAATTTTCAGAAATTTCCTTTACCGCATTTTGGCGGTTCGTGGTGGCGTAACAAATATCTTCTTTATGCGGCCCCTTCATTGTTGGGAAACGCGCCTGCAGCGCGGCAACAATCTCTGCCGTATCATCAACAGATAATGTGGTTTGCGTGCAATAGGCCAGATTATCAGGATTCTCTACCTTTAATTCCGCCACGTCTGAAACCGTTTCAATTAACAATACCGCGCCTTCAGGCAACTGTCCCATCGTGCCTTCCACTTCGGGGTGGCCCGCATGCCCAATCAATATAATTTGGCATCCCGCCGCATGATGGCGTTCCGCTTCTTTATGTACCTTGCTGACCAATGGACAGGTGGCATCAATGTAAAACATCTCACGCTTTTCTGCCTCTTGCGGCACACGTTTCGGCACACCATGGGCAGAGAAAATAACCGGCTGCCCATCATTGGGGATTTCATCCAACGCTTCGACAAAGACCGCACCTTTATTCCGCAATCCTTCGACCACATATTTATTATGCACAATTTCATGGCGTACATAGACGGGTGCGCCATATTTTTCTAATGATTTTTCAACAATCTGGATCGCCCGGTCCACCCCCGCACAAAACCCCCGCGGACTGGCCAGCAATATTGTCATATCGTTTTTGCTTACGTTATTCATGACGCATTTATAAAAGACCACTGCAAATAAATCTATGTTAAAAACTCGCCAAGAGAATTTATTGTCATATTTAAAAATAAATGCTATTCATGTTACATATTAATCATCACAAGGAAGTATAATGAGCTTGGTACAAGAAAAGTTTGAATGGATTGTTGAGTGTATGGACGACTGGAAGTTATCTCAAAAGGAACGCAATATTTTATTAGGCTTTAATGAAGCAGCTAAGCTCCCTCCTGAAATAGAAGAACGTTTTGACCTTATCTCAGAGATAAAAACTACTCTGGAGTTGGTATATGGTGGTGATGACAACGAGCAAGAGACTATGTGGTTACGAGCTAAAATCAGCACATTAAATCATAAATCACCGTTACGATTTTTAGAAAACGATACGAACAACAATCATAAATTGAAAACGCTTGTTTCTAGCATGAATGGGCCTTAAAAACTCTTGTCATCCCGCTTGCGCTCTCGTACTGTTCTGTTCATGAAAAAGGGAATAATACTTATCGCACTGCTGTGCCTATCTGGCTGTAGCACTGCCGCAGGAATCCAACAAGATTTCCGCGATTTCAACGCCTCTCTCAATAAAAAAGTGCAAAACCTCAAAGACAATGAAACACCGCCCACCCCTTTAACCACGGATGCCCCGCGTGCGGCGCTCAATAATACCTGCCCGCCTATCATCATTGATCCACAATTAAATTCCCTGACCGAATTTTATGATGAAAGCAATCCCATCGCCGCCAACAAGGTCTCTTCCGTGCATTTGGCCCGCGCCAGCAGCGAATGCACCCCTGATGGTGACTATGTCAGTATTCTGATTGAGCTGGCTTTTGACAGCAAACTCGGCCCCAAGGCGCGCCGTAAACCAAATGATCAGCCCTTCTTCGCTTATCCTTACTTTATCACCGTGACTGATAATACCGGTGCCGAAGTGGTGAAGGAGCTTTTCGCCGCTTCCATGACCTATGACGGCACCGCGACCCAACAATCCTTAATCGAAACCATCCGTCAACGCCTGCCCTATAATCCTGATGGCACATTGCCTCCTTATCAAATTCATGTCGGCTTCCAATTAACCGAAAGCCAACTCTTTTATAACGCCTCACTTTAGTGTAAAACGATACCATGACTAAAAACACAATTCCTGACACTTTAAGCTTCGAAGACGCCTTGATAGAGCTGGAAACCATTGTCGGCGCCCTCGAAAGTGGTAAAGCACCCTTGGAGGATTCTATTACCTCCTATGAACGCGGCATGGCATTGAAACAGCATTGCGCTAAAAAATTAAGCGCCGCGCAGGAAAAAATTGAAAAAATAACAATAAATCCCGATGGGTCGGCCTCCACCGCGCCTTTCGATAAAGAATAATAAAGAAAGACTTTAAGAATGCCATCACCACGCGATGCCTCCCCCCGCCTTCAAGAAGCCATGGATCAATGCACTGAATCCGTGAATACAATGATTGATCACCTGCTTCCCGAAACGGACCTCCCCGAAGCCCGCCTCTATGATGCCATGCGCTATGGCGTGTTAAATGGCGGTAAACGCCTGCGCCCCTTCATGGTGATGCAGGCCGCCAGCCTCTTTAACGTGGACCCAAACCGCGCGCGCCGCGCTGCCGCTGGGGTTGAATTTCTTCATTCTTATTCCCTTATTCATGATGATTTACCCGCAATGGATAATTCTGACCTGCGCCGCGGTAAACCCTCCCTCCACCGTCAATATGACGAAGCCACAGCTATTTTGGCTGGGGATGCGCTCCTCACGCTTGCTTTTGAAGTCATGGGTGACCGCGAAACCCACCCTGATCCTTCCGTTCGCGTTGAACTGGTGCGTAAACTTGCTGTTGCCTCTGGTGGACACGGCATGTGCGGCGGTCAAATGCTTGACTTGCTCGGTGAAAAAGAAGAATTTGGCGTTGGCACAATCTCCCGTATGCAACGCATGAAAACAGGGCAGCTCTTTGCTTTTGCCTGCGAAGCGGGTGGTGTCCTTGGTAAGGCTGGCGATGCACAGAAAAAAGCGCTCTGCTCTTATGCCTATGACCTCGGCCTCGCCTTTCAGGTGACCGATGATGTGTTGGACGTCGAAGCAGACCCTAACGACACCGGCAAACCCGCCAATCAGGACGAACAGGCTGGTAAATCGACCTTTGTTTCCACCATGGGGAAAGAACAAGCCAAAGCCCGCGCCGAAATGCTCGTCCATCAGGCCATCCGCCACCTGCGTATCTTTGATGGCCGCGCCGAAATGCTCAAAGAATTGGCAATGTATGTCTTACAAAGACGCGCTTAATAATTGACATAAAAAATATATTAAGCTATACCCCTCAACATAAAGAGGGAATATTCCATGTTACAGTCACTACAATATATTGATTTTGATGATGATTTTTGGTGCGCGCCCGTTCAAAATTACGCGCATATTGTCATAGACGTACAAGAAGAATTTTGCCGTATTGGTAAAAATACTTTCGGCACAACACATACGGAAGAAATTTCAAATCATATTAATAATGTTTCAAAAATATTCCGTGAAATAAATCTAAAAACATTCATCATCTACTATGATCAAGAGGCCGAAGGGATTACAAAAGCCGCCGGCGGCTTGCACAAATTAGAAACAGAAAAAACCGATATTTTAGTACCAAAAAGCAATGATAACGCCTTCGAAAATAGCAACTTAGACTCGCTTTTAAATCAGCATAATATTTCTCACTTACTCATATCGGGCTTCAATGTTTCGGCATGTGTTTTCGATACAGCGCAAAGTGGATTGAAGGATTTTTACGTCGCCCTTCTAGATGACACCATTGGAGGGAATGATGGCGATCAACATATAATCCCAAGTATGTTGCGTGAATTATCACACGATGGCTGTTTAATCACAAATTCTTCAACCGCTATCAGAAACCTTACCCTCTAATAACTTTGTCACAACCCCAAAATGCTCAAAGAATTGGCAATGTATATCTTACGAAGACGCACTTAAGGAAGTCTGGGGTTTCCGATAGGGATAACATTGTCCCTACCCTCTTGTGATACAGCAATGCCCCAGCTCCTTTTAATACCCTCAAATGATCTCCTAATATCAAGAAATAAATCTGGATCACGCTTTATTTCAACCCAATCACTACCCAAATGCCGGACCCGTAAATCCCTAATAATCTGCTCCAGGGAGTTTGCAACTCCCTGACTTAAATTCTTAATCTCTTCGTCCCCTTCTTCATTATCGGGAGCCTTAGAAATGCTTTCTAATAAAAGGGCGTATTTATCTGTGACCTTTTCTAAATTTATATCTTTGATAATAGGGCATTGTAGATCAAGGGAGCGATACATTGCCAACCTTGGCACTTGTGCAATACTGCCGATTAAAGCATTTCTTAAAGCCTGTGCCGTAGATTTTGTTTTTGCCGTAACCAGCGTTGCTATTCGAGTACCATCATTAATGAAAGAAACCACATCTTTAGAAAAAAGTGCTTCGATTTCTTCAGTCTTCTCCGCATTTAATAAAGTCATTTCGTTTAAATTTAAAAGAGAGGATGTAACAGCTATATCTGCTTCCTTAAGAGTTGGAAAAATAAGTACGCTTCGATTAGTACCGTTAAAAACAACAGTTTTTCTTTTAATATCCAAGTAAGAAAAATCCAGCAAATGTCTAAAAACAATCAATTCACTAATATGAATAAAACTACTCATCTGCTCATCTTCATTTCCCCATAAATTTAGGATTTTTTCAGTCATAGCGGCAACCTCATATTAAAAATAAAGTTATGTCAATAAAAGGGGCTACACTTAAAGCCTTGCGTTTTTCAGTAACTGTATCAATGGAACAAACCCTTGCGTAACTTTTCTACCTAAGAAAAGCTTATCGTCTGCATACTCTAAGCTTTCAGCCTGCTTACCCACACACGAACTCATAAAGAACGACGTCATTGGTATCTTAAAGTACTTATATGTTTGTGATCCTACTTGCCTCACACGAAGGGTGAACAAATCATTCTTCAAACCTAACGCCAAACGATAAGGACCTGTTTTATTTTCAACCTGCACGCCCCAATCTTCTTTATATGCTTGCTGAGAATCTTTAATAAAATCACCCGACGGCACACTATGAATTAATGCCGTACGCAATGGCCAATTTTGTGCCTTTTTGAATGCCTTTTGAGCCTGAGATGCCCCATTAACGATATCCATACATCCTATCGCAAACTCTCTTTGCGCCAGATTAGATAAACCTCCCTTACTCCACCTTAAAAGTGAGACACTGGCGATTGCATATTGATTGGTATTTGGTTCTATATTCATAAAAAATTTTTAACAATAACTACAAGCTTATGTCAATACAAATAAAACCTTGGTGCCTTCCTCCCTTGGTGGTAAAACCCTTTCATGCATTTTATCATTATTGGAAAAGACGGAAACGACGAGGAAGCCTTAGACCGCCGTATGGCCGCCCGCGAAGGCCACATGGCCTACAGCGAACTGGCCGCCAAAACGGGGGAGCAACTCATCGCTGCCGCCATGTTGGGGGCAGATGGCAACATGAATGGCTCTATCATGATTGTGGAATTTGACGATATTGATGGCGTAAAGGCATGGCTAGACACAGAAAGCTACATTACAGGCAATGTCTGGCAAAATATTCAAATCATCCCCTGCAAAATCGCCCCCGCTTTCCAACATTTAATTAAAAAAACCGCATAATATCAATCCCTTAACTTTAAATTATCATAATATTAATGTTATTCATTCATACTGCTTCTTAACCACACAATAATAGGGGCTGTGTAATAATTTGAATGCACAAAATTTTATTAATAAGAACGTACAATCCGGCAAAGATATTGTTTTTGCGGAAGATCATTTGGTAACCACAAATACTTTTGATCTGATGAACCAAACCATTCTCGACAACCCTGGAAAAATCTCTGCTGTATCATTAGAAATTCCAGCAGAACTGCAACCCTTCCTTGATAAAGCAGCTGCGGGAAACATAAATGCAGAAACCTTTGTCAAACAAGTTAGAATTACAACAGAGCAAAGCCATTTAGACGCCGCTCGTAATTTATTAAATCATGAAGAAATCACACAAAAAGACTATGATCAATATGAACAACGCATTAACCAACGGGTTGAAGACATTATAAATGGAAGCGGAGACGAATACCCTCTCGAACAAAAAATTGAAGACGAAAAAATGTTTGGATCAATGTATCATTTGACACAAACAGCAGAAAAAAACGGTGTAAAAGTCATAGCCAATGATTTTTATGCCGAATGCGGCATAATTCGCACTCGCTACAGCAAACCTCTCTAGCTGTTGTTAGTTCTTACGAGCATGATGGAAAACCAACCGAAGGTTTTACAATATGCTTAGGAAATGTGAACTTGGCGGAATACGCGGCTAAATGGCAACGGCTAGCACAGCAAGAGAATGACTTGGGTGGTTCATATATCTGTGGCGTAGTTTATTCTAAGGACGGCGAAGTATATGCACAAGCAGAGGCCAATCCAAACGAAGTAAGCTCAAATTACGTTCAAGATATAGAGAAATGGAAGATGGGTGTCAGAACGCTACTTTCGAAAATAACTAGAGAGCAACAACCAAGCTTTAGAAGAGTTGGGTTTAATTATTTGCGGTCGTAATGGCTATATTTATCTACATGGTATTTGACGGCCTAGGCAAACCATCTTTAACACGACGTATCATATCGACGCGGCTGATAGTTGCTTTGTAATCAATTTCGGCCATATCAGATAGAGTATCGTCTTGTTCTAATTTTAGTCTAGATTGTTCTAATTGCTCTTCAAGGTCAGTTAAAGACATAAAATCTCCTTGTTCATAAAAAGCATTTCCAAGCATCGTTTCAATTTTACTTTCAACTTTATCAGTCCTTACAGGAATAGCTCCCTCAAAATCTGATACACCCACTACAAATATTTTTTGCAAGATAGGAGTTGGTGGATTAGTTGTAAAGCTTCTTTTTGAAAGTAATTCCTCATCTCTTTCAATGGGGGGTGAACTTTTATCTTTATTTTGATTATAACTCCAACCGTGCTCCTCTTCTGTTTCACGTGCGGCGGCTGAAAATGCTGGCTCTAATCTGAGATTAGTGATTTTAGAGCTTGATAACAAAGCGGCAACAAACTTTGTATCGTCAATATCTGTAACCTCAATTCCTAATTCATCTTTTAGAAATGCAATTTGTTTAGCTGGTTTTACAAGTTCTGCGTATTGCTCTTCGCCGTTTAAATCGAAAATCAAATCCTGTGTTCCACCAGGCGGAACGGCAACTTCTATTCCTGTTCTGTTTGTTCTTACAACAGCAAAATATGGCTCTAGAGGTTTATCTGAAGCTTCATCGATATAAGGCATAGAAAAGCTGTAAATGCCATCAGGCCCCTTGTGCTCGACTAACTTAACAGCATTAGCCCATGTATAAGCAAGTACGCCAGATGGGCCGCTATTTTTTAGTGATAGGATTTCTTCTGCTTCGTGTGTAAAGCCTTTTAAGTTAGCACTCATTTTCTACCTTTTCATAAATTAACACTCTATATTATGTATACACAAACTTGCTGGAAAGACAAGCAATAACAACTTTCTTTATCAAGTACGTAATGAGTGCCATTTACGCTTATCAATATATTCAAATTTATTCCGCATTGTCGCACTGAAGAAACGCTGAAATACAACAGTTAGTGACTTCGGTGCGGCATAATCATAAACTCGGCATTATGATTTAGATCGTGAAATCGTTCCCCTTTTAGAACTTAATAAAATAGGGCTAGAACATCTGTTAAAACGCTTTGATGATAATACAGATCATGCCCTTCTTGCTGAAAAAATAGATCTCTCAACTGCACGTCCCATCCTCGTCCACAGGGGCGCTGCGCATGTATGGGATATTGGCGGTTACAGTGATGGCTTGGACGACACCCTAGAAAAAGCAGGCCGTGACGTCGTAACAATCGGGAATTACAGCAATTTACCAAATATCCAAAATGTATTTAACGCCCTTCAAGGCTCAGACCTCTCTATAAAAGACGCAACTGATGCAACTATTATTAATGGGAAGCTAATAAAACAACCAGATCTCAACTTAATTCAAACGCCAACACCCCCTTAACAATCAAAAAAACCTAGCTTTTCATTCTGTTGCGCGGTAAAACGCATAACCATGTCAAAATCGATAAAAGCAGCGCCAGAGCCAGAAGAAGTGCCACAAGCAAGCAGCACGCTCCTTGATTCCGTCAATGAACCCGCCGATATACGCGGTTTTAATGATGCTCAACTAAAACAGCTCGCCGATGAACTGCGCACCGCCACCATTGATGCCGTTTCCCATACGGGCGGGCATTTGGGCGCGGGGCTTGGTGTGGTGGAACTGACAACCGCTATTCACGCTGTCTTTAACACCCCGCATGATAAACTCATCTTCGATGTGGGTCATCAATGCTACCCCCATAAAATCCTAACGGGACGCAAAGACCGCATTAAAACCTTACGTCAGGGCGGCGGACTTTCTGGCTTTACCAAACGCAGCGAAAGCAAATATGACCCCTTCGGCGCCGCTCACAGCTCAACTTCCATTTCCGCAGGCCTCGGCATGGCCGTTGCCGCTGACCTTCAGGGGGTCGAAAAAAACGTTATCGCCGTGATTGGTGATGGCGCGATGAGCGCCGGGATGGCTTACGAGGCTCTCAATAATGCAGGCGATCTGGATAAAAACCTCATCGTCATTTTAAATGATAACCAAATGTCGATTGCACCACCCGTTGGCGCGCTGTCTAAATATCTGACGGGGCTTGTCTCCTCTAAACCTTACGTGAATGCGCGTGAAATGGGTAAGAAAATTCTGCCCCCACCACTGCGCAAAGCCGCCAAGGCCGCAGAGGAAACTTTGCGCATCCATACCTCTGATGGGACATTGTTTGAAGAAATGGGCTTTTATTATATCGGTCCCGTTGATGGCCATGACATGAGCCAGCTTTTACCCACCTTACGCAATATCCGCGATAACCCAAATCACGGCCCCGTGCTTATTCATGCCATTACGCAAAAGGGTAAGGGCTATATGCCCGCAGAAAATTCAAATGATAAAATGCACGGTGTTGCGAAATTTGATGTGGTAACAGGAAACCAATTTAAACCCAAATCTTCCCGCCCGTCTTACACCAAAGTTTTCGCCCAAAGCTTGATTAAAGAAGCCCAAAAGGACGATAAAATCATCGGCATTACCGCCGCCATGCCAGACGGCACAGGCATGGATTTATTTGGCCACGCTTTCCCTGATCGTATGTTTGATGTCGGCATTGCCGAACAACACGCCGTCACCTTCGCCGCAGGCCTCGCCGCCGAAGGAATGAAACCCTTTGCTACAATCTATTCCACCTTCCTCCAACGCGGTTATGATCAGGTAGTGCATGATGTTGCCATTCAAAATTTATCCGTGCGCTTTGCCATGGACCGCGCAGGACTTGTGGGGGCAGATGGCTGTACCCATGCTGGTGCGTTTGACGTGGCTTACCTTGGTTGCCTCCCTAACTTTATCTTGATGGCCGCCGCGGATGAAGCCGAACTAACTCACATGGTCGCCACCGCCGCCGCTTATGATGACGGCCCCCTCGCCCTGCGTTATGCCCGCGGTGAAGGGACAGGGATAGAAATTCCAGAACACGGACAAATCCTCGAAATAGGTAAGGGCCGCATTGTGCGCGAAGGCACAGACGTCGCCATCTTATCCTACGGCACGCGCCTTGAAGAATGCCTCTTGGCCGCCGACCAACTGGCACAAAAGAATATCAGCGCCACCGTCGCCGATGCCCGCTTTGCCAAACCCCTTGATGAGGCACTCATCCGTGACCTCGCCAAAAACCATCATACCTTAATCACGATAGAGGAAGGCGCCATTGGCGGGTTTGGATCATACGTATTAGAATTTATCTGCAATGATCCCCCCCTCCAATCCTCAAATACATCAATCCCCAAACTCCGCACCATGCACCTGCCCGATATCTTCCAAGACCACGACAAACCAGAAGAGCAATATAAACAAGCGTGCCTGACGGCGAAGAATATTGTGGAGAGAGTTAGCTCTTAACGTCATTGCAAGGCATAAGATGACGACGCAATCTATAAAACAACCTGCTATTTACATCCTTACCAATCAAAGAAGGGATTCTATAATAGATTGCCGCGTCGCCATTGCTCCTCTCAATGAAAATATAATTTACATTACTTGACATTATAGGAATAATATCCTATAATGTCATCATGACTGAAAATACCGATGATATAAACACACCCCAAACCGAAAAAACCACCCCTACCAAAAAGCATAACCCTTATGAAGATATGGCGCAGGCATTGGACACGAAGATGCGGGAATCCTTCCCCATTGATCCGCCCCATTTTCGCATAATGGATCCCGCCACCATCTTGGGGCGGCAGATGTTGGCGCTCGATGATATATTCTGCGAGGCCCTCGATACATTTGATGAGAATAAACGCAAACCCTATAACAGCGCCTATACTTTCATGCTCCCTATTATCCTGAAAATACAGCAAAACTGCCAATCTACTGGCCGCGCTATTGGTACGATTGACTATATGGAGCATCTACAACGCCCCCAACGTCCACAAAATCACGCCGCTTCGCACCGTCCCCCCCTCCCCCCCGTGCCTCCTATGAACAAACAAACTGAGTTTGGTGATGAATAATAAAGGGTGGACACCGGAAAAGCGCGCGGCGGCGGCGAAACGCGCCCGCGATAACCGCCCATGGGAAAAATCCACTGGCCCCACCACAGATGCGGGCAAGGATGTGGTTAAAAATAATGCGCTGAAACATGGCGGGCGCTCTGCCGCTTACCGTGCCTTGCTCAAAACCCTGAATGAACAAGAAAAATGGCTGAAATCCCTCGCTTTACCAGACCAAAATGCTTAAAATTATACAAATGAATAACAAATCAAAAATCGTTTCGCTTTTTATTGATGCTCGGCATAAGGCACGGCGCGTATATCCAATATGCGGGCAACGAATAACGACGCAGAAATGGAAATGGAAATGATTTTTAAAAAGCCAACAATCGTACTCTTTGATATGGACGGCACCACGGTGCGGCATGTAAACCCCGTGTTTTTGTCTATCCTCGAATCCATCGATAACATCATCTACCGCACCGCCAATCTGATCCGCCGCCGCAAGGAAATCATTGATTTATCCGAAGACCCCGCCGCACCGCGCGGACTTTTGGTACATCGCGCACTTCATAAAATTCGCCGTAAACCCGTTGAACAAATCGTACAACCCTGTCCCGGCATTTATCTACTGCTTAATCTTTTGAAACGCAATAACATTCCCATGGGCGTTGTCAGTAACTCCCTCGGTAAGGGTTATGGCCATGACATCTTAAAGACATTCCACCTCAATGGTTATTACGATGCGCAAATCTTCCGCGAAGACATTCAACGCTCAAAACCGCACCCAGACCCTATTTTACGGGCCTTGCGGGCAATCAAAGAAGAACCCAGCGCCGATGACGTTGTCTGGTATATCGGGGATCGCCATAAAGATGTCGCCGCCACGGTAGAGGCAAATAAACTGATGCCCTGTGACATTATCCCCTTTGCTTACGGCCTTGATGCCGCCGTTGCCATTATGAAATATAATATTGGTAATGACCATATTATTATGAATTACGCTGACTTCTTCTCACAGGTAAAACCCTTGATTGAAAGCGATGATGTCTAAATCATCATTACAAAAAATATCATGTAATGGTAACAATCATAATAATAATAAAAATGATAATAATTTTATTGGCGTTTATTGGTGTCTATTTGCGGTCACTCTCTTCGGGTTACGTACCCAACATACCCTCTAACGCATTGCCTCAACATTCACGTCATACACCGCCACAGGGCTTTTGGCGAACAGATTTATTTGCGTTAAATAAGGCTGTACCGCTTTATAAATTGCGCTTTCTTTCACGCCCAAACGCGGCATATTCACTTGCTCTCCCATCAATGCTAATAACTGTTCAAAACGCCCACCCTCTTCAGGAAAGCGGATTAAATTGACTTGCTCTGCACTGTTTAAACCAATTAATTTTGCGGTTTGGTATTTTGCCATTTCTAATCCGCCAATCTCATCAACCAAACCGACTGAACGCGCTTGCTCACCTGTCCAGACACGGCCTTTGGCAATATTGCGTACTTCCGCAACAGACATTTTGCGGCCCTTGGCAACACGGTCCAAAAACGCATTATATGTTTCATCAATCAAAACTGTCATGCGGTCACGTTGGCGCGCATTAAATGGCTGGTTCATTGACCAAATATCGGCATTTGCGCCCATTTGCGGGCCTTCCCAATTCACACCAACGTTCTCCCATAACGCGCTCGCCTCAAACTTACCCATTAAAACACCAATCGATCCTGTCAATGTGCCGCGTGAGGCAATAATCTTATCCGCATCCGCCGCAACCCAATACCCACCCGAAGCCGCCGTCGCGCCCATAGAAACCACAACCTTCTTGCCTTTTTCTTTCGCCTTCACAACCGCCCGGCGAATGGTCTCTGACGCGGAAGGGCTTCCGCCTGGGCTATCAACGCGCAGAAGAATCGCCTCAATGCTATCATCCTCTGCGGCTTCGTTAATAAAGCCTGCAATCTCACTACCGCTTGCGGCGCTTGGTGCTTCGCTCTCATCAATAATCGTGCCAGAAACATAAATTAATGCCACATCTTTTTCCGTTTTATCTGGTACAGGCGCATGGCGGTATCGCGCATAAGACACCAAAATTGCCGCATCACTTTCTGGGTCACCCGTTACGGATCCCCGCATTTCAGAAAGCAAAATATCTGGATAATTCAGCCGGTCAATTAATCGATACTTCAGCGCTTCTTCCCCCGTCAATAAGCCCTGATCAACGTACCGCGCCAATTCCGTGATATTGACGTTACGATCATACGCAATCTGCCCCATCATCTGCGTCGATAGATTCCCAATGATGGACGTTAACATTTTTTCATTGGCATTGGATATTTGCGCATTGGTAAAATTTTCCATCGCGCTTTTAAATTCTTCACGCGTAAAAAATTCTGCCTTCACGCCCATTTTATCCATCGCATTTTTAGCAAACGGCATTTCAAAAGACGGGCCGGAAATAGAAAACATGCCAATAGGCTGCATCCAAATTTCATCAAACGCACTGGCAAGGAAATATTGCGTTAATCCACCACCTGCATCTATATATGAAGGCGCATAAATCTTGGTAAATTTTTCGCTTTCATTAAAGACCATCAACGCATCACGGATTTCCTGAATATGCGCAATGTTAATGTGCGCGCCGTTCAGGCGAAAGACAATACCCTTCACCCTGTCATCATTTTTGGCCTGATGAATGGATTTAACAATGCCATGCAACGTTGGCGATATAAAAGGAAACGGGTCAAGCAAGCTTGGCCGGGTTGCAACCTCGGAAATCCCCTCCTCCAAATTAAACACCAACACCATTTTATCAGGCAATGGCTTTTGCGCTTCACCGGCAGAAAAAACAAGGATGGTTGATACCAACGCCGACAATAAAATCATCGCACCAATCACCGTGCAGGTTTTAAGAACAGCCTTCCAAATAATCTGCGGCACGCTCATTAAGCTGCGGCGTTTTTTGGCAATCTCACCATCACGTTTTTGGGGTTTATAAAAATAAGAACTTAAATTTTTCATATGGGCGCTCTATAAACACTGCGCCTTATGGCGGAGCCAATGATCCGCCAAAACACAAGCCATCATCGCCTCAACGACGGGCGTGCCACGTAGACCAACGCAGGGGTCATGACGTCCCTTGGTAATAATATCCGTTTCATTACCTGTTTTATCGATTGTTTTAACGGGCGTTAAAATAGAGCTGGTGGGTTTAAACGCAACACGCACCACGATGTCTTGGCCGCTTGAAATCCCACCCAAAATTCCGCCTGCATTATTAGAGGTAAAACCATCCTTCGTCATTTCATCGGCATTTTGTTCGCCGCCCCATTCAACGGCCTCAAAACCCGCGCCAATCTCAACGGCCTTGGTCGCATTAATGCTCATCATCGCCTTGGCAAGATCCGCATCAAGCTTATCATAAACAGGCGCTCCGAGGCCTGCGGGAATGCCGCTTGCGTGAACCTCGACGATTGCGCCTGCGGATGATCCGTTTTTGCGTTGAGCATCGAGATAATCCGCCCATGTTTTTGCGGCCTCACTATCAGGACACCAGAATGGATTTTGGGAAACCTGATCCCAATCAAAATTATCACGGTTTATTTTATGCGGCCCCACCTGAACAACACAACCGCGAATGGAAACATCCGCGCCAATTTGCATCGCCAGAACTTTACGGGCAACCGCGCCGGCGGCGACGCGCATGGCGGTTTCGCGCGCGCTCGACCGGCCACCGCCGCGATAATCACGAATGCCATATTTTTCATGATAGGTATAATCCGCATGGCCGGGGCGAAATTTATCTTTGATATCGCCATAATCTTTTGATTTTTGATCCACATTTTCAATCAGCAAGCCAATCGGCGCACCGGTTGTTTGCCCTTCAAACACACCAGACAGGATTTTTACCGCATCGGGTTCTTTACGTTGCGTGGTGAATTTATTCTGCCCTGGCTTACGCGCATCAAGGTATTTTTGGATATCCCCTTCAGACAGCGCAATGCGCGGCGGCACGCCATCAACCACACAGCCAATGGCCGGACCGTGAGACTCACCGTATGTTGTATACTGAAAGAGCTGACCAAATCTATTTCCAGACATAGCTATCCTTTATAAAGTTATCCCACGCGCTAAGCGCTTCAGGACGGGCGCCAAAGCTTTGATATTGAAATAAATTTCTGAAACGATTTCCTGACATTTTCAATATCTACCATAGAGCGCGTAGATATAAAAGGCGTTACAGCGGTGTAAATATTATTTTAATAATTGACAATATGACAAATTATAGATAAACAACCTATTATGAGTGTAGCAGTACAGGCAACAGGATCGTTTAACAGACAAAATCTATATGATTGCGTGAAGCGGGTACCATATAAAGAAGTGCGCCCAAAGCATGCGATTGAACGGAGTCTTACCCCTAAAATTCCCGAAGCCACATTGCTGTGGGGAGAAAGATTGTTAGATAAGGGTTTCGGACAGGGATTGGACTTTATAAAAAATGCCGTTGCGAATGCAAATCAAGATAAAAAACCACAAATTATATATGCAACCGCCATTAAAATTTTAGAACGGCATCAGAAATTTGACCTTTTAGATCAGGTATTATTGCATGCGTGCCAGCAACATCCCCACAATACCCGATTTAAAGCCACCTTAGCCAAAAGGCTCATCAAAAAAAATAAGCCTGATCTGGCTATAAAAATTCTCAAACCATTACATGAGAACGGTCACGGTAATACGCATATTGCCAACACTCTAGGCAATGCCTATATCCATGCAGAACAACCACAACAGGCCATTAATACCCTCAAACCATTACATGAGGGCGGTCACGGTAATACGCATACTGCCAGCATCCTAGGCAATGCCTATGCCAGTACACAGGATCTCTCTGGCTTTTTTAGCATTAAAGATGACATAAAACCGCAAGTACATCGTGATTTTCTTCAAGCAAAGCTTAATTTTTTGAACAATGAACAACAAAAAGTGAAGGATATTTTACGGCCCTATATAGAAAAAGATTTTGACAATCTGGGACATAGAATAAATGTTATTTCATTATTTTCTGCATGCCTACCCAATGATAGTCAGGTTGCAAAATCTATATTTGAATCACTGAACGAAGATGTCTTTCAGCGCATTATGATGCAACGAATAGAATGGATGACAAACCCTTTAAAGGTTGAAGTTCTGGATATTAATTTTTCTGATGCGCAAAGACTTTTTGCAGAAGGCGCCAGCGCCGTCAGCGCCGCAGACCTTAAAAAAGCGGGCATTATGGGTCCTAGGCCGCCTCATCCTTCGGCTTAGTCGGGGCGAAGGACTGCAATAATTCTGCGGTTTCGGCGGCGCTGTCTACGGCGCACATGCCGACAGTGTGATATCCGCTATCGACGTGTAGGCATTCCCCTGTGACGCCGCTGCCCAAATCAGAGAGCAAGAACAAGCCCGAACGGCCAACATCTTCGATGGTGACATTACGACGGAGCGGCGCGTTGAGTTCATTCCATTTCAAAATTGCGCGGAAATCACCAATACCTGACGCGGCCAAAGTTTTGATAGGTCCCGCAGAAATAGAGTTCACGCGAATATTCTGCGGCCCCAAATCATTCGCCAAATATTTCACCGAAGCCTCCAACGCGGCCTTTGCCACGCCCATGACGTTATAATGCGGCATCACTTGTTCTGCCCCATAATAGGTCAATGTCACGAGGCTGCCGCCATCCTTCATTAATGGCGCGGCGCGTTTGGCTACAGCGGTGAAAGAAAATACGGAAATATCCATTGTTTTCAAGAAGTTATCGCGTGTCGTGTCAACATAAAGCCCATCTAGTTCATTTTTATCCGAAAAGGCAATACCATGGACAATAAAGTCGATTTTACCCCATTTTGCTTCAATTTCAGCAAAAACGGCATCAATGCTTCCCTCATCCGTCACATCACAGGGTAAGATAATGTCTGACCCCACGCTTTCTGCCAATGGTTTTACGCGTTTTAAAAGCGCATCCCCTTGATAAGTAAAGGCTAATTCCGCGCCAGCTTCGTGTGCGCATCGGGAAATACCCCATGCGATTGAGCGATCATTGGCAACCCCCATGACAAGGCCACGTTTGCCCTCTAACCATTGTTTTGCGCCATTTTTTGATGATTCTGTCATTTTTTACCTTAATTTTCAAAAATAATTCCTATCCTACACATATTCAACCGCCCGTCTAGCCTCAAATCCGCTCTCTCTTTGGCATTTGTTAACTATTTTCGGATAGAATCATAATTGAATTCATGTGTTTACACACACAAACAGGGGCAATGGGGTCTTTATCAATGACCGTAGATTTAAATATTATTCAAAAGACATGCCGTGCGATGCAAAAAGGCGTCGCGCTGGCCTATCCTGGGTTGCGCCTGCATTTTATTTATCACAAGCGGGGTAAGTTAAAAGAATCCCTCGCCCTTGCCGAACATGACATTATTACCCATCCTGCCGGTCAGGCTGCGATGGCGATTATCCGAAAGCATACCAAAACAGAAGGATCTTCTTTTGTTGGGTTGGCGATTGCCAATGAAAAGAAAATGATGGGTTTAAAAAACATCGATAGATTAATTGCGCTTTTGAATGTAAACACCGACGAATTTAAAACAGAAGAAGAAGCATTGGCGCAAATTTACCACATGACATGGCACGCCATTGATCTGTATGAAATTCGTCAGCAACCTGCCTATAAGGGGAAGTTTAAATCTGGCCCGATGGTACCAAAAAGATCACCGCTTAATATTGCCAAAGCGCATTTGCAGGCCGATGCCTTTGCGGCGACATTGGCGGCGTTAAACGATAAAACTGACCTCATGAAAATGATTACAGAAAAGCGCGGCGTTCAAACCCTTAGCCCGTTACAAAATTTTAAAGCGGAAGACTTCCCGTTTGTTATTGCGCTTGATGCGTGCCGTTTTGCAATTAAAGAGCTTGCCCTTTTTGATAAGCAACCAGATGAATTTATCGCCACGGCGCGCCGTGTTTCGATTGAAGTGGGACATACATTCGACAGCGCCAATATCCAACAATGGTGGGATTTCAGCATCCCCGCACAAGACATGGCATGGCGTGGCTTTAACCAAGAACAGATATTAGGCGCCGCCGTCAATGTTTGTGAAGACCCGTTCGTGCGTTCTATTGGATATATGATTGAGGAAGTATCAGGCATTGAACCCGCTTCATCAGAAAGTTTGGAACATAGCTATAACGCGTTCATGGACCCTGAGGTTAACATGAAGCTTCACCGTGAAATGGTCGATAGTGTTTTTGAAGATATCATTGCCCAAGGGATTTCAGAAAAAAGCAGCCGCCCCTTTTTAGATTTAGCCAATGAACAAAATGAAGAATTAACCGAAGGCCGTTTCTTAGGCTGGTGCGCCGCCGCATTACAAGGCGCCGCCAAAGCATTTGAAGGCGCCATCCAAAATGGAGCATCACCCGACCAAGCTGCCCGCATGCATTTCCAAGGCAGTCGCGGGGAAGAAACCAGCGATAAAGAAAGTTGGGACACATTATTGGATTTAGGAAATAAGATTGTTGATCAACGCCGGCAGGGCGCCGCCGTAACCATGGGACATATTGCAGAAATTTGTCACAACAACCCTAATTTTGCGCCCGTGCTGGATTCATTGAAAATAACAATGAATGACCCTGCCTATATCCAAAAACTGGAAGCATCGAACGATTTGGCTTTTGTACCAAACGCGCCATCAATTCAAGGACCCGCACCAAAAGGACCAGAAGTCAAAGGCCCCGAATTGGGACCCAAAGCGCCAACACCCAATATGCCAACACCAACGCCAATGCCAGCCTTTGCGCCATCCGCACCAGGAATGGGCGGCGGTATGGGTAACAATAACCGTATGGCGCAGATCATGCGTCAACGCCAATTAGAGGCACAAAAACAAGCCGCAGAGCAATCCAACATACAAGGTGAAAACACCGAATAATAAAAAAGCCGCTTAGAGTTAAGCGGCTTTTTCGTGAAATGTTTGAATGGCTTAACTTACAATTTGCCAATCGCCATTTGGCTGTTCGCAAGCAATGCCGTAACCCGTTTCTTCCTTGCCACCAACATAGATTGTTTGTTGATATTCACGACAATAGCGCCCTGTTTCGGCGGCCTTACCTTCGCGTGTTGGCGTAACCGTACCGGAATTACCGCTTTCAGGGTTGCTCCACGCGATTGTTTCCCCGATAGGCGCGCTGTGCGCTTGGGAATTTGCACGGTTTGCATAAGCAATATCTGCCTTATCAAGGGAGCGACCAATTTCACTACCGACAAGTCCCCCAATAAGAACACCGATACCCGTTGCCCAAAGCTGTCCATTGCCCCCGCCCACTTGCGCGCCGAGAATACCGCCAATGACCGCGCCACTGGCGACGCCGACTCTTTGTTTTGTGCCGGCATCCTGAAGGGCTTCACACCCTGCCAAGCCGATAGAAGCAATCATTGCCGTTAATAATAAAATTTTTTTCATTTGATACCGTCTTTCATATTTGCGATTCTGTAATCTACCATTAAGGTACAAATGAAATTAGACAGAAAAAAGGCCGAAAAAAGGTTTTTACCAAAATGAACACAGAAAAAGAGCAAAGCACACCATTCACCCCCCCTGCAAACCCGTACATGTTATTTGACGATTGGTTTAAGCAGGCGGAAAAGACAGAAATTAATGACCCTGGCGCAATGTGTTTGGCAACAATTTCCAAGGATGGATTCCCTGCCGCACGGATGGTGTTGTTAAAAGAAGCCGATGAGCGCGGCTTTAAATTTCACAGCAACGGACAAAGCCGTAAGGGAAAAGAGCTAGAACAAAATTCAAATGCGGCGCTTTGTTTTCATTGGAAAAGCCTGCGTAAGCAAGTGCGCGTTGAAGGTGTTATCTATTCTGTTGGGGAAGCAGAATCTACCACTTATTTCAGAACCCGTACCAGACAAAGCCAAATTGGCGCATGGGCATCACAACAATCCAACGCATTAGACACTTATCAAACGCTTCTTGATGCGCATGGCCATTACCAAGAAAAATTTAAAAATGAAGAACAAATTCCAAAGCCAGAATATTGGGTGGGATATAGATTAGAACCAACCCTTTTCGAATTTTGGCAGGACGGCACGCATCGCCTGCACCAACGCCACGTTTATATTCCTGATGATCAGGGGGAGTGGAGTATTGGGATGCTATACCCTTAATTTTTTTTACAAAAAGAGAGCAACATGACCAACACACAAAAGAAACAAGAGCAAAAAGAAAACATGGCCGACAATACAGAGAATAACCAAATGGAATTTACAACCGATGTATCGCGCCTTCTCGATATCGTAGCCAATGCGCTTTATTCAAACCGTGATGTGTTCTTGCGGGAATTAATCTCTAACGCCGCGGATGCGTGTGACCGTTTACGGTATGACGCGCTGCAAAATCCAGACCTTACAAAAGGCTCTGCTCCATTTCATATTCGTTTAACACCAATTAATGATGATTTGTCCCTCACCCTTGCCGATAACGGCATTGGCATGAACAAAGAAGATTTGATTGAAAATTTAGGCACGATTGCGCGCTCTGGCACCGCGGCAATCCTTGATCAGTTACAAAATAAAGAGGACATGAATTTAATTGGTCAATTTGGGGTTGGTTTTTATGCCTCCTTCATGGTTGCCCAACAAGTCGAAGTGATCTCACAAAAAGCGGGTGATGACACCGCCTATTATTGGGAATCTGATGGCCGCACCGGATATACGGTACGCGATGCCACCAGTGACGAACAAGCACGTTTAAGCGATGGTCACGGGACGATCATTAAGCTTTCCATGAAGAATGATGCGATTGATTATTTATTGGAAGATAAAATCAAAGAAATTGTCATGTCTTATTCTGATCATATCGAAATCCCAATTTATTTGGATTATAAACATGCGGAAGAATTAGGAAAAGTTGAAGAACAAAAAGAACCAATCAATACCGCTTCCGCCCTTTGGACGCGCGCCAAAAATGAAATTAGTGCAGAGCAATATAAAGAATTTTATCACCATATTGGAAATGTGTTTGATGAACCGACCCTAACCCTTCATTGGACAGCGGAAGGGAAGTTTGAATATACCGCCCTGCTTTATGTGCCATCTATGCGCCCGTGGGATCTCTATGATCCGGAACGTAAAAATGCCCTGCGCCTTTATGTGAAGCGTGTGTTTATTACGGATTCGATTGAAACACTGATGTACCCATGGCTTAGATTTGTGCGCGGGATCGTAGACAGCCAAGATTTACCCCTTAATATCAGCCGTGAGATGCTACAGAGCAATCCCGTCTTACAACGCATCCGCAACGGCCTGACGAAAAAAATATTGGGCGAAATGGATAAACTGTCACGCGATGATAATGCCAGCTTCCTCACCATGTGGCACCAATTTGGCATGGTGATTAAAGAAGGGCTGTATGATGCCTATGACCATCGTGATGCGATTTTCAAAATTAGTCATTTTATGAGTACCCATGATGAGAACACGCCGACGACGCTCGACCATTATATTGAGCGGATGAAAGAGGGCCAAGATAAGATTTATTACATCACGGGGGAGAACGCCGAAACATTACGCAATTCACCGCAGTTAGAAGGCCTAAAAGCCAAAGGGATTGAAGTGTTGTTAATGACCGATACGGTTGATGAATTTTGGTTGCAACAAATCACAGACTATAAAGACCATAAATTCCAATCTGTCACCAAAGGGAATATTGATATTTCAGACTTTGATGAAGACAAAACAGAAGAGAAAGACGAAGAAGCCATTAAGGATGAACGCCGCAAAGCCAAAGCCGCGATGGAACCTTTATTAAACCTATTACATGAGCAACTTAACAACCATATATCCTTTGCGCGTGTGTCCCGACGCCTAACGGACAGTCCCGTGTGTTTGGTCGCCGCCGATGATGCCGTGGATATGCACATGGAAAAAGTTTTAAAAACCCAACAACAATTTGAACCAAACGCTAAAAAGATTTTAGAGATTAATGCAGGCCACCCGCTTATCCAAAAACTGCGCAGTATGATTGATGATAAGGAAACAGAAAAAAGCAAGCACGCAGATATTTTAAAAGACGCCGCGCAAATGCTTCTCGATCAGGCGTTGATCATCCAAGGAGAACCCGTCCCTAACCCTTCCGCCTTCGCCAAACGCATGGCGAAGTTTATGGAGATGGGAGTTGGGGATTAGAGGGTGGTTTAGAGTCCCCCTACTACATCACAGCATGCCTTGATGGTGGCGGTTGTTCATTTCATCAATGGTTTCTTCGGGGAAATCAAATTGTGTAGCGATTTCTTCGATCATGGCTTCGCGCATAATGGCGGTGAGGTCTTCGCCGCGTTCACACCATAAGTCAAGAACGGGACGGCGATAAATAATCAAAACATCGTCATCCTTTGTTTCTTTTTTTTCAACACCGGGGGTTAGCTCTCCTCCCGCTTTATACAGCATCAGTAATTCATACGGATCATCTAACTCCAAATCACTTTCGGTGGTTTCATCGACGACTTCTTCAATTTGAATAGTTAAATCTTCACTATATTCCATTAATTCATCTGGCATGTTTTGAAGTTGATTATTGGCAATAACAGCAAGGTCATCCGTGCTGGGCGGGACAGAAAAGTTCATGATGATTTGCTGGTTCATTCCAACTCTCCTTTTTTGATGTTATTGTTATATTTATAAAAATACGCTTAAAAATTGGATATGACAATGGCTATAAAAATTCTAAGTGAAAATATAGAAAATTCTATCAAGGAATTAAACGGATGGCACAAAGTAGATGGACGGGATGCCATCACAAAATCCTTTCAATTCAACGATTTCAACGCCGCATGGCATTTTATGTCCGCCATCGCCATCTATGCCGAAGAGATCAACCACCACCCTGAATGGTATAATGTTTATAATAAGGTCGATGTAACGTTAAACACGCATGATGTGGACGGTCTATCAGATTTAGACATCAAAATGGCACAAAAAATGGATGAAATAACTACATAAGTATTAACCACCGCATTCCGTTATTAAATTATTAAGAATCTTGTGGTACTATATTAAAGCTTAAGGGAGACTTTATTTATGGACGCGACGTCGGGAATTGCCGCACAATTAGCACAAACAAGACAAAATGCCGCGTTTTCGGGCATTCGTCAAAACGCGCAAGCGGAGCAACAAATCGCCAATATCCTCCAAGAATCAGCAGAAGTTGTTGCCGTCCCCGGCTCTCCCATACGTGGAACCAACGTCGATATTAGGGCGTAGAATATTATCAGACCGCTGTTAAGCGATATCCAATTTATTTATAATTTTTAAGCCCGTCTTCTATGTCTTCTAGATAGGGGTAGGAATCCATTGTGCCTGCCTGTAAACAAGATAGGCCAGCGGCAACGATTGCGGTTTTTAAAGCATCTTCAAAGGTTGTTCCTTCATGCAGGCATGCGGCAAAAGTGCCGCAAAAGCAATCCCCCGCACCTGTTGTATCAATGATATCGCCGGGTTTATAGGCCTTTAATTTTGTTGTCTTCCCTGTCTTATCACTGGCCACAACGCCCAATTCACCCATTGTGATGATGACGGTCATTTTATGATCCATGGCAAGCTTACGGGCCAGCTCACCGCTATCTTTTTCAGGTTCCATTCCAAATTTCTTGGCTAATTGGCGCGCTTCAATTTGGTTGACGATCAAATAATCAATAAGCGTGGTGAGTTCTTTGGGTATTGCCAAGGCAGGGGCAAGATTTAAGATAACCGGCGCGCCGTTTTCTTTGGCGCGTTTCATTACGATAGCATTTTGTTCCAACGGCAATTCCATCTGCACCAACAACACATTATCTTTATGTAAGATATCAGAAGGCGCTTGATCCGCGCTCACCAATGCATTCGCACCAGAAGCGACAATGATACGGTTTTCACCGTTTTTCTCTTTCGTAACAATCGCCATCCCCGTTGGGAAATCATCTGATTTAGCAACGCCAGACGTCATCACGCCATGGCGTTTTAAATTATTGAGGATGCGGATGCCGTTGCCATCATCACCGACCTTCCCGACAATCGCCGTTTTCGCGCCATAGCGCCCCGCCGCAAGCGCTTGGTTTGCGCCCTTACCCCCCGGCGACATTGTGTAATTAGAGGATAACACCGTTTCGCCCGCCGCGGGAAACGCGCGAACCTTGATGTTTAAATTCATATTAATAGAACCAAATACAATAAGCATGGTTAGAGTATAAGAGGTTAAACGCAACCCGAAAAGAAAAAAGAGGATATTGAACACATGGTCAATATCCTCTTTGAATTATATATAGAACACCGCGTTTTGGAGCGATTAGCAGATTAATTAAAGTGCATCCCTAATTGATACCCGACTTGTTTGACGGCTTGCCCTATAGCGGAGCTAGAAATCCCTTTAGGAATCATGACACTACCAACAGAGGTCAGCGTGCCGAGTGTCTTAAATTCTTTATCCTCTGGGTTAAAGAAACCAAAATCCATGACAGCGGGATTGCCCGCATCATTACGCGACAGAACTTTAACCGCAAAATCACCATGGGCAGTTGCTTGGTCAGCATAGTAAACATCACCTTCTGCTGTATTTACCAAAGCACCACGAACAGTAACCTGTTTACACACTGCCGCAAAATATTCTTGGAAATCCATATTCATAATACGCACCTTTTTTTATATTTATTGAAGGGTGATGTTATGTGTTATTATGGCAATAAATCAAGATCTTTTTATAAAGAGCCGCTATTTTGAAATAAAATTATCCGAATACCGTCATTATAAATAAAGTGACGCAATGACAACGGCGTTAGAATCTACTCATTCCACATTTGTTCCCACCAGGGGCGGCCATCAACGGTCGGTTTTATGTTGAATGACTGACCATTTTCTTCCATTTTTTTACGAATATCTGAAATGTTCCATCCTGTTAAATTCGCCAGATTTTTTGCTTCTTTTTCAAAGCGACCTTTAAGCTTGGAATAATAAGCGCCCGCCATTTCACAATTCGCTTCCCCCTTCCATGGATGACGCATTACATAACGCCCTTGGAAATTTTCACGGTCTTCGGTGACTTGTAACATAATATCTTCGGGGAAAGTATCGGCGGTATAGCGGATATGCATCCGTGTTACGAATGCATCGCGCGCTTGCCCTTTGGGTGGCATTGGCGCAATCATACGGCGTGGTTGCCCCGGCATTGGGCGTGAATCATAAGATTTTTCCATCCACCATACACCCATTTTGCGAAGGTCTTCCGCAGGAATTGGGTCTGCGGCGCAAGGGTCACACCATGCCATGTCCCACGCATATTCTAACATCACGGTTTTCATGCCTTCTTTTTTGACCTGATGGGCGAACATATCTTTGTAAAATTCACCAAATTCATCGGCAACAAATAACGGGATATCATCCCCCGTTGGGATTTTTGTGGTGCGGTAATTGGTTGGTTCAACACGCCCTTTTTTCGTCAATGTGAAAAGCAGTAAGTCCTGCGGCCCTTTCGCATTTAAGGTCCCCAGGCGCACAGGTAACATAAATTTATCTGATTCATAAGCCACCTGTAAGGGGCGCAGGAAGTTGTACCCGCTGCTTTCAAATTCATCAATATTCACTTTGGCGACAAAGAATTTCATGTCTTGTTTGATATAGCTTTTCAAGACTTTATTCGCGCCCTTGGGTAATTTATAGCCTTCTTGATTAAGCCATTTAAACAAGCCGTCGCTTTGTTTGGCGGATAAAATAAGAATGTCATATTCACCAACGGTGTAGCTTTCTTCGATTGTCACACCCAATGATTTTGCAGATTTTTGAACAGCATCATCAGCCATCATCGCCATCGGTGCGCTCGAGCGCATCATCATTTCCTTACGAAAGATTTGCTGGCACGGGTCATTATCGTAATATTCAACAAGGCGCGGCGCAGTATAGGCGTCAATATGATCAATAATTTTATTATCACCCACATTGACTTGCGATTTTTTAACAACGGTTGGCACGGGAATAACAATCGCAAAATCATCAACATCTCCTTTAAAATCATTTGCCATCGTCATGACGGTTCTGTTTTCATGGCGCGATAGCACAACTTTTGATGCCTCGTTAAAAAGCGACGCATCGGCCTTAGCGACATAAAAACCACAAAAGGCATGGGCGCTCATAGGCAGAAATAAAAATGTTAAAAGTAAAAATAATCGGATCATGTTTTTCTCCATTGATAAAATTGAGCCTTAAAAAAATAATCTAAAATTGGTGTGGTAAAACACACGATAAATAAAGCATAAAAAATCGCTTCACGAATTTGGAAATGATATTGCAAAATATACGCCACCACCGCAACTGCGAAAGCAAAAACACCCCGCGCAAAGCGGTTATTGGGGGTTGTCATTGGATCTGAAATCATAAAAAAGGCGAAAATTAATAACGCGCCGCTTTGTAAATTATGCAAGGGAATCTCCAGCGGGTCCCCCAACCATAAGGCACGCGCCAATAATAAAAACACCCATGATCCAAGGAAAAACAGCGCCGTATCTGCCCGCCCTGCCTTACCCAAAACAATAACCGCCAAACAAATCAAGGCAAAACCCAACCACACCGCATTGCCCCATTGCCCCGGTGACACCCACACCATATTGGGAAGCAAGAGAAGCCCCGCGACAATGGCCGCATTAGCGGGATTAAAAATATGTTTATTATTATGGCGGATTAAAAATTTACTGGCCATTGCAACCACCCCCGCCAACGGATAAAGCCACAACGCCGCACCCTTAAATAACAGACAAAGCGATAGGCTGGTAATAAGTGGTGAACGGTAATCATTAGACGGAATTTTTAAAACTTTAAAGAAGAAAAATTGCGTCAATATTGTCGCAAAAACCGTCAATGCAATCACTTCTGGTACAGGCGCAAAATCATACATAAATGCCAAAATCAGAAGAAGCACCGACAGCGTCACAATCTGAAAATGACGCGCATCTTGGTTGATAAAAGTCAGAGCCTTTTGCATGAACGCATTTAAACCACCAAAAAAGGCAATAGAATGGCGAGATTATAAAAGATTTAAATTTTGTATTGATAACAATCTTTCATAACTTTCCACATACCCCACGTTCCAGCTATCGGAGCAGCACTAATATCAGAGAATGCTTCCCTGTTATTTTTAACATCAACAAAAAAGCGATTAAATTGTTCGCTAAAAGAAATATCTTTGTTAATCGGAAAATCTACGCCACCCTCATCTGTATCTGCAATCGCTCTCAGGTTTTTAATTTCACCCATTCTATCTAGGTCAAAGCCAATCGAAAAAGATGTATCTTCCGTTGGGTGAGATTGAGTAATCATAAAAGCAGAAACAGTGCCATCAGGAGCTGGTTTTGGATTTCCGTCTAAGTCTGCATAATCAAAAGCACCAACAGAAACCATCGTTTTTGCGTATAATTCTCCATTTTCTAACCAGTAATTAGATCCCTGTATTTCACCATCAACAGGATTATAATCTGCTCTATGATATTGTGCAGAGTTTGCCTTAAAAGCTTTTGTAGCACAGACCGCTAACCCCATATTTGAAGTGTCAAAATCTTTAGAGCTTGGTTCCTTTCCCATTACAGAAGTAACGGTCAATGCTGAAAACACAGTTGCTAGCCCGGTGAAGTGTAAAAATCCTTTAAAAAACTTATTCATGGCATCCTCTATTATTTAATTAGGAAGCGACTCTCTCATATTTTAAATTATTATGTCAAATATTATTTAATAGGCAGGCTATTCCACAGCATTTCTGCTTTATCGAGGGCTTTATCGAGGGTTGCCATGGTGCTTCCCATATCGGGGCTTTCATCATCTTTCCACGTTCTAAGGGTATAAAGATAGATTCCTGTCAGGCCGGCGACCTTCATCGCGCCAAAAATGCCGTTTGTTTCAATGCCTGCCGCGTCCAATGTACGGGACATTGATTTACCCAAATGGGGAAAGCTTAAAATCGCTTCTTTTGGGTCGCCCTGAAAGCCGTGTAAAATAGATAAAATAGCCGCGCGATCTTCATTAATAATGTCAAAGCGCTCCATAATCAGGTCAAAAATTGTCTCACGGCAAGATTCCTCACCGCTAACACTGACATTTTCGACCATTTTACGGTCCAACATACGGCCATAAGCCGCCAAAATATCTGATCTATCGTCAAAATATTCATGTGCGTCCTGTAGGGCCATGCTCGCCTCATCCGCGATATCTTCAAAATCCACGAACTCCCACGCGCGTTCCCCTGCGAGCTTTAACATCGCAGCGATCATTTTATCCTTAATAGGTATGTGCTTTTCTTTCGTCATATTCTTGCCTTTAGAAGATATTACTATAGTTTATAACAGATTATAAATAGTAAAATATGAAGGATATTCAATGTCACAAAATAACAACACACCTGCATTTGATGTGATTGCCATTGGCAATGCTTTGGTTGATGTGCTTTCCAAAACAACCGACAGCTATTTGGCAACGCAAGACGCCGAATGTGGCATGAAAAAAGGTTCTATGAACCTTGTTGATGCGCGCCGCGCGCTTGTTCTTTATGATGACATGGAGGAAAAAACCGAAATGTCTGGCGGGTCTGCGGGAAACACGATGGCGTGCCTCGCCTCCCTTGGTGGTAAAGGTGCTTATATTGGTAAAGTGGCCGATGACCGCGTGGGCAGTAAATTTGAAAAAAGCCTGCAAGATATGGGCGTAGATTTTGATGTATCGCCGCTTGTGGGGGATACTTCGACAGGGCGCTGTATGATCCTTGTCAGTGATGATGGCGACCGTACGATGAACACGTTTTTGGGCGCGGCAGTTGAATTAACACCCGATGATATTGACGAAGAATATATCGGTAAAGGCCAAGTATTATACCTTGAAGGATATTTATATGATCAACCCCAAGCGATGGAGGCCTTCCTCAAAGCATGCCGCGCCGCACAAACCGCAGGACGGCGTGTTGCGCTTTCACTGTCTGACCCTTTTTGTGTAGAGCGCCACCGCCAAGCGTTCAGAAACCTTGTCAATCTGCATGTTGATATTTTATTCGCTAATGCAGATGAAATAAAATCACTTTATGAAGTTGAAACAGTTGAAGAAGCCTGTGACATGGTGTCAAAAGAATGCGCCGTGGCCGCCATCACCTGCGCCGAAAAAGGATCTATCATCATCAATAGCGGTGCAAGAACCGAAGTAAATGCCGAACCTGTCGAAAATGTTGTTGATACAACAGGTGCAGGCGATGCGTACGCCGCAGGGTTTCTTTTTGGCTTTACCCAAGGAAAAGACATGGCCGAATGCGGGCGCATTGGATCGATTGCCGCCGCAGAAGTGATCAGTCATATGGGTCCACGCCCCGAAGTCAGCCTGTCTGAATTGGTTAATCAAAAGAAAGCGGCATGAGGCTTCTCTTTCTCAGCGTCATTTTACTTTCCTTTCCCGCCTTCGCGGCAGAGCAATATGGGATTTCGATGGTGGGAACACCCAAATATGGCGCCAATGACACACATTTAGATTATGCCAACCCTGATGCGCCCAAGGGCGGTGTATTAAAGCAATCTGCCACAGGAAGCTTTGACACGCTCAACCCCTTCAATATTAAAGGGAATACGGCGCAAGGAATTAATTTAACCACAGACCGCTTGATGGCGCGGGTGTGGGATGAACCTTTCGCGCTCTACCCCCTGATTGCGCAGCGTATTGATGTTCCTGATAACAGGTCAGAAATAACATTTTACCTCAACCCAAAGGCACGTTTTCATGATGGTTCACCCGTTACGGCCGATGACGTGTTGTTTACTTATGAAACATTAAAAGAAAAAGGGCGCCCCAACCAACGCCGTATTTATAAATTGGCAACCGCCATTAAAATAAATGACCATACTGTGACATTTAAATTGGGCGAAGGGCATGATCGTGAAACGGTGATGATTTTTGGCCTTATGCCTGTATTGTCCAAAGCATATTGGCAAGATAAGGAGTTTAATAAAACAACGCTTGAGGCCCCTCTTGGCAATGGCCCTTACATAATAAAATCTGCCGAAGCGGGGAAAAACATTACCTATGAACGCGTGAAAGATTATTGGGCGCAAGACCTTTTGACTAATAAAGGCCATCATAATTTTGATAAAATTATCTATGAATATTACCGCGATGATACGGTCGCCCTTGAAAGTTTTAAAAAAGGTGATCTGAGCATTCGGCGGGAATGGAACGCCGGTAAGTGGCATTCAAATTATAAAAACACAGACGCAACCCTTGAAAAAATTGAACATGGCCGCGCCGAAAAAGTACGCGGATTTATTTTCAACACACGCCGCGCACCATTTGATAACATTCAAGTCCGCCAAGCGCTTAATTTATTTTTTGATTTTGACTGGGTGAATAAAAATTTATTCTATGGCGCGTATAAACAAGTAAATAGTTTTTATCCCAATACTTATTTATCCCGCGATATTTCCATTACCGACAGTATCAACCACCGCGCAAAATTAAAACAAGGGAACGCGCTTCTTAATCAAGCCGGATGGATCATCAAAGATGGCAAACGCATCCACCAAGAAAGCGGTGCGGAAATGACGTTTGATATCCTGCTCGATAATCCGTCTGATGAAAAAATCGCCCTCGCCCTGACACGCTCCCTCAAAAAAATGGGTATTCATGCCACGGTTCGTGTCCTCGATAGCGCCGCATACCGCGCGCGGCTGAATGACTATGATTTTGATATGACACTACATTATTGGCACTCCACCCTTTCCCCTGGGACAGAACAATATCTCTACTGGAGCTGTGAAGCCGCAAAAACACCCGCGCAATGGAATTATGCCGGTATTTGCGATTCAGACATTGATAACCTCGCCAAGGCGATACCCACGGCAAAAACACGCGAAGAACTCATCCAAAATACGCAAAAATTGGATCAAACATTATGGGATCAGGCCTTAATGATACCGCTTTACTACAACCCCCAAGATTATGTTGCCTATTGGAAACCGCTTAAACGCCCCGAAACAACGCCGCTTTATGGCATGGTGATTGAAACATGGTGGATGGATCAGGGGGAAGCGGACAAGAAGGATTGAGGGTTTACCCCGCTTCGCGTATTCTGGATCTATATTGATTCATAAATGGACGCTTTCTCTATGACTTCGACAATATTGATTAAAAACTCTCTGCTTCTGGCTTCCTGTTTTTCTGTGGGCATTCTTGCCGCCTGCGGTACATTGCCAAGCCAAACACCCAATCTGGAAGATGCAAAATTCTGGCAGAGAAAAAGCGCCAGCTCCGCCCTTTACCTACGCGGCCCTAAGGCACAGCAAATGCTCCACCAAGATATCTCGCGTTGCGTAACAGATATCCGTGAGCTTGAAAATTTAGGGGAAATTCGCCGCGCCATTCCAACAACATATAATAGCGGTAATAACATCGAAACAAGCAGCCCATCAAAACGGGAATTAGACCGGTATGACACACCCCAACGCGATGGATATCTTTATGCGGAACATATGGATTACCATGATTTTGAAACATGTATGTACGCCAAAGGGTGGGAACGCGTGGAATATCTACCCGCAAGTGCCGCAGACCAAGCGCGTCAAAATTATTTAGACCGTGCCAGCAATAAAAGTAAGAAATCATCTGGTCAAAGCCGTGAAAACGTCACAACCTTGCACCCCAAAGATCAAAATCCAAAACCGTATGCAAACTTAAATCAGTAAGGTTTTGATTTTTATTGCATCATGACGGCAGTAAAACTAACATAACGCATGCCGAACCCTTTTTATGTTCCTTTAAAAAACCGTGGCCTTATTCATATTGAAGGGGAAGACCGGGTTGAGTTCCTTCAGGGGCTAATCACCAATGATGTGTCTAAATTAAAAGAACAGCGCATTCAATATTCTTGCCTGCTGACACCGCAGGGGAAATTCCTACATGATTTCTTCCTTCATTGGGGGGATGGCTTTATCCTTATAGATTGCGAAGGTGGTTTTCGTGCCGAAGAATTATTCGTGCGTTTGAATAAACACCGCTTACGGTCAAAAGTGACATTATCGCTTGAAAAAGAAAGCCCCGTTTATGCCATTATGGGGGGAGAGCATGAGAGTGCCTTGGCAGACCCGCGTCACTTTGCCCTTGGGGCGCGCAGCTTTGAAAAACCTAATACATTTCCCCATGAAGATTTTGATGAATGGGATAAACAGCGTATCATCCTTGGCATTCCTGACGGCAGTCGTGACTTAGAGGTTGAACGCTCAACCCTTCTTGAATGTAATATAGACCATTTTAACGCGATTGATTGGGATAAGGGCTGTTATATGGGGCAGGAACTCACCGCCCGTATGAAATACCGCAATTTGGGGAAGAAACATTTGCAAGTAATAAAATTTACCGCCATGGCCGCCCCCGCCCCGTTCCAAGATATTGAGATAAACGGTAAGGTTATTGGCAATATGCGTTCATCCTCTGGTGATATAGGATTAGCGATCATTAAAGATGATGCGTTGGAAGCCATACAAAATGACACATCCGCGCCGCTCCATCTTTTGGGCGCGTAAACATCTTCATTTTAAAACAGGTAAACGCCAACGATAGCGATAGGCAATAAGACGTATAAACAGCCCCAAAATAAACACGCAAGAAAGCGTGATTTTGTTAATTTCATCAAATTCAGACAATCCCCAAACACTCACACCAATTAAAATGGCAACAGAGCCATAAAAACCACTTTTAAAAATAATCGGGACGTCATTGAGCAGAATATCACGAATAATACCGCCCCCCACCGCCGTCACAAAGGCAAGGAAGATCACACCAAAAAAGCTTAAGCTATGTTCTAATCCAATAAGCGCACCGCTAATGCTAAAGGCAACAAGGCCGAGCGTATCACTTAAGATGAAAAAGCGTTGTTTCTCAATATCAATATTTTTTAAGTAATGCAAAAGACAGCCGAGAATAAAAACAGACAGCACAATAATAAAAGCCGTCAAATCCATCAATACACGCGGCGTCACACCAATTAAAACATCACGGATAATACCGCCGCCGTTGGCCGTGATAAAGGCAATGATGAAAACGCCCATAATATCCAGATGCTTTCGCACAGATAGCAAAAACCCACTAAGCGCAAATGCCGCACCCCCAATAAGCGCCGACCAATCAATAAGTAATTCCATAGGAATATTATGCCGCTTTTTTCGCGGTCATATTAACCGCTTTAGGCTTTTTTCCTTGTTTCAATGCCTCCTGCGCGGCGGCTAATCTTGCGATGGGTACGCGGTATGGGGAACACGAAACATAATCTAAACCACATGCTTCGAAAAATGCGATAGAGGCAGGGTCACCACCATGTTCACCACAAACGCCGAGCTTAATGTCCTCGCGGGCGGAACGTCCCCGTTGGCAGGCCATATCAACCAGTTGGCCTACGCCATTTTTATCGAGCGTTTGGAAAGGATCTTTTTCAAGAACCCCTTGCTCCACATAGTCAGGTAAGAATTTGGACGCGTCATCGCGGCTCATCCCCATGGTGGTTTGCGTTAGATCATTTGTACCAAAGCTGAAAAACTCTGCTTCGGTGGCAATGTCATCGGCCATCAAGGCAGCACGTGGCATTTCGATCATAGTGCCAACCATATAGTCAACTTTCTTCCCTTTTTCGGCAAAGACCGCTTCGGCCTGTTCAATCACAATATCTTTTAGGATTTTCAATTCTTGTTTACCAATAATAAGCGGGATCATCACTTCGGGAATTGCGTTGGTTTCAACGGCGGCCTCAAATATCGCCCGCGCTTGCATCGCACAAATTTCAGGGAAGGTGATCGCCAAGCGACATCCACGATGCCCCAGCATGGGGTTTGATTCATGCAATTCGCTCTGACGGCGAGCAACGAAAGCCGTGTCCAGCCCAGCTACTTTTGTGAAATTCGCTATGTCTGCTTCGCCATGCGGTAAAAATTCATGCAAAGGCGGATCAAGCAAGCGGATTGTCACAGGCAAACCGCCCATAATTTGGAACAGCTCGATAAAATCACTGCGTTGTGCAGGCAATAATTTGGCTAGCGCGTCTTCACGACCCGCTTTGTCAGTCGCAAAAATCATTTCACGCACATGTTGAATACGGTCCGGGTCAAAGAACATATGTTCTGTACGGCAAAGGCCAATCCCCTCTGCGCCAAAATCAATCGCAGTTTGTGCATCCAATGGCGTTTCTGCATTGGTACGGATTTTCATGCGGCGTATTTCATCCGCCCATCCCATCACGGTGGAAAAATCACCAGAAAGCTCTGGTTTAATCGTTTCAACTTCACCAATCATCACTTCACCCGTTGATCCATCAATCGTCAGGATATCGCCTTCTTTCACAACCATGTCACCAACGCTTAATGTTTTAGATTTGTAATCAATGGCAATCCCGCCCGCACCCGCAACACAGGCACGCCCCATGCCCCGCGCCACAACCGCCGCATGGGACGTCATACCGCCGCGTGACGTTAAAATACCCGCCGCGGCGTGCATACCATGAATATCTTCTGGTGATGTTTCCGTACGGCATAACATGACCTGTTCGCCTGCATTTGCGCGTGCTTCGGCTTCATCCGCCGTAAACACAACAGTCCCAGACGCCGCACCAGGGGATGCGGGTAAGCCTTTCGATAAAATATTTTTTGTCGCATTTGGGTCAAGTGTTGGGTGTAAAAGCTGATCCAGCGCGGCGGGTTCAAGGCGCAGCAATGCTTCTTCTTTTGTAATAAGCCCTTCATTCACCATATCAACGGCAATTTTTAGCGCCGCCGCCGCTGTCCGTTTACCAGAACGGGTTTGCAGCATAAATAAATTTCCCTGTTGGACGGTAAATTCAATATCTTGCATATCCTTATAATGGCCTTCTAATTTCAAACGCACATCATTTAATTGATTGAAAACCTCGGGCATGACTTCTTCCATTGATGGAAGATCACTGCCTTCTTTTTCTTTCCCTTGAATGGTTAAGGATTGCGGCGTGCGGATACCCGCCACCACATCTTCGCCTTGCGCATTCACAAGATATTCACCGTAAAAGAAATCTTCACCCGTTGACGGGTCACGGGTAAAGGCAACGCCCGTCGCGCAATCATCACCCATATTTCCAAACACCATTGATTGAACATTCACAGCGGTTCCCCAACTGGCCGGAATATCATTAATTGTTCTGTATGTGACGGCGCGCGGCACCATCCATGAGCTAAATACGGCGCCAATAGCGCCCCATAGCTGTTCTTGTGGGTCTTCTGGGAAAGGCTTACCCAGTTGCTTTTGCACTATTTCTTTATAGCGGGCGACAACAATTTTCCATCCTTCGGCGGTAATGTCTGTATCTTCGGTCACATCCATATCGCGTTTATGTTGTTCCATGATATCTTCAAAATCATGATGTTCCATGCCCATCACAACATCCGCATACATTTGGATAAAACGGCGATATGAATCCCATGCAAAGCGCTCATCCCCTGATTTACTCACTAACCCCTCAACGGTTGTGTCATTCAGACCAAGGTTAAGCACCGTATCCATCATACCCGGCATCGAAACCCGTGCGCCAGAGCGCACAGAAACCAGCAACGGATTCTCTGCATCACCAAATTTCATATCCATTTGGCTTTCAATCGCCGCCAATGCAACGGCGACTTGATCCTTTAACGCATCAGGGTAATTATTTTCATTTTCGTAAAAGGCGGTACAAACCTCTGTCGTGATGGTGAACCCTGGAGGAACGGGCAGTCCGAGAGAGGACATTTCGGCCAAATTCGCGCCCTTACCGCCCAATAAATTCTTCATATCGGCTTTGCCGTCTGTCTGTTTACCGAAGCTGTACACCCATTTAGTCATAAGAACACCCTTTTACGCTAATGTTTAAAGTTGGAATATCCCTGAATTTAGCCATTTTTCCGCAAAAATCTAGAGTAAAATGTTGTTTTAACCCCAAAGAATATAATTGACATAATAAATAATGCATGTTAACAATTAAACGATGAAATCAAATATTATTAGCATGCTGAAACAAGATGGTTATTCGGGAAACACTGATCTAACCAATAGCTTCTCTAACGCTATACATATATTTGAAGGGTATAAATATTTTCAACTTCAAATCAATCAAGTCCCTGTAAATTACAGAAACTCTGCTCGTTTAGGAGGAAAAAGTGAAAACAGAACTTTTTCTCAAGCTAATTTAGACTTCAAACATGCTATCCAAGATTCTTACAATAAATTAATAAGCACCTGTAAGAAACACCCTTCAACAGCAGGACAGAGTGCCCTCATGAACTTTCAAGTCACATACGACGCAGAAGTTAAAATGTTACGAAATTTTTAACCATCATCAGGCATAAATCATCATCAAGGGGATAAGCACGACCCGTTTCGGTAAAGGCGCGGTCATAGGTCACGCCATTTCCATCGGGGATATACCCCAATTTACAATAAAGGCGTTGCGCCGCGCCGTATTCTTTGGTCAGACCCACTGAAATGCCCATATGCTCTGCGCCTTGGTCTTGGGCAATCTGTTCAAACGCGGTAATAAGCGCCGTTGCAATTCCTTGCTCACGCCTATCAGAAATGACGTTTAAATCTTGGATTTCTGGGATATCCAGCTTTTGATACAAGCTATATTTAGGGTTAAAATTTAAAACACCAAATCCAACGGCTTGTTTGTCTTGCTCTGCAATTAAGACGAAACATTCTTTCGCAAACAAGGCCTCAAAATACCCCGCATCCTGCTTACCAAGCTGATCATAGAGCGCATAAAGCACGGGGATATCCTCTTCAGTGGCTTGGTTAATGTCAAATTCCATTATTAACGTGCTTTACATTTTGGGTAATCTTTGGCGCTCACCCGCGTCCATTTTTGTGATTTTCCAAAAAGTGAAACACCAATATATCCACGAACTGTTAACACATCCTGCGCCTTCATTTTTAATGACGCATTATAAATATCCCCTTCATCCGCTTTATAAATATGCCCCCCTTCATAATTGTTAGAATCAGAACGCGTTTGCGTTAACCCTTGAACAATTTGTAATCCGCATATGGGTTGACCGCGCAGGCTTTCTTCTGGGTTTTTCGTATCAGACTGCATACCACCTTCGATGATCCAATGAATATTCCCGCATAACGCATCACCACAAGATTTGATTGCAATGACGGCGCGTTTATTCTGTGTCAACCACAACCCCGTTGGATCAAATACAGCCTTACTTTCCGCCAATGCCGGCGTTATTCCCAAGACCATAAATAGTAAAAATAATTTTTTCATTTTCTTTCTCTCCTGTTTTAAAGCAACCTTATTAAAGCAATGGTTTCACATGACGTAAAATTTGTTGTGTTGCGTCACTATACGCCCCATTTTCATCATGTAAAACAAGCCCTGCATGGATATGTGCAGGGGATTTACGGTGTTTAATAGCCCGCAAAACCACCCGTTTTGCTGCTTCGCCTGTTTTTGGCCAAAGCGGAATAATTTCAATCGCGCCAAAGCGCTTCCCCAATGCAGCAATCATTTTATCAATTTTATCAGCACGGTGAATCATCGTTAATGTTCCATTTGATTTAAGGCAGTCATGCGCGCTGTCTATCCAATCCCGCAAATCATCTTGCTTAATATCGCGCTCTTCCGTCTGTGGGCATGGCGCCCTTTTAATATGCCCCATCGCAATCGCATTTTCTGGTGAGGGGGAACGCAGATACGCGCCGGCGTCCAGATAGGGCGGATTACAAATCACATGATGAAAGGCGTTTTCATTATGATAGTCACGCACATCACTCACGATAAAGTCACATTGATCTTCAAAACCATTGGCCGCCGCATTGTCGCGCGCCAACGCCGCATGCTCTGCCTGAATTTCAATTCCCGTCAGATGCACACCCGTCACACGGGTCAGAACGCTTAAGCCCGCACCGCCAACGCCGCATCCCAAATCAACAATATAATCCCCTGATTTAGCAGGACAAGCGGCCGCCAACAGCACAGAATCAATCGATGTTTTAAAACCTTGCGCACTATGCGTTAATTTTAATCGTTTATTCAGGACATATATTTCTTGAGTTGTCGCCATCTCTCTATTAAACCCATTTTATGACTGCGTTAAAGCAAAAACCTACACAAGCCAATCCGCTCGACCTGCTTCAGGCCGAAATGAGTGACGATATGAAGGCTGTGAATGCGATGATTTTGACACATATGCAATCCGATGTGCCGCTTATCCCACAATTAGCCAGCTATTTAATCGCCGCGGGGGGTAAACGTATTCGTCCCCTTTTAACCCTTTCTGCCACCGCTTTGTTTGGTGGGGATATGGCACGGGCGCATAGATTATCCGCCGCGGTGGAGTTTATCCATACCGCCACACTTCTTCATGATGACGTGGTGGATGACAGTGATATGCGCCGTGGAAAACCATCCGCCAATATTGCCTTTGGAAACGAAGCCAGTGTTTTGGTGGGGGATTTTTTATTCTCCCGCGCGTTTCAACTGATGACCGCGGATGGATCGCTTGATGTACTTCGTATTCTTTCTAATGCCTCGGCAATTATTGCGGAAGGTGAAGTCAAACAGCTTTCCACGCAAAGCAACCTCAACACGACCATGGATGATTATTTGGCGGTAATTGAAGGAAAAACTGCATCCCTGTTTGCCGCGGCCTGTGAAGTCGGCCCCGTGATTGCAGAACAGGACAAGACCACAACCCAAGCAATGCGGGATTACGGTATGGCGCTTGGCATGGCATTTCAAATTATTGATGATATTTTGGATTATGAATCCGCCCCTCAAAAACCAAACGCCAAACTGGGTAAAGATATCGGCGATGATTTCCGTGAAGGGAAAATGACCGCGCCTATTTTATATGCCTTTAAAAATGCAAACAGCGATGAAAAAGAATTTTGGCAACGCACCATTTGCGATAAAGACCAAAAAGATGGTGATCTGGAACACGCACAAACATTAATCAAAAAACATGACTCCTTAAATAAAAGCAAGGCACTGGCACATCAATATGGTGATAAGGCGGTAGCGGCGCTGGCGGCTTTACCTGCTTCATCTTTACGTGAAATTTTGGAAAATATTGTGACCTTCACAATAAATCGAACATATTAAAATGCGGTTTTTCATCTTATTTTTTCTGGCTTTATTCCTTATCACTCCTGCATGGGCCGATGATATTACGGTTACTGTCTCTGGCATGACTTGCGAAGCCTGCACACAGACAATGGAAGTAAAGTTTTCTAAAGAAGAAAGCGTGGAAAATGTTTCCGCCAGTTTTGAAACACAAGAAATCATCATTGAGGAAAAAGATGAACAAAAATTAAGCGATGAAAAGATTGCGGAAATCATTCATTGGGGCGGATATGAATTAAAGGAAATCAAACGTCATTAATTCTTCTTTGCGCCTTCACATGGGAACACCGCAAACAAGGCCAAACCAACGGCTGGCGCGGCGTTAAAGGCGGCATGATCTGGATTATCTTTTAAATATTTCCAAACAATATCTTGTAAATCCCGTAACTTTGCCGTGTTTGGTACGCAGATATCAATGCTGGGCGCTGTTCCCAATGACCGTAATAAATGGTGATAATCAATAAGTCCCGCAATATAGGCTTGGCATGTTGTATGCCCCCCTGTTATTTTTTCTTTTCCTAAGGCGGTGCGTTCACATACTTCCTGAAGGTACGCGCCTGAAATATGTGCGCCTGTCTCTTGTGCATGACTTGTAAAAGGAAGCATTAACAAGAAGAGAATTAGAAAACGCATTTTCTATTCTTTATTTCCTGATTTTAACTGCTGTAAAATGGCAAAGGGATTATCTTCGGGGTTATTTTGCGCTTCGGCAGTATAAATTTTTTGGCGTGATTCAGATTTATGCTTGGGTTTTTGAGATTTCTTTTTAAACGCAGGCTTCTTTTTAAAATTTTCTGTTTTTGGCTTGGCGCCTTTGTTGCTTTTTAAAATAAAGGTCGCCAATTCTGGCTTAATTTGTTCTTTTGGTGCTTTTGCTTTTTCATCTTCAGTAACAGCCACAGATTTTTCTTCTGGCGCTACGTTAACCGGAGTATCAGGCGCGGCTTCTTTTTCTTCTGCTTCGTCTTTTACATCATCCGCGGGGTCATGAATTTTCTTATGCCCCATTGCCTCTAACACGGCGTAAAGGTCTGTGATATTGCTTCCTAACCATTCTGCCATTTGGTGTTCAGTTTTAAATTTCCCCTTATCTGCGCTGTCATAAACACGGCAAATGAGACGGTCCAACATATCCACACGGATAGAGCGCGGCCCATAAATGGGATACCCGATTGAACGGTAATAATCCGCATCCAATGACTTATCCGCAACAGAAAAAGAAACAATGCCATCATTTGGCGCTTCGGCGGGCAGTGTTTTTTCTTGCCACACAGATAATAACAAAGCGCGCAGACGTACCGTAACAGGTTTATTTAATTCAGGCAGATAAACAATGATGGGCCCAAAACGAATTTTCTTTGTTCGTAATGTGTTGCGCCCGTCTTCATCCATCGCGCCAATAAAATCTTGTATTTCTTCGCGCAGTAAAATGCCCAAGGCATCATGTAATTTTTGTGCAATCTCATACGGCGCACCTTGCGCGATATCATCTGCTTTTAATTTAAATAACGGTTCTAACGTCGCTTGTATATACCGCGCCAACCATGCAGAAACAAATTTTTGCACGGCTTCTTTATTATCATCTTTGATACATTCGGCTTCGATAACGGCGCATGTTGGCGTTAAAACAGTGTCACCTTTTTTAATCATTGCAACCACATCACCCGCTCGGGGGTCTGTTAAATCACGTTGCCATGTGATGGAGCCATCTTCGGCTAACTTAAACTGTGTATCGATAGAATTTAAAATCATGGTCATTATGTAACTGTTTTTTATACGGATTTCTACAATAAATAGGTTAATACCCCATTCAAACGCTGCATCCCTGAAAGGGTGGGGCGTAAATGGGTTTCCGTTTGCTCTAAAAGTCTCTCTTTTATTAAATTTTGAAGCTTTTTCTGATCAAGCTGCGTGATATCAAAATCATTCAATGACACACCTTGTTTCAGACGTAATCCCATCATCATTTGTTCAATAAATTGTTCGCTTTCGGAAATTTCTTCATAGGGGTGATAAGCATGCCCCTGCTGCGCAATTTTTTGCAGATAAATATCAGGCGCACGATGGGTTCGTGTTCCAAACTTACGGTATTCTTGTTTTGACTGCGCCGCCTCGGGCTTGCCCGTATGAGAGCGCTTTAAAGTTATGCGTCCGTGCGCACCAGGACCAATCCCCGCATAATCACCATATTGCCAATAGGCCATATTATGTTGTGATTCCTGTCCTATCTTTGCATGGTTTGAAATTTCATAGGCGGGCATATTGGCCGCCGTTAAAATATCCTGTGTTACTTCGTAAAATTCACCCCCCTGATCAGATTCAGGAATGCGGAAATCACCACGCGCATGTTGTGCGTAAAAGGGAGTTCCCGGCTCAATCGTTAATTGATAGAGAGAAAGATGCCCTGTCGCGTAACGAAGCGCTTCATTCAATTCTTCTTTCCATGCCTCAATCGTTTGCTCTGGCCGTGCATAAATTAAATCAAAACTAACACGATCAAAAATAGTGTTGGCAAGCGTAACCGCTTTAATCGCTTCGGCGGCGCTATGCTCCCGCCCCAAGAATTTCAAATCATCATCGCGCAATGATTGCACACCAATCGATACGCGGTTAATCCCCGCCTTTTTAAAATCTTGGAATTTCTGTGCCTCAATACTGGTGGGGTTTGCTTCTAAAGTAATTTCAATATCGTTAGAAATTTGCCAGCGTTTTTGAATATGATCAATAATCCCCGCCACCGTCACAGGCTCCATTAAAGACGGCGTCCCTCCTCCAAAGAAAATTGAGGTGACGCGGCGATCTTTTAATTGTGCCGCCACATAATCAATCTCTTTTAAATAGGCCGCCAACCACGCCCCATGATCAATCGCATTGCTCACATGTGAATTAAAATCGCAATAGGGGCATTTAGCCTTACAAAACGGCCAATGAATATAAATAGCCAAAGGGATGTAAGACGGTTCAGCCATTTGTCTTTAGATATTCTACAAATTTTGCGACGGCTTTGGCACGGTGGGACATGGCATGTTTTTCGGAGGGTTCCATTTCTGCAAAAGTAATATCATGCCCTTCAGGAATAAAAATTGGGTCATACCCAAACCCCTTTTCCCCACGCGGCGGCCATGATAAATGTCCACTGGCACGGCCTTCAAAAATTTGCTGTGTTCCATCTGGTTTTAACAAGGCCAATACCGCAATAAAATGCGCCGTTTCATCCCCTTTAACACCATCTAATTTTTCATTCACCGCATTCATTGCCACCATAAAGTCACGCCCATTTGGTGTCTGCGCCCAACGTGCAGAATAAATTCCTGGCGCCCCATCAAGCGCATCAATCGTCAAACCACTATCATCGGCCAAACAAGGCAAGCCTGTCGCCTCCATTGCTGCGCGCGCTTTTAAAATTGCGTTACCCGCAAACGTGTCTTGCGTTTCCTCTGGCTCAGGCAGGTCAAAATCCGCAGCAGATTTAATCTCAAAATCAGGCAACATCTCACGGAACTCCGCAACCTTCCCCTGATTATGCGTGGCAATAAGTAGTTGTTTCATTGACCTAAATACTGACCATTCTGGTCAGACCTTCCTATTTCAAATGTCCAGTTTTTTGGTAATTTTAATAAGGCCTCATTCACATTCACATCGATTGATTCCACATAACGACACAAGGTGATATGCGGTGCATAAAAATCATCCAGCGGCGTTGTGAGCTTTGCATTACTTTCCATTAACTGATCGGCAATTATTCTTTGCATTGTCGTTATTTTCTTATCTTTTTGTAGCCTCATTTCATACCACATAAACCCTTCATGCTTGCCCCATCCCTTACGGTGGTTAACGTCTAACAACACAGGGGAATAAAAACCTTGCGGTGTAATGTTCGGTACAAACGCTGCTTTAAACTGACATAAGGTAATATGCGGAAACGCCGTCTCACCCAGACAATAACCATCAGATAAAGATTGTAAGTTGTTCTTACAAAAATCCATTATCTGGGTTTTGTAATTATCAGGGGGAATAAGAACAGCGTTAAAATACTCCAACTAACCTCCAAATGTCTTTGTTTGTATTTCCATCAACTCACCACAACCTTTTTTGGCGAGAGTTAAAAGCTGGCCAAATTCTTCTTCGCTAAATGGGGCTTGCTCTGCCGTTCCTTGAATCTCAACAATGCCGCCTTTACCTGTAATGACAAAATTTGCATCTGTTTCCGCGTCGCTATCTTCATCATAATCCAGATCAAGCACAGGCGTACCTTTATAGATACCGCATGAAATCGCAGAAATTGTGTCCGTTAGTGGCAATTTATCCAACAATTTCAAATCAACCAAATGCTGCAACGCCATGTGCATCGCAACATACCCCCCCGTTACAGACGCGGTACGCGTTCCACCATCGGCCTGAATAACGTCACAATCAATCTTAACTTGGCGCTCCCCCAGTGCCTTCATATCAACCACGGCACGTAAAGCACGCCCAATAAGGCGTTGAATTTCTTGTGTACGGCCAGACTGCTTACCCCGCGCGGCTTCACGGTTCATCCGTTCAGACGTTGAGCGCGGTAACATGCCATATTCTGCCGTTACCCACCCTTTACCAAGGCCGCGCATCCAACCGGGGACTTTTTCCTCAATACTTGCCGTACAAAGCACATGCGTATCACCGCATTTAATCAAGCATGACCCTTCCGCATGTTTGGAATAGTTAGGGATAATTTCAATATCCCGCATTTGATCAGGCGTTCTGTTGGATGGTCTCGTCATAATTTCTCCTTAAAATATTAACGTCCTCGGGTTTACCCGCATGACGGCTCTTGAAAACACACCTTAAACCGCGCGGCGTTATTGTCAATTTCTAGAATTATCTTATAGTGATCTTATGACACTCCACCCTGATTTTATGGATTTAGACAAACGCGCCTCAGATATCTTTCATCATATTGTCGAAAGCTTTATGAATGATGGGGCGCCTGTGGGGTCACGCACAATCTCACGCAGTTTTGATTTCTCCGCCGCGACCATCCGTAATGTGATGGCAGATCTAGAGGAACTCGGCTTACTCCAAGCACCCCATATCTCTGCCGGGCGCTTGCCGACTGATAAAGGTCTGCGTCTTTTTGTGGATGGTATATTAGAGCGCGGGACGTTAAGCGATGTTGAGCGCGTCGCCCTCGAAGAAGATTATAACGACACCCAATCCATGCATGATATGTTGGAACAAACCAGCTCTACCCTATCAGGCTTATCGCGCTGCGCGGGGCTGGTTGTTGCGCCAACATATACCGCAAAACCCATCCGTCAGATTGAATTTGTCTCGCTCTCTACCGAAAAAGCGATGGTGATTTTGGTGTCTGATGACGGCACCGTTGAAAACCGCGTAATTGATGTGCAGGCAGGGACAACGCCCGAAACCTTAAAAGCCGCCAGCGCCTTTCTTTCTGAAAAGCTTTATGGCCGCACCATCGACCAGATGCGTGATATTTTAATTGATGAAATCAAGCACCAAGAAACACAAATCGCTGCTCTCACAAAAATCGTCGTGGAGGCAGGCCACGCGACTAAGCTTTCCAATGGCCGCCTTATCGTCAGGGGGCGTGGCAAATTATTCGAAGACCCACAAGCGTTAGAAAAAATCGAAGCGTTACAAGGGCTTATCCATCAATTAGAATCTCAAGAAACCGTCTCCCGCCTATTGGAGCAAGCTTCCTCGGGGGATGGGGTAAAAATCTTTATTGGCACAGAAAACCCCGTCTTTGAAGGCAGCGGCTATTCCCTCATCCTCAGCCCCTATGGCGCTGGCTCAACCAATGATATTGTCGGGGCAGTTGGTGTTATTGGCCCTACCCGTCTCAATTATGCCAAAATTATTCCCAGCGTCAATTACATGGCAGAAATAATCTCCAACCGCCTTCGTAAGATGTCCCACACGGATTAAAGCGCAAATTACAGGACAGATAAACTGGCATTTGCTCAAAGTCTCAATAGGCTTTATTATAAGTGGATAATAAGGAATCACGCGCCATGTTCAAAAATTTACTGCTTTTTACATTTTGTCTTATGCTCTCATCATCACTTTGGGCGCAAAATGATAATATAGAGTCACAAATATTTGTCCCTCCTGGTTCAACCTATGAGGCCACAGCGTCAGAAACAATCAAACGTCAAAAAAGTGCCTCCCTTCCGCCTAGGCAAAGCATTGATGTGAATGAGGTCAGTGTATCCATTGTACATTATCATTATATGGAACCTGATCAGTTTGGCCTTTTGATGCGCGCTGCAGATATTACCAGCGGGTGCTTCACCGTCAGTCCGCTTGAATATGACGTTAAATTTATTGCTGATCAATTTGTTGATGTGAAGATCAAAAGCTTCCGCCGCACCATTAAGAAAACACAAAACCCGCAATTTGATTGTGATCAAAAAAGCCAAGCGGTGACGGGGTTGGTTGTATTAAACGCCAAAGATCTTCAAAAACGTGGTATTCAACAGATCCGTTTTGAAAATGGTAAAACGCGCGATGTCTATAAGGTTTCTTATCAAAAGAACAGCATCACCCTTACCCCAGAAAGCATGGTGGCGTTTAAGGCTAACGGATTAACCGGGCCAGATAAAGACCGCCTTGTGTATTTTCACAGCGTTAAAAACTTAATTGCCCTGCATGTGCCAATGGCCAAAAACAGCGATGATGTCTTACCACAAATAAACACACTGGCGGCACGTAACTCTTTACGTCCCGTCAATAATGGAGAGGGTGTTAAAAATGATGGTGACAACCATGTTTATTTCTTCCTTGATACACGCGGTAGATTTTTATCGCAGCTTAATGAAGATGGTTATACGCCGCTTGGTGAAATTCGTGTTTCACGCCCCTTTATCGGACAACAAGGGCTTTCCAGCATGCCTGTCCCCCTAAAGGTTTTTGCGACCCGCCCCGAAACGACTTTATAAGTAACAAGCTTGTAATATTCAGTAAACTTTAATAAAAAGACCGCATGACAAACAAAATGAACGAAGATCAAAACACTGATAATCAAAATACTGAACAATCAGAAAACGTCGTGAACCTTGACGAAGCAGGAACAGACGCGCCCCAAACCGCCGAAGACCAAATTGCGGCGCTTCAGGCAGAATTACTGGATACACGCGACCGTACCATGCGCGCCCTCGCCGATGCAGAAAATACCCGTAAGCGTGCGTTGAAAGACCGCGATGATGCCGGAAAATACGCTGTGGCCAATTTCGCCCGTGATATGATCGCCTTTGGTGATAATTTCGCCCGCGCCCTCGCCGCCATGCCCGAAGATGCGCCACCTGCCGTTGCCGAAGGCCTGTCTGCGATGGATAAAGAGCTTCTTTCCACCTTTGAGCGCCACGGCATTAGAAAAATTGAACCTCTTGATGAGATTTTTGATGCGAATTTCCACGAAGTCATGTTCGAAGCGCCCATGCCGGGTAAACCCGCAGGCACAATTATCCAAGTGATCGAAGCGGGATATGTTCTTAATGACCGCCTTTTACGCGCCGCCAAAGTCGGCATTGCCAAAGCCGAAGAGCCAAGCGCTCCGCCAGCGGGCGATCACACGGTCGATATTCAGGGTTAAAAAAATACTCTTTTTTGATAGTTTACTACCGCTTCAGTATATCTTTCAGATTGAAAATAAGTTCCAGCATGATCGTTAATACATAATGACCATGGCGCTACCAATAATCCTTTTTCTTTAGCCTTAGCGCACCTATTCCAAGCTTCTTTCATTAAAATTATATTTGATTTTTCTGCACTTTCCGGCCAAGCTTGTTCAAAGCCATCTCGCAATTCTTTAAAGGCTTTTCCTTGTGCGTCTTTATTTTCAATCGCTTTGTTTACAAGATCATTATTACACACGCCTGTAATAGCTCCAGGATCAATTATAACGGCTGATTGATTGTAAGGTTCCGGCAACTTTCCTAAATTTCCGTTTCGTACTTCATAAGGCAACACTTCCACTCCTTCTTTATGAAGAGTTTTCTTGAATTTTAAAATATCTGAACATTTCACATCAAGACACACACCTGGATTAATTGCCATGTGAAACATACCATCAATACGCGAAAATATAGGCCTTAAAAAGCGGCGATGGGGTACGTTTGGATATTTGTCAACTGGTGTAATTCGGATTGAACAGCCATAGTGCGTAATAAGAGAAAGCCCTCCTTGATCATAAGTTCTATGAAACTCTCCCTCTTTGGGAATTGGAAGTTGTAACTCCTCATAAAAGCCACGCGCTTCTAGAAGCGCTCTATTATTAGACTTTAACTCATTTTTATTACACAACATTCAGTAAATTTAAGAAATTATTATAATTATGTCAATAAAAAATAACTCCTAAAATTCTTGATTTTACTTCCTTCAATTTGGTATAAACATAGTTGTTAAGAAAGCGTCCTACGGCTTGCCGACATGACGGCTCTTAACTTTTAAAAGTGCTGTGTAAAACGGGCTTTTATTGATAAATAGTCGGTCTTTCTGGTTGAATTACTCAACGGAATGACTATAACTCTTGCTTATTATAAGGAGAAAAAAAGCATGTCAAAAGTAATAGGTATTGACCTAGGAACTACAAATTCTTGTGTTGCCGTCATGGACGGTAAAGAACCCAAAGTTATTGAAAACGCCGAAGGCGCCCGTACAACCCCTTCCATGGTGGGCTTCACCAAGGACGGTGAGCGCCTTGTTGGACAACCCGCAAAACGTCAGGCCGTGACCAACCCCGAGAACACTGTTTTTGCGATTAAGCGCCTGATTGGTCGCCGCTTTAAAGATAAAGACGTGCAGGAAATGGCCAAAAAATCTCCCTTCAAAATTGTTGAAGGTGAAAATGGCGATGCATGGATTGAAATTGATGGTGAAAAAATGGCGCCTTCACAGGTATCCGCCATGATCTTACAAAAAATGAAAGAGACTGCTGAAAGCTATCTTGGTGAAGATGTAACACAGGCCGTTATTACCGTTCCCGCTTATTTTAACGACTCACAACGTCAGGCGACAAAAGATGCTGGTAAAATTGCTGGCCTTGAAGTGCTTCGTATTATTAACGAGCCAACTGCCGCGGCGCTTGCGTATGGTTTGGACAAGAAATCAACTGGTACGATTGTGGTTTATGACCTTGGTGGGGGTACGTTTGATGTCTCTGTCCTTGAAATTGGCGATGGTGTGTTCGAAGTAAAATCCACAAACGGGGATACGTTCCTTGGTGGAGAAGACTTTGACAGCCGTATCATTGAATATCTCGCCGATGAATTTAAAAATGAACAAGGCATTGATCTGCGCGATGACAAGCTTGCGCTACAACGTCTTAAAGAGGCCGCAGAAAAAGCCAAAATTGAGCTATCAAGTGCGCAAAGCACGGAAGTAAACCTTCCCTTCGTGACCGCGGATGCGTCTGGCCCGAAACACCTTAACGTGAAACTAACACGCGCAAAGCTTGAAAGCCTTGTTGATGACCTGATGAAGCGCACGCTTGATCCCGTTAAGGCGGCCTTGAAAGATGCCGGTCTTAAGGCATCTGATATTGATGATGTGATCATGGTGGGGGGGATGACCCGTATGCCAAAAATCATTGAAACGGTTAAGGATTACTTCGGTAAAGACCCGCATAAAGGCGTAAACCCCGATGAAGTCGTCGCCGATGGTGCCGCCATTCAGGGTGGTGTTTTACAAGGGGACGTGAAAGACGTTCTTCTTCTTGATGTAACGCCGCTTTCATTGGGTATCGAAACATTAGGCGGCGTGTTTACACGCTTGATTGATCGCAACACAACAATCCCGACAAAGAAATCACAAGTATTTTCAACCGCAGAAGATAACCAATCTGCGGTGACAATCCGTGTTTTCCAAGGGGAACGTGAAATGGCGGCAGACAATAAGCCCCTCGGCCAATTTGATCTTGTTGGTATTCCGGGCGCGCCGCGCGGTATGCCACAAATCGAAGTAACCTTTGATATTGATGCCAACGGTATCGTGAATGTTTCTGCCAAAGATAAAGCCACGAATAAGGAACAACAAATCCGTATTCAGGCCTCTGGTGGGTTAACAGACGAAGATATCGAAAACATGGTAAAAGAAGCCGAAGCCAACGCCGATAGCGATAAGGAACGCCGCGAAAGCGTCGAAGCCCGCAATCAGGCAGAAAGCCTTGTCCATCAAACGGAAAATACGCTAAATGATTTAGCAGATGAAGAAATTCCTGCCGAAGAAAAAGAAGCGATTGACGTTGCGATGAGCGATCTTAAATCCGCATTGGATGATGAGGACGCAAAAGCAGAAGATCTGAAAGAAAAAACAGATACATTGATGCAAGCCTCTATGAAGCTTGGTGAAATTGTCTATCGTAAGGAGCAAGAAAAAGCTGCCGCCGAAGGGGGCGAAGCTCCTGAAGGTAATGCCGCCCCTGCTGATGATGATATCATTGATGCCGAGGTTGTTGAGGAAGACAACACATCCGACAGCGACGATAAAAAATCAGCTTAAGTTAAATTAGTGCAGAGGGGATTTTATTCCCTCTCACAATTTGAAAGAAAATCATGGCTGAGCAAATAATAGATTTTGGACTTCATAATTTAAAAACTTCGCGCATTCAAAGCGAAGATAATACACATTTCACAAACGGTGTGCTTATCAATCTATCTGAAAAACCAATTAAATATGATGGTTTAACAATCGAAAAATACAATTCTGCTGTTGTTGGGAATATAAACACTCAAATTGAAGATGCCTTGTTTTTTGAGTGGATTAATATTGACCCCTGCGAGCAAACAACTTGCTCTGATCCAAAATCAATTCAAAATATGTGGAATCATGTTTACGATGTATTTAAAGTCGACTCACTAAAAAACATTCCTCTATGGCGGTCCAAACAATTTTCCATTGGGAAAACAGATATTAATTTATGGTTTTGCCCCTCAAACACTCATTGCGGGATTCACAATGAGCATAACTTTAATGAACTACACACCCAAATTTTTGGCCTTGGGATCATGCAAAAGTTTAAAAATGAAGATTTTAGTTCGAAATATGAAGATGTTTTAATGCCATATGGCTATACGCATTCTCCTTTTTACAAAGAAAATTACAACTATCCTTGGCACCAATATAAATCAATTACTGATTGCATTTGGGTTGCTTTAGAATTTGATAGGAAAGACTAATGGCTGAAGATCTTTATAAAACACTTGGTATTGAAAAAGGCGCGAGCGCGGACGACATTAAAAAAGCGTACCGCAAACAAGCCATGAAATATCATCCTGACCAAAATCAGGATAATGCCGAAGCGGAAGAGAAATTCAAGCTCGTCAACGCGGCTTATGACGTGTTAAAAGACCCACAGAAAAAAGCAGCCTATGACCAATATGGCGACGCAGCCTTCGAACAAGGCGGTGGCGGCTTTGGTGGTGGTGGAAACCCATTTGGCGGCGGATTTAGCGGCGGCTTCGGCGGTGGTGGTTTTTCTGATATTTTTGAAGAAATGTTTGGCGGCGGTGGCCAGCAACGTGGCCGTGGCGGCGCAACACGCGGCGCAGACATGCAATATGCCATGGATATTTCTATGGAAGATGCCTTTAACGGTAAGGAAGAAACAATCACCGTTCCCATCAATACCACCTGTGAAGAATGTAAGGGAAGCGGCGCCGAAGAAGGCAAAAAAGCAGAGACATGCCCCACCTGTTCTGGCGCAGGGCGTATCCGCGCGCAACAAGGGTTCTTTACCGTGGAGCGCGCTTGTGCAACCTGTTCTGGTGAAGGCTCCGTCATTAAAGACCCCTGTAAAAAATGTTCTGGTCAGGGGCGCGTACGTAAAGAAAAAACGCTTAAGGTCAACATCCCCAAAGGGATCGATGGCGGCCGCCGTATCCGTTTAAGCGGCGAAGGGGAAGCCGGATCACGCGGGGGGCCCGCAGGTGATCTTTATATTTTAGTTGGTATAACACCGCATAAATTTTTCAAACGCGAAAGCGCCAATTTATTTGGCCGCGTCCCCATTGCCATGACAACGGCAACATTGGGCGGTGAAATCGAAGTCCCCACCATTGATGGCAAAAAATCAAAAATGAAAATCCCCGCGGGAACACAAACAGGCCAACAATTCCGCCTGAAAGGCAAAGGCATGCCTGTTCTGCAATCAACAACCATCGGTGACATGTATATCGAAATTTTTGTTGAAACACCGGTGAACTTAAACAGCAAACAAAAAGAAACCTTCAAAAAATTAGACGCCGATTTCAACGGCAAAGACGGTAAAAAACACTCCCCTGAATCTAGCGGTTTTTTTGATAAGATGAAGGACCTTTGGGCGGATTTAAAGGATTAACGTCAGAAAAAATTGCGGCCTGCCCTACTTTATTCTGCGCTCTATCGAATATATTCCAAAGAGTCACGTTACTGATTCGAAAACGGGAACCGTCTTTGGTTATTCGCACACCTGAATAATCATCAATAAACCCATGCTTATTTGCACGTGCTAGTAATTTTTCTCGATCTTCCTGCGCTTCTGCCTCTGCTGATTTACTAGACTCCATACCGATGAATTCATCCCAGCTATACCCAAATAGATTTTGTGCCGCAGCGTTTGCAAAGCAAAACCGAGGAACATCATAAAATTTATGCGACAAGATAATAGATGGATGATGATAAAGCGTTTTTGCTACCGCTTCAGGGGACGTGTTTAAATCAATAAAAGGTTTTTTCACAACATTATTAAAGCTTTGTGTTAACAAACTACACCACTCAATAACTTCTCTTTTCACATACGGGTGATCCATAAAGTGCTTTCTGTTTGTGCGTCGGTTATTTATATTGATTGTTAATATAAATAATAAGAAATAAAAATTATGTCAATATGGTTTAAAGAATATAATCTCGATATGCTTAATGGCCTCCGTAACGCCAATATGGCGGGGCATTTGGGTATTGAATTTCTCGAAATTGGGGATGACTATCTCAAGGCACGGATGCCTGTGGATGAGCGCACAAAACAGGCCTTTGGCATTCTTCATGGCGGTGCGTCTTGTGTTCTGTCTGAAACGCTCGGCTCTGTTGCCGCGTGGATGTGCATTGACCCCTCTCAACAAATGGCAGTCGGCATTGAAATTAACGCCAACCATATTCGTCCTGCTTCTGATGGGTTTGTGACGGGCATTTGTAAACCTGTTCAGGTTGGCCGCTCGATCCATGTCTGGAATACTGAAATCTTTAAAGATGATGGGAAGATGTCCTGCACGTCCCGTCTTACTTGCGCTATTAAGGATAAAAAATCATGAAAATTGGTGTTACGGGATATAAGGGCCGCATGGGACAATTACTGGTTCAAGAAATTGAAACCACAGATGGCCTAACCTTTGCGGGTGGTATTGATATGGGCGATGATGCCGAGGCGCTGTTTAAAGAAGCCGACGCCGTGATTGATTTTACCGTGCCTGATGCCACCATCACCCATGCTCGCCTTGCCGCAAATCATGGGACGGCGCTTATTATCGGCACAACAGGATTAAGTGACGCCCAAGAAGAAAAATTAAAACAAGCAGCAGAAAAAACCGTGATTATTTATGCCGCCAACATGAGTGTCGGCGTTAATATGCTGCTCGCCCTTGTTGAACAAGCGGCCAGCCGCCTTGATATTGATTGGGACATCGAAATATTCGAAACACATCATAATCAAAAAATAGACAGCCCCTCTGGCACCGCCCTCGCCCTTGGTAAAGCCGCACGCGCAGGACGCAATGGCGGTGATTTTGTTACTGATCGTACAGGCAAAAGAAAGATGGGGGATATTGGCTACGCCATACAACGTGGCGGTGATGTCGTCGGGGAACATGATGTGACCTTTTTTAATCAGGGGGAGCGCATAACCCTTGGCCATAAAGCCACAGACCGCCGCCTGTTTGCCAAAGGCGCCATCCGCGCCGCACAATGGGTAAAAGGCAAAAACGCAGGGCTTTATTCTATGCGCGACGTGCTGGATTTATAAAAATGATCTCATTCATCGTCAGAGTCACCGCAACAATCATTCTTATTGGACTTTTACAGCAAGCCCATATTTATTATATGAGTTCTGATTATTCAAACCACGTTGATGTTGAATTTGAAGGATATGAGGAAGAGGGTGAAGAAGAAAATTTTGCCTATGATGATTATGACACAGAATATGATTGGTAATTAAAAAATACCCTTCGTTATAACGCGCCTTCTGCTTTTAAAATCTGTTCTTTTAACGCCAAGCCCCAGCCATAATTTCCCAATGCGCCGCTTTTTTGTACCACGCGATGGCACGGTACAATAAGTGACACTGGGTTATTTCCTACCGCCGTTCCCACGGCGCGGGCGGCTTTTGGTCTTCCAATATCATTGGCCACATCGCCATAACTGACCAATTCCCCATAGGGAATATAAAGCAATGCCTGCCAGACAGATTGTTCAAATTCCGTCCCTTGTAAATCCAGCGTCAGTTCCCCCATATTTCCCTGCCGCCATGCCTGCATAATTTTTGTAATCCATGGCTTTGTTTTCTTTTCATCATGAATAAAGTCAGATTGTTTCAGTTCCGCTTTCAAGCGGGTCAGACCATCGCCCTTATACGCCCCTTGTGCCTTGGTCGTCATAAAGCCAAGCCAACATAGGCCCAGATCCGTAATCCCGATGACCATATCACCCAGCTCTGTTTGATGGATTCCGTATGTGACTTTTTGCATAAATTTAAGTATAAGCAGAGTATGAAAAAAGACAAGATCATTGCGCTTTTTACCCGCTGGCACGCCGTAGAGCCAGAACCCAAAGGGGAATTAGACTATACTAACCCTTTTACCTTGCTGGTTGCTGTTGTTTTATCCGCGCAGGCAACCGATATTGGCGTGAATAAGGCCACCCCCGCTCTCTTTGCCGAAGCGGACACGCCTGAAAAAATGGTGACCATTGGTGAAGACCGCATTCGTCATCATATTAAAACCATTGGCTTGTTTAATTCAAAAGCAAAAAATGTGCATAAGCTGTCCCAAATTCTGATTGAAAAACATAATAGCGAGGTGCCACAAGACCGCGATACCCTCATCACACTCCCCGGTGTTGGGCGAAAGACCGCCAATGTCGTCCTTAGCATGGCGTTCGGCATTCCGACAATCGCCGTGGATACGCATATTTTTCGCGTTAGCAACCGCACCGGCTTGGCCAAAGGGAAAACGGTTGAGAAAGTAGAAGAAAAATTAGAAAAAGTTGTGCCAGATCAATTTAAATTTCACGCCCATCATTGGATGATTTTACATGGACGTTATGTTTGTAAAGCGCGTAAACCAGATTGCGCGAATTGCCTTATTTATGATCTTTGTTCGTTTAAATCCAAAACCGCATAAAGATCATCAAATTCAGATTCAATTTTTTGACGGCGCCCTTGGATCAATGATTGCATGCACTGCCAATCATCCATTTTCACACCACTATAAGACGCATTGTGGAATAGATTTAAACGTTGCCTAAATTCGTAATGATCTTGCATGAAGGTTTGATTTGGTTTTCGTGTCCAATAGACATCCAAAACACATTCTTCCCCCACATAATGCCAAACTTGCGAACGTCCTTCGACCCTAATGGAATCTGGCTTCGCCAAAACCCATTCCAATTCTTCATTCGACAATAATGCAATGCGCGCAGGGTTTTGCGCCAACGTGGCATGAATTTTATAAACATGCCCTAATGCTTTATGTTTAGATAGGCTGTTGATTTCAACTTTATCGTCAGCAAGGGGCGCAAGGCTTACTTTTTCATTACAACTGCCCAAAATAAACAAGCTCATCACCAAAAGAAGCGTGATGAATATAGGGTCATGAAAAAAAGAAGAACCAGGCTGTTGGGCCTGGCTCTTATTATATTTCGTAATTGCAGTATGCATTTGCAAACGAAAATTTTTTATAGGAAGCGTATATATTTTACTCATTGATACTCAAAAATTGTTTCTATCAAAAATAACGCTTATTCAGCCGCTACTTTTTTGTCTGAAAACGGCAATTCCGCGTCATTGCTTTTCATGACCTTTTTTGCTTTTGGTGCAGACATTGGTTTTCTATTTGCCGCTGCATTTTCAGAACCAATCGGGCTAATCGCGCCATCAATCGTTGCACCTGCTTCAATCGCTAATTCTTTATAAGCAATTGTCCCAACAATAATACCCGTTGATTCAAGGCTTAAACGACCACGCACCGTGATGTCACCTTCAAAACGACCAGCAATATTTGCGTTTTCAATTTCAACAGTACCAAAGAAAGCACCTTGCTCTGTGATATCAAGAATATTTGCACCTTTAAGCGATGCTTCAACAGTCCCTTGAACGATCAAATGATCACAGGCTTCAATTTCACCAGAAAGATTAATACCCGCACCAATAACCAGCTTGTTACTCTCTGGGTCATGGGCTGGTGTGTTTGCAGTGTAACCCGGCGCGTTCGCTGCCTGAGATGCGCCACCTGCATATGTTCCTGGATATGCAGGACGTGACGCCGCGGCCTGTGGAATGCCTGGGCGTTGAAAATTATTTCCTGGAATATCAACACGAGATTGGTTGTTATCTGATTGTGCTGGGTCTTTTTGATCTGATTTGTTCATTGTTTTTGCTTCCTCAAACGTTGTTTTATTTATCTCTTCACTACTATAATAATCATTACTGTTTTCATTGGCGGTTTCGGCATTCTGCTTTTTCCGATCATTTATGCCCACATAATCCTGCACTGCGGTCTGGTTTAACCCTGTGCGTGGGGCATTTTGGTAATCTTGGAAACGTGGCGCATGCGCCGTATCCTGATGACCGTCAACCGGCTCCTCCGGCTGTGTATAAGGTATGTCGCCTTTATACTCTTGATGAAACATATAATCACTCCCTTTTAACTATGCAAGTAAATTGCATCAGATTATTGTTCAATTTATATTTTATATATTTCACAGCTAACATCCCGATTTATAAATCGCAACGCTTCAGTCCAGTTATGCCCAACCTATCCACGAATTAAACTATTGCTTTAAGATGATTTATGACTAAATATCGCTTATAATATTGAAATATAATTATAAAAGAAAACGCTATGTCATTGAGAATAATAGAAATATCTGCTCCACCCGAAGCCTCTGATAAAATCAAAGACCTTTCGGAACGGTACGACGCGATAGATATATGGCAAGCCCTGCGTAAGACCGGGTGGCTCGATAAAACAGAAGACAAACGAATCACCACCCGAATCCTCGTTGATGTCCAAAATCAGCAAGATATGCTGGATGCCCTACAGCGTGCCGTCATAAATAACGAAGGCTGGCGGATTACATTAATCCCCGTTGAGGCCACCCTGCCCGCCGCCCTTGAACCTGATAAAGACAGCACGACAAAATTGAAAATACGCGATATTTTTCGCGGCTCTATCACTCGTGAAGAACTTCATGAAGACATGACAAAGGGCGCTTCGCTCTCTTTTGATTTTCTCCTACTCATTTTCCTTTCTTCACTTGTGGCGGGAATTGGCCTTATACAAAGTGATGTGGCCATTATTATTGGCGCAATGGTGATTGCCCCGCTTCTTGGACCCAACCTTGCCTTGGCCTTTGGCGCGGCGCTCGGAGATCAATCCCTGATTATGAAGGCGATTAAGACCAATATTATTGGCCTTACCTTTACGATGATGATCACCATCCTCGCCAGCTTTCTTGTGACCCCTGATGCCGTCCTACAAAGCACGGAAATGATGAACCGCACCAATGTGGGGTATGCTAGCATTATCCTCGCCCTCGCTTCTGGCGCGGCAGCAGTATTATCCCTGACAACTGGCGTTTCCAGCGCTCTTGTGGGGGTTATGGTTGCGGTGGCGCTTATGCCGCCTGCAGTAACTCTTGGTGTAACACTGGGCAATGGTCAATTTGATCTGGCCTATGGTACGTTTCTCCTGCTTGCCACCAATATTGTTTGCGTGAACTTATCCGCACAGGCCATCTTCCGTCTGAAAGGGGTAAAACCCCGTACATGGTTTGAAGAAAAACAAGCCAAAAAAGCCTCCCGCATCAACACGCTCATCTGGCTGGGAATGCTTATCCTATTGGCCGCGCTTATCTGGCTCAAAAAAAGCTATAGTGGCTAATCCTCATTAAAAAACCCATAAAGTTTTTCTGCTACCGCTTGGGATATGCCGTCTACTTGCATTAAATCCTTGATCCCCGCATCAGCGACGCCCTTGGCGGAACCAAAATGAAGCAATAATGCTTTCTTCCGCTTCGCGCCAATTCCCACAATTTCATCCAGTGGAGATTTTTTCATATCATTCTTACGCCGCGTGCGATGCGCATTAATCGCAAAACGATGCACTTCATCGCGTATCCGTTGCAAATAATGAAGTGTTGGGTCAGTCACAGGTAATTGAAAAGACGGCTTCCCGCGTATAAAAAATTCTTCCCGCCCTGCATTGCGGTCTTCCCCCTTGGCAATCGCCACTACGCAAAGATCATCCAGAACACCAATCTCCTCCAGCGTTTCTGCCACTGCGCTTAATTGCCCTTTTCCGCCATCAATCAATAAGATATCCGGCCAGTCATCACTGTCTTTATCAATATCTTCTTTCAACGCACGGCCAAAACGCCGCGTCATCACTTCGCGCATCATGCCAAAATCATCCCCCGCGATGGAATCTTTAATATTAAATTTCCGATAGGCATTTTTCTGAAACCCTTCTGGCCCCGCCACAATCATCGCGCCCACCATGTTGGTGCCTGATATGTGGGAATTATCATATACTTCAATTCGTTTGGGTGGCTCATCCAGCCCAAATAAATTGGCAACCGCTTTTAAATGCTGTGTCTCACTGGCGCGCTCTGCAATGTGGCGCTTCAATGAATCCACTGCGTTGCGCATAACAAATTCAATCAAATTCACCCGCTTACCCCGTTGTGGGACATCAATGTTTACTTTCCCACGATCACGCCGCGTCGCCAACGCCTCCGCCAATAATCCCTTTTCACTCGGCCTATGGCTCACCAAAATCGTAGATGGGACCGGCTTGTTCTCATAAAATTGTGCCATAAAATTGGATAAGATATTTTCGGCACTCTCTTCTACCGCATGACGGGGAAAATAAGACCTGTTTCCAAAATTCTGTCCGCCGCGGAAGAAAAAAACCTGAACACAAGACCGCCCTTCCGTCTGCGCCAACGCAATGACATCTACATCCCCTAGCCCCTCCAGATTAATATCTTGCTTCACATCAATCTGTGACAGAGTTTTGATTTTATCGCGGTACTCCGCCGCTTCTTCATAATTTTCTTGCGCCGCCGCCGCCTGCATCTGTTCGACAAAGGCTTGCTGCACGGCACGGCTTTCGCCTGTTAAAAATTTCTGTGCCTGATCAATCTGCATCGCATATTCTTCGCCCGTTACTTTTCCCACGCACGGCGCAGTGCATCGCTTAATATGATACTGCAAACACGGGCGGTCCCGGTTGGCAAAAACACTATCGCTACAATTTCGCAATTTAAAAATACGCTGCAAAATTTCAATCGTGCGGTTTACCGCCCCCGCCGATGCAAACGGACCAAAATATTCACCCTTTTGTTTGCGGGCGCCGCGATGTTTTTTAATCTGCGGAAAATCATGATCATGCGTCAACAAGATATAGGGGAAAGACTTATCATCGCGCAGCAAAATATTATAACGCGGCTTTAATTTCTTAATCAGATTGGATTCTAACAATAACGCTTCAACTTCGGTGTGCGTATGCACAAACTCCATCGTCACCGTCTGCGCCACCATCCGTTTCAGGCGCATCGGCAATTTATCAACATGAGTATAGCTCACCACCCGTTTTTTCAACGCCTTGGCCTTCCCCACATACAACACATCCCCCTTTTCAGAGACCATGCGATACACCCCCGGCGTTGCCGGTAACTGTGCCACATAATCCCGTATAACCTGCGCCCCCTTTTCCAAAAGGCTCAAAGCTGTTATCGGCGATGATAAAGGAGCCGTTAAATCGATATTTTTATCTTTTTTATCCATTATTTGTGAATGTAAGGCACATTCCCGCATTTCTCAACTTGCATCATGCCCAAGCCTATGATTAATAAGTATCTAAATAAGGTTTTCGCTTTTATTTTTGGCTAAACACAATAAGCAAAGCGTATATTTCATACGCGAACGCAGACGTAACGACGCCAACAATCAAATGGAAATCCTTATTGCGGCTGTGGCGGAATGGTAGACGCTGCAGACTTAAAATCTGTTGTCCTTTGGGCGTGGGGGTTCAAGTCCCCCCAGCCGCACCACTTACCTTTTTACGCATAAATTCATAATGTGACCGTCCTTAACAAAAGGCGGTGTTTTTTTATGCTCTATAGTGTCTGGGGGAGTAATGCCTGAGAGAGTAATACCCCCCAGTTGTAGCGCTAAATTAATTTATTTCAAGACTGTTTTTTTACTTTTCCTCCTGCTAACGAGGGGCATGTTATTTACAGTTTAAAAGGGAATATTTTAATGGACATCCATACGCTTTACGCTTTTATCGGCTTTATGTTGGCGGCTTACGCCGTGATTGGTAATGATTCAGTTCAAACATTGGGAACATTTATTGCGTCCAATATTCGGGTTTTTAAATGGTATTGGCTCTGGCTCGCGGCCAGTGCCGTTCTCGCCTTCACGCTTATTTATGGATGGCATGTTAATGACGGTGATATTTCCTATGGCCGACTGGCCAGAATCCCGCCTGTACAGATTGAATGGTATCACGCTGCTGCGCCTGCGGTGCTTGTCATTTTGACGCGTATTGGTATTCCCGTTTCCACAACGTTTTTGGTGCTATCTGTTTTTGCCTCAACGGTCGTGCTTGAAAAAATGCTGATGAAGTCGGTTGTTGGATATGGATTATCCGCTATCGTGGCGTATGTTCTTTGGATTGTTTTATCCAAATTCATTAATGAAAAATTCAACACTGTTAAAAAAGGAACACGAAAATATTGGCGTACGGCACAATGGCTTTCGACGGGTTTCCTTTGGTTTTCTTGGCTTTCTCATGATATGGCGAACATTGCGGTATTTTTACCGCGGGAACTTCCCTTTGATATTTTACTGGGCGCTGTTGGTGTCCTCATCGCGTGGCTTGGGGTTATTTTCTACTCCCATGGCGGTAAAATTCAAAAAATTGTATTAGAAAAAACCGGCTCACGCTTTATGCGCTCCGCCACAATTATTGATTTAATCTACGCCTGCATTCTTTGGTACTTCAAAGAATTAAATGATATCCCTATGTCTACAACATGGGTTTTTGTTGGGTTGCTTACGGGACGTGAACTTGCGATTGCAACCGCGCATCGTGCCAATTATAAATTCGGTTATGTCTTCCCACTTGTTGGAAAAGACTTTGGTAAAATGATGATCGGCTTGCTGGTTTCTGTTGCCATGGTTTTGACCATTCACTACATCATTAACCCAACGCAATAACAGGAAATAATAACAATGCTTGTTTCGAAATTTTCAAAAGCTCTTTTGACGACCACCGCGCTTTTATGTGTGATGACCTCCCCTGCATTGGCGGATGCCAAAGACGATAAAATCGCCGCGATGGAAGCACAAATGAAAATCATGATGGAAGAAATCCAAACCATGAAGGCCGAACGCGCCGCCGAAAAAGCCGAAGCCAAAGCGCAACAAACTGCATTACATGCAAAAGTTAACGCCATTGAAGTGAAAACCGATGCCGCCGTCGCCAATATTGCACCCGCCGCAGGAATAAATGGTAATGGGGCAAACAACAATGACGTAAAAATTACCATGAAAGGCGGTACGCCCAAATTTGAAAAAGGGCATTTTTCATGGCAACCTACAGGGCGTATTCACCTTGATGCTGGTCAGATTGATGATGATAAGGTTGATAATCCAAACAGCACAGAATTTCGCCGCGCGCGCCTTGGCATGAAGGGAAGTTTTGCAAAAGATTTTAACTATAAATTGGAAGTTGATTTTGCCGGAAATAGAACCAGCATAAATGATTCATACCTTAATTATTCTGGTGTCAAAAATACCAACATTACGATTGGTGGCTTTAAACCTTCTTACAGCTTAGAAGAAGCCATCAGTTCCAATGATCTCACTTTTATTGAACGCTCTGCACCTGTTGATTCCTTCACCAGCGGACGTAAACTTGGTGCTGGATTTAAAACATATAATAAAAACTGGACTGCGGCAGCTGGCATTTTTGGCGGTAATATCGGCACACAAAGCAGCGATGACGAAGAATGGGCCATTGCAGGCCGCGTGACGGGAGCACCCATCAATGATGGCGCAAAACTCATTCACCTTGGGGCTTCTGCCGCCTATCGTGAACCAGATCAGGCCAATGACCGTTTTGATTTTGATGCCCGCGCGGAAAACCGCCTGCAAACCAGTGACTCTGTTTCAATCGTCCTCAATGATGCCGAAGATGCACAAGTTTATGCCCTTGAAGGCGCCGCAGGGGTCGGCCCACTTTCCATTCAAGGGGAATATGTCCGCGCCGAAGTCAATAATCGTGGCGGCCAAGATCCCAGCTTTGATGGCTATTACGGGCAGCTTGCCTATACGCTTACAGGCGAAAGCCGTGCGTATAAAACATCTAAAGGCGCTTTTGGCGGTATTAAGCCAAATAATCCCTTTGACCCCGCCAATGGCGATTGGGGCGCGTTTGAAATGGCCGCACGTTATTCCACGCTTGATTTAAATGATAGCGGCTTAAATGGTGGGGAACTTGATACCGTCACCCTTGGTGCAAACTGGTACCTCAATAACCACATCCGCTTTATGGGGAATGTGATCTTTGTTGATACAGATGAAAACGCCGTCGTCGCCGACGATGACCCAACCATCTTCATCACCCGATCACAGATTAATTTTTAGAAAGAAAATTCATTGTAATGCGTGAAAGCGTTCGTCTTATTTCATAAATTGTTGAAGACGATTTGCGCGCTGCTTTACCTTACGCACAAACTCTTTTCGCTTAGGGTACGGTGTTTTAGAAAATGAAAGCGTATTCTTTGGGTCCTCAATAATGGTCTCACCAATAGCTCTAGAAGCCGCCTTAACAGCAAAATCACCCATTATACCCGCAGAAGAAACAGCAATTAAAGCAGGAATAATCCTGTAATCTTCAGAAACATGATTAAGCAATGGTTTGAATGCCCCATGATTTAATAACGATGACGTGACCCCCGCCATCATTGTCACGGCACCAAAACGTACAATGGTAGATGTCACAAAAAAGGGAATATTATCATCAATATAATCTTGCTTAGAACGATACCCCCACGTAACTGTTGTCCATGCTTTTTTTAATGGTTGCGCTTTTTTGAGAGCAGCTTGAGTGAAGTCTTTTAATAACGCATTCTTAAACATAATTTATTAGTAAAAATTATCACTAATACGTCAATAAATTTAAGCAATAACCGGGTTTTCTTCCCCAAGGGACTTGACCAAATCTACCACCTCTTGTGTTGACGCGTTCATCGCCGCCTCATCAATACCGCGCAACACCAAACAGGTGCCAAAACGGCCATTTTTATATTGCGGATATGATCCAATGGCAATATCAGGATAGCGTAATTGAATTTCTGCCAGACCATCCGCCACATGGCTTTCCGCCAAATCCGCCGTTACGGATTTAGCCACCATTGGTTTTCCACCCTGTAACGTTGGTGCAACCGCGTCAAACATGCTCTGCATAATACGCGGCACGCCTGCGAAAATATAAACATTTTCAATGTTAATGCCGGGCGCACCACTGACGGGATTATCTACCAATTTTGCGCCTTTGGGGATCATCGCCATCTTCTTACGGCTCTCCGTGATTTCACTCTCATCTTTATAATAACTCAATAACGCCGCATAAGCCGTCGCACTCAGCTCCAATTCCATACCAAAGGCCTCTGCAATGCTTTCCGTTGTGATATCGTCATGGGTGGGACCAATACCGCCCGTGGTGAACACATAATCATGTCCGCCATTATCCGTATCCCGTAATTCACTCACCGTATCAATTATCTTTTGCTTATCATCAGAGATCACACGGACTTCTTTTAGGCGTACGCCCTGCATATTCAATTTTTCCGCAATATAGGCGGTATTCTTATCCTGTGTCCGCCCTGAAAGGATCTCATCCCCAATAATAATAAGGGCCGCCGTATAAATTTTTTCTTTTGTCATGCTCATGCCTCCTCTATAAGATAAATTCCATGATGACTCAAGCACAGAACAAATTTACAACCGCCGGAATTGAACTCCACAGCGAAGCCGATTTTGAAGGCATGCGCAAAGCAGGGCAGTTGGCCGCCGCAACCCTTGATATGATAACAGATCACGTTGTCCCCGGCGTCACGACAGAGGAGCTGGATCAGCTCTGTAATCGTTACATTACCAAACACGGCGCTATCCCCGCGCCGCTTAATTATAAAGGCTTTCCAAAATCTATTTGCACCTCAATTAATCACGTGGTCTGCCACGGCATTCCTGAACAAAAATCCCTGCGCGAAGGCGATATCCTTAACATCGATGTTACCGTTATTTTGGATGGCTGGCACGGTGATACATCCCGCATGTTTTTTGTTGGTGATAAAATCTCTGTCAAAGCCAAACGTCTATGTGATGTGACCTATGATTGCCTCATGGCAGGCATTGACGTGGTTAAACCCGGCGCACGATTAAGCGCCATTGGCCGCACCATCCAAGAAATGGCAGAAGCCAATCGTTTTTCTGTGGTCGTTGATTTTTGCGGTCACGGTTTGGGACGTACATTCCACGCGCCGCCATCCGTTGTTCATTATTACCAACCGTCGGATGATAATATTATCCTCGAACCTGGTATGTTCTTCACCATTGAACCAATGATTAATGCAGGTAAATACCAAACCAAAATGCTCGCCGATGGGTGGACCGCCGTTACAAAAGATAAATCGCTTTCTGCGCAGTACGAACATTCCCTCGCCGTGACCGAAGATGGCTTTGAAATCTTTACGCATTCTCCTGCTGGTTACACAAGGCCTCCTTATAGTGAGTGAGCCAGCGCAAAAGAAACCCCATTATTCTGGCCATCGTGATCGCCTGCGGGAACGGTTTTTAAACGCCCCAGACAGTCTCCCTGACTATGAACTCCTTGAACTGCTCTTATTCATGGCGATACCACGTAAAGACGTAAAACCCATCGCAAAATTACTCATCGATAAATTTAAAAACATGAATGGCGTACTGAATGCTTCGCTCAATGATCTACAACGCATTGACGGCATCAGCCATAATTCCGCCATTGCCATTCGCGCCATCCGCGCCGCAGGGCTGCGTCTTTTGAAACAAGATGTCATCGGCCAACCCGTTTTGACTTCATGGCAACGCCTGGTGGAATATTGTCAGGCATCGATGGCACAGGAAAAAAACGAACAATTCCGTATTATCTTCCTCAACAAAAAAAATGAAGTCATGGCCGACGAAGTACAACAAACAGGTACCGTAGATTATACTCCCGCCTATCCGCGTGAAATCATGAAAAGCGCGCTCGATATCGGCGCAACCGCAATTATTCTGGTGCATAACCACCCCAGCGGCGACCCCACACCATCCGACGCAGACGTGCAACTAACAAAACAAATCATCGCCGCCGCCAAACCCTTTGATATCGTAGTACACGACCATTTGATCGTGTCCCGCAACGGCGTGAGCAGCTTTAAGACGCTGGGCTTGATGTAGCATGTCTCATCACCATGCATTATGCATAAAGCGGCGCAATCTAATAAGCTTTCTAACTTACGCTATTGCACACATACTTGATAACAACAAGCATTAGGAATTTAAACCTGCCCATGCTATACTCCCCTTAATGTCCGTTCATCTATAACGGCAGGGCTTTATGGGATACATCGTAAAGCAACGCATGGCCCCCCTTTATGTTTTGGGGAAACGAACTAGGCAACCCTCATGTTACGGTAAATAATCCACACACCTCCCCCCCACCCCCTCTCGTGACAAACAAACTGAGTAGCCTTGGCTTTTCCCAATCAAAACAAGCGCTTAAAAACCCTTGGATTCATCCATGCCGGGTGCTAAACATAAATCGAAATTAAGTAACGCCCTAAAAAAAAGGCTCGCAAAAAATGATCCCACGTTATACCCGTAAAGAAATGGCAGATATTTTTGAACCGGAAAACCGCTTCAAAATTTGGCTGGAAATTGAAACACTCGCTTGTGAAAAAATGGCACAGCTCGGCACTATTCCAGAGGCCTGCCCCAAAGCCCTTCGGGAAAAAGGCGGTTTTGACGTGGCCCGCATTGATGAGATTGAGGCCGAAGTCAAACATGACGTTATCGCCTTCCTCACCAGCGTGGCGGAACATATTGATGATCCCGAAGCCTCCCGTTACGTTCATCAGGGCATGACCAGCTCTGACGTGGTGGATACTTGTTTCGCCGTGCAACTGACACAGGCGGCAGATATTTTACTCAGTGATTTAGACCGCATATTGGCGGCCTTGAAGAAACGCGCCCTTGAACATAAAGATACGCTCTGCATTGGTCGTTCGCACGGTATTCATGGGGAGCCAACAACCTTTGGTCTTAAGCTTGCTGGTCATTACGCCGCTTTTGCCCGCGCCAAAAAACGGCTCGAAGCCGCGCGCGAAGAAATCGCCGTTTGCACTATTTCTGGCGCTGTCGGCACTTATGCCACCGTCGCCCCCGAAGTCGAAGCCTACGTCGCAGAGAATTTAGGTCTGCGCCCTGAAACCGTTGCCACGCAGGTAATCCCCCGTGATCGCCACGCGACTTTCTTTTGTACGCTCGGCGTAATCGCCAGCTCGATCGAGAATTTCGCCGTTGAAATCCGTCACCTCCAACGCACCGAAGTCCGCGAAGCAGAGGAGTTCTTCTCCAAAGGGCAAAAAGGCTCATCCGCTATGCCGCATAAACGCAATCCAATTTTGAGCGAGAATTTAACAGGCCTTGCCCGCCTCGTCCGCGCCACCGTAACGCCCGCGCTTGAAAATGTTGCCCTATGGCATGAACGGGATATTTCGCATTCTTCCGTTGAACGCAACATTGGGCCTGACGCCACCGTCACGCTTGATTTTGCGCTAAACCGTATGGTCGGCCTTGTTGAAAACCTCCTCGTTTATCCGGAAACAATGATTGAAAATTTGGAAAAAATGGGCGGCTTGGTGTTCTCGCAACGCGTACTTCTTGCTCTTACCCAAAATGGAATTTCCCGCGAAGATGCCTATAGAATCGTGCAACGCAACGCCATGAAAGTCTGGGAAAGCAAGGCGCAAACAACGCTCTTTGATGCCCTTTCAAGCGATAAAGACGTGCTGGCGAAACTCAGTGCCGATGACATTAAAGCAATCTTTGATTACAAAGCCTATACAGCGCACGTTGAATCTATTATTAATAGAGCGTTAGCCAGTTAAAAACACAAAAGATAAAAGACACAAGACAAAACGTCAGAAGGAGCCAGCCATGAAAGGCGATAAAGCAGTCATTAAATGTTTAAATAATTCCCTTAAAGGTGAATTAACCGCCATTAACCAATATTTCCTACATGCAAAGATGTTGGAAGATTGGGGCGTAACAAAACTTGCAAAACATGAAAAGGCAGAATCCATCGAAGAAATGGTGCATGCGGAAAAAATTATTGACCGTATTTTGCTTCTTGAAGGGCTTCCAAATTTGCAAGACCTTGGGAAAATTTACATTGGTCAAAACGTAAAAGAAATTATCGAATGCGACATGAAGCTTGAAACAGCCGGCATCGCAGAATACCGCGAAGGCGTGAAAATTGCGATGGACGCCGGTGATTATGTGACCGCTGATTTATTCAAGGCCATCTTAACCGAAGAAGAAGAACATCTTGATCATCAAGAAACACAACTTCAAATGATTAATGATATGGGTATCGAAAATTTCATCATGTTAAATTCTAATGGTGAAGGCGGCGCAGAAGGGTAATTATTTTGCGAAACGCAAGAACACGCCTCCTCTGCATTTTATCTATCGGCACTTCTGTTTTACTTATGGGCTGCGCCAGTAATGTCGCTGTTCAAAATTCCGCGCATTATCGTAATATGACCTGCGAAGAATTAACTGCCGCGCTGGATAAAATGAAGCAGCAAGTCGCCACCAAACAACAACATAAAGAGATGAACCGCACCGTTGATACAGGCACAACCGTTGCGGCTCAGGGGGCTTCTCTTGCCGGTGTCCCTTACGTTGGCGGCGTTGTTAGTATTGCGAAAACCTTATTTAATCACAATAAACAAACCACCGAAAACCGCGCCAGTACCGCAGAAAACGCCTATTACACTGTAGAAAACATCGCCTATGAAAAAGGCTGTCTTTAATGCATGCCTTTCTTCTTGCAAACGATTCTTAATTGCAGTAACTTTGCAACAGAAAGAGAATTATTCTCATTCGCGTTATAATAAGAATTAAAACCGCAGGAATTTGAAAATGTACGTTTGCCTATGCAATCCATTTACAGATAAAGATTTAGACAATGTTTTAAAGGACGAAAATGTCCGTAAAAAAACATCTGATGTCTATCAGGCCTGCTCTGGCGGTGAAAAGCCCTGCTGTGGCACCTGCATCTGCGAAGTGCGTGACCGCGTGAATAAACACAACGAAAAAACCCTCGCCCTCGCCGCAGAATAATTTCTTAATTTTACGAAATAATTATTGAAATATCTGATTGATTGTTATGTTTTGCAATCATCTTTACTTCAATAATAAGAAAAACATGTCAAAAACACTTGCAAAACCTTCTGAGGCATTAAAAAAAGCGACAGACAGTAACCTAATTATTCCAAATAAGCGCTTAGACGAAATGGCGCGCACATCAATACGCCCTCAAGATAGGCATTCTGATGAGGTCGTAAAAGCACATAGAAAGTTTTTTCCTAACAGTAAACTAGGAAAATAAAGTCCAAAAAGCCATTTGCATCCCCGCTTCTCCTATGGCACATTTCCTTATCTTTAACCGAATACAGGAAATGCCTTATTATGCTTAAAACTGTTTTATTATTACTTGGGAGCTTACTTATCATGACCGCAACAACAGATGCCAATGCGGCAGATCCAGAAAACACACTTTACCTTGACCTAAAAGATGGCCGTGTCACAATCAAGCTTATGCCTGATATTGCCCCAAACCATGTGGAACGTATCAAAACGCTGACACGTGAGGGATTTTATGATGGCATTGTATTCCATCGCGTGATTGATGGCTTCATGGCGCAAACAGGTGACCCAACAGGCACAGGAACAGGGGGATCAGAACTTCCTGATCTGGATGCAGAATTTAATGATTATAATTTTGGCCGCGGCACGATTGGCGCCGCGCGTTCCGCGTCACCCAACAGCGCGAACAGCCAATGGTTTATCTGTTTTGATGATTGTAGCTTCCTGAACAGCCAATATACCGTTTGGGGACAAGTCACAGCGGGTATGGAGCATGTTGATGCGATTGAACGCGGTGAACCCCCTGCAGATCCAGACAAAATCGTGAAACTTCAAGTTGCCGCAGACGTCAAAGAAGAAGCGGCAGAGTAATCCCCTTAATGGAATTACCAATTTATCAAGTTGATGCGTTTACCGACAAAATATTTGCCGGTAATCCCGCCGCTATTGTGCCTTTGGAAACATGGCTGCCCGATGAAACGCTTCAAAAAATAGCATTAGAAAATAATTTATCCGAAACGGCATTTTTTGTGCCAAATGATACGGGATTTCACCTTCGTTGGTTTACGCCAACGGTTGAAATTGATCTATGTGGTCACGCCACCTTGGCCACGTCATGGGTTATTTTTAATGAATTAAATTACGATAAAAATTCCATCACATTTGATAGCCTGTCTGGAAAATTAACCGTCACGCAAAAAAACAATGCACTGACTTTAGACTTTCCAATTTGGCCTTATGAACAAATTAATATTGATCCCCGCATTACGGATGCATTGGGCGCAGAGCCATTGGAATTATATAAAGCGCCCGATTGGGTTGCCGTATATGACGACGCAACAATCGTGCAAGATATGATGCCCGACATGCAAAAATTATCTAAAATTAAAGAATGCCGCGGCATTATTGTCACCGCAAAAGGGACAGGCGATATTGATTTTGTATCCCGCTGGTTTGGCCCCAATGAAGGGATAGATGAAGACCCTGTAACGGGGTCCGCACATTGTGTTTTAAGCCCATATTGGGCAACAAAGTTGGGTAAAACATCATTCAAAGCCAAACAAGTTTCCGCCCGTGGCGGTGATTTGAATTGTGACCTTAAAGGTGACCGTGTTTTTATTACGGGCAAAGCAACGCTGTTCCTCAAAGGCATAATTTATGTCTGATTTTCCATGGTGGAAGAAGGCCGTTTGTTATCAAATTTACCCACGCAGTTTTTATGACACCACAGGAAATGGTGTTGGTGATTTAAACGGTATTCGTCAAAAGCTGGATTATCTATCACGCCTTGGGGTGGATGCCATTTGGATATCCCCCTTTTTAAAATCACCGATGGCAGATTTTGGATATGATGTTTCAGATTATCAATCCGTGGATAAATCATTTGGCAGTAACGAAGATTTTGAAAACTTACTAAACGACGCACAGGGGCGCGGCATAAAAATCATCATGGATTTGGTATTGGGGCATACCTCAACCGAGCATCCTTGGTTTTTAGAAAGTAAAAAAGACACGGAAAATTCAAAAGCCGATTGGTATGTATGGGCAGACACTATTCCCAATAATTGGGTTTCTGCCTTTGGTGGATCAGCGTGGGAGTGGAGCGAAGAGCGTCAACAATACTTCTTTCATAATTGGACAACCGCACAGGCCGATTTAAATTATCACAACGTACAAGTACGCGAGAAAATCTTTAAAACGTGCCGCTTCTGGCTTAATAAGGGAATTGATGGGCTGCGCCTTGATGTCATTAATTATATTTATCACGATAAAGAATTGCGCAATAACCCACCAAAAGACCCGACAAAAGATGGTTATGCGACGCAGTTGGAAAAGCCCGATCCGTATAATGATCAATGGCATATCTATGATAAATCTCGCCCTGAGGCATTAGAGTTCGCCGAGGATTTTCGTGAGATGATGAATGAATATCCAAACGCCATGACCCTTGCAGAAGTAGGTGATGATAAGGCAACCGAGCGCGCAGCAGAATATGTTGCCGATAATAAACGCTATCATACGGCATACAGTTTTTCTTTGATGGTCGGAAAAGAAATCACCGCGTCTATGGTTAAAAACGCGGTCACAGATTTTTTTAACGAACCTGGTGATGGCTGGCCCAGTTGGGCATTTTGTAATCATGATATTACGCGATGCGTCACACGATGGGGAGGGAAGATAAAAGACAAATCTGCTTTTTCTATTTTAATGAATAAACTTCTTCTGTCTTTGCGCGGCACGCCTTTTATTTACCAAGGGGATGAATTGGGTTTGCCCGAAGCCACCTTAACATTTGAACAGCTTCAAGACCCATGGGGCAAACATCATTGGCCTGAATGGCAAGGACGCGATGGGTGCCGCACCCCTATTCCATGGATTGCCGATGCGCCGCAAGCAGGGTTTAGCGATAATCTTGAGCCATGGCTTCCGATCCCCGATGACCATAAAATCCGCGCCGTCAACACGCAAGAAAGCGACGTTAATTCTGTTCTTAATCAAACGCGTAAATTTATTGCGTGGCGTAAAACAAAATTACCGCTACAAATTGGTACAATCAATTTTATTGAGACGGGAGATGACGCGCTTCTTGTGTTTAAACGTGAACATAAAGATCAGGAAATAATTTGTATTTTTAATCTCAATGAAGCAGAAAAAATATATGAGGACGAAGCGATAAAACCGTTAGAGGCAAAATTTATTGAGAAGATGGTTTAGGATCTTCTTCTATTGGTACACCGTCAACGTCTTCGGCTGGCTCTTCTTCTAGCTCTAATCCGCCGGCTAATTGTGTCATTTCATCAGGCATTGCCTTGACAAAACCTGCGCTCGCTTCTTCTTGATCACCCAAAGACATAAGGCTGGAAAGTCTGTTTTGTTCTTCAACACTGGTTTGCAATTTTTTAATCCGAGCAATTAATTTACTGATCACGGCATCAATTTGTTTTTCATTTTTAAGGGGGTTGAATGTTTCAAAACGAAAAACGCCTTCTTGTTGATCTAACAAAATTAAAATATCCGCGTTTGGCATGCTCAATATTTGATTAAGAATAGTCACCCGTTCATCCGTTAAATATGCACTAACAGATGGCTTATTACGCGAACGAATAGTATAGGCTTTGTTCCATTTTTTGCCCTCCATATTATGCGGCGTGGTCGCATCAAGGGATTGTAAAAAAGGAAGTACCATTTTTGTACCCGCCGCCACGGCATCAACAAAAGGGAAATTAGCGGTGACTTGCATAACGGTTAGTTGGCGGTTTTTACGGTCATCTTCATATTGCTGAACGGCTGTAAAAAATGACACATTATAATCCCCAATCACGCCATCCATCGTGCAAGGACCGAAGAATGTTCCATTATCAAATTCCAATCCCTTGGCTTTGGCGTAAGCACGCCAAGCGCGTTTTTGCTGAAACAAAATAATGGTCGACCATGTCGTGGCCCCCAACAAGATCACAGATAAAATAAACCACAAAAGAAACCAGATATTCAAAAGAGTGCCTTTTTATAAGAAATAAGAAGTAAATTATTACATTATTATAATAGTTTACCCGACAATGGGGGGGTGAGTCACTTTTTATGCTCAATCACATGTATTTTTTACGCAAATAGAATTTTTAAAAATATTATCCACACCCTTGCCCAATACACCATAAAGCATTGATATAAAATAATAAAAATACTTTCAGCATGGGTAAATTTGCATTTAATTGCGTAAAAATGGAATCATAAATTAAATAAAAAAAACATATATTTATAAGGACCAAAAGAAGCATGATGAAAAAGCCTATCAACGATAATCCCACCACCCGTATTATTCCAGGGCTTTCTTCTGCTTATCAAATTGTATCTCTTCCCTATTGGGCGTGGTACTGGCTCGAAGATTTTATGCAGCAAAACCGTATTAGTTATCAGGGAATTTACGACACGTTCGGCCAAGGCGGTGATGTAAACCACACTTTGCAACAAATTGCAGAGCTGCATCATGAATATGCAATGCGCGAAGTGTATAATTTGGCCAATGATAATGAGTTAGAAGATAACGATATTATCACTCATTTAAAAATAGGAAAAACAGGAAAAAAAGAAACTTTAAATTTGCCTAAAATTTATAAACTATTTGGCTTCATGCCCTGTGCCACAACATTAGAGGCCGTATGGGAACGCCGCCATTATAACGACAGCAATAAAATTAATTAACGGCAAGCGCCGATAATAGAGTGTGTGACTCAACGATATTTCTCCAGAAATAAAACTTTAAACCCGCATGACGATGCGGGTTATTTTTTATAAGCCCAGCTCTAACTCCTCAAGCTTCTTAATTTCATCGCGGATTTTGGCAGCTTGTTCGAACTCTAGATTCCCAGCAGCTTCACGCATGGCGGCACGGCGTTTCTCTATAAATTTTGCGAGCTTATCGGGTGTATCAAGGGCGGCTTGCGCTTGATCCGAAAGGCTGGCGATTTTATCACGCTTATCATAGGCATCTTCACGGTCACGCACACCAGCCAAAAGGTCATCAACATTTTTCTTCACTGATTTGGGTGTAATGCCATGTTTTGTATTATAGGCGACTTGTTTTTCACGGCGGCGATTGGTTTCATCAATCGCATATTGCATCGATCCTGTTATGCGATCCGCATAAAGGATAACGCGCCCTTCCAAATTACGCGCGGCGCGGCCAATAGTCTGTACCAGAGATGTTTTTGAACGGAGGAACCCTTCTTTATCGGCATCCAAAATTGCCATTAACATACATTCAGGAATATCCAGCCCCTCACGCAGCAAGTTAATCCCCACCAATACATCATGTTGCCCCATGCGCAGTTCACGGATGATTTCAATCCGTTCCAACGTATCAATATCAGAATGTAAATAGCGTACTTTTAAACCATTTTCGTTGAGGTATTCTGTCAGGGATTCTGCCATTTTCTTGGTCAACGTTGTCACCATGATACGCCCACCTTGGGCAATCACCTTATGGCATTCATGCATTAAATCATCAATTTGGTGTTCTGTAGGGCGGATTTCAACGGGTGGGTCAATCAAGCCCGTAGGACGCACAACTTGTTCGACAATCTCGCCCCCCGCTTCTGTGGCCTGTTCAATTTCCCATGGCGCGGGGGTGGCAGAAACATAAACGCTTTGCGGGCGAAAATCATTCCATTCTTCAAATTTTAACGGCCGGTTATCCAGCGCAACAGGAAGACGAAAGCCGTAATCAACCAATGTTTCTTTACGTGACCTATCCCCCTTATACATTGCCCCAATTTGCGGGACCATCACGTGACTTTCATCCAGAAACATAATCGCATCATCGGGCAGATATTCAATAAGCGTTGGAGGCGGCTCTCCTATTCCACGTCCTGTTAAGTAACGTGAATAATTTTCAATACCTTTACAAGTGCCTGTCGCATCGAGCATCTCCATATCAAATTGCGTGCGTTGGTCAACGCGTTGCGCTTCGATCAATTTATTCTCTCCTTCAAAAAACATGATGCGTTCTTTCAGATCAGTTTTCATTTGTTTCACGGCCTGACGGATGGTTGGCCCCGGCGTGATGTAATGAGAGTTCGCATAGATACGCACAGAATCCAGCTTGTCATGCTTATGCCCTGTCAGTGCATCAAATTCTGTGATTTCTTCAATTTCATCACCGAAGAAAGAAAAGCGCCATGCGGAATCCTCCATATGAGAAGGATAAAGCTCAACCGTGTCACCGCGCACACGAAAGCTTCCGCGCTCAAAGCTTATATCGTTACGGTTATATTGCAGCTCTACAAGGCGTTTAATCAAGGCATCACGTGGCATCTCCATATTGCGTTCAATATCAAAGGTCATGGCAAGGTAATCTTCTTTTGATCCAATACCGTAAATAGACGACACAGAGGCAACGATAATCGTATCGCGCCGTTCAAATAATGCGCGCGTGGCAGCATGGCGCATACGGTCAATTTGTTCGTTAATAGAGCTGTCTTTTTCAATAAAAGTATCGGAGCGCGGAACGTAAGCCTCTGGCTGATAGTAATCATAATAAGACACAAAATATTCAACGGCGTTATCAGGGAAGAAAGATTTAAATTCCCCATAAAGTTGCGCCGCGAGGATTTTATTCGGCGCCATGATCACGGCGGGACGTTGTAATTTTTGAATGATATGCGCCATGGTGAATGTCTTACCAGAGCCTGTTACCCCCAACAGAACTTGATCAGAAAGGCCTGCCTCTAATCCTGCAGAAAGCTTTTCAATCGCCTGTGGTTGATCCCCCGCTGGTTCAAAATCAGAATGAATTTTAAAAGGGGGGGAGTCCGCCATAGGGGATTTTTGATCTTTCCGCCGCTGCTCACTCGCCGCCTGATTAAGTTCAACAACACCACGCATGACGTATTTAAGCCGCCTGCATAAATTTGCCGTTTAGGGCATCATCAATTAAAGTGATTGAATCTTTCACGCCATAAAGCTCAACGAAGGAACCAAAACGTGGCCCTTGGGATTGACCAAGTAAGACTTCATAAATTGCCTTAAACCATTCGCGTAATTCTGACTTATCATAGCCATTTTCTTTACCGGCGCTGAAGACTTCCGTTTGGATTGTTTCCCCATCTGGTTTAGGGGGAAGCGCCTTTAAACGCTCTGCCAAATTATGTAATGCCGCTTCTTCCCGTGCGTCGGGGGCGCGGTATGATTTGGTTGGTAAGACGAAATCTTCGTAATATTTCACCGCATATTTCACAAGCCGTGCCAAAAATGGCGCATTTTCTGGTGTTGCTTCGGGTGCATAAAGCTTAATAAAGCCCCACATTGTTTCCTCATCTTGTGCATTTGATGCACTGGCGAGATTTAAAAGCAATGCAAATGAGACAGGCGTTTGTTGTCCCGTAGGCAATTCGCCCCCATGGATATACCAAACAGGGTTTTGAATTTCATCTACCGGTTCTTGTGTTGGTAGCTTACCAAGGAACGTAATATATTCATCTACGGCCTTTGGGATCACATCAAAATAAAGTTTTTTACCCGATGTTGGGCGTTGGTAAACGTAATATGATAGGCTTTCATTCGGCGCATAGGTCAGCCATTGATCAATCGAAATGCCGTTTCCTTTTGATTTAGAAATCTTTTGATTCTCTTCATCAAGGAAAAGTTTATAATGGAATCCAGACGGTTTCTGACCGCCCAGAATACGCGTAATATTCCCTGCAATATCGGCGGAGCTTTTTAGATCTTCGCCCGCCATTTCATAATCCACATCCAGCGCAAACCAGCGTAACGCCCAATCTGGACGCCATTGCGCCTTTACGTGACCGCCCGTAACGGGGACAGTTTGTTCACTGTCATCTTCATCAATAAAGGTAATGGTGCCGGCGGCTTTATCAACGCTGGTTATTTCTACCTGAAGAACCTTTCCTGTCGAAGGGGAAATCGGCAAGAATGGCGAATAGGTCGCAGCGCGTTCTTTACCCAATATCGGGATCACAGCTTTTTGAATCTCCTCATATTTTTGAAGCATAAGTAACAGCGCTTCATCAAATTTTCCGCCCTGATACATTTCAGTCGATGAAATAAATTCATATTCAAATCCAAAACTATCGAGGAATTGATTAAGTTGTTTATTATTATAATGGGCAAAGCTTTCACATTCACCAAACGGATCTGGCACTTTGGTAAGTGGCATGCCCAAATTTTCTGTCAGCATGTCAGGGTTTGGTACATTGCCCGGCACTTTACGAAATCCATCCATATCATCAGAAAAGCAAATAAGTTTCGTCGGCATATCTGATAAGGCGTGAAACGCATTCATCACCATGCTGGTCCGCGCAACCTCTTGGAAAGTGCCAATATGCGGCAGGCCTGATGGGCCATAACCCGTTTGAAACAGCACATAGCCTTTTTCCGGTAATTTACCGTTTAAACGCGCAAGAAGCTTTTTGGCTTCCTCAAAAGGCCAGGTACGACAGGCGGTCGCTAAATCACGAGGGATATCATTCGGGGCTGTCATTTTTTAGTACTTTCATGGTAAAATTTATTAATGAACCAAAATGCGGTAAAACAGTTGAAAAATCAAGACTATAGCCACGATAGGCAGCGCGGGAACGTGCTTGTCTGGATTTTGGTGTTTGTCGCCCTTTTTGCCGCCTTAAGCTTCACCGTCAGCCAAGGGTCGCGCACAGGCGGACAAAATATTTCAAGAGAGCAAGCGGAACTGGCCGCAACAGAAATTTTAGATTACGCCACAGCATTAAGGCGCGCCGTGCAAGAGCTTCAAATTAATGGGTGCAGTGATACGGAAATTGATTTTGGGAATAATGTTTATGAACGTTATGATGACACTAAAATTGAACCTGTTGGCGATAATACTAATGCGCCTTCTGATGGAAGTTGTGGCGTGTTCAATCCCAATGGCGGCAGCCTGAACCCTGTTATATTTGCGCGAACAAATCCAAGTATAACTATATCAAGCCTATTTAAAACAGGCCATGGCAGTTCTGCTGAAAGAGATATATTAGGTATTGGAAATGACGGAGAAAATGATTTAACGTTTCATTTTGCAGATATTGATAATAGCATCTGCCTGGCTTTTAATGATAAACTTGGCATTGAAAATATTGATAGCAATACACCCCCAACAGAAACAAACATTTTAATATTAGGGGATGAAAGTACAAATTTAATAGGACAGCAGAGCTTTTGCTATTTTAGAAACGCAACACATCCGCGAAATTTTATTCATACAGTTTTAATAGCGAGGTAGAAAATGACGCGACAACAATCTGGAAACGCACTTTGGTTTATTCTTATCGCAGTTGGCTTGCTGGGTTTACTAACCGTAACGCTGACGAAATCAGGGTCCAGCACCAATGAAACAGGCAGTTTTGAGCAAAACCAAATCGTGGCAAGTCAAATTCTTACCTATGCCAAATCCATTGAAAATGCCGTGCAATCCCTTCTCGCCCGCGGATGTAGTGAAAATGAAATTAGTTTTGAAAATAACGTTGTAGCGGGGTACGAAAATCCAAATGCGCCAACAGATAAATCCTGCCATGTCTTTGATGCCGCGGGTGCGGGCATGACATACGAAGCACCCAAAGAAAATTGGTTAGATAAGAGTAAAAACGGAGAAGATAGCTTTGGAGAAATCGTAATTACTGGATTAGCAAGAGTGGATACTGTTGGTGGAGCAATATGTGGCGTAAATCAATGTTCAGAATTACTTTTTTACATTCCGTATTTAGAACAAAATATATGTGTTTCTCTAAATCGCGCATTAAATCTGAATGTTAATTTAAGCATAGATGAGGGCATTCAAGATTTAGGCCCTTCAAGCGCTGATTTCTTTACAGGTAGTTTTAAAAATGATTCAGGGTTTATTGGTAATGAGCAGGCCGTACTTATAGGGGAAAATAACGCATGTATTTATAGAAATCATAATGAAAATTTTTCTTTTTACCACGTCCTTCACGCCCGGTAATTATTATTTGGCCGCCAGATCACTAATCTCTTTCGGCGTTTCTTTGACCGAATCGGGGAAGCCTAAACTTTCCATGCCTTTATCGCGTTGTGCATAAAATAGCTTCGTAAAAGGCTCCTGCACAGCGGCGTTTTCATCAGGGTATCGGCGCACGGCGGCATTAACGCGGTCAATATTAACCAAAACCTCTTCGCCATCCAAATCATGTAAAATAATTACTTTCATAACTTCAAAATCACATGATTCACGCATTTTGACCAGCGGCGAAGCGTGCTAAACATTATATATGTCCGAAGCCGTTCTTAATAAAGCGAAACAAGCCATTACATTGCCCGACATTCCTGCCCTGTGCGTGAATGCGCGGGAGGCCGCAATTTTAACCACCGATGGGGAAATGAAAACCATATCTCATCAACAGGCATTACAAATCACGCATGATAAACCCGTCCTGCTTTGTCATGCGCCCTATATGAGTGTTCAAATGAATACTGATAATATTATGGCGTATGATGTGTTGGAATTATTTGCCTTTGTTCACCCTGCAAAATTTTGTGTACCAACGGTTACGGGACTAACCCGCGCGCTCGGCCTTTCTGCGCCCACAGATTTTGAATCCCAAATAATGAGCCTTATCGAAATCACGCAAGCGCTGCTTTCTGATCTGCAAAAAGATATTTGGCAGGCAAAGGCTAACCCGTTAAAAATTGCAGGCACAATGGGCGCGCAAGGTAAGGGATGGAATTGGACACCGTTTATTTACGCCGCCCTTGGTGAAAAATATGATCCCCGTATCCCCGTAATCAGTAAATCTGATTTAAACATTTGGAAGAACCTGCCCGAATGGTCAGAAGAAGCCCCCCTGCCCCCACCCGCGCATCATCCCGTCACTATCGAGGAAAGCCATGCGCAATTAAAAAAAATATTAGGAAGCGGTGCCGAAGTCCGCGAGCAGCAAAAAAATTATAGCGCCGCCCTCACCAGTGCCTTTTTACCCCGCGAAGAAGAAAACACACCGCATGTTGTGTTGGCCGAAGCAGGAACAGGCGTTGGTAAAACGCTTGGTTACCTTGCCCCTGCTTCCGTCTGGGCAGAAAAGAACCAAGGTAGCGTTTGGGTGTCCACCTATACCAAAAATTTACAACGCCAAGTGGATCAAGAATTATCGCGCGTTTACCCGCATGAAGATGTCAAAGACAATAAAGTTGCCGTGCGAAAAGGTCGGGAGAATTATTTATGCTTGCTGAATCTAGAAGAAGCTTCGGCAGGCGCGGCGCTATCACGCAATCCTCGTCAAACCATCGCCCTTGGTATTATGGCGCGATGGGCGGCGGCAACAAAAGACGGTGACCTTGTCAGTGGTTCAGACTTCCCCGGCTGGCTCAGTGGGCTTTTAGGATATCAATATAGCTTCGGCCTTGCCGATAGGCGTGGTGAATGTATTTATTCCGCCTGTGATCATTACCATCGGTGTTTTGTTGAACAATCCGTACGACGATCAAAACATGCATCCATTGTGGTCGCCAACCATGCACTTGTGATGATACAAACAGCAATTAACACCAACCCTGATGACCTGCCGTTACGTTATATATTTGATGAAGGGCATCATTTATTTGATGCCGCTGATGGCGCATTTTCTGGCCATTTAACCGCGCGGGAAACGTATGATTTGCGCCGTTGGTTACGCGGCGCAGAGGCCAGCCAGAAAAGTCGAATGAAGGGGTTAAAATCTCGCGCAGAAGATTTGGTTTCCGCCGATGAAGCCGCCGCCAAAGATTTACAAGATATCTTAGAATTTTCCCGCATATTAACCGCCGATGGATGGAAAAAGCGATTAAAAGATAACGCCGTCAAAGGCCCGTGTGAAAAATTTATTCAAACTGTTTTTGAACAAGTGCATGCACGCAGTCAGGGACATAATAATTTTTATTCCGTTGAAACAGGTACCTTCCCGCTTTCTGCTGAGTTAAGCGCCGCTGTGCATCCCTTAAAAGAATCCTTAAAAAAATTACAAAAACCGATGTTGTCCCTTGCGGAACGCCTTCGCAAAAAAATTGTTGATCATGCAGAGACATTGGATGAAGACACAAAAAAACGTATGGAAGCGGTGCAATCAGGGTTAGAGCGCCGCGCACAACTTTCCCTTGGGGCATGGATTGGTATGTTGGAAACCTTAAGCGAAGGTCGTCCCAAAGACGAATTTGTCGATTGGATGGAGATTGAGCGCAATGACGGGCGCGCCATGGATATTGGCCTTTATCGCCATTGGGTTGACCCAATGATTCCGTTCTCCAACGCGTTAAAACCACAGGCACATGGGGTGATTGTGACATCTGCCACGTTGCGCGATGGCACGGGGGACGAAGAAAAGAACTGGCATGTGGCACGGCAAATGACGGGCGGCAATTATCTATCAGACTCCCCACATCAAGAAAGCTTTGCCTCACCTTTTGATTACGCCGCGCAGACAAAAATTTTCGTGATTAATGATGTGCAAAAAAATGATCTTGATCAGGTCGCAAGCGCCTATCAAAATTTGATGATCGCCGCCAAGGGGGGAGCGATTGGTTTATTTACGGCAATTTCACGCCTGAAAGCGGTACATGAAAAAATAAAATTACCGTTAAATGATTCAGATATTCCGCTTTATGCACAGCACATGGATAATATGGATGCCGGCACATTGGTTGATATTTTTAGGGATGATGAAAATGCGTGTTTATTAGGGACAGACGCCATTCGGGATGGTGTGGATGTACCGGGTCATTCACTCCGTCTTATTATCTTTGACCGCGTTCCATGGCCGCGTCCCACAATTTTGCACAAGGCACGGCGCGAAGCCTTTGGCCAAAAACAATATGATGACCGCCTTACCCGTATGAAATTAAAACAAGCCTATGGCCGCCTTATCCGCCGCGCCGATGATAAGGGCGTGTTTGTCATGCTTGATTCTGGAATGCCATCCCGTTTAAATGGCGCGTTTCCTGAGGGGGTAGAGGTTGAGCGCGTGGGATTAAGCGATGCGCTTATGCAGATGAAAGAATTTCTTTATGAATAGCGCCAAGCATAATATAAGACAATGGCACGGAGCAGATATACTCACCTGCGCAGAAGATTTAGCAGCGCGCTCTTATACAATTTTCTTTGATAGCAACCGTCCCGCGCACCCACTTAATCAATGGAGCTTTCTGTGTTGGAATCCCGTTGAAACAATCATCTATAAAAACGGCGTGATCACACATAATAATATTGAACATGAAGAAACAGATTTATTCCAATTCATTCAATCACGTTTAAAGCATTATAGTTTTGAACAAAGTAATATCCCCTTCACAGGCGGCGCAGCAGGATATTTTGGGTATGATATTGGACGGCAATTAGAAACACTTCCCAATGATACGGTTGATGATTTAAATCTTCCTGATGCCACATTAGGAATTTATCAAAACGTCATAGCCTATGATCATGTGCATGATACAACATGGATAATTGGTGAAAGCCCAGAGATTACGGGAACACCAAAACATTACCACCCCATCCCTATATCATGGGATACCGCACAAACAGATAAAGAATATTGCAAGGATATACAAACCGTCATTGATTATATCCACGCGGGCGAAATTTATCAGGCGAATTTATCGCGGCGATATCAGGCCGTATTGCCACAAGGGTTTAATCCCTTCACCCATTATAAAACATTACGCATCATAAATTCTGCACCCTTTTCTTCCTTTATGAATTTTAATGAATTTCAATTATCTTCTTCGTCGCCAGAAAGATTTCTTTCTTTAAAAAACAGGGCGGTTGATACGCGCCCCATTAAAGGAACACGCCCCGATACACAAGATCCAGAAATTCTTAAAAATAATATAAAAGAACGTGCAGAAAATTTAATGATTGTTGATTTACTGCGCAATGATATTTCAAAAGTGTGCGCGCAAAATTCTGTCAAAGTGCCGTCCCTTTGTGACATTGAAACATTTGAAGGCCTGCATCATATGGTGTCCACCGTGCAGGGTATTTTACAACACGGTAAAACTGCTTGTGACCTTCTTCAAGCGTGTTTTCCGGGGGGGTCCATCACGGGCGCACCGAAAATTCGCGCCATGCAAATCATTGAAGAATTGGAAGAAACCCGCCGTGGACCTTATTGTGGGGCTATGGGTTATATTGGTTTTAATGGCGATATGGACACAAACATTATTATCCGCACCCTTATTTACAAAAATAATAAAACGTACCTGCAGGTTGGCAGCGGCATTGTCAGCGACTCCACACCACAAAAAGAATTAACCGAAACCAAGCAAAAAGCACAAAAAATATGGGAGAGTTTTGAATGAGTATTCTTTATTTAAATGGTGAATATGTCGAAGACACCGCCCCCCTTATTGATCATCACGATTCTGGCTTTACAACCGGTATTGGTATTTTTGATTCCATGTTGACCGTTGAGGGAAAACCCATTCATCTGCAAGATCATCTTGAACGGATAAACCATGATACAAAAACCGTAATTGGTTTAACGCCTGATTTAAATAATTTTGAAGCAATCATTCATACAGTGTTAGAAAAAAACCACATCACATCCCCCCATACACGTATCCGCACAACCATTACGGGCGGCATTGTTGATGCGCCGTTAAAGCCCGTAGGAAATTTGACAATTCTTATTGATATCGCACCCTGTACGCCCCCGCCCAAAACACCGGTAAAATGCGCTATTATTACTGATTTTCCGCGTATTGTGGGATGCGTGTTGGAAAATTGTAAGCGGCTCGATTATTCGCGTTCTTATGCGGCGCGGCGCACGGCAGAAATACACGGCGCAGAGGAAGCCATACTCATCAACACAGAAGGGAATATTGCCTGCGGCGCAACCAGTAATATTTTTATTGAAGAAGATGGTGCATTGATAACACCGCCGCTAAATGATGGTGTTTTGGCCGGTGTAACGCGCAAAAATATTATGACTGAATTTAATGTCCGCCAAGAAAGTATTTCAATAGAACGTCTAAAAAACGCCGATAAAGCTTATTTAACAAACAGCTTTATTGGGTTGCGGGAAGTACAGCTTATATAAAAGAAGTGTTACTTATGTGACGTTCTACAGACTTCGAACAAGCTTTGGTTGGTTAAAGCGGCCAATTTCCCCTGTGCTAAACGTAATTTATTGAAATTGCGTTTGCGTGTTATTTCATCTTTGGAATTTTTGACGTCTTCTTCCAAAGATTGAATAGCGGCTTCAATTTCTTCTTTATTCAAATCACACACAAAAATGGCTTCTTCCGCAAGGATCGTACAGTTATCAGCCGTTACATCGGCAAAACCACCCGCAATAAAAATCTTTGTTGGCTTATCCCCTTCTTTGGGAATAATGGAAACAACACCCGGACGAATAGAAGCGACAAGCGCAGAGTGGTTTGCACGAACACCAAAATCCCCCTCATATCCGGGAATAGTCACTTGCCACGCCTTTTCAGACATCAACTTTTTTTCAGGTGACACAAGTTCAAAGTCAAAATTTTGGGCTTTATCGGCCATGATTTAATTTCCTTTAAGCTGCTTCTGCTGCCATTTTGGCGGCTTTTGCTTCTGCTTCTTCGATTGTACCAACCATGTAGAATGCTGACTCTGGCAAATGATCATATTCACCATCAACGATTGCACGGAAGCCTTTAATTGTATCTGCCAAATCAACAAATACACCTGGGCTACCAGTAAAGACTTCGGCAACGTGGAAAGGTTGTGACAAGAAGCGTTGAATTTTACGCGCGCGCGCCACGACCAATTTATCTTCTTCAGAGAGTTCATCCATACCCAAAATCGCAATAATATCTTGGAGTGCTTTATATGTTTGTAATGTTTTTTGAACATCCGCGGCGCATTGATAATGCTCTTCCCCTACAACGCGGGGGTCAAGGATACGTGATGTTGAATCAAGCGGGTCAACCGCAGGATAAATACCAAGCTCAGAAATCGCACGGGACAAAACAGTTGTTGCATCAAGATGCGAGAACGCTGTCGCTGGCGCAGGGTCAGTCAAGTCATCGGCAGGAACATAAACGGCCTGAACAGATGTGATTGATCCTTTATTTGTAGATGTAATACGTTCTTGTAATTGTCCCATATCCGTTGCCAATGTTGGTTGATACCCAACAGCAGAAGGAATACGACCAAGAAGCGCAGAAACCTCCGCGCCTGCTTGGGTGAAACGGAAAACATTATCCATGAAGAATAGAACGTCTTGCCCTTCTTCATCACGGAAATATTCCGCCATAGATAAACCAGAAAGGGCAACACGCGCACGCGCTCCTGGTGGCTCATTCATTTGGCCATAAACAAGGGCGGCTTTTGACCCTTCGGCGCCACCTTCTTTAATAACGCCAGATTCCATCATTTCATGGTACAGGTCATTTCCTTCACGGGTACGCTCACCCACACCCGCAAAAACAGACACACCACCGTGACCTTTTGCAATATTGTTAATCAATTCCATGATTGTCACTGTTTTACCAACACCCGCACCACCGAAGAGGCCAATTTTACCCCCCTTAGAATAAGGACAAAGAAGATCAACAACTTTAATACCCGTCACCAACTGTTCTGTTTCTGTGGATTGATCAGAAAAAGCAGGGGCATCACGGTGAATACCGTATGTTTTTTCATGTTTAATCGGGCCTAATTCATCAATAGGTTGACCAATAACATCCATAATACGGCCCAACGTACCTGGCCCAACAGGAACAGAGATCGCATCACCTGTATCTTTCACTTCCTGACCACGCACCATACCGTCCGTTGCATCCATCGCAATGGTGCGCACGGTGTTTTCACCCAAATGCTGCGCCACTTCCAAAACCAGCGTTTTACCGTCATTCTCTGTGTGCAGTGCGTTCAAAATCGCTGGAACATTTCCATCATTAAATTGAACGTCAACAACCGCGCCCAAAACTTGCGTTACTATACCTTGTGTCATTTTCTTTTTCCTCTTTAAAAAATTCTTAAATTATCCGTTGCGCCTTGCAAAAGTTACTGTTCCTTTAGGGGTAACATGTACTGGAACAGATTGTTTTGATCCTGTTTCTATTGGGTTATTTGCCGCTGTATTGAGAGCTGCGCGCACCTCACCTATCTTATCTTTTCTAACACCTGTTTCTTTTGCACTCATTATGCTCTCCCTTAATTTATATTATACGGCTTCCGCGCCGGAAATAATTTCGATTAATTCTTTTGTAATCGCGGCCTGACGGGCGCGGTTATAGATCAACGTAATATCATTAATTTTCTTCCCTGCATTACGGGTCGCATTATCCATCGCGGTCATCCGCGCGGCTTGCTCCCCTGCGGCGCTATCAAGCAAGGCGCGAAACATTTGAACGCCCAAATTACGGGGTAATAGCTGGCTTAAAATTTCTTCTTCTTCAGGTTCAAACGCATAAGGGGATTTAACCTCATCTGCCTCACTTAGCGCGTCATTATCATTGGCCTTATCCAGTTCCGGCAATTTAAACGGGATAATTTGTTGCGCCTGTGGTTTTTGCGCCAAAACAGAAACAAAATTATTATAGACCATAGAACAAATATCAAAACCGCCTGTTTCAAATTGTTCTAAAACCAGCTGTGTAATTTGATTGGCTTCTGAGAAATTAACGCGCTTGCCTGACCCTATGCCCGTAAAGCTTTCGATGATTTTTGATCCATGTTCACGCTTCAAAAGATCCCGCGCCTTACGACCAACAGTAATCAATTTAACGTCTTTGCCTTCCGCTTCAAGGCGTGTGATTTCAAGGCGCGCTTTACGAATAAGGTTTCCGTTAAATCCACCACAAAGACCACGGTCTGACGTGACCACAACCAAAAGATGTGTTTGGTCAGACCCTGTACCAATAAGAAGTTTGGGAGAAGCATTCGTCACCGTTACCCCTGCCGCAACACGGGTTAGCATCGCCGCCATTGCACGGGCATAAGGCTGTGATGCCTCAGCTTGTGTTTGCGCTTTTTTAAGCTTGGACGCCGCCACCATTTTCATCGCCGACGTAATTTTCTTCGTCGACTTAACACTAGCAATCCGGTCTCTATAATCCTTTAAACTTGGCATATCTTATACCGTTAAACCTTTTATTTTATTTATTTCTCTTAAGATAGAATTTTTATAATCTGTTTCCCTAGGGTAAACACTTAAAAAAAGTTCTGGGATAACTAACATATTAATAATTGAATCTTGTGAATCACGGTCATTCATTCTAGCAATCAATTGCAAAGCATCATAAATAGCAGCCTCAACAGTACCTAAGTATTCCCATGATCTTGGATTACTTTCCCTCGCTGCTAGAGCATCAACAGCATTATCAATACATGTGTTAAAACTATTTATTATAGACATAGTAATATTCCTAATAAATTAAGCCGCTTTCTGGTGAGCAGAAACATATCCTTTGGTGAATTTTTCAAGGAAATCTTTCATTTTCCCTTCAGTATCATCATCAATTTTCTGTTTTGTTTCGATTGCTTTTAAGATGTCTTTACCTGTGGCGCGCACATCATCAAGAAGACGGTTTTCAAAATTTGAAACATCCGCAACATCAACATCATCCAAATACCCTTTTGTTCCCGCAAAAATAACAAAAACTTGTTCTGACATTGTCAGCGGTGAGTATTGTGGCTGTTTCAAAAGCTGTGTCAAACGCGCACCACGGGCAAGCAATTTCTGCGTTGCAGGGTCAAGGTCAGACGCGAACTGTGCAAAGGCTTCCATTTCACGGTACTGCGCTAATTCCAATTTAATAGAACCAGCAACCTGTTTCATCGCCTTTGTCTGCGCCGCAGAACCAACACGCGACACCGATAAACCAACGTTAATCGCGGGACGGATCCCTTTAAAGAATAAGTCCGTTTCCAAGAAAATTTGACCATCTGTAATAGAGATCACATTTGTTGGAATATAAGCCGACACGTCACCAGCCTGTGTTTCAATGATTGGCAACGCGGTCAAAGACCCGTTTCCTGCCGCATCACCTAATTTACATGAACGTTCAAGCAAACGAGAGTGAATGTAGAAAACATCCCCTGGATACGCTTCACGACCCGGAGGACGACGAAGAAGAAGTGACATTTGACGATAAGCAACCGCTTGCTTTGATAGATCATCATAAATAATCAGCGCATGTTTACCGTTATTAAGGAAATATTCCCCCATTGCCGCCCCTGTATAAGGTGCAAGGAATTGCATTGGTGCAGGGTCAGACGCCGTTGCCGCAACAACGATTGAATATTCCATTGCACCATTTTCTTCAAGCTCTTTCACGAGCTGCGCCACAGTTGAACGTTTTTGACCAACCGCAACATAGACACAATACATATGCTTTGATTCATCTTTATCAGAATTGACTGATTTTTGATTAATGATGGCATCAACTGCAACCGCAGTTTTCCCCGTTTGACGGTCACCAATGATAAGTTCACGTTGGCCACGACCAACAGGCACAAGCGCATCAATCGCCTTAATCCCTGATTGCATTGGTTCATGAACAGATTTACGCGGGATAATGCCCGGCGCTTTGACTTCAACACGGCTGGAATTGCTGGCATTGATCGGGCCTTTTCCATCGATTGGGTTACCCAAACCATCAACAACACGACCAAGCAGTTCTGGGCCAGTCGGCACGTTCACGATTTCACCCGTACGGCGCACAATGTCACCTTCTTTAATATCACGGTCAGACCCGAAGATCACAACCCCAACATTATCAAGCTCAAGGTTCAAGGCCATCCCTTTAATCCCGCCCGGAAATTCGACCATTTCACCAGCACGCACCTGATCAAGGCCGTAAACGCGGGCAACACCATCCCCCACGGACAAAACCTGACCAATTTCAGCGACATCGGCTTGCGCGCTAAAATCAGCGATCTGATTTTTTAAGATTTCGGATATTTCGGCTGCTTTAATTTCCATTTTTCACTTTTCCTTTAATTAAAACTTTTAAATTATTTATTAACTTGCTGCTTTTTCGGCGGCTGTATTGGTATTGGCTTCGCTTTTCATAGCGATTTTTAAACGCTCCAACTTACGCTTTACTGAATCATCAATCATTTGCGACCCAACGGTGACAACCATGCCACCAATCAGGCTCTTATCGACCTCAACAGTCACGGCAACGGCCTGCCCCATCGCTTTAGTAAGAGAGGCCTGCAGGTCTTTTTCTTGTGCGGGTGAAAGCGCAAAAGCAGATTGAACGCTGGCAGAAACCTCCCCACGACGACGTGAAAGTTCCATACGGACTGCATTAATAATGCTATTGACGGTGCTTAGGCGGTTATTTTGCGCCAAAAGCGCCAAGAAATTCGATGTGATATCTTGAAATTTGGCTTTTTTCGCAATGGCTTGTACCGCTTCTTGCTTATCCTGACGTGAAATCAAGGGAGAGCGGGTTAAACTTTGTAAGTCTTGAGAATCTATCAAAGCCGCCTGAAAGGACACTAAATCCTTTTCAACAGCATCAGATTTCCCTGATTCAAGAGCGATATCAACCAAAGCGGTTGCATAACGGAGGGCGGCGGCGCCAGAAGTCTGTTGAGAGGCCAATGTCGGTCCCTTTTTTACCTATTTGTTAAACCAAAATTATGGTGAAGGATTTAGCATAGGGAAATAGGCTACGCAAGTGCTTCCAGACAAATACATGCAGGTTTTTTAGCAATTTTGAATTTTAATAAAGACAAGTTTTAAAATCACGCTTATCATTCGGTTGTATGAATAATATTTTCTTCCTCTTTTTTATCATATTCCTCGAAGGATATGTCGTCCTATCCGCAGAATTACTGGCTATTCGCCAGACTGTACCCTATGTGGGCAGTGGCACAGACACCGTCTCCATCATTATCGCCGCTGTTTTAATGCCGTTGGCCGTTGGGTATTACGCAGGCGGACAATTTAAGAAGAACCATAAAGGCAGCGTTCGGCACGCCTTATTACGGAATATCTTAATTGCCATCATATTTTTCACGATTGGGCTTTCACATGTCCTTATTGCTGGATTTTTTGAAGCCATCACTGCCATCGGCATCACCAACCGCCTTGCCATGACGACTATTTACTCTCTCGTCTTCTTGGTTGTTCCTGTTTATCTTTTGGCGCAGACAATCCCACTGATTAGTCATTATTTTAGAAAAGAACGCTTGTCACAGATCACAGGGAAAATGCTGTTTTTCTCAACAACGGGATCTTTCATGGGGGCGGTTTTTTCAACCCTTATTTTAATGGCCTATATTGGTGTGCATCATACGGCTTTGGTCACGATTGGGTGCCTCTGCTTCCTTTATATATTGCTTACAAAAAAGAAAATTTCGGGAACGACCCTGTTTATTGGTTTAGCTTTTATGATGGCTGTTTTAATGAATAATAACGCAGTCATGCAATCAATTGGCATTGTTGAAAATAATCAATATAATACAATCAAAGTGACAGAACGTAATGATGGCAAAACCAGACGCCTTTCATTAAATAATAATAATTCTTCGCTTTATTCTGATGTGCCTATTCAATTTGGAACAGACCCAACGCCGCGCACAGTTTTTGTCTATGCCGATCACATTAACAAACATTTTATTAATCCCACATTAGATGAAGATAAAATTTATGAAATCCTGGTGATCGGCGCTGGTGGCTTCACGATTGGGTTACAAGACATTAAGAATAATTATGATTTTATCGATATTGATAAATCCCTGAAACGTATTTCAGAAGAATTATTTTTAAAACAAGAATTAGAGGATAATAAAAAATTCATTGGCATGCCCGCGCGCGCTTTTTTATTCCAAAAAATTAATGAAAATAAGAAATACGACCTGATTATCATTGATGCCTATTTAGGAGCTCGCACCATTCCCGAACACATGGTCACAAAAGAATTTTACCAAAGCGTTAAAAAGGTTTTGGCTGATGATGGTGTGATTGTCGGTAATTTTATTACCTCCGCCAGTTTTTCTTCTAAATTCAGTCATAAGATCGACAACACATTACGCAGTGTCTTTCCCTTAGTATCACGTCAAATCATGAATGATTATAACGCATGGGATAAAAACGATATTCAGAAATCAAATATCTTATATATTTATCACAATAAAGCCGTATCAGAAGGCGGCATTTACACCGATGATAAAAACACGATTTATTATGATAAAGACAAACGGATCGAATAGGTTTGTTTTACCCTACTTAATATTTGTTTTACCCTACTTAATAAAAGCTCTGCGGATCGATATCAATTTGTATGCGCACGGCGGAAGGAGTTTTGACAGACCCCACCCACGCCTTAAGCGTTTTTTGAATATCAATTTCCTTATTCGCGCGCACCAGTAAGCGGCGGCGATATTTACCACGCAAACGATACATAAGCGCCTCCGCTGGCCCTAATGTCATAATTTTATCTCCTTGTGGGGCGCAATATGCCAGCGCTTTGGACACGTCTTCCACTTGCTGTTCATCACGGCCAGAAATTATGATCCCTGCCAGACGGCTAAAAGGGGGCATATGCGCGACTTCACGTTCTTTTAATTCCACTTCCAAAAAATCATCCCGCGCCCCCCGTTGCAACGCCTGCATAACATTTGTGTCAGGGGAAAATGTCTGAAGATACACCGTTCCCTTTTTATTTTCACGGCCTGCCCGTCCCGCCACCTGATGAAGGAGTTGGTATGTGCGCTCTGTCGCGCGCAAGTCACCGCCCGTTAATCCTAAATCTGCATCCACAACACCCACACACGTCAAATTAGGGAAATGATGCCCCTTTGCAATGATTTGCGTGCCAATAATAATATCCACTTCGTTATTTTGAATGCGGTCTAACGTGGCACAAAGATCATCATGTGTTATGGCCGTATCACTTGATAATATCTCAATCCGTGCCTCAGGATAAACGGCGCGTACTTCTTCTGCGATACGCTCTACCCCTGGTCCGCATGGCGCCAATGAATCCTCTTCGTTACATTCGGGGCATTGGTCTGGCATGCGCATATAATGATCACAATGATGGCAATGAAGCTTGCCCGTCCGCCTATGTTCAATCAACCACGCCGTACAACGCGGACATTGAAAACGATGACCACACGTACGACATAATGTAAGCGGCGCATATCCCCGACGGTTTAAAAACAGCAATGCCTGCTCTTTGCGTTCAATCGTTTCGGTAATGGCCGTATGAAGGGTTGGTGCAATAAAGAATTGCCGTGATTCTGGTTTATCTTTTCGTAAATCAATCAAACGAATATCAGGAAGCACCGCGCCACCATGGCGTTCTGGCAGAATTAAATGCTTATACCGCTCGTTCCATGCATTTTGCATGGTTTCCAGCGATGGCGTCGCCGATACCATCACAATAGGGAATTTACCAAGGCTTGCCCGCACCACCGCCATATCCCGCGCATGGTAAATAACGCCCTCTTCTTGTTTATAGGCCGGGTCATGTTCTTCATCAACAATGATCAAACCCAAATCCTGATAAGGTAGAAAAAGCGCAGAACGCGCACCAATCACAACCTTGCTTTGCCCTTCCGCCACACCGCGCCATGTCGTTTTACGCTTCGCAGGGGAAAGTGATGAATGCCATAGCGCAGGCGCACAGCCAAAGCGGGATTTAAACCGCGCCAAAAACGCATTGGATAACGCAATTTCCGGAAGCAGAATAAGCACCTGTTTATTCTGACGAAGCGCCTGTGCGACGGCTTCAAAATAGACTTCTGTCTTTCCTGCACCCGTTACACCGTCCAATAATGCCGCACTATAATCATTGGCTTTCACCATATTTATAAGCGTGCCTGCACAATCTGTCTGCGGCCCTGATAAAAGAGCGCTCGCCCTTTCTGAATCAGGATTACGGCACGGCGGCGGCGCTTGTAATTCAACGCTATTTAAAAAACCTTTTTGATGCAGTGTTTTAATAACGCCGGATGAACATCCTGCGGCCTCCGCCAATTCACTGGCGCGGCGCGGCAATCTATCTTGCGCGACATCCAACACCGCTTTTGCTTTTGGGGATAAGCCCATTTCGTCAGGCTCTAAATCACTCATCACATATCCCGTAACTGTCACGGGCGGCTCTAACGCTTTTGGTACGCTTAAGGTTAATTTTAAAACAGACCCCTTTGCCGCCACTGTATACGCCGCAACCCAATCAAGGAATTTACGATGCACCGCAGGCAAGGCGGGTAAGTCATAGAGTTGGACGATAGATTTAATTTTCTTAAGCTTTACATCACTCCCACTTTTTAAAGCACCATCACCCCAAACAACCGCAGACACTTCGCGTGTTCCCAACGGCACACTGACATACGCCCCCTCCTCCACAGTCATGCCTTCCGGCACGGCATAATCATATGCCTTGTCGATCGGAAATGGAGTTAATATCGCTTTTTTAATTGACATAATTAAATATTGTGGCTATAAACACTATCTTATATGTAATCATTTAAATGTGTTTTGTAATGAAAAATAATACAGTTCTTCGCTTTATCTTTGAAAAATCTGCACATTTTGTGGGGTATAAATTTATTCCCAAAGAAACCATGTTCAATCTTTTTGGTACAAGCAAAAAACCAACCAATAATGAAGAGTTATCCATCGCCATTGCGAAGACATTAAACAACCTTACAAAATTAAGTGAAGAAATAAACCCCACATATTCAGAAAACGTTTTTATGAAATCACTTATAGATATAAAAACTGCGATTGATAAACTAAATGCAAAAGACAAAAACATTTATCTGTCTAAAAAAACCTTACAAAACTTACAGCAGCATCAATCTAACTTTCTGAGTTCTGCTCTTATTCTATCACTTCCTGAAGTCAATCATCAACTAGATCAAAAAGGGGTATTGCGACCAGTTGCGATAACACCAAAACAAACCATAAATCAATTAAACAACATACTTTTGGCCAAAAACATTGAAAGCTTTAATAAAAAATTAGACTTATTTTTTGATACGATAGAAATAAAGCCAGAAGAAGATTTCTTTTCTTCAAACGAAACTATACATCAACCACGCACATGGACTGCCTCTTTAAAAAATTCGTCAAACAAACCTGTAAACAGTGAAAAATCATCGCGGCCAAAATTCCTTGGGGGCGTGCCTAGACAAGACAGGTAATTTTTCCCCTGTAATTCCCCCTTGCCTCTTTTGTTATGTGCTTTACAAATAAAAACACCATTTACACAAAGGAAAATATTATGAAATTTTTTGCAGATACATCTGATTTGGATGCCATTAAAGACTTAGCCGATTGCGGTATGTTGGATGGTGTAACAACGAACCCTTCCATTATTGCCAAATCAGGTAAAGAATTTATCCCCCTTATTAAAGAAATCTGCCAAATCTGTGACGGCCCCGTTAGTGCCGAGGTCGCCTCAACTGATTTTGAAATCATGATGAAGGAAGGTGAAAAGCTCGCCAAAATTGCCGATAATATCGCCGTAAAAGTCCCCCTTACCGAAGCAGGCCTTAAAGTCTGTAAAAGTCTTTCTGACAACGGCACAATGGTGAATGTCACGCTCTGTTTTTCTCCTATGCAAGCTCTGCTCGCCGCAAAAGCAGGCGCAAGCTTTATCTCCCCCTTTGTCGGTCGCCTTGATGATATTGGCCAAGATGGGATGGATTTAATCGCCGATATTCTGACTATTTACGATAATTATCCACAATATGATACCGAAGTGCTTGTTGCCTCAATCCGTCATCCTGAACATATTTTACAAAGCGCGCGCCTCGGCGCCGATGTCGTCACTTGCCCACCAGAGGTTATTAAAAAGCTCTATAAACACCCCCTCACAGACAAAGGCCTCGCCGATTTCGTAGAAGATTGGAAAAAAACAGGACAGAGTATTTTGTGAGAACATATTTTAAGCTGTGATAAACTGCACTTATGAGTGATTCAAAAAATACTGATGCTGTGCCGTCCTTATCGCCCGAAGATGTGATTGCGTTTTTGCGTTCTAATCCCAAATTCCTCAGTCAAAATCCTGAAGCCTGCGACCTTTTGGTGCCGCCAAAAGGAGGGAACAGTGCGGATGCAGGTAAAAATGTCAGTGATTTTCAAAGCTTCATGATCAAGCGCCTGAAAGATGACAAAGAAAAAGTCGTCGAGGCCACACAGACCCTTGTTGAAAATGCGCGGTCGAATATGAACAACCAGCAACGCATCCATAATGTTGTCTTACGCCTGCTTGAGGCACGGAATTTTGATGAATTTATTCATATTGTCACCATGGATTTATCGGCCATGTTGGACACAGATATCTCTGTCCTTGTAGTTGAAAGCAACGACCATGATATCCCCCATATCACCACCAGCGGTATTCGCGTCATCCCCCAAGGGACGATTGATAATTGGATGGGGGGACAAAACGCCCTTCTTCAGTCAAACATAAGCGGTATTGAAGCCATTTATGGTGGCGGCGCAACGCTTGTTCAATCACAAGCCTTATTGCGTATTGATATATCAACAGATACCCCGCCCGGCATTTTGGCATTCGGTTCGCGTGATCCAGACATGTTTCAAGATGGCCAAGCCACCGACCTTGTTGCATTTTTAGCTGGCGTCGTCGCACGATGCTTCCGCCACTGGCTCGATCTACCGCAATAAATATGCTATCGTTATTTAGCCGTTTCGCTTTTTCTTTCGACTAGGCGCAAATGACAACACGCAGATAACTGCGTGAGGAGTAAAGCAACACCGCCGCAAGGAAAATAGGAATGACAAAATGTTTAAACCGCTCACGCTAGAGCGTTGCCAAGGTGACTTAAACGAAACGCTTCAAAAATGGCTCACTTGGCTGCGCGTTGAAAAAAATATGTCGGAACACACTATTCGTGCTTACGTGTCGGATGTGTCGCAATTTATCGACTTCCTCGCGCCGCATGCGGGTAAAGCGCTTTCAGTTGGAGATATCAGCGATTCTGGTGTGACGGATTTTCGCTCATGGTTATCACGCAAGGCCGCATCGGGCAATGTAAATGCCTCGCGCGCGCGGTCTTTATCAGGCCTCAAAAACTTCCTGACATGGATGGATAAGCAAGGCATCGCGCATAACGCAAAAATCGGCATTATCCGCGCGCCCAAAATCCCACGTAAATTACCCAAGCCCTTAGAGATAAGCCAAGCCTTTCGCTTGCTTGATGATATGCCTTGCGAAAATTGGGTTGATCTGCGAAACAAAGCGCTGTTCACGCTGCTATATGGGTGTGGATTGCGGATTGATGAAGCGCTAAACCTGACCATAAAAGACCTTCCCCGCGATGGATTCCTTAATGTAACAGGTAAGGGAAACAAAGAACGCCAAGTACCTGTTTTACAACAGATAAATAATCAAATTTTTGCGTATCGAAACGCCTGCCCCTTCCCCGAAACACCAACACGCGCATTATTTTGTAACAATAAAGGAGACACGCTTCATCAGGGCGTTGTGCAAAATGCCATGCGTCATTTAAGGAAACAATTAAACCTGCCCGATAAGGCAACCCCCCACGCACTCCGCCACAGCTTTGCCACGCATCTTTTACAAAATGGTGCAAACTTAAGGGAGATTCAAGAACTTCTCGGCCATGCCAGTCTCAGCACCACGCAAATATATACCGATATAAATTTCGAAGATCTAAAAGCTATCTACAAAAAAGCGCATCCTCGGGCGTGATGGCGCTTTACAAAAGACCACCGAATCTTGTTAAACTTAGATATGTTTAAAGAAGTAGCCCTATTAAAGCCTGATAATGATAATTATAAAAAATCTCCCCTTGCCCATATCTTCAACACGCCAAGCTTATTTAAATCAAAAGAAAATTTACAACTCACTGACCACCGAAAAGACCAAAGGCTCCTGACTGGGACAACATACGGTACACTTACAATCATTTCTTAAACATGTAACGGTCTTTCATCGATTGCCAATGCGGCCTCTTTGACTACTTCGCTTAATGTTGGGTGGGCGTGACAGGTACGGGCAATATCTTCACTGGAAGCGCCAAATTCCATGGCAACACCAATCTCTGCAATTAGCGTCCCTGCTTCTGCGCCAATAATGTGACATCCCAAAACACGGTCTGTGCGCTTATCTGCAATAATTTTGACAAAACCATCCATGGCATTCATGGCGCGGGCGCGGCCATTGGCCATGAAAGGGAACTTACCAACTTTATAGGCAACACCTTCTTCTTTTAATTGTTCTTCCGTTTTACCAATATTGGCAATTTCAGGGTGCGTATAAACAACGCCTGGAATAAGGTTATAATCAATATGACCGGATTGCCCATCCAACATTTCTGCCAAGACAACGCCCTCATCTTCGGCTTTGTGGGCAAGCATTGGCCCTGCAATCACGTCACCAATGGCATAAATACCGTCAATGTTAGTTTTAAAATGCCCATCTGTTTTTATACAGCCACGCGCATCTGTTTCCACGCCAACACTCTCTAACCCTAAGTTATCTGTATAGGCCTTGCGCCCCACCGCAACCAATGCCACATCAACACTCATTTTTTCTTCTGTGCCACCAGCCGCAGGTTCAAGCGTTAAATCAACACCGTTCTTTCCGACCTTCGCGGAGGTTACTTTTGTACTAAGCTTAAATTCAATGCCTTGTTTTTTGAAAATCTTATTGGATTCTTTTCTGATTTCTCCATCCATACCAGGCAAGATTTGATCCATAAATTCAATCACAGTAACTTTCGCACCAAGGCGTGACCAAACAGACCCCAGCTCTAACCCAATAACACCGCCACCAATCACCACTAATTCTTTTGGTACCTCGGTCAGCTCTAAGGCGCCTGTAGAGGACACAATGCGATCTTCATCAATTTCTATTCCCGGCAGACCCGCAACATCGGACCCCGTGGCAATAATGATATGGGTTGCATCATAATGCGTTCCCGCAACATCAACTTTTCCTTTACCGGTAATTTTTCCTGCACCTTTCAGCCAATCAATTTTGTTTTTCTTAAACAGAAATTCAATACCCTTTGTGTTGGCCTCAACAACGCCATCCTTAAAGCCCATCATTTTTTTCAGATCCAGTTTTACACTGCCTGTTTCAATGCCCATTTTGCCAAATTCATCATGCGCCGCATGGTATTTTTCTGACGCCGCCAAAAGTGCTTTTGAAGGAATACAGCCCACATTCAAGCATGTTCCACCCAATGTATCGCGTTTTTCAACACAGGCGACTTTCATGCCCAGTTGCGCCGCGCGGATCGCGCAGACATATCCACCAGGGCCAGAACCAATTACAATTACGTCATATTTTTGAGAAGCCATTTGAAAACCCGCTTTAATTTTTAAGAATTTAAATACCCTCATTTTTTAACGGAAAGCCCACAGCAGAGCAAGAGCGCTTTTCGCTCGAGTTTATTGGAAATCTGGGGTAAAATTATTCTCCAATGACCCCACTTGAAAAGAACACCATCCTTAATCATATGCGCGCCGCCCAGCGTGAATCCCTACGTAGCCCCATTCCTGGTTATAAAATCGCCGCGCTGATTGAAGGAAAAGACCGCATGGGGCATGAATTTGTCCTACAACGCACCAATCATTGGCCCAATATCATTCGTGAAACGCTTGGCGTGAAAAAGAAAATCGGAAATTCTTCACCGACTATCCATGCAGAAACCGCTGTTCTGACAGCTACATCGCATGCAGTTGAAGGGGCGGATTTATATATTACTGACCCCCCTTGCCCCAACTGTATGAAGAATATTGCCGAAGCAGGCATTGGACGGTTATTTATTGATGAGGCGGGATTTAGCCGAAAATATTACAAAAAAAATAAACATCATGTAGATGACATATCCATGAAAATTGCACATCGTGCAGGCATTTCTATTTATTATATCAATACGTTAAGGGAAGAAATTAATATTTTTTCTGAGGTCAACCAAACAACGCCACCCGTCAATGACAGCCCCGTTCATATTGAACCGATTACAAAAGAAGGCGCCGCCCTTTTTGATGATGCGATTGATCAGGCAACACAGCTTCATAAACAACGCAAACACGTGGTTGCCTGCGTGAAAGATGCGATGGAAAATAAATTCCTGCTCACGGTGCGCTCCCATCTTGTCATCGGATATTCTGCCGAAGACACGCAAGACGTTCCACTTATCAACAAAGCCCCCGGAGAGAAATACGGGTATATTCAAGAACCCGTCAACCGCTTGCTGATGTTCATGGCACGCAAAGGATATTCACTGATAGAAGGTTATCTCTATTGCTCTATTGTACCGACATCACGCGAACAAATAAATTTAGTGGGCGCAGATATTCAACGCATCACCATTGGTGATATTCAAAAATCACGCGACGGATATGGTATAAAGGCGATGAACACGCTTAAACAAGCAGAAATTTTGGAATATTCTTAAACGAAAAGAAAACCCTTAGACCTCAAGAACCATACGTTGTGGGTCTTCTAATGCTTCTTTAACACGCACAAGGAAGCTTACGGATTCTTTACCATCGATGATACGGTGATCATAAGATAGAGCGATGTACATCATCGGGCGTGCCTCAATCGATCCATCAGGCATCACCATCGCGCGTTGTTGAATTTTATGCATACCCAAAATTGCAGATTGTGGTGCATTCAAAATTGGAGTCGCCATAAGTGATCCAAATACACCGCCATTGGTGATTGTGAATGTTCCACCCTGCATTTCATCCATCGTGATTTTTCCATCACGCGCACGGCTTCCCACATCGATAATATCTTTTTCAATATGGGCCATATTTTTTTGGTCACAATCACGCACAACAGGCACAACCAACCCTTGCGGCGTGCTAACGGCAATCCCAAGGTCATAAAAATTCTTATAGATGATATCATCCCCATCAATTTCCGCATTAACCGCCGGAAATTCTTGCAAGGCCTGTACTGCGGCCTTTACGAAGAACGACATAAAACCAAGCTTTACGCCATGTTTTTTAACAAAGCTTTCCTGATATTGCTTACGAAGCGCCATAATCGCCGTCATATCCACTTCATTGAATGTTGTCAGGATCGCCGCTTCTTCTTGTGCGCCCTTCAATCGTTTTGCAATCACTTGGCGCAGGCGTGTCATTTTCACGCGTTCTTCCCGTGGCCCCGTATCACGCGGTACATGCGGCGCAGGCGCAGGTTTTGGCGCTTCAGGCACAGCAGCAGTGGCAACTGGCGCGGGTGCTTTCGCACCTTCCATGTGATTGATCACATCTTCTTTGGTCAGGCGACCATCTTTGCCTGTGCCTGTAATTTTATCGGCATCCAAATTATTATCATTTACCATCTTAAGCACGGCAGGTGATAATTTATGCGCATCATCTTCATCAACCGCAGGCGCTTCCTTTGGCGCTTCGCTAGCGTCAGCAGGTGCGGCGGCTGGTTTTGGTGCGCTTGATGCACCTTCACCGCCAATTTCGCCCAATAAAGCGCCAACTTCTACATTTTCGCCTTCTTGTACAATAATCGCGCTAATGACACCAGCTTCGGTTGCATTAACTTCCAATGTCACCTTATCAGTTTCTAATTCTACAATCGGTTCATCCACGGCAACGCTGTCACCTTCTTTTTTAAGCCACTGCGCGACAGTCGCTTCAGATACGGATTCTCCTAATGTAGGGACGATAATTTGTGCCATTTTTCTTTCCTTATATATAAAATGCTTAAATAGGTTGTACTATAGCGTTAACGCTTCATCAATCAGTTTTGCTTGCTGTATATTATGGTTTTTCAAAAGGCCAGTGGCTGGCGATGCCGCCTCATCCCGTCCAATATAAACAGGGCGGCTTTGCTTATGCTTAATGGCACTCAAAACTGCTTCAAGGCGGCGATCAACAAAATACCACCCACCCATATTTTGATGTTCTTCCTGACACCAGATTATTTCTGCATTCGGATATTGCGCCAATTCCTCTTCCAAGCTTTCATCTGGGAAAGGATAGAATTGCTCAAGACGTAAGAGTGTAATGTCTTTAATTTTCCGCTCACGGCGTTCTTGCAGTAAATCAAAATACACTTTACCTGAACAAATCACCACGCGTTTCATGTCTTTTGATTTGACCAATTCATCGCGGTCATCATCCCAAAGCACACGGTGGAAGCTTGACCCTTCTGAAAAATCTTCAATTTTTGAAACACATAATTTATGACGTAACAATGATTTTGGCGTCATTAAAATAAGGGGTTTTCTGAAATTACGGCACATTTGGCGGCGCAAAATATGAAAGAAATTTGCCGGCGTTGTACAATTTGCCACTTGCCAATTATCTTCGGCACTGGCCTGTAAGAAACGTTCAAGCCGTGCAGAGCTATGCTCTGGCCCTTGGCCTTCCATTCCATGGGGTAACATCAATACCAAACCACACATACGAAGCCATTTTGTTTCACCGCTTGATAAGAACTGGTCAATGATCGTCTGCGCGCCATTAACGAAATCACCAAACTGCCCTTCCCACATCACCAACGTATTTGGATCAGCAGACGCATAGCCATATTCAAATCCCATCACGGCAAATTCAGAAAGGGGGCTATCATGCACCTCAAACCGTCCTTGCTCTTGTTTGATATATTTAAGGGGGGTGTGTTTCTTTTCTGTTTCTTGGTCATACAAAACCGCATGACGGTGAGAGAACGTCCCCCGTCCACAGTCTTGGCCAGATAAACGCACGCTAAATCCATCATCAACCAACGCGCCAAAGGCAAGAGCTTCGGCCATCGCCCAATCAAACCCTTCCCCTGTCTCCAGCATTTTTTCTTTTGCTTTTAATTGCCGTAAAATTTTACTGTTCACTTTAAAATCATCTGGCACCACGGTAAGCGCTTTACCGATACGCTGTAAATCATCTTTTGTTATGGCGGTATCGCCACGGCGGTCACCATCAGGGGCGACTTTCATATCGCTCCATTTACCCTCAAGGTAGTCTGCCTTATTATTTTTATAACCACCTGCCGCGGCAAAGGCTTCATCCATAAACTGGCTAAATTTATCGACTTCGGCTTGCGCTTCTTCTTTTGTTAACGTGTTAGATGCAATCAAATTTTGGCCATATAATTCACGCGTGGTTTTTTGCGTTTTGATTTGCTTATACATGATGGGCTGTGTGAAGGCAGGCTCATCCCCTTCATTATGACCGTTACGGCGATAACAATACATATCAATCACAACGTCTTTCTTAAATTTCTGACGGAACTCCGTCGCAATGCGTGCCACATGCACCACCGCTTCGGGATCATCTCCGTTCACATGAAAGATCGGCGCTGCCAGCATTTTTGCAACATCGGTACAATATGGGCCAGACCGGCTGAACGCCGGGCGCGTTGTAAAACCAATTTGGTTATTAATCACAATATGCATTGTGCCGCCAACGCGATATCCGGGAAGCTCTGAAATCATTAATGTTTCAGGGACAATCCCCTGTCCCGCAAAGGCCGCATCACCATGCAGCAATAACGGCATAACTTCTTCTGCTGCAGTATCATCGCTGTTAATTTGTTTGGCGCGCACCTTGCCAATCACAACGGGATTTACACATTCCAAATGGGACGGGTTTGCCGAAAGGGAAAGATGAATATTATTACCGTCAAAGTCACGGTCACTTGACGTTCCCATATGGTATTTCACATCACCTGATCCTTGCACATCATCAGGCTTAGATGGGTTTCCTTGAAATTCTGAAAACATCGCCGTAAAGGATTTACCCATGACATTTGTTAAAACATTTAAACGCCCACGATGCGCCATACCAACGCAAATTTCTTTCAAACCTAATTGCCCACCACGCTTCATGATTTGTTCAATACAGGGGATAAGGGACTCCCCGCCATCTAAACCAAAACGCTTTGTTCCTGGATATTTTACATGCAGGAATTTTTCAAATCCTTCCGCCGCGACAAGCCGTTGATAAATGGCGCGCTTACCATTTTGCGTGAAGTCTGTTTTATTATGGGGCTCTTCAATGCGTTCCTGAACCCAGCTTTTTTCTTCTGGGTCGGTCAAATGCATAAATTCAACACCAATCGTACCGCAATATGTTTCTTTTAAAACCTGAACAATTTCAGTCAATGTTGCGCTTTGGATTCCCAACACTCCATCAATAAAAATTTCACGGTTATAGTCCCCCGCCTCAAACCCATAATGCGTCGGATCTAGCTCAGGGTGGTATTCATCTTTGCGTAACCCAAGCGGATCAAGATCACAGACCAAATGCCCCCGCGCGCGATACGCACGGATCAGCATAATCGCACGGATAGAATCAAGCACGGCCTGACGCGTATTTTCTGATGTTGCTGGCGCAGCCCCATTCATCTGCGCACTTGTTTGTGGCATGGCAGGTTGGGTATTCACCAATGTTTCACTGCCGTGGCGCGCAAAGCTGTTCTGATCACGGCGGTTTTCATCGGGAGTCCAGCTCGCCCCATGAAGCTCTTTTAACAAAGATACTTCTTCATCATTCAAATCACTAAAAAACATTTTCCAGCTCGCATCGACTTGCGCAGGATTTTTCAAATATTGGGCATAAAGATGGGCAATATATTCTGAATTTGACCCGTTAAGAAAACTAAGATTATCCGACATAAAAACTCCTGAAATTATATAATATTATGCTTTTAAAACAGCCTGTAATTTTTTTAAAGCCTGCTTTTCCGTTTGGCTAATGTTATCAGGGCGTTTTTTTAATTTTGGCTTACTGGTCATACTACCAATCCATTCAATGAAATTATTCACATGCATTTCATTGTCTGGATCATGATCTTCATCATAAGCCTGCGCAATGATCATGGCAATCTGCCATACAGCATGTTTATATTCTGACAAATCACGTTTTGAACCTTTTTGTTTACACGCCGCCAGTGCTTTTTCTAAATCTTGAAGCACGTCGCTCTCGGCGCTATTGGCGGCCCATCCGTTCCAGTTCTTTTTTGCATTGTCCAACGCCTGCATCACGGCGGATGCAAATGGCATTTTACGGTGATTTTTGGCCAATCGTTCAATCGCAACTGACAATGCTTGCCGTTCCCGCCGGTCATCACGCGCAGACCCCGCAATATCATCCACATTGGAAATCCACATCCCCACCCGATACGGGCAAGAAACAAGTAATTGACGCTCAACGTCCGAAAATTCAGCTAATTTCAT
>CALHAW010000010.1 GCA_937934135.1 uncultured Alphaproteobacteria bacterium
TGTGGCGCGGCGGCGGCTTCTGGACTAATCGGCACTTGCTTCTGGATGAAATAAATTTACTGACAATAAGCCTTGCCTAGCTGTTTAGGTGATGCGGTGGCCATGCTGGCCTTATCCCACGCCGTGACCGCTATAAACTCACCCTGTGGCCGTCCAGCTTCATTCAAGACCAGACATAGATAAGAGGCAAAGCCATCGCGGCTGGTGCCATCATCATTCATTGACACCCAAAGGCTTTCTTCCTGCGACCAGGTTGCTTCATGGACCTTCTGTTCAGCCGTGGCCAGTTCTAACGCCTTGGTGCGCCAGTCAGCCTGGGCGGATGCCGTTGTGATAGCCTGGGCGGTGATGATGGTGGTAAGGGCAAGGGCGTGAAGTGACAATTTCATGATGGTGTCCTGTTTGTGTTAGGAGCTATTTAAAGCATTAGCCCTGAATTTTATCAATGAATTCTTCGCAAGACTTAGATAGGGATATTATTAAAAAACAAAACAGAACTAATGGCCAAGCAAAAATGGAAGTCAATAAAGCTGTCCATTTGATATCAAATTCCCCGCCGTTTTTTTTATAAATTATCATAACGACTATAAAAAACAACGTCATGCAAACCACGCCAATGCTATATATATAGATCGGTTTTAATGCATCATACTGCCAATACTCAACAATCAAATCACTATAACCCATGGTCTTATTTCCCTATTTTTGGCTTGTTAAAACTTCCATGATCGCCAGCCGTTCAAGGCGTGGCATCTGTTCAAACTTGGATTGGAAGCGGTTCTTCTTGCGCTTGATGCGCTCACGTTCGCGGTAGTTTTCACCAAGATGCGAATAGTCATGAAGCCTGTTTGGCGGCTCAAAATTCATCCAAAGGCTTTCATCCACCAAGCCTTGGCGGGTCGTTGTCTGGTAGTCGATGCGGTGGAATTCAGACAAATATTCATCATAGATTGCGCTTCTATAGCCTGAAATCATCACCATACTGGGACGTTCACAAACCACGGTTAGAAGCTTTATGTGGTCCAAATCACTCATTTCAAAGTCGTAAAGCTCACCGCCTTTGCGGGTTGAAAGCACATAAGGCGGGTCTAAGTAGATCAATGTTTTTGGGTTTTCGATTAACGGCTGGTCACTAGAAAAGTCACAAAGTTGCGGAAGTGTTTCCAGGGCATCGCCTTCCAGGAAGACTGCGCCAAGGTGCCTGCCTTTGCAAAGTTTCATACACAAATCCAAAGCGTCTTTTGACTTATCAATAGCAACGTTGTGTTTGGCTGGTCGCTTATTACGTAGGACGGCACCAGAACCGCAAAAGCCTTCAATATAAGCGTCATGTGGTGGCATATGATTGATTATGCGCTGATACACGCCAGAACCATTCTTGCCGCCTGGATAGGTCATTTTAAAGCTCTAAAATGAGTTGCCGCCATACCCGCCATAGCCACAACTGCGTCACGGGTTTTTTGGCTCATTGCGTCCCATTCACCTGACTTCACAATCATGATGTCCGCCTGGTCATGAACGCCACTAAGTGCCGCCAATTCATCCATCTTCACATCAAAGGAAGTTAGGTCGCGTAACACTTCAATAGCGCAACAAGCTTGGCTAACGCTGGTTCTATACGTATCAAAATATTCGGCCACATCAGCCATTCGGACTGACCATTCAACATGCGCTAAATACATGACAATTTTTCTTGCCCTAGTAACTTGCGCAAGTTGGCAAGACACGTCTTTGATGGCTTCTAGGTTTTGATTTTGATGACAACCAACCAGCAAAACCAAAGCGTCAATAATGCGTTTGCAATCTGATTTTGAGTTGCGGCCGACACCACCATTCTTGGTGGTATCGGATTCAACCATCGCACGTTTTGGCGATGCGATTGGAACAAAGGCTTTCATTAGTTCTTTTCCATCACCGCAATGGTTTGGAATAAAGTGAAAGCACCTGCAATTTTCTTCACAAGGAAGGTGTCAAATTTGCCCGTATAAGGCACGTTCTTCTTGGCTTTAGATTTCCACTGTGAAGGGATGAATTGCGCCAATGTCCATTCACCATCTTTGATGTTTGGTTCCATCACATCAGCAGTGCCAAGGACTTCTTTTTTTTCGTTTAAAATGGTGTTCATAATCTAAGTCTTTCCTGTTTGTTTTCGGGTTGGTTTAACTGTTGCAAGTGCCTTTGATGGCCTTGGCAATTCGGGTGTGAATTTCGGGTACCTGGTCCATGACAATATGCGGGTAGCCATTAAGCTTTTTATTCGTCAGATTTCCGCTAAATTCATGTGTGGGCTGTAACGGGCCAAAGGGCGGTTGATACCAGTTTAAGGCTTCAAAAACGTTGGGTGAAACATAAGGGCTTCCCACTGGGTCGATAGTTGCCAGGACACAAACGGAAATGCCATTTTCACCAAGTGCAAAAGCCATCCGCTTGGCGGTGATGCAACCTGCTGAATGACAGACCAGGGCAACTGTCTTCTGGCGCGATTTAATGATGGTCTGAAGCACCGTGCGGCCCTTCCAGTGAGGCTGAACCATAACCTTGTGACCTGATGCACTTAAACGGGTTCCTAGCGTGTCCAGACCAGTGGAAGTGACAACACCAAACATGCCGCGAAAAGCATAAACATCAACAGGCGATGGAAGCGGTGAAACGACTTGCGGCGCGAGTAGCAGGAAGGCAAAAATTGATATTGAAAAAAGTCGCATTGGATTGGCCTTTCTTTAGCAAAATTCAGCGATGTTGGGTGTGCGCCATAGGTGGCGATAATTACCGCGATTAATTAAATCGGTTTGGGCTGGATAAACTTCCACGCAAGTGACGTTCTCACCAAAGAAATCATTTTTGATGGCCTGCATTGTGTCCCATGTGACGTTGCCGTCATGCTCAATTTCAAGCCAGAAATCTTTTGCCGTCCAACACACATCAATGACGTTTGGATATTTGTCTTTCTTGTCGCCATGTTCAGCACAATAAGCGGCTTTTGCATCTGCTACTTTCTGGTTCATTTGGAAACCGCCTTTCTGCGCTTCCAGGCAGTCCAAACCAGCGTGGTGGTGAATAGTGTCCAAGCAAACGTTTTGGATGCACCACGGGCAATGGCCGCACGTCTAAACTCTGAAGAGGCAAAGGCTACATCATGGCCACGTTTAAGCAGTTCATCATGAACAAGAGCCGCCAAAAGAATATCGCGGTTGTGTGGGTCTAAAAGCCATTCAAGTGAACGTGGGACTGAAATATCAAACCGCGTTCCCTTTTCAATTTCCAAAACCCAACCACTTCCTTTTGTGCCGATTTCCCAGCACAAAGGGTGATGCGTTTTATAAAGCTTCTTGGTGTCCCTTACTGGGCTAAAGCTTTGAAATTGAGAGAATGAAACGGGTGACATTTTTTAGATATCCCAGCCTGATGTTGCCGCCGCCAAAACCGCCTGCTGGTCACCTGATTGAATGGCAAAACCAATAGCCGCCTGTTTAGCTTCCAGAAGGTCCGTGACAGCCTTGATAGCTTCAACAGTGCCATCCGTGGCATCAATCAGCGCAGTGGCCCTGGTGCGAACACCAGCGGCAAGATGAGGCAACATACCCGTGATGGTAGCCGCCGCAATGATGCCTTCCGCAACATCTTTCAATGGTGCTTGTTCAATGGCCGCTTGCAAAGAAAGGCCAGGTGCATCTTCAAGGTTTTCACTGGCCATGAAAGCTTTTGCTTCAGGCAAAAATAACGGCCAGCCCTGTTGTTCGGTTTGAGTGTATTTGGCTAATAAAGAATTCTTAAACCCGTCAATATTAATTCTTATTAGTTCTTTAGCTTTTTGTTTACGATTATCACCTGCATCAGTTAAATAAATCTCCCAATCCTTTTGCTTCGGAGCTTTAGATTTGGGTGGTGGAGTTTCTTTTTTCTCACCAGTAGGATTACCATCTTGATCGATAACATCTTCAAAGCTACTCACAAGAATTTCATTAAGTAATGAGACAGTAACTTCATCACCATTTCTGGCGATAGAAAAATCGTTGTGGCCTAAGTGTTTTTCAACGGCTGAATTTATTTCACTTGTTGTATATTCTGATATATTAGACATTTGCAATCTCCTGTATTACCCAACCAGCACCACGAATTTGAAGTTCTGCACCGACATGATTAACTTGACCATGTAGACGAATGGTCCAACTGCCTAAGCTAGTCAGCGAACTAATCGAAGATGGTCTTCTATGAGCTGGTGTGAAAAGGGATACTAAACCTGCACTCTCAAAGAGTTGGTCACCAGCGCCCACCCCCGCTTGCCCTAGTTCAGCTTCTTGCCCGTTCATGATGTATTCTACGTCATTAAAATATGCTAACTGCCTGTCAGCTATGACACTGCCTGCACTATTTGTTAAAGCCCGTGAAGTTATCTGAAAATTAGCGATAAGACTTGAATTAGGGACGGTTTGAGGGATTGTAAAAATATTCCCCAAAGGAACAAACCCAATAGCACTTGTGACAAAGTCAGTATTGTCATGACCTGCATAAACCTTCACCACTTCAGAACGTTGATCGCCTGATATGGTGTAAATATTAGTACCCTTAAATGAGGTTTGTAACGATACTTTGATAGCATCATCAGCGGCCCACAAATCACTTTCGGCACTACCAAGCCTTAATACTAAATCTGTTATAACAGCAGATGGATAATCAGCAATATCGTCTGTTTCACCTATATAGATATAACCCTTTCCAGCCGTAGCATCATAATTGAAGCGCACATTTTTCTGTTTTGCGGGGTCAGAACACCAGACACTTGATATGCTAAAATTACCAAAAGTATTGCTTGAGCCAATTAAATACGTATGTATTTTATACTCAACCCGACCTACGTTTACACCCCTATAAGTATCAATGAAAAAACTGAAAGCCATTACGGTATTTAAGACACTGACGTCATTTGAAAATGCAATTTCAAAAGCGCCTTGAGCGAGCAATCCGTGACCATAGAACATTGAACTTTCAACAACAGGAATTACAGACATAATTCCTGTGGCGTTATCATCATTGCCGTTTTTCTTGCCGTCAATTAATCTTGGCAAAAACACTTTACTGGCAACATCTGGTGCAATAGCTTTATCAGAAACATCCGCAAAGCCATCCTTGCTGGAATTTCTGACTTCGGTTTCCGTTGCAATTTCGAGTGTTGTGTCCTCTGCTTGCCCAGGAAGGTCACCAAACTTTACAAGTCTATCATCGTTGCGGCTGGCATTTGACAGGTTATCGATAAGCCAATCCGCATGTTCACCAGTAGTCACCTTTCGTTGGGTTGTGCCTTGGCGAAGGTTGAAGCTATGAGTGGCGGCAATGTTGGCTTTATTTGGAAGATTAGACCAATTAGTTTTAAGTGTGCGGTCTGCTGATAGATCGCCACCACCATCAAGGCCAGTGTCCGCATCAATGCGGCGGTCACCAGAAATTCCATGAATTGGATCAACCGTAACAACCAAAGCTTCAAGCTGTTCAAAGAAAACTTCAAAGCGATAAACAAAATCATCCTCTTCACCAACGGCCAACGCTTCACCGCGCCTGCCAATTGCGACCAGCTTGCCATCATCAGTAAACAGTCCAATTTCGCGAACCACAAAACCGCCAATACCAACACCAATTGGACCATCAAAGAAGGCACCAATGTCACCAGCAAGAATGCCAGTTTGTGAAAGCGTTGTGCGATGCACTTCATTTTCAAGCGTAGTTTCATTGCCGCCTGGTATGCGGTCACCATCACCAAAAGCCATTTCCGTGATAGCTGGGACGGCCTGGCCTGAAAAAGCCAAGGCGTTCCACTGCCTGCCATAATTTGTTGGGACTGCTGTATTGGTCATGCCGCGCTCCTATGCGTAAGGCGACCACTAACCCTTAAGTTGGTGGCCATGAATGTTGGGGATTGAATTGACTGGTCTTCAGGCGGTGCATTTTTGTGATGGATAATTCCGCCAACATGGGCAATTGCGCCCATAAATATGTTTTGCTTTAAGCGATAACCAAAAGTCACATAGACGGTTTGGCTCCAACGCTTGGTGGCATCAATGATGCGTTTCACTGCGAATTGGTCACTTGCATCATCAAGCGCACTTCCATCCACTAACGTTTCATCAAAGAAGACTTGAACCTTATGCGTGTCATGAAGGGCTTTAGGTGTTTCTTCAAACCACTGTGTCCAGGTCATCTGAAGATTGAACGCATCAAGCGCCTTGCGAACACCTGCAATGGTTCCTTTTTCCGCGTGGATTTCAGGGGCAAAGTCAATAAGGCGGCGCAGATGTTCTTCACGGATGCCAGTGAAGATATATTCATCAAGGCTTCGCTCTATAACCAAGAAAGGCAACAGACTGGTATCAACCGTGTAAGGGTCTGTTAGCAGGTGCGCGTTCACATCAATGGTTGCAAGTTGCATGCTTAATGTCTTGCGGATTGCTTCACCGCGTTCATCACGGATTGCATCTGGCAAAAGGGCTGGATGAATGGTGTTGGCGACATCAGACATTTGGTCTAATCCTGATGTCGATAGTCCATTCCGTGAAATTTGGGTATTCATTGAAGGCAAGGTCTGTGAAGCCAAGGCCCGTCACTTCCGCTTCAGTAACGCCGTCAAATTTACGCACTTCAGAAGTTAGTTTTGACGGTGCCAATTGAAGGCCAAGCGATTGGGTCCAAGGGTAAGTCACATCAAAAATGGCTTGACGTGCCAAATCTTCAAGACCTGCGACAGCTTCCAAAACATACAAAATCAAAGTAGGTGAAAAATCACGGGCAACAGGGTCGCGCACTTCAACATAATCACCCATTGCACGGCGGACTTCTGGGTCAAGGTAAAGAAGAATTGCTTCTTTGATTTCTTCACTGGCCACGCCGTTACGCATCAATGGATAAATATGAATAACACCAGGTTCAAAGCGGTGAGGGTTTACATCAACAATGTCTGGATGAACTTCCTTCACAAACTCACGATAGCCGCCACGGGTGCCCGTCTTGGCAATCTTTTCAAGAGCATTAGCAACGCGAAGCCTGAAGCGTTCTTTCTCTTCATTGTCACTGCCGCCACTTGTCACGGCCAAGTTACTTGCCGCCGTCACATAGGCAACTGGGTCAAGGATTGTCTTAACTGAACCAACAGGCAAATCATTGGAAGCGCGACCAGCTTCAAAAGCCGTTGCCGTCACCATGCCATGAACTTCACCAACAGCAATGACGCAATCCCTATCCGTTACAAATATATTAGGACCACCAGCAGAAACGCGGGTTCCTTCTGGAATGTTCACATCTTGTGTGCGGGCTTCAGTGAGTGAAAAACGAATGGTGGTGACTGCTTTTTGGGCAAGCAATAGATAGGTGGAAACATCCGCACCTTTATTTGCCAGATGGTCACCTTCAGCAAACACAACGGTGTTTTGTTCAGCCGCTAATTGCGCCGCCTCATTATAAAGCGAATGGGCATAAGCCATCATTTCAACAACAAACATTTCTGTTTGCGCTGGGTATAGAGTACGCCCAGTTTCGGCTTCAAATTGAAGCTTATATCTTTCTTTCAATACTTCCGTGTTGCGCTCAAAGAAATCTGGTGCGCCAATAGCCCGCAAATCTTCAATTGTCTGGCGAATAGAATTACCCATTAAATGCGACCTCGGTTAAAAGCAAATCATCCAAAACACTTTCGACTGGCCGCCAAAAAACCTGCGTTGAAAATCGGGCAACATCAACCATCTTGACCTGGACGTTATCGACCACAATGCGCGGTTCCCAGATTTTAATAGCATCAAAGATTTCACGGGTAAGAAGCGGAATTCCAACATCAGGGTGCTTGTCAATCACACCGTCATAATCAACACCCTTTTCAGGCTCGGTTGGAACCGACCCTTTGCGTGTTAAAACAATATTGGTGACTGACTGATGAAGATCATCAACCGCGAAAACAATAGCGCCCGCAACATCAGGAATTGGCGCGTCAATGAATGGCGCTTGCCTGCCCACTTTAAGGGACCAATGTTGGTAAGGAATTTCGTGACGGTTTATCATGAACCTGTTTTAAGGGCTAACACCAACCAAAAGAGGCGGAACTAATTCCGCCCTATCTGGCGGTGTGCGACTCGGACACCGCCAGAAATGACGATTAGATCCCTCACCACCAAAAATGACGTTACTGCAGTTAATTATTCAGTGATGAAAAGCAGGTCTGAACCTTCAGCACGGGCATGACCACAACTGTCTGAATTGGTTTGAAAGTTGACTGGTATGCCATCAATAAAAACAAAGCTGGAACCATTAGCCGTGACGGGCGCAAGGTGTGGTGGTGCAAATGGCGTGTGGGATGAAACACCACTGCCATCTGTAGCAACTTCCTTGCCCTGGTCAAAAACAAAATCTTGGATTGGGGAAACAACCACGCCGCCAGCGGTGTTTGGGTCGTCCCTTCTATGGACGGGCTTGGCCATGATTACCCCTTCACCATGAAGATGTTTTTGGCCTTGATTGTTAGATCGCCTTGAATATCAAGCGTCACATTTCCTGTTGATTTGTCCAGGTGGAAAGAACCCCAATCACCAACCAAAGAAACATCATCATTTGTTGAATGCGGTGGTGTGTCTTTGTCGTTGTACTTAGAGCCAACAACACAACCATCTTCACCTTTTGGGTCAAAGGCGCACCAGACTTCATCATCCTTGTCTGGCATCATAAAAGACTTGGTGCTTCCTGAAGATCGCGCAAGGACATCAACCCACTTGGAAACGGTTTCGTCTTCATCTTCAAAGTTCACCTTCACACGCATCTTCTTTGGGTCGCGGTCAACCACAACACCACGCTTGGTCACGTTGTTTTGGTTATAATCACTTTTCGCGCGCATTTAGAAATTCCCCTGATGATGTATAGCCGCCACGGGTCATGGCGTGGGTGGTTGTGTCCAAAAGATAGGTGTCAGAATAATTTCCCATACCAAGCAATTCAAAAGTATTGCCCGCAAGCATTTTCACGTTGCCAACCATATCAATGGAACCTGAAACGCTTTTCCGATTGGCAAAATGCAACTTTGATTTGGCCATGGCTTCAGCATGTTTTGGGCTTTCCACCCGCTCACCAGAAATCTTCAATTCATCAGCCGTTTTGATATCCGCATCAACCTCTTCATGGCGTGTTGTTTCTTTCTTGTCTGGGTCAAGATAGGAAACTTTAGCTTTTGAATAAGTGTCTGAAGTCTGGCGTTTGAAATTGTAGTCTGTCAAAGCATGGTCACCATGGAAGGTGGCAAACGCTGGGCTTTGTCCATCCACTGATTTGAAGCTAGTGAAGATGGCCTTGGTACCTTTAATTGTAAAATAATGGCCCGTGTCTTCTGCAAGCCTGGTCAAGAATTCAAGATCACGTTCCCGCCTTTGCGTCACCCTCTCAAAAGGTAAGTTTTGAATATCACCTTCAACACTTAGGCCCGCACGGCCTGCAACCTGGTTCACGATTGCTGAAAGGTCTTGGTCATCATAACCATGGGTCTTTTCTGTGCGCAGTGATTTGGTAACAGGCGCGGCCAGACCTCTTGCCGTCATGATGTCACCGCCACGGCCACCTGAAAAATCAGGTTCATCCAGTTCAAAATCACCACACGGAAGAACGCCACCCCAACCGTCAAAGAAAGTTAGGTTCATGATGTCACCTGCTTGCGGCTCCCACGACCCTTTCCAGCGGCCATCCTTGTCATGGACTTCCACATCAATTTCATCCACTTCACCATGGTGGTGGTCTGTGTAGCTGACTGAAATCAACATTGGGTCAATCTCGGCTGTAATGTCCACACCGCGATAAATTAACGTCACATAGGGTTTTGCAGGGCCAAAGATCATTGGGCCACATATTCTGGGTTCTTACGCTTCCAAGGTGGAAGACCAGCTTCATCCGCCTGGTCAATAACCAGAACAGGGATGCGCAACGTTAAACCACCTTCAAGCACCATAGGCGGCACGGTGAGCGGCTCAAAGAAAATATTGCGGTTAGCTTCAATCAAAACCGTTTGCTTGTGCTGGTCGCCATAATAGCGATAGGCAAGCAAATCCCAACGGTCACCCGCAATGGTTCTGTGTTCAAAATAGCCGTTAGATTGTTCTGTCATCTTACGCCTTTCTAACGCCTAATATTTGGGTTGATTGATGCCGTGATACTTATGGCTGGTGCGCGACTTTTCGCAATGGATGTGATTAATCCAAACAAAGATTGAACAGGGCTTTCCAATAAAGAAATAGACGCTTCAACTCGCACAACCGCGCCGCGCTTATTTGTCTTCTGGATAGTTTCGGAAAGTGCATCCACAACATAACGCTTGCCGTCATATCCACCCGTGCCAAGTGACAACGGCAAAGGTGTCTTCAAAGCAAAAGCCAATTCCAACTTGGCAAGTTCGGTTAATGGGTCGCAAAATTCTTCAGAAAAGAAGAATTGAAAATCTTGCGTGTCCAGTTCCTCACCAATTTCATGCAGGACGGGTTTGCCACGGGTAACGGGATATTCAGCCCATGTGTTTTGCCGCTCGATGCCGCGCCCTGTTGGCCCAGAAAGAGCGGTTGAACCAAAAGGGATAGAACCTAAGTGAAAAGCAATCATCAGTGCTTCCTTCTGTCTTTTAGACGCATTTGCTCGGTGATGATTTTTTCAATCACAATTGAGTGGTCTTTTAGTTGTTTTGCAAAATCCTGTTTGGCATTGGCCGCATCACCACTCAAATGGATGGTTGGGCTATATGTGATACTAGCGCCGCCTGATGCGGATTGACTTTGTGCGGATGTAACAGCGGGTGACCGCGCCACATTAGCACCAGCACTTGCAGGCGATGCCATTGCACCTGGACCCGCAACAGCCATGGTTGCCGCTGTAGCCGCCTGCATGGCCTTCACCATTGGGCCAGCTTTGATTGAACCTGCAATTGTTTCCGCAAATTTCAGTTTATGAATATCTGATAAAGGACCAGTCTTCGCAGGTGATGATGGAAGATGGTCGCGCATGGACTGGGCAACACTATCCACCGCATTAATGACCGTTTGCTTATTGGCAAGAATACCAGCGGCAAGCGTGTTCATCAGACCTTGGCCATGACTATGCCAAGACATTGTTGCCATCTTGGAATTTAATTGGTCCATAAGGCCATCAACAGCAGTCAATCCAGACTTCAGCTTTTCAGTTGAAGCAACCGCCTTGTCAATAGATTGCGGATTGGACAAAGCCATTTTGATTGGGTCTTGTTTTTCACTGCTGAAGATGCCTTTCAGCTTCGCCCAGGCGACACCTGCTTTTTCAGCCGCGCCACTAATAAAGCCGCTTACCTTCTCACCAATCTTGCCAAAGTTCTTTTCAATGGCTTCCATAGGCGACCAATCAAAGATTGATTTTATTTTATCCCAAACAGCACTCACCGCACTAAAGGCCAATTCAACAGGCGCAGAAAGAGCGGAAGAAATCTTGTCCCAATTTCGATAGATCAAAACAGCAGGCGACCAGTCAAATAGAAGCTTGATTGCGGACCAAGCCAAATCAATGGCACCTTTGGCAATTTCCAAGGGCGAAGAAAGCGCGGCGGAAATACCGTCCCAGTTGGCAATAATAATGCCAAGCGGTGTCCAACCAAATGCGGCTTTTATGAAATCCCATGCCGTGCTGAACGCCGTCTTGATGCCTTCCCAGATCGCAATGAAGTAAGGCTTGATTGCATCCCAATTTCGATAAATCAGATAAACACCAGCGGCAATGGCGGCAACAGCAAGGCCAATTGGGTTTGCAAACAATCCAAGACTAAGCAAGCGCAGGCCATTGGCTATTTGAACAATACCAATTGCGGTGGAAACCAGCGTAGGACCAAAAGCCATAGCACCCAAAATCATGGAAAGGTTTTTCCACCCGCCAACGTATTCTGAAGCGGTCTTCATATATCCTGATAATGTTTTAATGACTTCATATGCGCCCTTGCCAAACTCCCAGGCACTAACCAGCGCGTCCTTGATAGATTGGCCAATGTTCTTTGCCCAGACTTCCAGACTGCCATCAGCTTCCATTTTGTTGATGGTATCAAGCACAAGCTTCAACTTGCTTTTCATCCAGTCAAACAGACCAGCATTCATGATGGCCAATTGGAACTTCATCCACATATCAGACATATTGGAAACCATGCCCGACCAGGTAGCAGAAAGCCTGGTCATGGACCCGCCAAACTTTTCATTGAATATTTCCATCAACTTTATTTGGATGCCCGCACGGTCACTTGCTTTGACCGTGGCCTTCATACTTTCGCCAGCCGCGTTGGTGTAGGCATAAGTTATCTTGTCGCCTGTCTTGGCGGCGGTGATGCCAAATTCCTTCAGGCGTTCATTCTCACCCGTCACCGCATCTGCCATTGCTTCAACCGCTTGCATCAATGGCTTACCCATAGCGGCGGCGGTATCACCCAACGAACGTAAAGTTCCATTGGTTGGGTCAATGCCGTAATTCTTCAGCGCAACAAAGCCTTCTGTTACCTGGTCAAGTTCATAAGGCGTGGTTGCGGCAAACGTTGTGACCCAGCCCATGGCTTTGCGGGCTTTTTCTTGACTACCAGTGGATGAAATAAGAATGGTTTCATAGCGTTCAAATGCACTTGCAACATCCACCATGGAACCAGCGGCCAGCGCCGCACCACCATAAACAGATGCAAGAATTCCAGTTGCCAGCGCGGCGGACCTGCCTATCCTGCCATCACCTTTTTTGATGTCTTTAAAGCCTGCCTTTGAAAGCACCTTCAGGCGGCGATAATAGCGGGTAGTTGCTTGCCCTGCTTTCTTCGCACCAGTAACGGTGGCATTCCATGCTTTGGTTGAAGTATTCTTCAGGCCAGTCATTGCCCGTGAAATCTTGCCAATGCTTTTTTGTTGTCTTTGATTTGCGCGTTGGGCTTTGGAACTATGCCCTTTATTGGCCGCCGCCATTTTCTTTTCAGCCGCCATTAGTTTCCGCATGACTTTCGATGCCTTATCGACACCTTCAAAAATCATGGAAAACTTCATGGCCTAAATTCCTATTTACCCGCCTCGCGTTTGGCGTGTTCTGCGCGGGCCTCTTCTATTTCAACCCGCGTGTCCAGGATGAAGAGAAATTCCTCTTCATCCATTTTGTTTAGGGTGTCATGGTCCCACCCTAATTCAACCAACCAAACATGGTCAGCCGCTTGAGAAACTCTTAGGCCGCCGCCGTGTCGTTTCCCACGTCATCAGTGCCGTCACCGGCGTCGTCATCATCATCACCACCAAAAACTTCACCAATAAGGAAAAGCATATCTTTTCCGTCCAGCAATTCGCGAAGATCGGCCAAGTTTAATTTCTCGCCTTCAAACTTAACGACCTGGGCAACAAGGGCTGTTTGACCCATAGCCATATCGCCCTTTGCTTGGCGCTGGGATGCCATGACAAGGCCGTGGTTTATGAATTTTGGGATTTGGCAAACAATGCCACATTCTGGAAGTGTTACTTCACGGCTATCTTGGTTGGCGGCTTTGTGCTTTGCCAACTTTGCGCGAACACCAGTGACTTCTTTTTCATCAGATTTGTTGGTCATTTTTTTGTTTCCTGTTTTAGATTAATTACATCAGCCGCATGGGCGGATGTGACCGTGATACCTAAATCAAGACACAAAAAAAGGCGGAACTAATTCCGCCCTTTCTTCTATTCAATTGTTAGTCAGCTTTTACGTTGGCCAGACATCTTCGCCATTAATGCGATAGATGCAATTAAAGGCATCATATTCAACAATAGGCGTTTCCGCACCATATACTTTTTGCATGAATGACTGGATGCAAATATCATGTTCTGAAGCCATCTGTTCGCCAAGCTTTGCCGTGCGACCACCAACTTTCATTGTTTGGAAATTGATGTGTGTCACTAACGTGTGAGACTTATCAACATTCAAACCATCCGCGTCAAAAACATCTACATATGAATGCAATTGAAGTTTGTGCATCTTGGTTGGGTTTCCAAGGTTGCGTTCAATTTCTTCATCAACCCATTCAAAGCCAATCTTGCCTTCAATCGCATCTACTGGGCGACCAGGCAACTTGATGACACCAATCATGCCAAGTGCTGAATGTTCAACTTCAGCATGACCGATTTCGCCAAGGTCTAATTCTGAAACACGGCCTTTGACATCCGTGCCGTTCACATAGGCATCCGCGTTTGTAACGTTAGCAATTTTCTGAACCATGTTCTTTTCCTTTTAGAGTTTGAATGGGTACGGCCAAAACAGGGAAGGCCGCACCCACGCGCCCATCACTTACGCGGCAAGCGCAAGTGCATTTGCAATGAATTTGGTGTCCACATAACTGTCAATTGTGATGCGTTCCATCACTGAAGTTGGGTGGTATGAAAGATTATAGAAAAAGCGACCATCTGCAATTTGCTCTGGTGTATTCTTGTTTCTATCAAAGAAGAAACGGCCACCATAAATCACGCCCTCACCTTGCTTGGTGCGAAGGTAAGCGTTCACGCCCTCTTCAAACGCTTCAATATTTGCGTTTGTGCCAAGGCGGTCAACATACTGCATTGCAAAGAAGACGATAGCTTCATGAAGCTGGTCTTGGATGCGGCGCGAATGAATGAAGTTCTCATGATGGCTTGATGTTGGGAAAGCCGCTGAACGGTTACCAAAGACACGGAAGCCCGTTGCAAAAGAACGCATACAAGTAACAATGCCCGCTTCATTTAAGAAGTTGGTGTCATTCTGGTAGTCGGTTGGGTAAAAGTTGATATCAACTTCAGAACCAATGACACCCTTTATTTCACGGTTTGATGGTGAATGATGAAAGCCTTGCGTCAAGTCTGTTTGGATCATCACGCCAGCAAGACGGGAAGACAGTTTGTCAAGACGTTCATCACCCGTAACCGTGTCCAACACTTTTACATGCGGGTAAGTCAGAATTGTTCGCGCACTAGATGTGTTGGCGTTGTGGATGCCACCCGTGCCACGGGCTTCAACAGCCTGTTGCTTGGTTAAACCAACGGGCAAGTCTGCAATTGCATGACCACCCAAACGGTGCGCAACCTGGTCCATTTCAACCCGCATTCCAGGTTCATAAGAACGGTCTGAAAGATAGATTTTAGGGAAGTAGCCAAAACGGTTGTAACATTCATAAGCGCCAGACATTCCAGTGGCCACACCCTGGGCATTAATTTCGCCAACCAATTCAGGAAGGGTCACATCAGAAATGCCATTTGCGTGGGTGTCTGGGTCAAAGACGTTGTTGACAATAATAGTGCCGCCCGCGCCCTGGTCAAAGATCGCATCCAATTCATTTGGAATATTGAAGCCATCTGTTTGCGGACCAAACTGCGCGGCATCTTCACGACTGCGAACAATCACACGCTTGTTGATGAACGCGGCACGTTTTTCAGCCGTGTCATGCACATCCCCGATTGGGGCCGTACCATTAATATATGTGACCGCTGATTTAACATCACGAACAACGGTAACGCCGTCCTTATGTTCAATTACTTCTGGGCCGTGGTGAAAATTGGTTGTCATGACGTTCTTTCCTTACTGGGCTTTAGTATCGGATTTGTCATCCGCACTTGGTTTTGGTTCTGCTTCAGTTAGCAATCCGCTTGCAACTAAGTTCATCACCATCTTGTTGTCTTCAGGCAAAGAAACGGGCTTGCCTGGGAAAAGGTCAATTGACTTGCCTTCCGTTTCAATCTGGCCGTCTTTGCCAAGCTTTGCAGGCTTGACAGTTACGGAACTAACTGGGCCAGCGTAATTATATTTTTTCATTTCAAACTCCATTGTTTGCTATTTGGTAATTATTAGGCTCACCAATTAAACCTGTTGGGCGTAGGCGCTCACGGGCAACCGCTGGCGCACCAAGCGCGATAGAGATATCCCAACGCCATTTTCCTTTGACTTCGCTGACAAGCTGGTCACGAATGATTTGCGCTGGACCCGCACCGTTAAAAACCTGCCCTTGAATTGTTTTTCTAACGTCTTCAAGGTTTGTATATGCACCACCCTGGCCGCGTAATTCTCGCGCCAAAAGGGCAATTGAATATGTCATGCGGCGCATCTGTGATGTGTCCGCTGGACCGTTGGGCGGCGTGTATTGCGACCCACTGTAATGAACAAGAACAGCCGCCTTCAAACCTGCAAAGTCATAATCATCTGGGTCTGCTGGGAAGGCATCAACTTTCACGGAACCATCAACACCAGCCTTCAAACCGTCAACAATTGCGATTTCTACTTTTTCAAGAAAAGAGATTTCACGGGAATGGATTACGCTTTCGTTCATGACCCATAGCCATTCAAAATGCTTGCAGAACGCGCAGGTGGTATTGAAGCCCTAACCTTGCCTGATGTTGAAGTTTGGGTCTGGTCTTCCAAACCCTCAATTCCACCAAAATCAATATTTGTCTTACTAAGTGCAACGCGCTTCAACCAAGCCATTGCGTCTTCATAGCGAATGCGGACTTCATCAGTGACCGTATTTCTATCACCCGAACGTGGGCGCAGTTGGTAACGGACAATATCAGATGCATAACCCTTCACCACTTCTGGGAAGTCGATTGTCTGCATATTAGAAAAAAGCGGATATCTTGAAAGCAAGTCGCCTGCAAAAAGGCTGGTAACAAATTTAATTTGCTTGTCTATTTTCTCTTCATCCAAAGAGCGTCCGCCCTCGGTATTAAAAGAACCATGGCCAGCGACCTGAAGAAGTTCATCTTCTCCAAGCCGCTCGACAAGATCATCCATGGTTAGAAGATCATTCATGGGTTACTCACCCACCTTGATGTTCTTCAAGGCTTCATCAACCTGCTTGCGTTTTACCCGCTTAGGCAACAAAGCATTGATGTCTTCCATGTTCATTTCGGCAATGTCTTTGCCTTCTGAAATCAGTTTGGCCAAAGCCTCGCCCAAATCAAAATCACCTTCATCAAGTTCAACAGATGAACCAGGCGCAAGAACACCATCACGCGCCAAAGCTTTTGCTTCATCAGCGTCACACTCGAATACTTCGCCAGTCGGGACAATCTTTCCCTTAACTTTCACTGGCATAATTGCTGTAAACTCTTTCATTGCTTTGTCCTTCCATTGTTAAGCCCAAACGGGCCTAACAATAAGATTTAGAATTGGTCTTATGTTTAAGAAACAACAGACTTGAAGAGGAATGCACCTTCAGCGCCAACCATGTGCGGGCGGCGTTCAGTAGTGGTTGGGTACAACCAAGAACGGCGACTGCGATTATACCAAGGCTGTTCAACTTGCGGGTAACCCGTCAACTCATACGTGTAACCGAATGATGGCATCTGGAAGTTGCCAGTTGATTGATTTGGCACATAAGCAAGAATTGCATCATTACCCCAAACATCCTGGGCAAGCTGGTCATCACCTGCATTAGCAGGAAGATAAACCGCCTTACCAACAACCACCTTTTCAATATCAAAGTAGTTTGCAAGCATTTCAGCAGTGATGCTGTCTGAACTTGTATATTTGAATTGTTCTTTGATTTTAGGGTGGCGTTTAAGCGCCTTGAAAGCATTCGCAGACAGAGCAAGCTTGTTTGGATAACGGCCAATCATGCGGCGCACGATTTCTTTTGCCTCATCAATATCCGTGGCTGGGTCACTTGCATCATCATCCCAACGGTCAGTGCCAGTCAGCGCAACTTTGTTGGTGTCAGCATAAGCCAAAGCTGACGTTGCCATCTTGGCGCTTTCAACTTCAAGATTAAGGTCCATGATATCCATCACTGAATTAACAGCGTTAGAACCAAGATCAATATTTGGAACGGCCTGCGCCTCTTCTTGATGTTCAACAGGAACAAGACCTGCAAGACTATCCTGGTCAAGTGCGATTGGGTCGCCATCATAACCAAACTGGATTGTCTGAATGTCCGCACCAGGCGCACGGCGGGTTTGAACAGCGCGGAAACTTTCCTTGCCAAATCGGATAGTCTTCATTGAACGGCTTGCCACACCAGCGCGTGGAAATAATTCATGGGAAATCATTTCTTGATTTCGGTAACCACGAGCATGTGTTGACAAGATAACATCAACAACAGCGGCGGTGTTTGTATTAAGAATTTTTGACATTTTAAAACTTCCTAGTTGGTCCGCTTAACGGATAAGGATTTCGACAAGTTCACCATCTGCCGCTGAAGTCAGCGCCTTGGCAAAAACATTGCTAGGGTCAGCGGGTGCCTTCTTGACACCACCACCAATGGCGGAAACAAGACTGTCACCAGCGGCCACAACACCAGATGCCGCAACCTGGACTGTGCCAAGCACTTCAACAGCAATGAGATCACCAGCCTTGTCAGCAGGGTTCATGGACACGCCTTTAACGGGCGCATCATCAGCGTTAATTTCCGCATCATCAAAGCCTACACATTTGTAAGCACCGACCACGGCAATTGCGGCAACAGAAATTGAAAGAAGAGAACGGGAAAGGTTCATTAGATTAGCCTCCTAGCTAACAGCTTTGACGGCATCAATATAAGTCATGCCTGGGTTAGAACTCATGTGGGTGCGGGCCTTGGCATCAATAGCAAGTTGACTTGTATCAACTGCATTACCATCGGACGCGAATGAAGAGGTGGAGCCATCATCTGGGTCACCACCAAGGTCAGCTTGTGAAAAATCAACCGCAACAGGTTGTTCTTTCAAAATAGCCATCAAGGCATCTGCAACAGGTGCGGCGGTGTCGCCTTCAGAAAAAGAGACTTCAGCTTCAGCAGGCAAAGCATTAAGCAATGCAACAACCTTGTCTTTAGAAGCTGGAAGCAGTTTTCCTTCAGTCACTAGCGTTTCCGCAAATGATGTATGCGTTGCCGTCCGACCTTCAGCGGCAAGCGCCGCAAGTTCAGTTTCACGGGTTGCAACATTTGTTTCCCGTTGTTCAAGGTTTGCGATTTCTTCAGGGGTCATGCCTGTGTCCTTTGGTTCAGGTTCAACATAAGAGGGGGTTGGATTATCCAGCGGCAATGTGACTTCAGTGTCATCAAGCCATTCAAGACGATAAGAAGGGATAACGCGGTCAGCGTCTTCAATTCCGAATTTTTCAATAAAGAACTCGCGGACGTTGCGAAGAATGCTGGCGGTTTCTTCAAAGCCACGTTCACCAAAGGAAGCAACAAAGGTCACCACTTCAGCGTCATCACCAGCAAGTTCAACTGGCGCTAGGCCAGAAACAGCAGGCGCGGCGGCACCAAGAAAGCCAACATGCTTTGCGTACCAATTACCAGGGGAAGGATTGTTGGACGCATCAGGCTTAAAGAAAGACATTGAAACTTTCTTGTAACGCCCCTCTTTAACCGCATCCGCAAAAGCGGGTTCTAGTTCATCAATGTCAGCATAAAGACGGTCAGCGTCCGCATCATATTCAAAGCCTTTGACCCAACCATAAGCTGGGGCATCGGTTTTTGGATGACCAACAACAACAGGCGCAGGCGCAGTGTCGGGGTCATAATTTGTGACAATGCCCGCCAAGTCCGCAGCACTGTATGAAACTGAAGGCCCGTTCATTGGCGTAAATTCACCAGTACGGAAAACTTCAATTCGGGCTGATTTTTTTGCTGCTTGTTTAGTCATGTTACATAACAACCTCATCATTCGAGTAATTTGCAAAACGCAATATTTCGTGTGGGTTGAATATGGCTGAAGGCAAGAACCAAAAAAGGCGGAACTATTTCCGCCCTGCCTTTTTATTTAATTTTTCTTACTGTTTGGGTTTTTGTGGATTTGGGCGTTTTGCTGATGATTTGCAAATCCTGCGCCAAATTATAGTCCATCAAGCGTTTTCCCGCGTTTCTAACGGGCTTCTAACGCATCACAACTGAAATTTGTGGGTCGATACACTTGCCAGCTTCCTAAATCTCGCCAGCGATGCCTTAAAATCAATCTACGTTTTTTTCGTATTTTTTGACTAATTTGCAAAAAAATCTTCAGCAATTGCGATTATTTCACTTTCATCATCTGATGAAAGTCCAAGGATAGGACGGGATGGAATTTCGACATTGCCACCGCGCCCAGCTTCGCCACCATAATGATGGATTGCGGCATAGATCACGGGTGACCCAATTTTGGCGTGGTCTGAATTAGCTTCATAGTTAAATGAACCTGCAAGCCTTCCACTTTCCCGCAAGATCGTGATTGGTGAATTTCCATTCCTGCGAAGCCTTGAACGGATAGTTGCTGGCGCGTGTCTCTCCCACGGACTTCCATCTGGGGCCGTTTCTGTGTCAAAGCGGTCTTGGGTGGAGTTAAGCAGATGTTCACCAACAGAAGCATGGAAAGGCTGTAGGTCTTCTGCCTTTTTTAAAAGCTCGTTTAATTCTTTGATGGCGGCTTCATTTTCAAGCCTGACAGTGTAGCTTAAACCAGTCATTGATTTTTTACCTTTCCAGGCTTATATTAAGGGCGTTGCATGAAAGGGCGGTTGATGCCCCTGAAATAGTGCAACCAAGAGGCTGAAGGATTACCCCCTGTCAGCCTTTTTCTTTTTCACTGATACATCAGCAATTCTTTGCATTCTAAATTTGCAATTACTAAGCGGCCTATATGCCTTAGTTCCCTTTGGAAAAAGAAATCCTGTTTCGGCGCAAAAAAACGACTTTCGAGTTTTGCATTTACTCCAAAGACCATTGAAGACCCCTGAAGAATTAGAAACCACCATCAATCCATCATTAGGAAATTTAACACTACGTATCATTTAATCGGCCTTTTATAGACCAGCTTGCCACCGCGTCTTTTATTAATCTGGTTCACATCCGTTTTCACACTGTCTTTTTTCAAAGGTTGAAAAGCAGTCTTACCAGTCCATACATCCTGGAACAATTCAAAGATCGCCAGCAAACCAGTTTTTGGGTCAGCTTTAATATAACGGCGGTCAATCACCTTTTCAGTTCCACCACCCTGGGCGCTCGGAATTGCGCGGTCAACCACACCAATCCAGATTTCATCAGGGTCACGGATAGCTTCAGCAAGTTGGGCGGCATGTACTTCACGGCCACGCTTTAATGATTTCAGATTGCCACGGCCATCACGGAATAATTCATCTGACACCAGAACGTTTCCACCTGCCTTGTCTTTGAACAAAACTGACTGGCCAAGCTTGGCACCAAAGACATTCAAAAACTTGCCAACATAAAATTCCGCGTCTTTACCCGTTGCAAGCTTTTTTTGCTTGAAGGCTTTGCCGTTAGCAACCAGGTCCGCAATAGGAACAACATCATCAATCTGGAATGCAAGGTTTGCTTTTTGCCCTTCAATGGCAGATGGAACCAAGCCACGTTGCCAGAAGTCTCCTGGTGCATAATCCCAACCGAAATCTATGCCTTGCGGTTTTTCAATCATCTTGCCTGTTGTCTTATCCAAATAAGGCTCTTGCAGGGTTGCTGGTGATGTGTCTGGCCCTGACTTGCCCAGGCGTTTAAGATCGCGCAGGGAAAGCGTTCTAACGCCACACGAACACATCCAGCCATTAGGCGGGAAATGAATTTGCCACCAAGGGTCATCATGTTTCAAAACAATACCGTCCCAGTCACGGTGTTGACGGCGTGGGATTTTAGGCAAACGGGTCGCGCCATGTTTATATTGCCAATAAGGTCTGGCCTTGATGACGGCTGGGTCACGCATTTGTTGCAACCGTCCTGCCATGTAAGATGTGCGGATGTTGGTTTCAAAAATAACCTTACTACGCCAGCCGCGTTCGCCTTTATATGACCAGCCGTGGCGGGCAACAATATCATCAAAATCTTTGCGGAAAGTTTCAAGCGTGGTGCCATCATTTATGGCTTTGCCAATTACTGTTTGAAAGTCTTTGACCAGCTCACGGTTTTTTGCGCCCGCAACAACAAAAGCACGGTCATGGTCACCACGGAAAACATCAGTCCATTCTTTGGAAGGGCGTGGTTCCTTCTGATTGAAAAATTCAACCTGTTCCTTGAATGGCTGGTTGAAGACATCAACATCAGCGAAGTCTTCACCACCTTCATCCATTTCTTCAACAACCGCATCACGGCCCGTTAGTGCTGAAGCTTGGAAGGCTTGTTCAAACATATTAGCAAGTTCAGTTTCATCCCAACTAGCAAATGCTTCAAGAACCAAAACACGGGCTTGTTCTAAATCACCGGCTTTTTCTATGCTGGCACGAATATCATCAATTGCCCTGGTAATAATTGGGCTGGTAATGTCATCAAGCTGACTGGCAAGGATTTCAATTGGTTCTTCTGGTTCTGCAAATTCGGGCGTGATGATATTGCTCTTTACATCATAACGCGGGTCTTTTTTTTTAGGGTTGGATGGTTCTGCTTGTTGTTGTGCAAACTGGTTTCTATTTGCCACCAATGCGGTCAACACATCTTCATCAAGATCACGCGGGCTAAATGCCTGAATATAATTTCTGGCATCATCATCATTTTCAAACTTTGAAGATATCGCAACAATAGCGGTGATTGCCTCGTTTTCATCTGTTGAAGCTTTGGCTTTCTTTTCGCGAACTTCAGCTTGTTCTTTTTCGTTAGACGGGCGAACACGCCAAACCTTTGGAACCTTCGCACCAGGAAAGTTATATTCAGTCATCCACTTGAAAAGTGTTTCACTTTGCGTGTCAGATAATAGATCGCCATCCGCATCAACCAACAATTGCAAGATGTCTGCATGGGTTTGTGATGCCGCCTTTGAACCAACATCACCAATGTCAGTGGTCAGCGTTTCACCAAGCGTGGCGATTGAAATTTGCTTATCCCAATATGAACACCAATCTTCATAACCTGCATTGCCTGCGCGTGTAGCTTCAAGCAATTCAACTTCAGTCCCCATTGGAACGGTTACGGCTGAATTTTGGATTACGCTGGCAAGAATTTCAAGCAACATATTTTGTTGACCATCATCAAGGCCGAATGGTGTCTTGCCAATGACGGTTGGTCCTGCAAACTTTTCAAGGAAGGTCATCCAAAAAGCAACGCCTTCGCGCTTGAATAACACGGGCCAGAATAAGCGAGTACCAAGACCAAGGCCATATGGGTTGTTACCTTTAACGCCATGGCGGTGAGTGATGAACTTGCGTTCTGGTAATTGCAAACCATCATTCATATTACCAAGAGTTAGAAGCCTAAGCTTCCATTCCAAATCAAAAACAAAGCGGCGCTGGTCATGGCTGACGATTTTATCAGGAACAATATAATTCCCGTCACGCTTCCAAACTATTTCACTAACTGAAAAGCCCTTTAAGGTTGCGTCCAGCATATCTTCACAAATGCGGTCATATGGCAAAGTCTTCAGTTGCGCTTCAATGAATTCAGCCGCATCCAAATCAATCTGGTCTTCACCACCTGGTTCAACAGTCCATTCACGGGCAATCAAAACCTTCTTACGTTTTTGAAGAACAGCCCAGGCGTGGGTGTCACGCTCTATTTCATCATAGATTTTTAAACCCTTGCCACCGCCGCGCTGGATTAGCGTGTCATCAGTGGGTTGCATGGTGTTGGAATAAAACGGGATGGTGATGTCAGATCGCGCATCCGCAATAACAACGTTTGAACCTTTAGGAAGGTTTTTGCGGGCCGCTTTCAAATCTTTGTTTTTACTCTTAGGGGTTTTCATAATCTATAGCCTCTTAAACTTCCGCCAGAAGATGAACTTCCAGCCGTGGCGATACCACCGCCGCCATTATTGGCACCCTTGGAATAATGAACCGCATTCTGCCAAAGCATATCCAGACAGTCTGGCCCGTCATCATATGGCGCATTTGGCCACTGCTGAAGCTGTTCAATCATTGTCGTTTGGGTTGAATTAAATCGAATAAGGCCAGCCGCCGTTGGTGGTTGCAATCGTTCAATCCGCAAATCTTTATCAGCGTGTGGAATGATTGGAAGCGCTGGAAGCGCAACACCTGCTTTGATGGCTTCCTTCATTAAACTGGTGCGCAAGAACTCTTGAAATTGAACAGCTTCAACAAACCATAAATGACACTTATATTCTTTTTGCAAAGCAATGGTGTCAGCAATAATGATGTCTGGAAGACGGCGGCGGATTGATGCAACCAACAAATCCATCACACCCGTCACTGGGTCCAGGCCACCAATCAAGATTGCGGACGGGTCACGGCCATGACCTTTTTTACCAAGGGACGGGTCAATGGCTCCAAAGTGAAGCAACTTAGGTTTTGTCTGCTTCCAATATGTAAGTGACCCAAACGGGTTGCCGTCTGCAATAGGACTGTTCTGATATTCTGTGGCAAAACTTGAATGGCTACCTGCCCGCTTTGTCATCAAGAATAAAAGAGGCTGAACAGATGGCCAGTTGATGACGGCACCCTTGTCCATTTCTTTTTTGTTCTTCAGATAAAAACGCTCTGCAATAGTCGGCCCGTCATTGTGGTAAACCTCTTCAAACTTGTCCCACATATCCATGTTGTCTGGGAATACAATGATGGCTGGGAATTGGGTTGTGTTCCAGGCGGGTGACCTGGACTTGCGGGCAAGCACCGCATCAAAGTGAAGAATGGTGCCCACATAAAGCGCATCCATTGAACCATCAGGCGGGCCAACTTCAAGCGCGGCTCTATCAAGCCAATTTTCCAACTTGTCACGCTGTTCTGGTGACCTAACAGTTTCATCATTTTCAAGATCATCAAAAATAAACAAATCTGGACGGTGCGGACCATGACGCAAGCCCCTAACTTTTTGACCAGACCCAACGCCCTTCAATCGAATGTTGTTGCGGGTAATGATTTCGCCTTCACGCCACACACGGCCTTCACCACACGCTTCTGGGAAATCATTCTGCAATCGTGGGTTGGATGTTAATTCCGCCTTGATGGCTTCAACAAGCAACACCACTTGCGAATAAACATCTGAAGCAATAAGGGGGAAATTCTTTATTTCACAAACAAGGCAATAGATCACAAAGCCCAATGAAATATGCGTGGATTTTGAAGAACCACGGTGAGCAACAAAAAGTTCACGGCACCCTTTTGAATTGGCAATAATTTTAGGAACTTTCTTGAAGACATCTTCATGGAAAAGGCTTGCTTCACCTTTCACATAATGCGGCAAATAGGTTTCCACAAAATAACGATAGCCATTCTTTGGGTCACGAACTTTCTTGCGGCGTTCTTCACGCGCTTTTGGGTCAGATGGGAAGGCTTCAACATTCAATTCAATCCAGCGGTCTAGTTCAAACGCATAGCCTGCGATTGCATCCGTGAATTTCTTGACTGATGTTGCCGATTGAAGTTTTGGCCGTTTCATCCGTAAGCCTCAACTAAGCGTTCACCGAACGGTTCAATAATTTCAAGAATAACATCTGCATGTTGTGGAAAGTTTTCACGAACAAATTCAAGCTGGCGGCGCAACACGTCTTGCGCAACACCTAGTTCAGAAATCTTTGGTGCAAGCTTGCCAGCGGATGCCGTCATCTTGTTCATGGCATCTGCAAGGGATGTGATTTGGCTGACACGTTTTTCCAAAGGCTGGTCTTTACCATCCTTCAATTCTTCAATCATGTGCTGGGCCATAATCATGAATTCTTCAACTACATTGATGATGACCGCATCAAGACCTTCACCAGCAATTGTGTGAGCGGCCCGCGCAGTGTCCCAATTATCACCAACGCTTTCAGCTTTCTTTTTCCAGCGACGAATGGTTCCAGCAGAAACACCACAAGACAAGGCAATCATCACCATTGTCTTGCGCTTGTAGATATATTCAGAACGCGCTTTGCGTTTGATGTCGGTTTCTATGGCCACAATGGAACCCTTTAAAGTTTCGAAAATCGTTTATGATGAAAAAGAACAATTCCAATAAACATAAGTAACAAGAAAAATTTGAATGTTGGCGATGTCCAAAACGTTGGCATATATTTAAAATGAAGAACTTCATCAGTTGCCAAAGTAAGTGCAAAACCTGCAATCCCGAACCGCATCAAAAAATTAGCAATAGTCATAAGACTGCCACCCGTTTGATGAATAATCCAAAGACAAATAATAATGATTGCCCATGAAATTATTTGGTCCATAAAAATGATCATTTTTTTGCCTCACCAAGAATTTTGTTTTGAATTGCAGACATAATGGTTTCACCACCAAAAGCGCACACATACCCAGCCGCCAGCCAGGCATAAACTTCCTTCTGAACATAACCACCCAGGAAGCCCGCAAGAATTGGTCCAATGAAGATTGCGGTCAAAACCCCAATTGCACCTTGACCCAATCGACGCTTCCAACGTTTTTCAGGCGCAACTAATGCTCTTGTAAAAGCACCAAACAAACCAGCCAAAATTAAAATCTTCAGATTGGATGCGATGTCTTTCAAAATAGTTCCCACACTCTCGTCCATTATTTGGCACCTTCACCAGTTTGGGTGGATTGTAATTTATTATAAAACTTAACCACCCGCTGATGACGCAAACTGCAATCAATCAAAGCGACTTCATAACGCTTAATAACGGAAAGGGCGTTCTGGCCAGCCTTGTAACCAGGGGCAAGACAAACACGCTTATCCGCCGCTGGGATATCAGGAAAAGCCGCCTTGTTAACAATAGGGGCAACAGGCAAATAAACGCTAGTTCCCTGACAAGATGCCAACGTCATCATGGCTAAGAATAAAACGGTCATTTTTAGGACCAAGTTTTGCATCAAACGCATCTGCTTTACCTTTCAAGGTTTTGATTGTTTCGGCATCAAGATCACTTTGAACTTGAGAAAGACGAAGGGCTTTATTGGCACCTTCAATTTGCTGGGAAAGGCGGTCACGGTCCGCCGCCAATTCTTCTTTGGCTTTTGTAAGCTCCCTAATTAGTGATTTTTGAGAACCAACAATACGGCCCTTTGTGTAACCAGTAACGAACACACCAAGAGCAACAGCAACCAGAATAATTGGCAAAGTGCCACCACCCAAAAACGAACGGATTGCGGTTTTAATAATCATAACGTCTTCCCCGTGTTGTGGTCATTTGCCCGCGCACGACCTGCCTTGATTGATTGGAAGACAACGAAGACACCAGCAACAAGCACCAGGCAACCGACCCATGGGCCAAGATTAGCAAGCGTTTCCTTGAATGGTGCAACGCCTTCAGTGATGCGGGACACGGTGCCTGATGTTTGTTCCAGAATAGAAAGTGCAGAACCACCCATTAGCGCGGTTCCTGTAATGCCCTGCGCAATTGAAGCCTGGGCAATACGTGAACCATCACTAGCCAAACTAACAACGGTCTTTGATTTCCGTTCTTTGCCTAGTTCACGTTTTTCAGCGTCTTCCAAGGCTTCATATGTGCCACTGCCAACAATAGCATCTTCAATTAAATGATTGTCAGATTGGAAGGAAAGAACCGCGTCACGCGTCATTCTCCCAAAGTCACCATCAACAGCGCCAGAATGATAACCAAGCTCTTTTAGCTCTTGTTGCAACCAAACAACCATCGGGCCTTCAGAACCCATTCGCAAAGTCGCACGGTCTGGGAAACGCTTAACTTCAGGCGCTTCCAAGTCACCAATCTTGTCATCCGCAACAAGACCAACCTTGCCACTTGACTTCACACCAAGACGGCCTTCGCTATCCAGTTTTAAAACAGCTTTATAGTCAAGCACGGGGCATGACTTAGCTGACACTTCACAATGACCGTGGAAAGTCACCTTACCGCCATAAGCGGCATTAATCTGACAACAGATATCAATAAGAAATTTCTTTTGCGCAGATGTAAATTTGTTTTCCTTCAACCCATGAAGGCAAATGGCAATTGTGCCACGATTGTTTCCACCCTGCGCGGCGGGTGTCTTTTCAAGAGAACGCCCATTTTCAGCAGAACCGCTTTTTTGACCAAAGATGTGATAGCCAACACCTGACCAGCCATTTTCCTTGTGCCACTTATCCATTGTGGCAACATTGTCATGTTGCGGATAATCACTAGCAGAACAGTGAATAAAAACTCTTGTTACGGGACGGTTTGGTTTTGTAAAATTCATCAACTTGACCTTTGGGCTTCAGATACAATCTGCAACCACTGTCAAACATTTGAACCTTAATAAGAGGCGGAACTAATTCCGCCCTTATTCGGCAAACAAATCTAGTTGAGTTTTAGGCTTTCTTTCGCTATTGGCCAGCTTGCGCACATAGCGTTGCGTGATGCCTAGCGTCTTTGCAATTTCCCAGCGTTTCAAACCAAGACCTTCAAGTCTTTTGACTTCGCCTTGCATGTCTTTTTTGGCCATTGATATTGGCACAAGGATTGTGTCGTTTGGGCAGAACTCACATAACGCAATGGCGTGTTCTTCACCAAGCACCATCAACTTATGGTTAGGTGTCAGCTTGTGAGGGATGCGAAGTTCAACACCAGCGAAGTGGGCAACCAGTTTTTCAAGAATGGTAAGGCCAAGCACTTCAGCAATGTCTTGAACGGAAGTGGGCAAGCTGGATATATCAACAAGTGGGTGGAATTTTTCAGCCATTGGACGCTTCCAATTCAAGGGCTGATGCCGTTAATTGCTTCATGCGGACTTCCAATGCAATCCGCTTATGTGAATAACGTGGCAACGCATTAATCCGCGATTTCATAGCTTGACGCTGTTCTTCCAACCTGGAAGCCTCTTGCGTCATCTGCCATGAAAAAAGCGGAAGGGCGTTGTTCATTTTTTAACGCCTTTTTTGTTTGACCAAGTTTCAAACTTCTTTGCAACAACACGGCCTGATTTTGGGGTTGGGACAACAGTGACCACGCGACCATTTGTTATGCGGTATCTGAAGCCATCAACCGTCACGGATTTTGCACCGCTTTCAATTGCAGTCTTGGTCTTCAGATGAATGTTCTTGCGGACCTCTTCCATGTTCAAGCCTGCAACGTGTTCTAGGTAGCGCAGGACGGCATGGTCTGTGATTGGGTAGCGGTTCATTACTATGTCGCTTTCTATAGGGCTTCAAAATCAGTTTCATGGTTGGTACTTTCAACAACACCATTCATATTAACCGCGTTCCCAAAATCAGTGACGCGAACCCTGCGCTTGTTCATGTAAAATTCAACCATTTCAAAACTGGCTAGCTTGGTCCAAGTGCCGCGCATTGCAGGCGCTTTCTCACCTGATGCAACCAGAACTTGATTGCGGTCAAAAACCCCATCACCGTTGCGATTTCGCAACCACAATAAAGCTGATATTTGGGCGTTTGTTGGTGTGTCTGACATTTTAATTTTTCCTTTTTTTAGATGTAATAAATTCGCGTATGTCTTTTATATTTTCCTCACAAAACAAAAGTGTTTCACGGATGGCCATTGCATGGGTCACTAGCAATTCCTTTTCAGAAGGACGCAATTTCGAAGTGCCGCCAGACTTCACCTGACTGATGATCGCGTCCATTGAACGGGCTTGTGTTTGGATGGAAACTTTAGCCATTACTTGCGTTTCTCCATTTTCTTCAATGCTTCAATCACTGGTGATGCCTGGCCGTAAGTCAGAAATTCTGGGTCAGACACTTCCGTCATGTTTTCGACAAACGCCCGCAACGCTCTTTTTGACCCACTCTTCACCACTTTCTTTTCAGCGCATGAACGCCACAAAGCATGAATAAGACGGACATAAGGCTTGTCTGATTTAGGTGTGAAAGTGCCTTTAGGTTTTGCTTGGAAACCTTTGTCTTTCATTCCAGCAACAACCTTGATGCGGTCGCCTTCACTCATAGCCCGCAAGCTATCTTTTCCAGTGACGTTTTTCAGGAAGGCACGATAGTCATCATCTTCCATGCCAAGGTCTTTTTTTGCGATGTTGATTAATGCAAACGTGTTCATGCCGTCACTTCACTTTCTAAGGGCAAAAGGTCACCCCATTGATTGGCCATAGCTTCAGCTATTCCCGTAAAAAATCGTGAACGCTCTTTCCAACGATTTGGACCTGGTGCTTGTTTGTGAACTCTGTTTTCACGACCATCCACAATGTTGGTTGGTTTAAGGTTTGGTAAGTTTTTTAACCAAAGACACGTCCGCTTTGTTTCGCCATGGCCGAATTGCCAAGGCTGAATGCTTTGCGCAAAATCTTCATAGCCTCTGATGCGTTGCTTTGCGTGTTTGTGCATCACTGGATTTTCAACCGCGACACGTTCAATGTCAGCATTCCAAAAATCAGAAAATAGACTTGCACCCTCATCAAGATCAGCCCACATCTGTTCAAGTGTTTTGCCATTGGGCGGTTTTGACAACCACCGAACACCCGAATTGCAAAGACGGGTGCAAGGTGGATGCGCAACCATAAGCAAGTCCCAGCCGTCACCCAGATAGTCACGGGCATCACCCATGATGTGGCGGTTGCTTCCATCTTCGCTGGGTAATAGATCGCATGAAAAAGCATCATGACCTTTGGCCAAAAAAGCATTCCTGACAATCCCAGAATATTCACAAGCAACAAGTACACGGGCCATTAGATTAATACCTCTTGCCGTGGGCTTCTGAACGTTCAGACCGCTTATGGTCAGCGCGGGTTTTGTTAAATTCAAACTTGTCTTCAATTGCGCCTGCAATATCCAATTTCAAAGCACCACCCAAATCCAGAATTCGAATGACAGCATCCGCCAATTCAACTTCAATCATTTTCCTGTTTGGGATTTTGTCATCCATAAGGTTTTTGCGGTGACCTTCCATGGCTTCACTGATTTCACTATGAATAAGACAAAGCTTTTCAGGGACACGCGCATTGACATCAGGCGTGTCATCCCACCACCCAACATTCACATTATGGCAATGAAGGGTAGTTTGTATTTGGCGCAGGCCATTTATTGATTGGTTAGTTAAGAACATGATGTTTTCCTGTTTGGTTGTGAGTGATATTTAGGTTTTAGTCTTCACCACAACCGCGCCCAACCTGGGTGCTGTTTCCTGTTTCATCAAAGCTTGTGAAAATCTTCCAATGCCGCCAACCTTGCGGGCAATGGAAACCCCAATCGCGAATGCGTGGGCCAGTGATAAACAAAGTTTGGCAAGTGCTTTTGTCGCGCACTTCAAGACGGTGTGCTGACTTTGCGCCACGACAAACAAGATTGCCTTGCTTCAGATACCTATTTGTTTTAGGGCGCTGGCCAATTGGAATAGAACCAAACCCTTTGGCGGGCATAACTTCCAACATGCCACCATCAAGGATAAAGCTGATATTCCACCATGGATGGTCATGAAGCGCACGGTCATCATCAGACCTTAAAATTCTATGCAAATAGATATTAAAGAACTTGTTGCGTGGGATAATATACCAACGCAAAAGGTAAGGGTTTTCAGCGTCACCAATTTGCAAGTTTGGTGGCGTGGTGATGCGTTTTGCTGTTGCCTTTTTTAGCAGGCTGGCAAGCCATTTAATTCTAATCATTGCGCACCTGCTTTCTTGGCTTCCATAATTTCTGGGTGTTGATTAATCATGTGCATTCGCGCCCCCTTTTGGCCGCGAAGCTTTTTGCCACAATGAAGACATTCAGATGTTGCACCTGAACGGCTTCTTTTATTTGAACGGCGTGGGTTTTTACCTGTTGTCATTTGCCCAACCCTCACGCGCTTGCAGCATCTAGTGAAATCGGGACATACTCTTCCGTGTCACCAACACGTTCATAAAAACGCACATAGCGTTTAGAGCCTGTTACCTGGACGGCATCCGCAATCGCCTTCATTGCGTTGTCCCAGCGCGGGTCTTCAATATCCAGCCTACGCAGGCCCATAACCTTTGAAGTTGACACACGGCCTTCCTTGTCCACCTGAAAGGCATCAGAAACCAAAGCCTGAATGTTTTTGTTGGAACCCTTCATCCATTCATGGATGCATTCATCAATTAATGACTTTGCAATCTGCAAGCGTTCATCAAAAGATTTGTTCTCTGACTGGGAAAGTTTAATCATCAGACTGCCATCAAATGAAAACAGCGTCATGTTGCCTTTTTTGCCGCCTAGCTTCGCACCATATTTTTCAGCGGAAACATTGGCAAAAGCACCAATGTCTTCAAATGATTTTTCTCTGAATTCAGCAATCGTGCCAGAAACCTTACGGGCTTCTTTGGTTAGTTTCTTGACAAGATCATCACGGGCCTTGTCAACAGGCTTGATGCGGTCTTTGTGAACCAGTCGGCCATCACGGTCCATGATGTAGCCTGCTGGGATTTCTTCTTTTTTAACTTCGGTATTCATTAGATTGTCCTTCCAAGGGTTGGTCTGATTTTGTGGTACTCTTTGGCAAAGGCGATTGCCGCCTTTTCCATTTTTTGTTTTGCAAGGTTTTCATTCACTGTGTGTTTGGCTTGCTCCGCTTCTAACGCGGCAATAGAAACCGCCGCCGCCGCTTTACAGAAAGCACCGTCTGGGTTCATTAGATCGTGTTGGATGATTGCATCACTCACGTTTTTTGGTTGTGATTGGGCCAAGTCAGTTGACTTTATCGCCGCGCTAATCTGGGCTTGTTGTTTGATGTCTGGAATGGGCGCACTGTTTTCTTTTCTAAGCTTCCGCGCCAAGGCATCCCGCAACGCATCAAGGTCTAAAGCTTCCATATAGATGGCGACTTCATCATCAATCGTTTTGTGGTTCAGGACACGTTCTTTCAAAAGCAGAACTTCTGAACGAAGCGCACTACCTTCAATACTATCTTGGGCGATTGCTTTATCCGCACCCAATACAGTTGCATGGTCACGGCCACCAAATTCTTTACCAATTTCAACTGATGATAATGATGTCATCTGCAATGCAAGGTGCATTGCAACCCTACGCGCTTTTACGGCTTTGGTGCTTCTGCGCCCACTGCTGATGACAACGATAGGGACATCATAATATTCAGATACAACATCCAAGATTGCGGTAACGGTAACGGTCATCTGACTGGAACCTCGCGGGCTGGGTTTTCATCATCCCCTTCTGTCGATGGCAGAACCAATTCACCATCAACAACAGCTAGGAAAGGAACAAAGCCAACTGTTCTTTCTTCATTTATTTGCCCGCTTGCTTCGGAAGCTTCAGCTTCCAATTGAACGGCGCAAGTCTTCCAGTGCTGAAGAACTTCCAACATTGTGCCATCAAGGTTTGGTGACAAATCAAGAACGTTTTGAATTGAGCGACTAAGCAACTTCATGATTGTCTCCTTTCCCCACGGCGGCTGGGCAAGATTGGCAAGCCCGCCAATGGCGCAGTGCGGTTGCGTTTGATTGTGGAATTGGTCGGCTTTGAAAATCCACGCACTCATCAGGGTTGATGGTTGCCTGAAGGTGCGGGCAATGTAGGTTGTCGCTGAAGGTGCTAATCACCGCCTGGGCAAGCTTTTCAGTTGAACCAACATATTTGCCAGACAAGGCAAGGGATATTGCGGTCCTGCTATATCCAATCTGCCTGCCAACTTCTGCCTTGTTTGATTTCTCACATTCGGCGGCCAAGATATCTAACCAGTTCACCATTTGACCACCTCACGCGTGTTTGGGTCATAGATCGCTTTTTCGCGAATTCTAACGATTGGTGATAGTTCGCCAGTGTCATTGGTAAGTTTGAAAAGCTTATATCCATTGGACCCTGGGCGGGTTCCTGCTTGACGGCGCGTTAACGTTAACAGATAACCCGTTTTTTTTAATTGACGCAGATATTGCCTTGCATTGTTTTCAGTGTGTGCGGTTTGCTCACCGTCATTCAAGGCAATCATCAGCAAATCATTAAGACTAAAGCACTTGCTTAATCCGCCAACGTTATAACTGCGCATTGCATTCCAAAGGCGTTGTTTGAACGCTGTTGGTTTTGGTTTTTTGGCACCTGTTCGCGGGCCTTTTTTGCCGCTCTTGATTGGTTCACCACTATCACGCTGTTCTTGGCCTAATTTGGTCAAACGATAGTGGCCACGTTCTGAACGTTCAATAAGACCTGAAATCACCATCCGCCCAACAGCGCTTTTGACGCTATCGAGATTTTGAGAAACAGCCGCATTAAAATCCGTTAGGGTTAACACTTCTGATGTTTCGGAAAATGAATTTAAGATTTCCATTTGTGTGGTTGCTTGCCCTGACATCAAACCACCTCTGGAACTTTGATTTCAACACCAGTCTGGCGGTCATTCATCAAGAATTGCCCAGCCATATCCGCCATTGTAAACGGTTGGTCATCAGGCTTTGCATTACGAAAACCAAACCGCTCAATGGATGCAATTGCTTCCTTGATTTCACGGTTAAAGCCTTTTGATGTTTTATGGACAAACTCCAATAAATCATCTGCAACTGGGATTTCAGAAAGGCCATCAACCAAGGCGCGAATGTCTGCTTTTGTCGCAACATTAAATTCAACATATTGGGACACGCGGGACATCACTTGCGGAAACTTCGCAAGGTTATGGCGGATGCGCCCCATGCCAACAAAGATGATGACCACTTCCAAGCTGTCTGAAAGATCGCGCATGGTTTCCATGCACTCGACATTGCGACTGATGAAATCAGCTTCATCAATAACAATTGCAAAGGTTTGTTGGTCAATTGTGGCGCGGTCTATGCGCTGGCCAATAGCGCCCAACGCCATCTTATACTTATCTTCAAAACGGTGTGGTGGCGACATCCGTAATTCTTCCAGCAATTCGTTCATCATCCAAGATGCCCGCCATTGCTTTTTGGCGCGAAGGTAAAGGCATTGGTTCTTAGCAGTCCAGTGTTGAAGTGTTGTGGTCTTACCCAATCCAGGCTTCCCGTCCACCACCATCAAGCTTGCTTCACCAGCACCACGCCTGTTCACAACCTGCAAAGCTTTGTGAAAGGTTTTAACGTTGCTTGTCTCGACAAATTTGCTTTTCATTGTTATGTATTTCCTGTTTTGTTGTTTAGTTTAGGCAACCGATTGGGATAGTTTTCTAAGGGCTTCCAAATCGACACCTTCAAGACGCAGATACTCACGGTCGCTTTTGCTGTTAAGTAATTCACGCAAAAGCGACCTATCCATTGCAGTGACTTCCCCTTCATTTTCGCAACACCATTTTGCAAGACTTGCATCATCTGAAAATGCGGGCCTTCCATTAATGATTGTGCGCTTCTGAATTTTTGCCGCGCCGCCTTGGCCAATGGTTTGTGGCGCGGCTTCAACTGGGTCATGGAGGAGGTTATCGCCAGTTGAATTATTAATGATTTCCATTGGTTTATTTGCGGATTGGTCAAGGAAGCGATTTGGGTTTGCTTCAGCTTCAACTTCATCCATTTTGTTTTGCAGGCGACCCATGCGGGCTTTGGTTCTTTTTTCCATAGCGGCACGTTCAGCCGTAAGCGGCACATAGCGAGTTTTGTTACCTTCAAAGATAGCAACTGCAATCAATCGGCCTGGGCGTTCCTCGCCATCAACCACGTCAATTTCACGGCACCAAACTTTTCCGCCATCATGGATGTCAAAACCAACCAAAATGTCAGTGCCGTGATGTGCTTCAAGATCAATGTGAAAATAACTGTTTGTAAATATTTCAACCATGGCGCGGTTGGTGCGGCGGCGTACATATTGACGGAATAAATCATCCGCTTCACCTGGGTGAACACCAACAGCTTCAAAACCATCAGAAACACATTTTTCCCACGCTTCATTTGGCGACTGCAAAACTTTACGGCCTGATTGGTCTTTGATGGTTAAACCAGCATGGGCTTTGTCGTTGTAAACTTTGATTTCATACTTCATTTGTTCAATGAAATCTGGCCAAGATAAAAGCAGATTAGATGTGCCTGTTGTCTTGATATCTTTGCGGGTTATTTTGAAAGCCTTATGGCGGGCTTCGCGGTCCATATCCACGCCAATGTATGTTGGCAACTTTCTGGCCATTGGATTGTAAACAGACCCGTTAAAACGCTCGATGATGCCACGCGCTTGCGAGTTATACGGTAGCGAGTGCATTTTGGTTGTCCCAAAACGGGCGCAGAAACCAGTTAGATCATTATCAAGTTTGTCATTCTTAAAGCCTGGGCCACGGTCAACATAAAAGATGGCTGGGATGCCGTATTCCATGCAAGACATTCTCAAGGCATCCAGAACGCCGTCACTATTTTCAGCCAAGCCAATTGACCACCCAACACACACCCGTGTTGCCACATCCAAAATGGATGTTATTTCTGGGCGGAATGGACGGCCATGAATTGGGTGCTGAACTTCCGCATCAAAAGTTTTTCCGTCCGCTGTATAGACAGAAGTTGGAAGCAATCCTGATGTATCACGCACAACGTAAGCGTGACGGGCTTTAATGGCCAAAGCGCCTTCACGCCCACGGAAACGCGCTTGCGTCCCCTTGGACTTATCCAGCTTCTTTAAACAGCGGCGAACTTGGTCATATGATGGCGGGTTATTGGTGCGCGTATCGTATTTATAATTATCCAAAGCTTCCGTGATAGTTGGCGCTTGCGGTCTGGCATAATACGCCATGAATTTTGGGAACCATTCTGGAAAACTGTGTGTGTCACGGGTGGCCTTTGGGGCAAGAGCAGACACGCCACCTGCCTTGTGTAGCTTCAACCATTCATAAAGTGTTGCGCGGGAAATTGTGCGGACTTTTCCAGCGCGGTCATTTGCTTCCCGTGCAAGCTTTGAAAGCTGAATATCTGAAACCGTCATTTCAAGAACAGCGGCAACAGCTTCGCCTTTGGTGCTTCCTTTTCCTACATAATATTGATTGACAGCATTGACGATTGAAGCACGGGCTTCCATCACCATTCTTTGACGTGCTGACAAGCTGGTTGAAGCAAGTTTTTCAAGGGCGTTTTCTTGCGTCACCATTGCTGTTTTTGCATCTGCTAAAGCTTGCGCTTTTTGCTCATCTGCAATCATTGCTGAAACCATAAATTCTGGTAACAGACTGAAGTGGTATTCATGACCGCCGCCGCGCCCAGAACGCACCCGTGAAAGTGGCGAAGATGCCCACCCCTCACGGACAATCAAATCCTGGACCCTGCGCTTGGTTTGTGGCATGGCAGAAACGTCAAGACGCTTTGCTAATTCCGCAATCTCCAAAGCGGTGAAATACTCTTGACGGCGCATTAGACTTCGCCACGCTCGTTAAACCATGCGCGAACGCGTTCAAGCTGGGATGCCATCACCCTGTCAAAAGTGTCATCATCCAGCTTTTTAAATGATGAAATAACAGCGCCAACTTTCTTTTCTTGTGACGTTGCAAGACGACCCTGTTCAATGAACTCTATTGCATCAGAAATACTGGCAATTTTCTGTTCTGGGTCCATAACTATTTTAAGGATTTTTGCCTGCATGGCGGCACTGGTTGAAGCAAGTGATTGAAGCCCTGCTTGGTGGTCTGCTAGCCATGTTCCATCAACTGCTTGACGGGTAGCAACTGACAAGTCTTTCCAAAGCTTAACAGCAAGTTCAATTGAGCGTGAAGATACGCCCAGTTTTTTGGCGGTGTCTTGGCTAAACGAAAATATTTCGTTTTGATTTTCTTGCGCTTCTTTGCTTTTACGGTCACCGCCTTTTTTAGTTTCAGGGTGCGCAGTCTCATAAGCTTTTTTCAACTCAAAAAGATGGTGCGCACGGTCAAGGACATTTAGGTCACGGCGGCCAATGTTTTCCATGACCTCATGGATGCGGTAATGGGCGGCGGCTTGGTCGCTTTCAACAACCAAAACCTTGACGGTCATTTCAGTCCAATCAATTGACTTAGCACCTTCTAAACGGTGCAAGCCTGCAATAAGAATATATTCCCCTTTGTTGTCACCTGGGCGAACTTCAATTTCAACCTTATTGCCGTGTTCAAGAAACATCTGGCCAAGTGCTTTTGCCCATACTGGGTCAAGCGAACGTGCGCGGTCTTCAGGAATAATGATTGATGAAATCGGGATGGTGACTAGATGGGTTTTGATGTTTTCAGGGTTCACGTTTTGAATTCCTATTTAGAAAATTAAGTGGATTGATTTGGGTGGTTTTATTGAACCAACAAAGCGAGTTGGTGAGCGGCAGACATTTCACTAAGGAAAAGTGCAAACGCACAAATAAAACCTGTAACCGCCAAGGCGGCGCAAATGTCTTGGAGCCAGTGCTTCAACCAACGCTTCATGATGCCACCCGCATGTCTAATTGACGCGCTGGGCGTTCAAGTCCTTCAGGCCAATCCAAATTGGCTGGCCAGTTTGCCGCAAACCATTCGGTGGCACGGGTTGTTGTTGTATGAAAGCAATTCTTGCCATCATCAAATCTTGAGAAGACATCACCACGGCCAAAGATGCGGGCTGATATAGCCCAATGGGTAATGCCTTCATGTTCAGCAAGGGTGTTGGCTAAGTAGGAAAGTTCTTTAGGTGTCATGATAGCTTCCAGAATTAATTATTTCGTCTGAAAGCATATAAAAGCTATATATAGCCAATGTCAAGGGCTAGATATAGCTAATTTAACCTTAATTGTAATTTTAGTTTGTCAGCCCGCAGGGCGATGACTTATTCAATCCGTTATGACGGGAATAATTAAAATCATTGAGAAGGCATTGAAACTTAGGAAGCTAACTGCAACCAAGGCATCAAAACTTGCGACTGGAAAAGACGGTCTGATTAAAAACATAAAGGCTGGCCATTCACCTTCATTTGAAAACATTGAAAAGCTGTTTGCCGTCCTTGGTGTCAATCTGACTTATTCTTTTGAAGACACCATGGAACCTGCAATTGGGCATGTGCCTTTGCTTGGCTATATATCCGCTGGCGGTGATGACCTGCCTGATGACACATCAGTCAGTTTTTTCCCAGACAATGAAAGCAACGAACAAACAAACATGCCGCCTGGTGCCTACCTGCAAAGGCGGGGCAATATTTTTTCATTGCAGGTTAAAGGCTCGTCAATGCGCCCTATTTATTCGGATGGTGATATCCTCTTCATGTACAAGGATGACCCAGCGCGTGGCGACCTTAAAAAGCTGATTGGCACTTCTTGCGCCGTCACACTGGAAGATGGTGAAGTTTATGTGAAGACACTGCGGCGGCCTGATAGCGGTAAACTTGGTGAATGGAACCTTGAGAGCTTAAACCCAGTTTGGCCAATGATGACAAACCAACGACTGCTGGAAGCTTTGCCAGTGCGGCACGTCACACATCCAGTTTGACTTAAACGAACGTCCCACTTCCTTCATTTAAGAAAAATGCACAACCAAGGCCAAACCCCTTGCTTATCAATGCATTCAGGTAAAATAGAAGCCGACCAATTAAGTGGGACGCAAAGACCCACTTCTTTCAAAATTTAAAATTTTTCGCTTTGGATTGATTACCTGCTAAAATGGCCAGAACCCCATAAGAACGAACACTTTGCGCACATTTTCGGTGTTTTATGATAGGATTATAGTCCTTGCATGATCGGCGGTTGCTTCTGGATTTCTATTGTTCATCCAGAATAGGCAAATTTCACCCATTTAAATTTCTTTAATGATTACAATATTTTGTAATTTTTTAGAGCATGGCCTTTAGTCCAGAACCTACCACCCCCCCACAGTTTACAGCAAAGAAGGCCAAGCCATCTAAGAAACCTTATAAAATCTTTGATGGCGGTGGGTTATATCTCCACGTTCAACCAAGTGGTTCGAAGCTTTGGAAACAAAAATACAGGTTCAATAAAAAAGAAAAGGTTTTAT
>CALHAW010000011.1 GCA_937934135.1 uncultured Alphaproteobacteria bacterium
CTATTCATCCAATAGCACAACCCGGTTACCGGGAAGGCGTTGAAGGCGACCTGCTAGCTCTAATTCTAGCAAGGCAACCTGTAATTCAGGGATTGAGACATGACAGGTTCTGGCGAGTTCGTCAATATTTGACGGCATTTGTGATAATTGACGCAAGAGATCATTGCGGATTTCTTCAACCTGTTTTTCATCTGGTTGGGATGGTGCAGGGGCATGCTCCGCTGGCGTTTGCCGGTTATCTTGCATCATGTTTGTGCCGTTAAAATCATTCAGGTTATCCAAAATATCTTGTGCATTTTGGACAAGGATTGCGCCCTCTTTAATCAATTTATTGGGTCCTTGGGATCGTGGATCAGCGGGATATCCGGGTACAGCATAAACATCACGCCCTTGTTCTCCCGCCATGCGGGCGGTGATAAGCGAGCCTGATTTGACGGTTGCTTCAATTACAACAACACCCGTAGACAGTCCAGAAACAATGCGGTTTCGTTTCGGAAAATGGCGGGCGATGGGTTCCATCCCCAACGGACTTTCGGCGAGGATAAGCCCGCGCTGTTTGATATCTTCATATAGATTCTGATTTTCGCGTGGATAGACAACATCAATACCGCCCGCAACCACAGCAATCGTTCCTGTGTCGAGTCCGCCTTCATGGGCGGCGGTATCAATGCCGCGGGCAAGGCCACTGACGATAATGTGTCCATTTTGTCCTATTTCCCGTGCCAGTTTCTTGGCGAAGTTCCGCCCATTGAGTGACGCATTACGCGCCCCCACCATGGCAAGGCAGGGCGGGCGCACCAAATCAATATTTCCCAAATAAGATAAAACAGGCGGCGCATCATCTATCGCCCCCAATGCAAGGGGGTAGGCACGTTCAAGCGCACAGATGATATTCCCTCCGATTTTTTGTAAGGCAGCATATTCTTTCTCAATATCCCCAACGGGTGGTGGTGTGAGGGGCTTTTTACGTCCCCCTTTTTTAGAAAGGGTGGGCAGGGCATGAAGTGCTTCACGGGCGCTGCCAAAATTTTCGATGAGTTTATAAAACGTAATAGGGCCGATATTTTCGGTTCTGATCAGGCGAAGCCAATCTAATTTTTCTTGCGTGGTGGCTTCGGGTGATGCCGCTTTAGAATGGGAGGCAGAAAATAGATTCACTTTTTCTTTGTTCCTATTTTTGGCTCTTCTCCTTTAAATAAGCGTTGAATATTCTCCCGATGTTTTAGATAAACTAACGCCGCGATCATGGCACAAAGGCCGGATAAATTAGGATTGGCAAATAAGTAATGTGCGATTATCGGCATGACCCCCACGGCGACTAACGCGGCAAGCGAAGAGACCCTGAAAATAAGCGCCATTATAAGCCAAACCGTGCAGGCAATACCCCCTAAAATGGGAGAGAGTGCCAGAAGCGTTCCAATCGTTGTGGCGACGCCTTTACCCCCTTTAAATTTAAGCCAGATAGGATAGCAATGCCCAACTAAGGCCGCAAATCCTGCGATCATTGCGGCGTTATAATCTATAAAATAAAAGGCCAGTAACACGGCGATTGCGCCCTTACCGCTATCGAGGAGGAGTGTTGCGAGTGCCAAGGGCTTATTGCCTGTGCGCAAAACATTGGTGGCGCCAATATTCCCCGATCCAATATTACGAATATCCCCAAGACCAGCCATTTTACAAAGGACAAGGCCAAACGGGATGGAGCCAAAAACATAACCAAAAACTGCTGCTGCTGCGTAAATCATAGCTTACTTTATTATATGAGAATTTTTATTTAGGCAAATTTATCCAAAAAAGAACCCTTAAATGCCAGCCCTTAAAACCAATCATAAAACACGCCCATGACATGGCCTTTATACATCCAGCCCGCCATTAATATGATACCCACGGCAAAGCCAGGACCCGCAGGGATCATTAAGCGCGTGAGGGAGAAGCCATTATTTGTCGTTGTTTTTTTGTAAATGGCATAAATTAAACCATGTAATAACCCCACAAACGCGCCCGCCGTCATTGCGAATAAAACGCCTTCAAAACCAAGCCATAAACCAGCGGCGCCCAATAGTTTGACGTCGCCTAACCCCAAGGAATCTTGACCGTAATAGCGATTACCGAAAAACCGAATAATCCATAAAATCCCATATCCCGCAAGTCCGCCAATTAAGATATCTGTGATATTGAGATAATAAAAATGCGTGACAGCATGAAATAAAATGCCCGTAACGGCAAAGGGTGCGACATAAATATTGGGCAGAAGATATGTTTTGAAATCAATGATTGATAAGATGACGAGTAATCCCGCACCGATTAAAAGACATAATAATGATAAAAGTTCAAACATTTGTTTTTTATGTCTTTTTCTGTGGCGATATTGCCACGATTCTGAATGTCAGCTATTATTAATCAACTGATTCTTAATCCTTCTTTTTACTTATTCACAGTTTTTACACATATGTCCTCAAGCAGCAAAATACTCGTAGCCGAAGATAACGACTTCGTCAGAATGCAAATTGTCAAATTTTTGCAAGATGGGGGGCATAGCACCGTTGAGGCAACGGATGGTAATGCGGCGATTGAGGTGGTGCAAAATAATGAAATTGATATTGCCATTGTTGATGTGCGGATGGAACCTTTGGATGGTTTTGATTTTATCCGTTCTTTGCGGGGGATGGATATGGATACACCCATTATCCTTGTGACGGGTGATGATGCGTCTGATATACTGGAAACTGCAGGTGAGTGGGGTGTGAGCGCCGTGCTGATTAAACCTGTTCAAAAAGATAGACTGCTCAAAGCCGTGGATCGCGGTTTACGCATGGTAAAACGGAAGACCAAATCATGAATAAATATTTTGTCTTATTGTCTTTGATGGGGGCATTCCTTGTAACTTCGTGCGCCGAAGTTGCCGTGCCGGATGCACGTAATGTTAATATTCCGACGCCTGTTTCTGCCGATAAACGTAGAAATGCCATTAATGAACGCCCTGATAGCGTGATGTATTTGCCCTTGGGGGATGATGTTCTTGTGCCCGCGCGTATATCTGGTGATGGTATGCCTGATGAACAGGTCGGCCCTTTTGAATTGCGCGGTGAAACACTCGCTGGTGCGCTTCAACTTATTTTATCAGATTACGATATTGCGATTGCCTTTGAAACCGAAGAAGGCTTAAGCCGGCAAGTAACTGTTGCGAATTTAAAAGGTGATTTGGATAAAGTTGTTGGGCGCGTCTGTTCCCTGGCGGACCTTTATTGTTCTTATGAAGATGAAACATTAATTGTTAAAGACACGGAAACATTTACCGTGACCTTACCCCCCCTGGCCAGCGCTGAAGGTGGGTCAGAATTTATTGATGATGTGATACAGGGTTTAAGTGCGGTTCTGGGCGAAGGTACAACGCCTGTTTCTGATCCGACGACACGGACAATTATTTATACGGCAACCGCGCGGACATCAAAATTAGCCGAAAATTATTTCCAGCGCTTGCGCGCCAACACGGCGATGATTGTTTTTGAAACTTATATTTGGGAAGTATCGCTTAATTCAGGAAATTCGACGGGAATTGATTATAGCTTTAGCGAATCTTTCGATAAATTTACGGCAGGCATTGATATTAATGGCGGCGTTGGTGCAAACTTTACCAATCCCGTTAGTATTGGTTTACCGCAAACTATCGGCGCTGATCCGGCGGATATGATTGAATTTTTGTCACAATTTGGTGCGGTTAAAACAATTTCTCAACCGCAAATTACAGTGCTTTCAGGCGCAGAAGCCGAGCTTAGAATTGCCGATACAGAAAATTTTGTATCTGAAGTGACATCAACAATTAGCGGCGATCAGACCTCTACTTCTGTTAGTACAGATTCAGTCGATAGCGGCTTTACGCTTACAATCGATAGCTCGTGGGATAAATCAACTGTCTATGCCAATATTAATATTAATCTGACAAATGTTGTTACGATTGATGATTTCACATTCTCTGATTCTGGAGCAAATGGAACGGATACAATCATTCAGCTTCCCCAAACGACAGAACGTGAATTGACCACACAAATTCGGGTGCGTCCGGGTGATTCAGTATTAATTGGAGGGCTGGTCCAAGAAACGGATAATTTTGATTCAAGCGGCCCAGGATTCATGGAGCCTGTTTTACCGTCCAGCCGTACCGCCACCACACAGAACTTGGAATTGGTTGTCTTATTACGCCCACGTGTTGTGGTGTATACGGATAATGATGATCCGCGCTATGTCGGTTTTATTAAAGATAAGCAAGATGCAGTAGATAAAAAAGTAAGTGCGAGAGCAGTAGATAAAGGCAACAGGATTGCCTTGGAAAATAAATTAAATCGCGCCACTATTGCGCCTGTTCCGCCCGTGACCACGTCCCCTATTGCCAAGGCAATTCCTCCTGTTCCAAAACAGGTGGAAACAGTGTCAAAAGCAGTGATGCCCCCCCGTAATGTTGTTTCTAAACCGATTGAACCGTATGAGTCTATTTCCCCAAAAGCCACGCCATCACAACGCACCACACCGCAAGTGACGCAACCCGTTATTGTAGATACAGCGCCAGAAACAGTTATTCAAATTGATAGTCACGGTGCCAATGTTTCTAAACCATTATCACCAGAAGTTTTTAATAATGCGAAATCTTTAAATGTGTATGAAGCTTTTGAGAAAAGTAGAAATTCTTATTACAGTCAGTAGTTTTGAAATAATTTTTGAGTAAATTTTCAGTCATTTTTTGCAATAATATATTAATAATCTGGCAAACAATTCATGGTATTATAAAGATGTTAGATTTTGGGAGTAAACAGGTTTTGAAAAAACAACAACAGATTAAATTCTTTGTGAAGAAGCTGGGTATCGTATGCCTCGCTTTATCATGCTTTGTTATGCCTTCTTTTGTTGTGGCGCAGCCTTCTGCTTTTGATGATCCGGGTTCCCGCCAAACGGCAAGTGCAGGTGGTGATTTGGTCGTGGTTGATAATAATATTAATGCTGGGACAATTACGCTCGGTTCATCATCACAGGTTGTTGTTTTGATGAAGAATGAAAGTGGTAAGGCAATTTCACCGGGGTCTATCAGCTTATATCCTTCTTCAAATGTTTCTGCCACTGTTGGTGAAAATGAATGTAATAACACGGCGCTTCCCCCTGAAGCAGTGTGCGCGATTGCCCTTTCGGTGAAAGGATTACAGCTTGGTAATTTCCGTGTTGAAATGTTACTACGTCATAATGGTAAATCAAAATTGGTAACGGCCACTATTTCTGGTGATGTGGATTCCTCTGGTGATCAACGCCAAGATGTTATTAATGATATTGAAGCCATTCCGTCAGACTTAGATTTTGGATCTTTAAAAGAAAGTCGTCCGTTAACGCGTTCTCTTATTTTAAGAAACGTGACATCAAAAGAAATCATTGTAAATTCAATCGATGTTGAATCAAATGACTCTGCGGGATACAGCATTAAATCAAATTGTGACACGCTTCTTTCTGGTGGTGCCTGCGCCGTCACGGTTAAATGGGCGCCGCAACAACGCGGCCCTGCTACGGGTGCGCTTGTTATTAATCATACAGGACCCAGTAGCGTCGTAAGCGTTGTTTTGGATGGTGAATATGAACCAGACGCCGCTTCTGAAGTTGGGATATTCCCTGAAGCTGTTCCGGGTAAAGGCTTGCTCACTTCTTCCCAAACAGAAATTAATTTTGGGGCAGATATAGAGGCAGAATCCTCTATTACGGTCTCCCTTGTTAATATTGGTGATGAGCCTTTGACCCTTGGTGGTATTCGCCTTGCGGGTGAAGATAGTGGTATAAAGATTCTGTCTTCTGGTTGTCGTTCTGGCAAAATTTTAAAACCTGTAGAAGCCTGCCCTTTGACTCTTAAATGGTCGCCTGTGCGTGTTGGTAGCATTCTTGATGATGTCCAAATTCGCCATGATGGCGCGCGCGGTATATTGGTCTTACCAGTGCGTGGAACAGCCTCCGCCGCGGTAAACCGCGACAGCCAATCAATTTCATTGGGGGGCAATAATAATGCTTTCGCCAATGTCCCCAAACTTTCCAGTTCTGAATTGGACTTACCATCAGATAGCTCTTCCAAAAGCGTTTCTCGTTCATCTGGGACTGTTCAGGGATCTTTGGAAGGGTATCGTATTACCTCATTGGCGCGTAACCGTGCCATTGTTTCTGGACCAGGCGGTAGCCGCGTTGTTATTGATGGTGAAGAAACAGTGATTGGTGCGGTGCTTTGGAAGATTGATATAAAACCAAGTGCGGTTGAATTTATTAACGGTCGTCAACGTATCCTCCTTCTGTTTGATCGCTCCCTATCCAGCGGTGGTTCTACTGCTCAAAGCCAAAGGGTGACAGCGCCGAGTGCAGGCTCAAATACGGCGGTATCAACGGGGGCCACAAATTAATGGCTGGTGATACATCGACAGAACAAGATGAAAAAACAAATCTAACCCGTCAAAAATGGGCAGATAGCCGTAAAGTACGTTCCAAAGAAGGCCGTGAAAGATATTTAGATATGGTGCAGCGTGAGCGCGCCTTATTTTTAGAGTCAGGTGTTACTTTTTCAACGGATCAACTGCTTGATATGGCGGGCGCTGTTTCGCTTAATGTGACAAAGCTGGAAGATGACAGCATTCGCACCCGCGCCACGGGCGACCAATTACGAAGCGCATTGCCTGTGCAATCATGGCTTCCTATTAATATTCACCTTATTGGCTTACGTGACGGGGTCTTAAGTATTGCTCCGCTTGAAGATTTAAATGATAAACAAAGAGATACGCTGCTATCGACGGCAAAGCGAAGTGGTTTTCAGGTTGAAGAGATCCATGCGGAGCTTTGGGATCGTGCGGAACTTATTAAAACCTTGCGTTCTGTCCATGATTTATCAGCAGACAGATGCGAAAAAACATTGGCGCAATGGCTCTCTGACCTTGATAATGGTATTCTCTTAAATCGGTTTGAACGTGATATGCTTGCCGAAGCGTTGAAAATGCGCGCTTCTGATATTCATTTGGTACAAGACAATAATAAAGATTCTCCTAATTGGATTAAATATCGCATTGATGGGGACTTAACCCCCGTTCATCTTCTGCCATCTGAAGCGATGGCGCGTTTAACAACATTGATTAAACGAAATGCAGGATTAAATTTTGGGGATCGTGTAACGCCCAAAGATGGACGCTTTGCCTTTTCATGGCAGGGGCGCTCTGTCGATGTGCGTGTCGCCGCGGGACCGCAAGCTCAAGATGGGGAGAAAATCACTTTGCGTTTGCTTGACCGCGCCGCGCTTAAAGGCTTTGACGAACTTTTTCGTCGCCATGAAGATATTGGTGATTATTTGGCGAGCTTGCTCTCACCTGAAATTAAAGGAGGCGGTGGGCTTATTTTGCTTTCTGGACCTACAGGGTCTGGTAAAACGACAACGCTTTATGCCTGTGTGCAGCAAATTGACCGCCGCAGAAAACATGTTTTAACGATTGAAGATCCGATTGAATATGAATTGCGCTATGCCACGCAATGGCAGGTGCGTCAGGATCAAAAAGGCGGTGAATTTGCCGATCTTATTCGGGCCTCTATGCGTCATGATCCAGATTATATTATCATCGGGGAGATGCGCGATGGTGACACCGTGGAAACTTCACTACGCGCCGCAGAATCTGGGCATACGGTGATTTCTACTATCCACGCTGATACAGCGCTTCAAACGTTTGAGCGCATGCGCTCTCTTATGCCAGCATCGCGTGAAAAATCATCTAGCTACACTTTATCCCAACAAGTGCGCGCTATTTTAAATCAACGTTTGGTGCGTACACTCTGTCAGGGGTGCGCCCATAAAACAAAAGCGTCTGATCATTTAAATGGCGCCGAAATTCGCGCTCTTGGCGTTGATGCGGAGGCGTCTGTAAAGGCGCATAACACCGCAGGATGCGATCTATGTAATAGAACAGGTATTTCGGGCAGAACATTGTTGTTAGATGCGCTATTGATCACCTCTGGCCCTGGCCAACGTAATGGTGTTTTCGAAGCCATGATTAATAACGTCAATAAAATTTCGGATGAAGAAGGTGTTATTATTCATTCGCGGCGCGAAGGTCTGGCAGATCTTGTTATCAGTGGCCTTGTCGACCCAAAGGCCGCCATGTCTTATTTAGAGGAATAATGCATGCAACAATGGATCGCCGAAGTTGCATACGAAACACGAAACGGCCCTAAAAAAGTCGAAGAATCTTTTTTCCTGCCTACCGAAGAAGATGTCCGTAACGAGGTTTCCAATAAGGGAGGTTATATCCTTTCTATTCGCCCGCATGAACGTTCTTCCATTGAACGGCTTTTGGCGCGCTCTACTTGGTGGCAGATACAGCTTTTGCGCGGTATTATGTTTCGGTCAAGCTCTGTCTCGTCTCCTGGTGTGGCGCTCTGGAAAATTATTGAACAAGAAGAAAATGCGATGCGCCAGAATATCTTGGCGCCCGCCCGTGAAGCGCTTGCGCGTGGCCTTGGCGTGATTGATGCCTTACGGGCGATGAATATTTTTGATTACGGTACGCTCGCTATTTTAGCGGGTAGTGAAAAAGCCAATAAATTAAATGAAGGTATTCCTCATGCCATTCATTCTATTACCCAGAAAAAGAAAAATTCACGCGCCATTATGGGGACAATGGGGTGGCTTGGTTTTGATGTGGTGACGATTGTGCAATCGCTCTTTTGGGGTAAAGACATGGTGCTGGGTTGGTTTAATGATAATAAACCAACGGACCCCGCAAAGCTGGCAGAATATGAAAGCGTTGTTGGGAATTTGGGGCTGACATGGGATATTTTGATCTGGTTTGCTTTTGCTGTCGGCGCTTTCATGGTTTGGTGTGTTTTTTCCTTTTTTATGAATCGGGGGCAGACAGATTGGCCCACAGCGCGCATTGTCCGTAAAATCCCCCTGATTGGGTCTTATTTACGGGATTTAGGGTTTAGTGATTCGATGATGGCGGCTTCGCGGATGTTAAAAGGAAGTGTGCCTATTGATGAGGCGCTTGAACAAGCGGGACAATCCACCACATCCCCTGAAGTTGCAGAATATTGGGATAAGGCGAATGAAGATTTATCACGGGGTATTGGCTTGGGCAGCGCCCTTGACCGTGAACCGTTGAATCGCAACGAAAGGATGGAACTTGCTAGCTTGGCAGATTTGTCCCAAGTTGCTACAATTTTGGAGTCAATCGCAGAAATGCGGACACAATCAGCCGCAACAAAACATAAGCTTATTGTATGGCTTGCTTTTGCTTTAACAGGTGTGTTCTTGGTGATTGCCTTCGGTAGTGCTATCTTTGCATTAAGTGTGATGAATATGAGTATGGATAGTATGATGGGTGGATTATTAGAGGGTGCTTTATAGAGCGCGAAAATTATTACATAATAAATAAGCGCATTGCCGCTGAGAAAAAATTTAATGAATAAAGAAGAAACAAAAGACAAAAAAGAAAAAAGCAAAGTGCTTAAGCCCTCCATGCCAGATTATCTGGCAGGCGAAGCAAAAGATTTTGTTTCTGATTTAAAACCGTTTTTACCGGGTGAACTGGTTGGGGGGGCTGTGCCTTATGTTGCGGGACATGAAGCAGAAGCAGTCTGGAACGCGGCTTCACAGGCTTGTGCCACGGAAAAAGTACATTTTACTTATACGATTGAAGATAATAGATGCTGGTACATTGCTTGCCCATCTTCTTCCCTTGCATCAAATCCAGATAGCTGGTGTCCTTTGGCGGCGGCGTTACCGGGAAATAGCGAATATTGGGATAAAGAAACAGTTTATTTATATGAACAAGAAGGCACGGCGTCTGCCTTACGCTGGGATCAAGATACGGGGCGCATGCAAGTGTTCCTTGGCGCTGCCAGAACATTGTTACCGCGTATTCAAAGCATGGACGCTAATTTTGTGACGATTAATCCTGAAATGGCGGATATTACGCCATGGCATAACCGCGCACTGATGACGGAAAAATTATCCCGTGTGAGTGCGCGCCTTCTGCTTTTGTCGGGCTTATTTGTTGTGCTGGCTTTATCGGCTTTTTTGGTGTTCCAATATTTTCTAACCAATACGGTGCAACGCGACCTTGCGCAGGTAAAAGAAAAAACAGACCGTACAGCACAAAAATTAATGGTTGAAGCGTATAACGCCCTTCAAAGTGATACAATTAAACATATGGTACGTATTCAACAATTATTGGATGAATTAAAATCGATTGATGGCACGCTTGTTAAATATGAAGTGGTTGATAAAAAGTTAACATGGGAGGTTTTGGTCCCATCTGCTTATGGTCAAGGGGTTGGTTCTTTGCGCGGTAAAGTACAGCCCGGCATTGAAGAAGATGGTCGTGTTAGGATCAGAGGAACAAAATAAATAACAAGTAAATCAATAAGATAAACTCTTTGTAAGGTTTTGTTAAAATTTGATATATATAATAGTAATATAGAAAGTATTCGTTTTGGATTTTAAGAATTTTGATATTAAAAAATTTGAGAAATATTTCAGTAAGAAATCATCTGAAGATCTCAACCGTTTTTTAGAAAACCTGCCTGAAAAAGCAGGCCATAACATCTTAATTGCCGCAGGCGTTATTTGGGCCTTGGCGGCGGGATTGGGGCTTTATGCCAGTATTCAAACCCAAGAACTGATAACTGTACGTGAAAAATTAAGGGAAACGGCGGCTTTGACACCCGTTGTCCCTAAGATTCAAAATAAAGGAATCGCTAAAGATGAAGTTGAAAAATTTGTAGAAGGCGCAAAAAATAGCTACCGAGGCCTTGATATTAAGGCCAATGGGTCTACCATTGTGGTGACTGGCGCAAGAACCAACGGTTTTACCGAGTTTCGTGAGGCTTTAGGGCATGTGCAAAATGGTGGTGATGGCTGGCGTGTATCGCTTGAAAAGCTTTGTGTTGGCCGTGAATGCCATAAAAACCATAAATTAGCAGCCTCATTAAAAGTAAACAGAGTATCTGTAGAAAAATAACGTAAACCGTATTAAACTGAATGAAATATTTTGGAGAATGAAATGAAGAATACACACAATAATGCAGAAAGAGGGAATGTTTTATTTCTGATTTTAATCGCTGTTGCGCTTTTTGCGGCTTTGTCTTATGCGGTGACGCAATCATCACGCTCCGGCGGTGGATCAACAGACCGTGAAACATCTATTTTAAGCGGTGCATCTATGACGCAATATCCCGCGGGGTTAAGAACATCTGTTGTACGTATGATTTTAAGTGGAACAGATGTTACAGAGATTCAATTTGATGCACCAGATGCTATTCTCGCTGCTAATGAAGGTGCCTCTGTTTTTCATCCGCGTGGTGGTGGAGCGCTCTTCCAAGAGGCACCAGCAAACTTGATGGCGAATAATCAAGCTGGTACTTGGTTCTTTAACGGGAATTGGGATGTCCCTGGTATTGGTTTAAGTGATTCTGCTGATGGTAATGACCTTATAGCTTTTTTACCGGGAATTTCTCGTGGTGTTTGTACTGCTGTAAATGAAGAACTCAATTTTGTTGAAGACATTACTGATTGCTTCAATACGGATGGTGCTGTGCCACATATCAACACTACGCTTACCCAAGCAAATATTCGTGAAAATATTCAAATTGATACTGGTGGAGTTACTTTTCCGACGACGGATCAAGAAGACCTTGCAAATGCTACCTCCGCGTGTACAGCCTTTATAGGGCATCCAGCAGGTTGTTTCTTTGACGCAGGTACAAATGGTGGGGAGTATGTTTACTACGCCGTTCTTCTTGAAAGATAAGAATGATAATCACATTAAATAAATTTAAAAGCATATCTGAAACAGGTAGCGCTTTTATTTATATCTTGGTTGCTATTGCACTTTTAGCCGCGCTTACAACGTCTTTTATGCGCCCTTCAAGCCAACAAACAACGGCGCAACAAAGCTTTAAGACTATTTCTAATTTAAATTCCCAAATTGATTTTGTTCGTTCGGCCATTCAAGAATGCGTTATTTTACACCCAGATGGTGACCGTGGGACAGATGGTATATCAGGATTGATCGGGACGTCCAATACCCCCTATCCGATTAACCCGTCTAGCACATATTTAGACTCCCCCGATGCCAATGACCAGTTGCGTCATATTCGTTGCCCCGGTGATCCAGGGACAAGCAATGATCACGAAGATATCTTTACGGGTCGTTCAGGAAAGTTCCTACCGCCACCGGCAGATTTATTTGAGGAATGGATTTATCAAAACCATGCAGATGGCGTTTTTATCTATACTGAAACAACCAGAACAGATGCGTTCCTTGATACAGCGCTTCAAAAATTAGATGATGAATTTTCTGAATGTGAAGCAGATATTATTGACGCGACAGGCGGCGAAATAGAGCTGACCAGTACGGCAGTGGCCACTGATCCCAAATGCCCCAGCGGTAGCAAATGTTTCCGTCTTTGGCTTTTAACAAATGCCAGCGCCGTTTATAATGGTGATACAGATGGTGAGGAAGGGAGCGGCGCAGGGGGCGCAAATTGCCCTTAAGCCTTTAAAGATTTAACGTCTTTTTTTACGTCCTCAAATGCAACCATAATTTCTTCAATCAATTCTGGCGTTTGAATTTTTTCATCTGCTTTAATCTGCAATGTCGCGGCATGATCGCCGAGTATATTGGCACAAGCGGAGCGCGCAGCACCTTTTAAGCTATGGGCTAATTCTGACATTTCCCCAAAATTACTTTTTTCGCAGGTTCTTATTTTTTCAATGAGCGGTTCTGTCATCTCGACAAACATATTGAGCATTTCAATGGTGTCTTTATCCAATGCGCCCATTTGCGCAATAATCGCTTCTTTATCAATCGCTTCTTGAAATGAAGGAGGGGAAGCAGATGTGGGTTTTGCGTCTTTGATCTGTTCTATAACCGCATCTAATAACCCCCAGCGTATCAATAACCGCTTAAACTGCCCCAATGAAACAGGCTTTAACAAACATTCATCAAACCCATAAGACATATATGTTTGGCGCTCTCCCATTTGGACATCCGCGGTGAGCGAAATAACAGGAAAATGCCTGTCACTGTTGTTTTTTTCTTCGGCCTCCCGGATTGTTTTGATGACGCTATATCCATCCATTTCTGGCATGTGCAGGTCTGTCAGTAGCAATCCATATTTATCAGATTTTAACGCCTCTAAAGCCAATGCGCCATTTTCAACAAAATCGGCTTCTACGCCTAAATTGTTAAGCTGGCGTTGCAAGACGTCACGGATGCTGGCGGTGTCTTCGGCAATTAATAAACGCTTTGGCCCCTCAATCGTAAGCTTTTGCACTTTGCTGGCGGCATCCAAAACCGCTTCCCCCAATCCAATGCGGCTGGCGGGCTTGGACACATAAACCGCGCCCAGTGATTGCAATGTATGTTGAAGCCCCGCATCATCGCGCACGGTATACATGATGATACCCATATGGGGGCGGATTTCCATGACTTGACGGATCAGGTCTAATCCCAATCCATCAGGTAATCCTTGATCAATGATGGCTACATCAAAAGGGCGCTGTTGTGCCAACTCTAACCCTTCCGCATAACTGCCACAGCTTTCGATAACCCCACCCATGGAACGTAAGGAACGCTCAATTTCTTGCCTTCCCTTGGGGTGATCCTCAACGACAAGAACAGAAATTCCTTCTAATTCAGGCAGGTCTAATACCGTGCTATCGGTGCTAACTTCCTCAGTGGGGATTTCAAACCAGAATGTAGAGCCTGTGCCTTCAATCGAAGTTACGCCAATTTCACCCCCCATCAAATCAACAAGCTTTTTACAAATAGAAAGCCCCAACCCTGTGCCGCCATATTTACGAGAGGTTGAATTATCCGCCTGACTAAAGGGTTGAAATAACCGCGCTGCGGCCTCATCACTCATACCAATACCAGTATCAGTGATTTCAAACCTTAACCCTAAACGTCCTTCGGTGATGTTGATATGTTGAATATTACGATCAATGCTGATGGTGACAGATCCGCTATGGGTGAACTTCATCGCATTGCCCATCAAGTTCATAATGATTTGACGCAATCGTTTGGGGTCACCCACCACAACAAATGGTACGTCTTCGTTAATCTTCGCAATAAGCTCAACAGGCTTACCATGGACTTTGACCTCCATTGCTTCATTGATGCCATAACAAAGGGTGCGGAGCGGCACTTCGAACATATCCAGCTCCATCTGATCAGCGTCCATTTTGGCAAAATCCAAAATATCATCTAAGATTTCAAGCAACCCACTGGCCGAATTTTTCGCGGTTTGCGTCATGGTTAAGATATTGGCTTCGGGGTCTTCTTGCTCAATTAACTCTAATAATCCGTAAACTGACTGCATCGGTGTTCTGATTTCATGGCTCATCGTGGCGAGGAAATTTGATTTTTGTTCAGAACTTGCATCGGCACGTTCCAAGGCGGTGTTTAATTTATCTTCAGCTTGCTTACTGGCGGATATATCTGTTGCCCACAGGATGTAACAATCCTGATTCTCATACTTTTTTTCTTCAATATTGACCAATGCCCACCGCGTTACGCTTTTATTGCTATCTTGAAAGCTCAAAGTGGCGCGGCGCGGCGGCGTTGGGCTTTTTAGTTTTTTGGCCAATTCCTTGGCCTCGGGCGTGGGCCAAATTGCTTCGAAGGTTTGTCCTGCATAATCTGTCACACTCAACGCCTTGCGTAGGGCGGGGTTGGCATAAAGCACGCTTAAATCCTTGCGATCACGTTTTACAACGCAAACGCCGATGGGGCTTTCTTCATAAAGGGTGAAATGTGACATAATGATGATTAAGTGTTTGTTTAAATAGCAAAAATATTTTATCACATAACAGGAAAGATAAAGAGGATTAAAATGTCTTATAAAGTTGCTGTTGTTGGTGCCACAGGGAATGTTGGTCGTGAAATGTTAGAAATTCTGAATGAGCGGAATTTCCCCGCCAGTGAAGTGGTGGCCTTGGCTTCTGCGCGCTCTGCGGGAAAAGAAGTTTCTTTCGGGGATCAGGACTTGAAAGTCCAAGACCTCGCAACCTATGATTTTAAAGGAACAGACTTTGTGTTCTCCTCACCGGGGGCGAAAGTCTCTGCTGAATTTGCGCCAAAGGCAGCAGCAGCAGGGGCGATTGTGATTGATAACACCAGCCATTTTCGGATGGAACCCGATGTGCCGTTGGTTGTGCCAGAAGTAAACCCGCAAGCCCTTAAAAACTACGCAAAACGTAATATTATCGCCAATCCGAATTGTTCTACCATTCAAATGCTGGTTGCACTCAAACCGCTTCATGATGCCGCGAAGATTAAACGTGTTGTTGTGTCTACCTATCAATCTGTTTCAGGTGCAGGAACGGCGGCAATGGATGAACTATTTAACCAGTCGCGCCATTTCTTTATGAATAATGAACCAAAAAAAGAAATTTTTCCAAAACAAATGGCGTTTAACATTATTCCGCAAATTGATAAATTTATTGAATCTGGTGAAGATGCTGGCATGACGAAGGAAGAATGGAAAATGGTCGTAGAAACCAAAAAAATTCTGGATGCCAAAATTGAAGTCTGCGCAAATTGCGTTCGTATGCCTGTCTTTATTGGTCATGCGGAAATGGTGAATATTGAACTCAAAGACCCACTTTCTCCCAAAGAGGCCATGAAATTATGGCGTGATGCCCCGGGTGTGACGGTGATTGATCTGGATAGTGAGATGGAATATGTCACCCCTGCTGAAATTGCGGGGGAGGATGATGTCTTTGTCTCACGCGTGCGCGCTGATAAATCGGTTAAAAATGGTCTGAATTTTTGGTGTGTGGCCGATAACATGCGCAAAGGCGCGGCGCTGAACTCAATTCAAATTGCTGAAACCTTGATTAAGGATTATTTATAATTCAATCCTTATCAAACCCGTATAATTGCGCTAACCTGATCAATATTAAAATTCAAATAGAGTTATGAATATGACTGAAGAAACAAATAAGATTGTAATCAAAGCAAAAAGACCGCTTTCACCGCATTTACAGGTCTATGATCTGCCGATGACGGCTAAAATGTCTATTTCTCATCGTATAACGGGGGTTATTCTGACGGGCGGGCTTGTTTTGCTCTCTATCTGGGTGATTGCCGCAGGTTTGGGTGAAAATGCCTATAACACTATGATGTCCCTGATTGATACGCCAATCACGAGGTTCGTGTTTCTGGCATGGGCTTTCGTGCTATTTTATCATATGGGTAACGGGTTCCGTCATATGTTTTGGGATTTAGGTATCGGTATTACTGAAAAAGCAGCGGTTAAAACAGGCACGCTTGTCATTATATTTGCAGTAGCGATGACGGCCCTGATTTGGTGGTTAACGTGTGATTGTACAACAGACACCGCTAATATTATCGTGCTTGATGGAGGCGTTCATGAAACAGAATAATCATTCTATTATTTCTGATGTAAAAAAAGTCAAAGGTCTCGGCTCTGCCCATCATGGTAACGGCCATTGGATGGCGCAACGGATAACGGCAATCGCCAGCATCCCGCTCGTGTTATGGGCGGTTTACTCTGTGTTTAACCTACAAGGCGTCAGTTATCTGGAATTTACAGCGTGGCTTGCTTCCCCGCTTAATGCAATTCTTGCAATCTTATTTGTACTGAACACATTTTATCACGCGTCACTGGGGACGCAGGTTATTGTTGAAGATTATATTGCGAATTTTGTTTTCAGAAAAATAAAGCTGATTGCGCAGAAATTATTTTTTATCGCCCTTGGTGTGGCGGTTATTTTTTCCATTCTAAAAATCGCTTTCACCATGGGCATATAAGACCAGAATTTAGGAATTAAAACTATGACTAAAGATTACGAAATTATTGATCACGAATATGATGTTGTTGTTGTCGGCGCCGGGGGCGCGGGTCTTCGCGCTGGTTTTGGTTGCGCTGAAAAGGGCCTCAAAACCGCATTGATTTCCAAAGTATTCCCAACGCGTTCGCATACGGTGGCGGCGCAAGGTGGTATTTCTGCTGCGCTGGGGAATATGGGGGAAGATGATTGGCGTTTTCATATGTATGACACCATTAAGGGGTCTGACTGGCTGGGTGATCAGGATGCGATTGAATATATGTGCCGTGAGGCGATCCCTTCGGTGATTGAGCTGGAGCATTATGGTGTCCCATTTTCCCGTACGGCGGCAGGTAAAATCTATCAACGCGCCTTTGGCGGTATGACCACAAATTACGGTAAGGGAACCGCGCAACGCACCTGCGCCGCGGCGGACCGTACGGGGCATGCCATGTTGCATACGCTCTACCAACAGGCATTAAAACATAAAGCAGAATTTTTTATTGAATATTTCGCCCTTGATTTGATCATGGATGATGATGGATCATGTAAAGGGGTAATGTGCTGGAATTTGGATGATGGAACGTTGCATCGCTTCCGCGCGCATCAGGTTATCTTGGCGACGGGCGGGTATGGCCGTGCTTATTTTTCTTGTACCTCTGCACATACTTGTACGGGGGATGGCGGCGGCATGGTGGCGCGCGCTGGATTGCCGTTACAAGATATGGAGTTCACGCAATTCCATCCTACTGGCGTTTATGGCGCAGGATGTTTGATTACAGAAGGCGTGCGCGGCGAAGGTGGGTATCTTACAAATTCAGAAGGGGAGCGCTTTATGGAGCGTTACGCGCCAAGCGCAAAAGACCTTGCATCGCGTGATGTTGTATCCCGTTCTATGACGATTGAAATCCGCGAAGGGCGCGGTGTGGGGGAGAATAAAGATCACATTCACTTGAACTTGATGCACCTTGATCCAGAAATTATTCATTCGCGCTTACCAGGTATTGCCGAAACAGCGCGTATTTTTGCGGGCGCGGATGTGACCAAAGAACCTATTCCGGTGCTTCCGACTGTTCATTATAATATGGGCGGTATACCAACTAATGTTAGAACAGAAGTTTTAAACCCCACAATGAAAGATCCAAACCGCGCAGTGCCAGGCCTCATGGCAATCGGTGAGGCGGCCTGTGTGTCTGTTCATGGCGCCAATCGTTTGGGATCAAACTCCTTGCTTGACCTTGTGGTGTTTGGCCGTGCGGCGGCAATTACGGCGGCAGAAACGGTGCGTCCGGGCATGCCCCATAAAACATTAAAAGGCGATAATGGAGAGATTGCGATTGCTCGCCTTGATAAATATCGCTACGCCAAAGGTGACACCACAACGGCGGAACTCCGCGGTAAAATGCAACGCACAATGCAAGATCACGCTGCCGTGTTTAGAACGGGCGAAACCCTTGAAAGTGGGCATAAGAAGATTGTTGAAATCTTTAATGGCCGTGAAGACCTTGGGATTAAGGATCAATCGATGATCTTTAACACTGATCTTGTTGAAACGTTAGAGCTGGATAACTTGCTTTATCAATCTGTGGCATCATTAGCCAGCGCCGTAAACCGCGAAGAATCACGCGGCGCGCATGCGCGTGAAGATTTCACAGAACGTGATGATAAAAAATGGATGAAACATACGGTTTGTTACGTGGATGAAAAAGGTGATCATAAAATGGAATACCGCCCCGTCACACTCCACACTCTAACCGACGAAGTAGAAGCCGTCCCACCAAAGGCACGGGTATATTAAGAGGAAACCATGGCACAATTTACACTTCCCAAAAATTCAAAAGTTCAAAAAGGTAATCATTTTCCTGCCGAAAATCAGGGTGAGAATATGAAGAACTTTAAGCTATATCGTTGGAGTCCCGATGATGAGGATAATCCACGATATGATGATTTTGAAATTAACCTTGATGAATGTGGGCCGATGGTTCTGGATGCGATTATTCATGTTAAGGATAAAGTCGATAGCACGCTAACATTCCGCCGTTCTTGCCGTGAAGGGATTTGTGGTTCGTGTGCGATGAATATTGATGGGCGTAACACGCTTGCTTGTCTGAAACCAATCAATGAGGTGAAGGGAGATGTTAAAATTACGCCCTTACCCCATCTTCCCGTTGTAAAAGATTTAGTGCCAGACTTAAGTGTACCCTACGCACAGCTTGCCTCTATTCAGCCATGGATGAAAACTGAAACCGAAGCACCAACGCGTGAACGCCTCCAAAGTCCAGAGGATGCCGAAAAACTTAATGGATCTGACGGGAAAGGCCCTGCGGGCTGTATTTTATGTTTTTGTTGTTCAACATCCTGTCCATCTTATTGGTGGAATGGTGATAAATTCTTGGGGCCTGCGATTTTATTGAATGCATGGCGCTGGATTATCGATAGCCGTGATGAGGCAACGGGAGAACGCCTTGATGAACTGGAAGACCCTTTCAAACTGTATCGCTGTCATACAATTATGAACTGTACCAATTCATGTCCAAAAGACCTAAACCCCGCAAAGGCGATTGCCGAAGTTAAAAAGCTAATGGTTCAAAAGCAAGGCTAAAGCGTAAAATTATTATGAGAGGGACGGAGGCTGATTGTTGCCTTGAAGTCATTCTCTGGTTTGATTGCATTTATATTTTGTTTTTCCTCGTGAGTTGTGCCGGTGGTTTCCGCATTATCATTTTGCCAAAGCGCTGTGAGGTTATTTATTTGATCTATCGTCATTTGACGCACGCTATCATCCGTCATAAGAAGCGCCAAACTTGCAGCGCATACAATGCCAACCATTGCTGGATTAATTCCTCCTCTTGTTAATTGAGGGGCAAATCGCCCTAAAATGTGTATGCCTTCTTCGAGTGTCGCCATGACAATTCGGCCTGTTGGTTTTGAATCGTAAGATCCCGCGGCATTTTTGTTGCTTAAGAAACGAAAGACTGAAATTTGGGACGCTTGGGTGGCTTTATTAATATAACCCGCGGCTTTACCAAAAGAATTTTCAGAAAGGGTGAGAAGAGATGGATCGGTAAGGAGGCGGCCAACATAGGTTGAACCTTGTGATAGTAATTGGCTTGCGGTGGTGAATGTTTTTCCTAGCGATAATCCGTTCATTGCTCTCCCTTATTGTCTGGATGATAAGGAGATATTAGCAAATAAAAGTTAATTTGTTAAGCTTTTATTTATTAATATATTAACTAATCAATGTCCAATCCAAAATCAATCGGGGTGATAGTATGGGTGAGCGCCCCGATAGAGATACGATCAATCCCCGTTTCTGCAATTTTTCTGATTCTTTCAAGGGTTATGCCGCCCGATGCTTCGGTAATCAATTTCCCATCAGTCATAGTCAACGCTTTGCTTAATACCTTTGCAGGCATATTATCGAGGAGAACGGCATGCGCGTTCCCGTTTTTTAAAACGTGGCTTAATTGATCTAATGTATCAACCTCGATCTGAACAAAATCACTTTTACCTTTTGCGTTATTTAAGGCCGCATCAACACTACCCGCTGCGGCGATGTGGTTGTCTTTAATTAAAATGGCATCATACAGCCCGAAACGGTGATTCATCCCACCGCCATCTTTTACGGCTTGTTTATGAAGCATACGATAAGCAGGAAGTGTTTTACGCGTATCATAAATTTTGGCGTTTGTGCCTTTCACGGCATCAACATAACGCGCCGTGTTGGTGGCAATACCGCTTAAATGAGAAAGAAAATTTAGCGCGACGCGCTCGGCTTTTAAGACATTTAGCGCGTTTCCAGAAACGGTTAAAATTTTATCACCTGCGGTGAATTGATCGCTGTTATTTTTGTAAGTGTCAATTTTTAAGTCTTTATCAACCTCTGCAAAAACATCTTGTGCAATTTGAAGGCCAGATAATACACCGCCTTCACGGGCATTAATGGTTGCGGACATGATGGCATCAGGCGCAATAGTCGCTTGTGATGTAATATCACCGATATTTTTTAAATCTTCAGCCAGTGCCGATTGAATAAGATCAAGAAACATCGAGCATTTTTTGGATAGGCACGCGGGATGCTTCGGCAAGTTCAGGCGTGAGGAAAACTTCAGGCCCTTCTTCTTGCAGCGCTTTCAAAATTTTGGGAAGTGTAATGCGTTTCATGTGTGGACACATTTGGCAGGGGCGTATTAATTGCATGTCTGGGTTTGCCGCGGCGATGTTATCGCTCATCGAACATTCAGTGATCAGCACAACGCGCTCTGGCTTCGTGCCTGTAACATCACCATTCACGTAGTCAACCATTTGTTGGGTTGATCCAGTAAAATCTGCTTCGGCCAATACATCGGGCGGGCATTCAGGATGGGCAAGGACGGTGATGCCATCATATTTTGCACGAAAGCCTTTAATATCTTCAGGTGTAAAGCGTTCATGTACTTCACAACTGCCTTCCCATGTCAGGACTTTTTTATCCGTATGTCCTTGGGTGTATTGTGCCAGATATTGGTCTGGAATCATGAGGACAGTGTCGCTATCGAAGGAATTAACAATTTTAACCGCGTTCCCAGAAGTGCAACAAATGTCACTTTCCGCTTTTACTTCTGCCGAAGTATTGACGTAGGTAATGATTGGCACGTTTGGATATTTTTCACGAAGCAATCTAACGTCCGCCGCCGTAATGGATTCGGCCAGCGAACAACCTGCCTTCATATCAGGGATAATAACTTTTTTATCCATACAAAGTGCCTTTGATGTTTCCGCCATAAAATGCACACCGCATTGAATAATAATATCCGCTTCAGACTTTGCCGCTTCACGGGCAAGGGCGAGAGAGTCACCGACAATATCAGCCACACCATGAAAGATGTCTGGCGTCATATAATTATGAGCAAGGATCACCGCGTTCTTTTCTTTTTTTAAGCGGTTAATTTCATGAATATAAGGCGCAAGGGTCTGCCAATATTTTTCTTCATATTGATCAGAAAGCATGGCGTAAATTGGCGCGGTGGCCTCTGCTACTTCGGCAGTATAAGCTAAATCAGTCATGTCGCAGTTTTACCGTATTGCGGCTTTTGATTAAAGCGATTTATTTCTTATTTTTTAACAAAACTCGGATATGCGGGCGGCCTGTTTCTGCCTCGTATTTCTCGTAATATTGCTGATGATACTCCTCCGCAGGCCAGAATTTTTGCAATGGCTCTAATGTTGTAACAACTTCATCTTTCCAAATTTTGGCCTCATTGGCGGCTTTGATGGCCTCTTGAGCGATCTTTTTCTGCTCTTCATCGTGATAAAATACGGCGGAACGATATTGCGTTCCACGGTCAACACCCTGACGGTTTAATTGCGTTGGATCATGTGCTTTTTGGAAGAAATAGTCTAAAATTTCACGATATGTGATGATTTCAGGGTCATAATAGATATCTGTGACCTCTGCATGGCCTGTTTTGCCTGTTGTGATGTCTTTGTAGGTCGGATTATCGGTTTTTCCGCCTGAATAGCCTGAAATAGTGAACACAACGCCATTTAAAGCGCGAAATTCGCTCTCTAAACACCAAAAACACCCCCCTGCGAGGGTTGCAATGGGGTAATTATCTGGTTTTTCTGTTTTTATCGTCTCAGCCACGTCCATTCCTTTCGAATTATTGGGAAAACCTATAAAAAATAGGCCCGCAAAGGCAAAAATAAGCAGTAATGGGATATATTTCATAGTTAATCATTCGTCATTATAGGCTTTGAGGTTACAGTTTATCTCATGAATAAAAAATCTGTTTTTTCATGGTGTTTATATGATTGGGCCAATACGGCCTTTAGCACCGTTATTATTACCTTCGTCTTTAGTGTCTATTTCACCAAACAAATAGCAGGGGATGAAACGGATGGCGGCGCGCAATGGAGCTTTATGATCGCCGCGTCTGGTTTAGTGATTGCGTTTTTAAGCCCCTTTTTGGGGGCTGTGGCGGATAATTCAGGCGCACGTAAAAAATGGCTGTTTTGGCTGTCTCTTCTTTGTATCGTGCCAACAATAGCGCTTTGGTTTGCGGCGCCAGGAATTAATTTAGTTGTTGTTTTAATGCTGGTGGCTTTTGCCAATATTGGGTTGGAGCTATCCCAAGTTTTCGCCAATGCCATGCTGCCCTATATTGCGCCTGCGGATAAAATAGGGCGCGTATCCGGATGGGCATGGGCGCTGGGTTATTTAGGTGGGTTGGGCGCGTTGGCATTGACTTTGTTTGGTTTTGTAGGGATGGCGGGCATGAAGCCGTTGATTGCCTTGCCCCAAGAAAATTTTGATCATATCCGTATTGTTGGACCATTGGTTGGGATTTGGTTCTTTGTTTTTATGCTACCGCTTTTATTTTTTACCAAAGATATAAAAATAAAAGTACTTGGTTTTTGGCAAGCAATTTCTGTGGGGTTAAAGCAATTATTAGCGAGCGCCAAGACAGCCAAAAAACATAAGAATTTTTTGTGGTTTCTGGTGTCAAGCGCGATTTACCGCGATGGCCTTGTAACGTTGTTTGCCATTGGCGGGGTATATGCGGCGACGCAGTTTGGAATGGGCTTTGCTGACTTGATGATCTTTGCGATTGGGCTTAATGTGACAGCGGCTTTGGGTGCTTTTGGTTTTGCCTTTCTTGATGATTATTTGGGGTCGAAACCAACGATTATATCCTCCTTAATAGGGCTTATTGCGATTGGTGGTATGATCTTAATGATCACGGATAAGAATACATTTATCTATCTCTCGCTTGGGCTTGGAATTTTTATTGGGCCTGTACAGGCAGCCAGCCGTACAATGGTGACGAAGCTTTGCCCTAAAGAAATGATCACGCAAGGTTATGGTCTTTATGCCTTCACGGGCAAATCTATTTCATTTTTGGGGCCGCTTTTATTTGGTGTCGCCACCAGTATTTTTGGAACGCAACAGGCCGGCATGGCCAGCATTGTTTTATTTTGGGTTGTCGGGTTATTATTGCTTTTGAAAGTACGGGAAGAAACATGACACTTATTCAAAAACTATCGCCAAATTTTGATGAACGCACAGATGCCATCTCCATGATTTTGCTCCATTATACAGGCATGAAAACGGCGGACGCGGCGCTGGCCCGTTTGACAGACGCTGATGCAAAAGTGAGTAGCCATTACACGATTGATGAAGATGGCACGGTCTATCAACATGTGGAAGAGAGCAAGCGCGCATGGCATGCGGGCGTGTCGTGTTGGCAGGGTGAAAAAGATATTAATAATCTGTCGATTGGGGTTGAAATTGTAAATCCAGGGCATGAATTTGGCTATCGGGCGTTTCCTTTGGCACAAATAAAAGCTGTCATTGCGCTGTGTCAGGATCTTCAATCCCGTCATAAAATTGAACATGTGTTGGCGCATTCTGATGTTGCACCAGACCGTAAGCAAGATCCGGGGGAGTTATTCCCGTGGGCAATGCTGGCGATGGAAGAGGTCGGCGTTTGGCCCAATATATCAAGCGAGGATCAAGTGAAATCCCAGGCAATCAATGTTTTTCAAGGGTTGCAGGATTATGGTTATGAGGCCGTAAAGGGTAAAAATGCGCTTATAGCGTTTCAACGGCACTATGTTCCTGAGGCGTTTGAGCGTGAAACAGCAGGTGAGCCTTGCGCTTTGACGCGGGCGCGGCTTTATGCCTTGCTGGCACGGCATATGATGTGATATGACATCCCTGTCAGAAGGTCGGGTAATCGAGTTATTAACGAGCCTCCTCCCGCTTGCGGGTTTGGGGGCTTTTTATTAATTAGGAAAGTCCGGGCTTCATGGAAATACGACGCCGGGTAACCCCCGGGGGGCGCGAGCCTACGGAAAGTGCTGCAGAGAATAGACCGCTTTTTATTGTTCGTGAGAGCAGAGCCTCCTCCCGCTTGCGGGTTTGAGGGCTTTTAAAAAGTAAGGGTGAGAAGGTGCGGTAAGAGCGCACCGCGTGTTTAGTAATAAACATGGCAAGGTAAACCCCGTCGGAAGCAAGATCAAATAGGAGTAGCAGATGAAAGTGTTTCCCTTTCGTTACTCGGGTAGATTGCATGAGCATGTCAGTAATGGCACGCCTAGATGAATGATTACCGGCCCTTTGGGCTACAAAACCCGGCTTATAGACCTTCTGACATTTTTTATTGACATAATTAATATTTGTTGTATAACAATCTTTATTATAAATTATGCGTGGAATGAAGAATGTCTAAATTAAACAACGCGGGAAGAAGTTCCTCAGCATTTGCAACGGCTGTTGAAGAATATTACCATTTGAAGACGGTAGCGATTGATGCCGCAATCTTTGTGCCAGCAGGTAAGCCAAATTACGCGATGTCCGAAGTTGATGGGACAATGTTTAAGTATGCCATGACCTTAATGAATGCGGGGCATGATGTTGAGTTTATTGTGCCAAAGCTTGAAGAAAAAGCAGCCGCTCAAGGGTTTTTAGAATATTTATATACCAAAGCTGTTGGTCGCCACAAACCTGTTTCTGTGAAAGTGCAAGCACAGTTAAGAACAGATGCATTCGATGTTTTAATTACGAACAGACCCAACAGCTTTGATGATATTACACGTTTTGATACATCATCTTCTTTGCAGGATTCCCTTGGCCAACAACTTGCGAAAGCGCTTCCATTACTGGAAAATACACTAAAAATTGCTTAATTCATTGAAAAATTAACCTATCTTTCCTATAATGAATGTGCGGGCTTGCCCGTTATGACGCTAAACGTGGATACGGAATAAGCGTTGTGGACCCGGGGGCAGTACCCGGCAGCTCCACCATTTTGAATATAAAAGGTGTTTTATAAACACTTTAGGCTTACGACTGTAAGCCCGCGAAATCGTTTTCGCGCAAACTATGTTCAAAAGCGCGGGGCTGAAACAGGATCGACACACGTAGTAAAGGTATCTTTCGGTGTTCGGCTTTCCGCCGTTATCGGATAATTTTGATAGTTGCAAATGACAACAATCAGTTCGTAGCAGCTAACGATAATTCTTTCGTTGGTGAAGCTATTGCAGCCTAATTTGGCCGCTTAGTGCGTTACATAAAATCCCTTTGCCCTTGAACCGGTGAAGGTGGGGTTCGCCAGCCCCTAGCAACAGAATGCTGGCATTTTTAAAATCGTCAAATTGGTAAACCGAAGGACGTTTTTTTCTTGTAACTTTTTCCATTTTTTACCGAATGTCCCTTACCGAATGTCAGGGTGGCTTACCATGACGGGTTTTCGCGTATGGCATTTTTAAAAAGGTTTTCCATGAAAAAAATTATTCTCTCATTTGGCTTGCTAAGCCTTTTTATGGTGGTGGGATGCGCCAATCAACAATTAACCAATACAGGACGCATTGCCAATGCAGATAATCTAACAGAGGTCGATTTTGGTGAAGTCAGCAAACATAAGAAAATTCAAGAATATATCGTCCCTGATGCGGCGCAGCGCAGTTTTGACCACATCGTCTTAGGGCCCATTCGCTATGATATGGATGCGGATTCTGAAGAAGAGTTAGAAGAAAAAGATCGTGTTAAATTGGCAGAATATTTTCACAAACAACTTGAAAAAGAACTAGAGGGATATCCAATTCGTAAGCAATCTGAAGGTATTCCTGATAATAGTTACTATGTTGATATCACCGTCACGGGCATTAATGGTTCTGCGGCGTGGTTGAATATATTACTGACCGCAACTGTGGCTTTGCCATTTGATACAGGCGGTATTTCTGCAGAAGTTAGTATTTATGATTATCATACAAAAGAAGAAGTTGCGGCATTTCGTGCGTTTCGTGAGGGAACAATGTTCCATCTTCTGGGCGGTGCAACCGAATATGGTCACGCCGAAGGCGGCATTCAGCTTTATGCCCAGCATATAAAAAGCCTGCTGGAAAAATTCCAATGTAATGGTTGCCACTTAAAGCCTGAATAGCCGATAGCCGTGCAAATGCGATGAAAACGCAAAAAATTCATAAGAAAACTGAATATTATCAAAAGCTTTTCCACAACTGATCTGACTCTTTTGTTTAATCGGCTAGATTTACGGAATCAAATATGCGAATCATTAAACATCAAAGCGTTCATTCGGACGTGACAAAGTAAAATCTTGATTTTAAATCTAATAATTGTAACGGTGAAACATGACTGATAATAACCAGGGCGACGAAGATATTTTGCGGTATGACAAAATGGTGGAAAACGCCTTGCGCGGTGTCGTGAAGCAGGCAGTTGAAGAAGTCATGGCCGAAGGCCTTCCCGCGGAACATCATTTTTATATTACCTTCATGACAGATTATCCGGGTGTTGATATCCCAGAATATTTGAAAGATCGCTACCCTGGTGAAATGACAATCGTTCTTCAATTCCAATTTTATGATTTGGATGTTAATGATGAAAGATTACAGGTCACCTTATCATTTAATAATGTCCCAGAAAAATTAGTGGTGCCGTTGGCGGCAATTACTATTTTTGCAGACCCGTCCGTTAACTTCGCGCTTCAATTCCAACCTTTAGGTGAAGATGGTGAACCTGACCTTGAACCTGATGGAGACAATGATCCTTCAGGAACAGAGCCTTCTGGCGATGGCGGCGGTGATGGCGCAACGGGTGAAGTTGTCTCTCTTGATAACTTCCGTAAAAAATAACAATTTAATGACTGAATTTTGGCGTGATAATATCAGCCTTGAGACAGAGCCTTATAAGGTGATGATTTTGCGTGATCAATTTATTGATGAGGCGCGTGACAACCGCCTTGTTAAAATTAAAACATATTATCCTGTTGGTACTGATGGTCGTTCATTACCCGTGATTGTCTGGTCTCATGGGCTTGGTGGCAGTGTTGATGGCGCCGCGTTCTTGGCACGTTTTTTATGTTCGCATGGTTATATCATCGTCAATGTTCAACATCATGGCACAGATAGCAGCCTGTGGGAGGGTAAAGAAGGCCACCCATGGGATATTATCCGAAGCCAAGTGATTGAGCGCAGCGCGACCTTAAACCGTTTCAAAGATATTCCATTCTTGCTCGACCAACTGCCTTATTATTTTAAAAAACACGATAATATTTATGCTGATTTATCAATCATTGGCATGTCGGGTCATTCCTTTGGCGCGCTGACGACACAAGTGATAGGGGGCATGTTATTCCCCGATGAAGAAGGTAAATTACAAAAATACGCCGATAATCGTTTTAAGGCAGGTATTTTATACAGCCCCGGACCTATCGCACATTTGGGCGTTGATGCGCCCGAAGATATTTATGGGTCGATTGATCTACCGCTCTTTCATATGACGGGAACGGCGGATGACTCGCCCGTTGAAAATTGGGATTATAAAAAACGCCTTATTGTGTATGAAAATTCAACCCGCGCGGCAAAACATTTGTTGGTGATTAAAGACGGTGATCACATGGTCTTTAATGGCTCCCGCGGAAAGCTTGGTGTTAATCCGAACAAAGACAAGCATGAAGGCATCATCAAAATCGCCGCCCTGGCTTATTGGGATATGGTGCTAAAGGACGATGAAAGCGCCAAAGAATGGTTGACCGTTCATGGCTTTACTGATTGGTTAGAGGAAGAGGGAACTTTCCAATCATGAAAAATGCGATTGAAATAAGAGGGCTAAATAAAACCTACGCTGCAGCGGGGAAAGCGTCCGAAAAAGTCGCGCTTAAAAGCGTTGATTTAGACATTCCACAGGGATCTATGTTTGCTTTATTGGGACCTAATGGAGCGGGAAAATCGACTATGATTAATATTATGGGCGGTTTGGTGATTAAATCATCAGGCATGGTTAAAATCTGGGATCGAGATATTGATGAAAATGATCGCCATGCCCGCGTGGCGATTGGTATTGTCCCGCAGGAAATTAATTTTGACCCGTTTTTTACACCGCGCCAGATTTTAGATATTCAAGCCGGTTATTACGGCGTCCCTAAGGAACAGCGCCGCACGATGGAACTCCTTGATATGGTGGAGCTGGCCGATAAAGCAGATTCACATTCTCGCAGTCTATCGGGTGGGATGAAGCGCCGCTTGATGGTGGCCAAAGCTTTGGTTCATGCACCGCCTGTTTTAGTTTTGGATGAACCAACCGCGGGGGTTGATGTAGAGCTTCGTCAAATGCTTTGGGAAAATGTCCGCCGTTTAAACCGTGAAGGCGTCACTATCTTACTTACAACACATTATTTGGAAGAAGCGGAAGAACTATGTGATCGTATCGCAATTATCAATCACGGCGAAATTGTCGCCAATGAAGATAAAGAAACGTTATTGTCACGTATTGAAGCCAAAGAAATCCGTTTTAGAATGCAAGACCCTGTGACGGAAATCCCCACCGCGCTTAAAAAATATAATGCGGTAAAGGAAGGAAATCGAACGATTGCGCTTCGTTACTCTCCGGCAGATCAATCCGTGCATGATATTATTGCGGCGCTTCAAAAAATCGATAATCCCATCAGTGATATCTCAACGGATGAAAGTGACTTAGAGGATATTTTCCTTCAAATTACACGGAACTAGCGGTTTCCTTGCCTTTTTACCTACTGTGTGCTTTATTACTGGCACTTCCAATAAAAACAGAGAGGAACCAAAATGGCTCAAATTAAAGACGTAATGTCTCAAAACTTTAAATTTATGGCCCCCGATAGCCCCGTTGCCGAAGTGGCACAACAAATGCGCGATATGGATTGTGGTTTTATGCCTTTGGCAGAAAATGACCGCCTGGTTGGTATGGTGACAGACCGTGATATTACAATCCGTGCCGTTGCGGAAGGTCTCAATATTTCAAATACACCCGCACGTGACGTGATGACCGCAAAAACATATTATTGTTTTGATGATCAGGATGTTGAAGAAGTCTGCAACAATATGGGTGAAATTCAAGTGCGCCGCCTTCCTGTGGTAAACCGTGATAAGCGCCTTGTTGGTGTTGTTTCAATGGGTGATTTGGCACAATCTGCCAGCCGCCCTAATGTGGGTCAAACACAACAACAAATCACAGCAGGATGTTGTAAAAATCAAAAACAACAAGCCGCATAAATTTTTAAAGAATTGACGAAAAAGGCGAGGGATGGTTAAGTTCTCTCGCCTTTTTAATAACTAAGTTTTGTATTTGCTTCCTTGCGCTTGCGCGCATAAGGGTTCTTTAATAAGGTCTCGTAGCTCAGGGGATAGAGCACCGGTTTCCGGAGCCGGGTGTCGGAGGTTCGAATCCTCCCGAGATCACCATTTATTTCAATAAATTAAGACTAAATTCCATGATAGGGAACATAGTTGCCAAAAAGATAAGCCCAATTCCAATAAAAATACAACTAACGCCGTAATTAACACGCCGCACTATATTTTCATTCATAAGCGTATTACGCGCCTTATCACATAAAAAACTTACCGTGGTTTGAAGTGCTAAATAGGCGCCTGCTATAAGCGCCGTCGCAATAAAAATATCAATCGCTGTAAAACTGTTTATAGGCAACATTTGTGGAATAATAGCGATATAAAATAAAACTGTATAAGGGCTAGAAAGGCAGATAGTAAGTCCTGAAAAATAATGCTCTACAGGCGTTATTTTTAAGGCTTGATCTGCGTTCTCACCCCATGCGCCTGCTTCGAGATTAAGCAATCCCTTAATACCGATATAAATAAGATAGGCCGCTCCTAATGATTTAAGAAAAAAAGAAGCAAATTCTAAATGCATTTCTATCAGGGCGTAACCAAATATGGCGAGCATGAGATAAATGATATGCGCCGTTGTATTGCCCAGTGCAACAGTAAAGCCTGCGGCAAAGCCATCGCCTAAAGATCGGGAGATAACCACTAATATAGAAGGACCAGGTTTTATCACATATAAAAAAACAACAAAAAGGGTGGCCAGCGCGGATTCTATAGTCATGCGTTAAGCTTACGTCAAAAGTGAAAATTTTTGAAGCGTTCCTGCTTGGCGCTTCGCCAGCGTATCAACATCAAAACCATCAATCATTTCGTTAAAGACTTGATACCAATTAATTTCAGCCTTTAAATGTAGGAAAACAGAACCAAGGCCAAGCGCGGCGCGATCCATAAAGACAAACTCACGCGGGACTTTCACGCCGCCAATCTCACGCAGTTGCTTATGCACTTTTTCGGCAGTTTCACGGCCATACACGCCATTATTCACCTCACCAATCGGGCGCACTTTATCTTCCATGATGGGGCCATATAAGAAACGCGCCCAAATATTCAAGGTTTCAACTTGTTCTTTCGTTAAATTTTCAAATCCCCATGTTTCATACGCAAAGGCAGAGCGATCCAAATCATCTTCTAATAAAGAATGATACAGATCAATCACACCGCCGATAAATTTGGCAGGGAAAATACGCACACACCCAAAATCCATCAGGTTGATCGATAAGTCAGGACGCACAGAATAATTTCCCAAATGCGGGTCACCATGAATGATACCGTAATAATAAAGCGGCACATACCATGCGCGAAACATATTCATCGCAATTTGATTGCGTGTTTCTTGAGGGGCTTCTTTAAAATTTAGAATCTTTTCACCATCCAACCATGTACTAGTCAGCAGGCGATCGGTAGAAAGTTGATCAATAATTTCTGGCACATGCACATTTGGTTCATCGCGTAAAATATGCGCATAAAGTTTTTCTTGCGCGGCTTCACGTTTGTAATCTAATTCCTCTTTTAAACGTTCTGATAATTCTGCATGGATTTCAGCCGTTTTAATAGAATCGTCATAACGTTCATACAGGGAAAAAACGACCTTCAGTTGCTTTAAATCGGTTTCAATCGCGCTTTGCATATCTGGATATTGCAATTTACAGGCTACTTTTTGACCGTCATGGGTTTCTGCTTTATGAACTTGGCCCAGACTGGCGGCGGCGGCGGCGTCTTGGTCAAATTGTTTAAATTTACTCTGCCAATCAGGGCCTAATTCCGCCTTCATCCGCCGGCGAACAAAATTCCATCCCATTGGCGGGGCATTGGATTGAAGTTGCTGGAAAGTATCGGCATATTCTTTGGGTAAGGCTTCGGGGATTGTTGATAAAATCTGCCCCACCTTCATCAATGGGCCTTTTAAATTGCCAAGCGCTTGGGTGAGCTGTAATGCGTGATCATCACGTTTAATATCAATGCCAAGGTATTTTTTACCAACCATACGCGCTGCCAAACCCGCCATTGTGGTGGAAACACGGCTATATCGCGCCATACGTGTGCCTAAGCTATTTTTTTCTAAATCTTTATCTTTGGGGGTGTTTTTTTCTGTTTCTGAAGTCTTTGTCATGATGTCCATTACATTGGTGGAATCTTTGAAAAAGTCCAGTTAAATTCATGAAAGATATGGGAATCGATCAAATCTTTGCCTATACTTAAAGAATAATGACAGACAGTAATCAGCAAATTAAAGATCAAATCTTATTGGCCGCGTTAGAGGACGTCCCCTTTGATGGATGGCAATGGGATATTGTGAAGCAGGCCGCTCAAAAAACAGGGCATGACCCCGCCATGGCAGATGCCGTTTTCCCTGAAAAAATAGACAGCATCTTAACGCATTTTTCTGAATGGGCAGACCGCGCCATGATGACCGCGTTAGAGACAATAGATCCAGAGAATCTAAAAATCCGTGACCGTGTTCAAAAAGGGGTGGAAGCCCGCCTTGATATTTTAAGCGACCATAAAGAATCTGTCCGCGCCGCCAGCGCCTATTGGGCGCACCCATTGCGTAAAAAAACGGCGATCAAACAAGTGTGGAGAACCGCGGATCATATCTGGCACTGGGCAGGTGATACCGCGACAGATTATAACCACTACACAAAGCGTTTTTTGCTTTCTGGTGTGATCACATCAACATTCCTCTTCTGGTTACAAGATAAATCCGATAATCATGCCAAAACCATAGAGTTTTTAGAGCGCCGTATTGGTAACGTCCTCACCGTTGGGAAAGCGATGTCAGGGTTTAAAAAATTCCTCCCCACGCGCCCCTGTAAGAAAGCAGCAGAATGAAAGATCAAGAACCCGAAGAAACCGTCGGTATTTTTAAATTTTGGTATGAAAAATTACTGATGCGGGTGTCATTTGCCTTTGCTTTTTTCGCTTTCTTGGGCGTGTTTGTCTATGCCTATTTTACAGAGATTATGCTGGTCAGTCCCGGTGATACCGCGCCGTTTGTTGGCAGTTTAACCAGCGAAGTGTCACAAAAATCACTCGCAGAATCTCAAACCCTTCCTTTGGAAAAAGCCCATCGCACAGACCGTGAATTAACAGAATGGATTATGACGGCTGTTTCCGAATCCATGTTTTTTGAAGCCAATAATTATAACCAAGTGAAAAGCCAGATTTCTGATTATTTCACCGCCAGCGGCATGCGGCAATATGATGAATATCTGCGCTCTTCTGGAATTTTGGATAATATAACAAAGAATAATTACCGTATGAGCATCTTTATCGAAGACAATCCGCTTTTGCTAAACGCATTAGAAATGGAAGGGGTCTATCGCTGGCTGTATCGTCTGCCACTAACCATTAGCTTCGTGCCGCGTGACACAATCACCCTTCAGGAAAATCGGAATAATATTGTGAACCGTAAAATGACTTTACAGCTTCAATTACGCCGTGTGCGTTTACCCCATAATCCAGATGCCGTCCAGATTGAAAGCTGGAATATGTCCGCCCGCCGCGGATAGAGTGAATTAAACCTTTCTTGGGTTTTCGAATCACCCTAATTTTTGTGCTTATTCCAAAGGAGATGATATGAGTAATATAGCAACAATGCCTAATAATAATGATTCAAATGGGAACGAAGCCGATGATGTTGCAGGTGTTTCTGGTAAACGCCTTCAGACGTTTTTTGACCGTATTGAACGCCTTGAGGAAGAAAAATCAGGCCTCGCCGAAGATATCAAAGATATCTATGCCGAAGCAAAAGCCATTGGCTTTGATGTGAAAACCATGCGCCGTGTGATGAAATTACGCAAAATGGATGCCCAAAAGAGACAAGAAGAAGATGAACTTCTTGACCTTTACATGGCCGCAATCGGCATGGCTTAACGCTGTTATTTCATTCTCTAAGCTATTGATTTTAAATAATTAACCTTTTTGTAAGGTTTTATAGTCATAATGTCCTCACGATCACAATTTTGGGGATATTTTTTATGACACAACCGTCATTAAATCAAATTATGAATGACATGGCATCAGGCGCGCTTGATCTGCCTGTGTCTTACATGACGAAGCATGATGACACTGCGTCCCAAACCCTTTCTGAACTTGATGCGTTTATCCATCTTGATGATATGTTGGCGGTTTTAAACAAAGAATATCTTGATGAAAAAAGCCATTATGATTACCTCGCCAAAACATTCGGTGAAGATGATGCAATGACAGAAGTTGCTGCTGATATGATGGATAGTGCGTGGTGCGCCATGCAGACCCGTTATTTAGAAGTGCGTGCAACGCAAAAATTAATGGAACAGGCACAATTAATGGTTTTGGCCGTTGAAAAAGAACAAATTGAATTGGAAGAAAAGAAAGAGCGTCAAAAAGATAAACAAGAAACAGAACGCTTTATGTTGCTAACCCGCTTAATGGATAAACAGAATAGTGAGCGTAATAAAACAAATTACGCGGATTTACTTGCCGTTGTTTTTATTTTATTTGGTACTTTAAAGCTTAAAAATAATTTCTTTCAATTCCGCTCAAGCTTTAATTCCCATCATGCAATGGCGGCGTAATCCCTTTTTTTGCCTGACGGAATGTAATAATAGCCACCCCCAAAATAGTCAATAAACCACCAATTATAATCGAAAATGTTAAGGCCTCATCCAGTATGATGATTGCCGTTACCAAACCAATAAGCGGTGCTAATAAAGTATAGGGCATTATTTGTGACAGGGGTTCTTTTGTCATTAATTTCTGCCAAATCATATGGCTTAATGACAAAATAATGACTTCAAAAAAGATAACAAAACCCAAAATATTCCAATTAATTACATGATGATCTGATATCCATTGCGTGCCTTCCATAAAATAACTCATGATAATAATGATAGGGGCGACAGGAAGGGATAAAAGCGCGATATAAGTCGGCGCATGTACCGTGCCGAGCTTCTTCATAATAATATAAGTAAAAGAAACAAAAATAGTTGAAAGAATAGCAATGATATACCCAAGCAAGCTTGCCTGTCCTGATGGAATGCCAACCAATATAGTGACCCCGATTAAACCCGTTGTAATACCCAACCAGGTGCGCCATCCAATGCGTTCTTTAAAAAATAACCATCCCATCAGGGTGACTAAAATAATTGCACTTTGTAAGATAATGGCAATCAATCCTGCGGGCATAATTGTTAGAACATAAAATAAAGTACCCTGATGCAACACACCAAGGAAAATTCCCTGCAAAACACATAATTTAAATTGCGTCCATCCCGGCCATTTCATAAAAGGAATAAACACCAATCCCGCCAACCCATAGCGAATGGCAAGCAAGGCAATGGGCGGAATTTCATTCACACCCACTTTGATGACAACAATATTAACACCCCATATAAAGACAACAAGAAGCGCAAGCAAGATGGATTTTACAGGCATGGTTTATAGTGTTTCGTATGCGGCATTTGATCCAATAAATGCGGTATATAGAAAAAATAACCCAATTAAAACAAAACCAATAGAGGTGATTTTATGCAGGAATTGAGCAAATCTGGATTCCAATAATATTGTTTTGGATTGCGTCACCAGCGTCAGGATAAGTGCGTCTATCATTAAGGCCGTCGCCGTCATGACAGCCATTGCAATAATAATATCTTGCATCGTTAGTGTCGCTATATCCACAAGGCTCGGTAAAATCCCTGCAAAAAAGAAAATATCAATGGGGTTGGATAAGGCGACCAGTAACCCAAAGGAAAAATATTTTAAGAATTTCTTTTTATTAAATTTTTCATCGGGTTCCTCTTCATTATTGTTTGGTGAAAACCCTTTCACGCCAAGGTAAATTAAATAAAATCCGCCAAAGATTTTAAAAAATAAACTTACATCCCCTAATATGTTCGCCATAAGGGACGCGCCCAAAATTGCGATTAATAAAAAAATATTGCATGTCACGACAACGCCCATAGAAATGGCAAACCCCGCCATGAAGTTATCATTTAAGGTCGTGGTTATCCTTAACGCCTGCCCCGGCCCTGGTTTAATCCAAAGCAAGACGATGGCGATAAAGAAAATAAAAATCGTTTCACCAGTCACTTCATTTCTCCGTTATATTTAAGATTATAGGCTTTCGCGCCTTAACGGACGATCAAGGACTTTTTCAATAATATCTTCAATCGTGAAATCTTCATGAAGGAAATCATACACCGCGCGTGAAATTGGCATATCAACCGCATTGTTACGCGCCATAACGCGCAATGCTTTGGCTGTATGCACGCCTTCGGTCACCGCAATACGGTCACCCAATATTTCTTCCAATGTTTTGCCTTCACCCAGTTGCACGCCCAATGAAAAATTGCGTGATTGCATGCTGGAACAGGTCAACATTAAATCACCCATGCCACACATTCCCATTAATGTTGATTTTTGGGCGCCCATCGCTTTGGCAAGGCGCCCCATTTCGGCCAATCCACGGGTAACAAGGGCGCATCGCGCACTTTCTCCCATGCCGCGTCCATGGATAACACCCGCCGCAATGGCAATAACATTCTTAATTGCACCGCCAATTTGCGCGCCAATAATATCGTCTGCTAAATATGTCCGAAGTGTCCGTGACCCCATTGTCGCAACAATTTCAGTCCCCAATTCTTTGTGCTTTGATTCCATCGCCAGCGTCACGGCGCAAGGAAGGCCACTACCAATTTCTCCTGCAAAGGTTGGGCCACTCAAATACCCTACTTTGGCATCAGGAATAATTTCTGCGACGACTTCAGACATCAAATTGCCTGTTTCAATTTCAATACCTTTTGAACAAATCACAAATGGTTTATCTGCTAAACGCTCTTTCATTTGCTCCAATGTTGCACGGACATGTTGTGCAGGGGTTGCGATTAAAAATAAATCACAATCATCCAGATCATTTTTATTACCCGTCGCTTTAATGGTTTCATTCAAAGACACGCCTTTAAGGTAAAGTGCATTTTCATGATCGCTATTGATTGAATTAATGACGTCCTCTTCGCGCGCCCACATCAAAACATCACGTCCTGCATTGGCAATAGATTGCGCCAACGCCGTTCCCCATGCGCCCGCGCCAATCACGGCAATTTTCTTCATGTTAGATTCAGTCATATTATTTCCTTTATTATGCTTTTACACCCGCGCCCAGCTTTTTTTCTGCTGTTGGGTCAAGTGGCCATCTGGGACGCGCCGCAATATCCAACGGATCTGTTAAGCCCTTATTAAGCCGTTCTAATCCGGTCCATGCTATCATGGCTGCATTATCAGAACAAAGCGTTAAGGGCGGCGCCATAAAATCCATTTCTGCCTTTCGCGTCAAGTCTTTAAGTATGGTGCGGATATGTTGATTTGCGGCAACCCCGCCACAGACAACAAAAGCGGGTAAGGCATTGGTCTGTGTATCGTTTTGTGGATAATATTGTTGAAAGCTATTCATCGCGTTCTGGCATCGGTCTTTAAGAATATCGCCCACTGAATGCTGAAAGGCACAGGCAAGCGCCGCGATGTCTTTTTCTTGCAAATCACCCGCTGGCAGGGCTTCAATCGCGTTTCTAACGGCAGTTTTCAGACCTGAAAAAGAAAAATCACAACCTGCCCGCCCATGCATGGGTAAAGGCAAGGCAAAACGTTCTCGCGCTGTTTTGGAATCCGTGCATTTAGCGGCAATTTTCTCTAAATTCGGGCCACCGGGATAGCCAAGCCCCATAAGTTTTGCTGATTTATCAAAACATTCGCCCAATGCGTCATCTAATGTGGTGCCAAGGCGCTTATATTTTCCTACATCTTCGGCAATTAAAATTTGCGTATGCCCGCCTGAAACCAACAAAACTAAATAAGGGAATGTTACTTTTTCAGCCAGGCGCGCCGTTAAGACATGCCCCTCAAGGTGGTTTACGCCGATAAAAGGCAAGTTATGCGCTGCCGCAATCGCTTTGCCCGCGACCATACCAACCATAACGCCGCCAATTAGGCCAGGCCCAGACGTCGCCGCCACTGCGCTAAGGTCAGAAAATTGAATATCTGCATCGTGGATCGCAGCTTTGATTAATGTATCAAGATGTTCTAAATGCGCCCGCGCCGCAATTTCGGGGACAACGCCACCAAAAGCCGCATGCTCCTCTAATTGGCTTAATACAAGGTTGGATAAAATAGTGCCGTCTTCACGCACGACAGAGGCCGCCGTTTCATCGCAAGAAGTTTCAATGCCCAGTACAATTTTCATCTAACACATATTTCATCTTTTCATTGCCGTGTAAAGTTCGTACAAAACGGGTATGAATGTGATTAAGCTCGGAACGCGAAATTCGCCATTGGCGTTGAAGCAGGCGCAAATGGTGCAAAAAGCCCTGGAAAAGGCGCACGCTGCCCTGCAGGTGGAAATTATCCCCATCCTTAGTCAGGCTGATTGGAAAAAATCAGAAGGAGAGATCCCTTTGACCGAAGAAGCGGGCGGAAAAGGTATGTTCGCCACGGAAATTGAAAAAATGATTGTGGATGGTACGGTCGATGCCGGCGTCCATTCCCTTAAAGATATGGCAACAGATTTACCACAGGGATTGGTGATTAACCACGTTTTGCCCCGCGCAAATGCCGGTGATGCGTTGATTTGCATGACAGCAGATAAAATCGCAGATTTACCAGATGGGGCGATTGTCGGGACGTGCAGTCCGCGCCGCGCCGCGCTGGCGCTACATCAACGTCCTGATTTAAAAATTGTCCCCTTTCGCGGTAATGTCGAAACCCGCCTTGAAAAAATCAGAAGCGGCCAAGTGGACGCGACTTTCCTGGCAATGGCAGGGCTTGAGCGTTTGGGTATTGAAGATGACATGATCCATCCTGTTGCCGTGGATGATTTTTTACCGGCCTGCGGTCAGGGCGTGATTTGTATTGAAACGCGCAATGATAATGCGCCGATAGAACTGGCCTTAAAAGCCATCCATTGTGATGATACCTATCATTGTATTCTTGCGGAACGTGAAGTGTTACGCGCCCTTGATGGATCTTGCCAAACGCCGATTGCGGCGCATGCGGTGATTAAGGGCGATATTTTGACCTTAAAAGCATCCGTCTTATCGCTGGATGGGCAGCATCTTTTTACGGAAGAACGCGCGGGCGTGCCTGCCGATGCGCAAATTATTGGAATAGAGGCCGGTCAGGCGCTTAAAGCCCAAATTCCTGATGATGTTACCGTTCGATGAAAAAGCGTGTTTTGATTACCCGCCCCGAACAAAGCGCTGCGCAAACCGCCAATGCGGTTCGTCAATTAAGGTATGCCGTTTTTTGTGAAGCCTTCTTAACAGTGATGCATCACGATATTAAACTACCTGATTTAGGGCGCTATGGTGCGTTGGTTTTCACTAGTGCCAATGCAGTGCAGTCCTTTACCTTAAAAAACGATCAACGGGATATTCCTGCTTATTGTGTCGGGGAACAGACCGTTGCTGCTGTCCAACAGGCTGGTTTTATCGCGTATAAATCTGCGCATGGAAAAGTGACAGATTTAATAAAAATGCTGGAAAATGAGCCGATTGACGGCAAAATTTTATATTGTCGAGCGCGCGATATTGCACAAAATTTGATGGTGCAAGGCAAGAATATTGATGAAATAATTCTCTATCATACTGAAAAATCAAAAGAAATTAGTGATGAGTGTTTTGATCTGATACGTCAAGGCGCTTTTTCACATATTTTATTTTATTCCGTCCGTACGGCGGAAAGCTTTGTCGAATTGATTAAAAAATCTGGGGCGCAAAAATGCTTAAATCAATGTGAGGCCTTGTGTTTGGGAGACTCCATGATAAAGTGCATTGAAAATTTACAATGGAAGCATATTGCGGTGGCATCAACGCCAGACCGTCAGGGCATGCTTCAATTATTGGAGAGACATGATGAGTAAAAATTCAAAACAACCGATTGAAAATGCGGGCAAGGTGATTGAAGCCTTTGGTGGTATTCGCCCCATGGCAGCAAAAATTGATACGCCTGTGACAACGGTGCAGGGGTGGAAAAAACGCGATGTTATTCCCGGTACGCGCCGCGATCAAATAATGCAGGCCGCCAATGATCATAAAATTGACCTGTCAAAGCTTGTGTCAAAAGTTGTTTCTGAAACCTCTACCGTTGTTTCTGAAACCTCTACCGTTGTTGCGGCAACATCAAAATCCGTTAAGAAAAAACAGGTTAAAAACAAAAGGCCTGTTAATGCAAGCAAGTCAAAAACAGTCCCTTCTTCTGATGCTTCAACCCCTTCTGCCCATTCTGAAACTTTAAAAGCAAAACGTTCTTCTAAGCCAGAGCCAACAAAGGAAGAGCATGAACGACTTATGGCGGCGATTGAAGATCAGGGGCGTAAAAATGTTGTGACCAGCACGTGGATTGCGGTGATTTTAATTCTATTAACCGCCGCATTAGGGGCGTTTCTTCTTTGGCCAAAAGCACAAGAAACAGTAGAAACACAAAATGAAAAAATAGCGGCGCTGGAAGAAGAAGTAAGTAGTGTTTCTGACCGCCCCGGTTTTTTTGAAACGATTATTCCGCAAGATATTCAAGTTGATCTTCAAGAACGCGCAGACCAATTACAAAACCAAGTTAAGAATGTGCAAAACACGGTAGAGCAGCTCTCCCAAAAAGCGGAAGCAATTTCTAGCGGGGTTTTAGACCCTAATGCAGGGCCGCTTTCGCAACGGTTAGAGGTTTTGGAGGAGCAAGTCAGGGAAATTAAAGGCGGCGAAAATTTTGCGGCGCTTATTGACCGTATTCAAAACCTTGAAGAAAGCTTTACAGGGCAAGAACAGTTAAATGCATCCATGGAAGAATTAAAAAGCATGATGATAACCCGCGAACAAATTGGCGGCACAATTAATGATGGTTTAGCCAGCGCGCAAGAAAAAAGTGGTGCGTTGGGCGAAACGTTGGAAGGTGTTTCTGGCACTGATTTAAAAGCCGCGGCAATGTTGATTGCCTTCACGCAAATGCGTAATGCGTTTTACCGTCAAGAACCGTTTGAAAATGACCTTGCCGTTTTACAACGCCTTGCAGGCGAAGAGAACGCTGAATTGCAAGAGGCGATTGCAAAATTAGCGCCCCATGCCAATGGCGGTGTTTTATCAAGCGAGGGATTATCGCGTGAATTTAAGGGGCTTGCTGGTGATATTGTTGTGTCTTCTTTACAGGGTGAAGATGTTTCGTTGAAAGAAAAAGCGCAAGCGCGTTTACATAGCTTATTACAAGTTGAAAAAGAAGGTGCATCCGTTACAGGAACACAAACGCAAGCGGCCGTTGCAAGGGCGCAAAAGATGCTGGATGAAGGCAATATCGAAGGCGCAGTGGCGGAACTTCAGGGGTTAGATGGTGCCGCGGCGGTTACGGCGCAACCGTTTATTGAGCAAGCCAAAGCATCACTAATTGCTGGCAATCTTGAACAATTATTAGGCGATTCTATTCTTTCAAAATTATCAGATCAATTACCGTTAGAAGGTCTGGTCAATGGGTCTGGCTTTGGAAATATCCAAAAAAGTATTAAACAAATGATGCCCCATAATATTTCAGGAAATTCTGAAGGAAATATTCAAGAAAATATTCAGGGCAATATTCCTGATATTGGCAAAGTATTAGAAGACGTACCACTGGTTCCCAATAATGTGATTACAGATGAAAAATCTGGCGTGACAATTTTGCCGAAACAACAAGGATTTAAGGGCTTTTCTTCTGGGAAAAGTTTTGAATAAACCTTGAATAAATATGGGCGTAAGCTTCGACTACAGAAAGAAAATTAATCCGTGATTAAAACAATTTGGTTTTTCATTAAAATCGCCATCATTGCGGGCGCTGGTGTGTGGCTTGCGACCCGTCAGGGTGATGTGTCGTTGTCCATTATGCAATATGATATTACAATCCAAAGTGGGTTGTTTTTCCTGCTGTTATTTATTGCCTGTATTACGTTCTTATTGATTTACCGCGTGGTGCGCGCGGTTTTATCAACGCCCAAGGTTATTGCAAAATACCAAGAGCAAGATAAGCAGAAAAAAGGATATAACGCCTTAACGCAAGGTTTGATTGCGGTTGCGGCGGGTGATGCCAAAAAAGCCACGGAATATGCCGATAAAACACAAGATTTTATGCCAGACCAAAATGCTTTAACCCTATTATTAGCGGCGCAGGCCGCGCGCCTTCGGGGGGAAGAAGGCAAAGCCGAAAATTATTTCAAAGAATTGAGCGACGATAAAGAAGCACGTTTTTTGGGTTTGCGTGGCTTGTTGGTCAATGCATTATCTGTGAAGGATTACAGCGCGGCGCTGACATATGCACGTCAGGCGGATAAGGCCTATGCCGGGCAAGGATGGTTGTTGGCGATGATTTATTCTTTAGAAATAAAAAATCATGCATGGCAAAGTGCGGTTGCAACAGGTAAACGTGCGGTTAAAGCGAGCGGATTGGATGAAGATAAAATTTTATCTGACCGTATTGCCCTTCATTTAATGCATGGTGATTATGAGCGGGATCAAGAGAATGAAAATGCGGCCTTAAAAGAGTTTGAAGCGGCGTATAAAATTAATCCTTATTTTGTACCAACTATTGTGCGTTTATTGCGTTTTTATTTGGCCAAGAATAGACGGAAAAAAGCAATTTCCCTGATCCAAAAAACATGGAAAGAAAGCCCGCATCCTGACCTTGCGATGATATGGGAAGAATTAGCACCGCTTAAAGGGAAGAAAAATAACGCCAATGCCAAACGATTAAAATGGTTTGAAGATTTGGTTGCGATTAATCCAGATAGTTATGATGGGCAAGTAATGGCGGCCAACGCGGCAATGGATTTAGGGTATTGGGGGGAAGCCAAATCATATTTAACCCATGCGGAAAAGATTTACCCATCTGCCAGCCTGTACCGTTTTATGGCGGTGGCGGAACAAAATAGCGGTGATAATGATGCGATCATCCATGCGTTGATGGAAAAAGCATCTGAAGCGTTGCCGGATAAAAGTTGGCATTGCGCGCAGACGGGTTTGATTTATCAAGAATGGTCGCCGCTGGCGATGCCGCATGAGGGGTTTAATACCATTATTTGGGGTGTCCCAGGGGAAACAAAATTAACGTCGCAAAATAATATTGATACCCTATCAATCCCCCATTTGTTGGTTGACCCTGCCGCGTAAAGGGGGCTGTATCAAGTTCTTAAATTCCTGCTCTCCTTTAATGCTCCCCCCTTTTTAATTCTGTTTTGCAGCCCCTTGGTAACGCCTTGTTTTTATTGAGATAAAAGGGGCGTACTTAGTTTGTTTGTCAAGATAAGGGGGGTGGGGGGACTCCTCTGTTTTTTGATCCTTTTTGTCTTGGCTTCTTTTGTCTTAGCCCTTTCGTCTTGGTATGTCTCTTCCAAGCCGTGCCGTGTTCAATCACGGACAGAAGAAGAGCATAACATATTTAGGCTTTAATTCCTATAAAATAAGATACTCATTTGATTTAAGTTTTTTTGAGGAATTTCATTGCGGCAAAACCGCCGAGGAAGCCACCGACATGGGCGGCCCATGCGATTTGTCCGCCATCGGGGCTGCCAATAAAGCCGAAAATTACGGAAATGCCAATCCAGAGAAGCACAAAAGGCCAGATTTTATGAGTAGGGCCGCCCTGATTTTTTTGTTGTTTGTTGATCATTATAAGCGCGGCGGCAAACAGGCCGCTTAAACCACCCGAAGCCCCAACAACGGGAAAGATGGAATGGAAATTTAACGCGAAATGCGTGGCAATGCCAAACAAGCCAGAGATAAAAAAGAGGATAAGCATGTTTTTACCGCCGAGCCATTTTTCAATGCCACTGCCAAAGGCGAGCAGCATAATACCGTTCATGGCAATATGAAGCCAACTGCCATGGAGGAACATATGGGTGAGAGGAGTAATAAATATCAATGGTTCAAAAAGCGCCGTCCCCGTCAAACGTCCCGGAATAAAGCCAAGGTGAATGAAGAGCCAGTTTGTTTGCGTTTCATTGAGCAAGAATGTAACGCCCAGATGAATGATAACCATCACCCCCAAGAAATATTTTGTAATAGGGGGCAGGTTAATTAGGGGTTCATTTATTGTGTCATTTTGTGTTGTGGCGTGTTGTGTTTCGGTTTGCGCTTTGGGAGGTGCTTTATAGGTGGGTTTTTGTGTTGGCGTTTTGGCGTCCCGTTTTTGGCGGGGAACTTTTAGAGGGACGACATTATTGCGTTCTAACGAGTCTTTGCTGTCATCATATCCATCACCACCTGAAGTCATTTTTTATTTTCCTATTATAGAGCCACCCCATAGGGCGTGTTGTTTATGGCTTTATTATAAGCATAGAGACGCTATCCGTCACAAAAAAAACAGCGATTTAAAAAAATCGCTGAAGTTATTTTGGAGTTTAATATTTGAATTATTTTTAAAAAGACAACATTAAGGAGACATTGCCCCGAAGAGGCCTGCGGTCTTTTCAGAATCATATTTATATTTGACGCTTTCATTGCCTTTGGCTTCTAAGCCGCCACCGGGGGTGGCTTTTTTAATAATGTCACTGACGTTTTTCATGATGTCCATTGCCATGACTTTTGTTTGGTGAAGTTGTTCTTTAAAATTATCGAAAGCTTGGGCGAAGGCTTCTTGTGCTAGCTCTTTTCCCATTACGACAAATTTTTCAATCTTGCCTGATTCTGGGATGTCGCCTTCGGTTACTTTATCAAAAGCGTTTAGAGAGAGTGCTTGGTCTTCTAATTTCTTGGTAGCGGGTTTTTTACCGCCGCTGCCACCAGAGCTTTTACCTTCTGTTTCGTCTTCTTCCTCTTCCTGAGCAGAGTCAGAGGTGATGAGTTCTAAATATGTGGGCGCCTGATAGCTGACAGGGTAGTTTTTTAGATCTTTAAGATCCATGGTGCGCCCAGTGAGGCCAGCCTTTAATTCAATGCGCAAAAGATCAGAAGAACGCCAGTCAAATGCAACGCAGTGGCTTTTATATTCACCGGGTTGAACATATTTTTTTACGAGCTTTTTACCCGGATACAGCTGTTCATTTAGCCCTGTTTCTTTCACCAGTTCTTGAATATTAACTTGCATTATACTCTCCTCACTCTTTGAAAATCTAAGTTGATAATGCCTGCAAACCCTTAAAAAACTGTTAAATTTTGGAAATATTCAGGAAAGAAGAAGGATTTTCCTCTGAATGAATGAAAAAGTGGAATTTCCCTCGGGGCGTTGTGCGTGATATAATAGGAACATAATGAAGAATATTATGTGTTTTTTAGGGGTTTTAGCTGTTTTCTTGATAGGAAATGTTGCCGCATGGGCGCAATCTTCGACCCTATATAATCCGCCAAATTCATCTTATACAACGGGTGGACCGCTTAATTTAAAGCAAATTTTACAAGGAAATCAGAACGCCGCAACGGGGGCGAAGAACCAATATTATGGAGGCAGTAATGCCCGTCCCTTTGGGATTGATAATCAGAATTTTTCATTGGGTTTAACGCCACAAGATATTCAAGCAAGCCGTGCAAGACGCGATGCCGAAGCGCAGCGCAGTGAACGTGAAAATTTAGCGGCGTTGGCGCAATATGATGATGAGTTAGCGGCGTTTCAACGCCAGCAACAGGCCAATTCACAAGAGCGCGGACAAAGCCAAGGGGTACGCGCAAGCGGCGCTGCGCCGTTCAATACAGGCACAGGGCGGCGTGTTTATAAAAAAGGGGAGCGGGAGCGTTTTGAAAAGCCACGCCGCGTTTTTAATTCCCTTCAATAGCACGTATAACAGAGCCGTTTAGTCCCCTGATATTTCCTGAGATAAGATTCTATAAAGGCTTGCTTTGAAGGGGTGAGCCTTTACATTAAAAGCTATGGAATTATCACTCATCATTGAATGGCTGCCCTTGATTTTATCATTGATGGGGTTGGCGGCGCTTGCGGGGTTTTTGGCAGGATTATTGGGGATTGGTGGGGGACTGGTTTTAGTCCCCGGTCTGTATTTTATTTTCAATTATTTAGGATATACCGCTGATAATATCATGCATTTGGCGGTAGGGACATCATTGGCGACGATTATTGCGACGGGGTTATCTTCGGCGCGGGCGCATTGGAAGCGCGGTAGTGTGCGGTTTGATTTGGTGAAGACGATTGGATTGGGTATGGTGATTGGGGTTGTGATGGGAACCTATGTTGCGTCACAAACAACGGGCATGGGGTTGAAGATTGTGTTTGCCAGTGCGTTGGTGTTTTTCGCATTTCTTATGCAGGTTAATCCGAAAAAATTTAAAATCTTTAACGATATTCCGCGCCAACCCTGGCCAACAATAGCGGGCAGTATTATTGGAACAATTTGTACCTTAATGGGGATTGGCGGAGCGGCGTTGAACGTGCCGTATATGACACTTCATAATGTACCAATCCATAAGGCCGTGGGATCATCGTCAGCGTTGGGGTTGTTAATTGCGGTGCCGGGTGTTCTGGGTTTTCTTTTTATTGGTATGGGGCAGGGGGCGGATTTACCCCCTTATAGTGTGGGATATGTTAATTTATTGGCCCTGGGCATTATTATTCCTGTCACGGTATTTATGGCCCCAGTTGGTGTGAGTGTGGCGCATAAATTTTCAGTGAAAATTTTAAGACAAGTTTTTAGTGGGTTTCTTATTATTATTGCAATCCGCATGATATTAGAAGTCATTAAAGGCGCATAAAAATATGCAGCGTTTATTTGCAGATTATAGACTCTGCTTTTTTACAGGGGCGTTGGTGATTTATGCGCTTATTGGTGCGCCCACGGCGGATCACCCCGCAGGCGCGGAAATTATTATGGGTGTTTTGTTGTTTTTGGGGATGGGTGTTTCTGCCTTTGTCAGGCCGTTTCAATTTACACAAAAACCCACCAATTCACATTGGTTTATGGCGGCGCAAGTCTTATTGGTGGTGGGGTTATGTTTACCGTTAGCGCGCGGGGTTTTTTTTGAATATAGACATACGGATATTGCACGCGATTTAATTGGATTTTTATTTCTTATTTTACCTGTGTTTATTGCGCCGTTTTTAGAAAAGAAAGAAGGCCATAAGATGTTAACTATCCTGTGCCTTTTGATTGGTTTTGCGTTTGGGCTGCGGACGTTATTTCCCGATAATATTTTTAATATTCGGGGGAATGAATTGCTGTACTTGGCGAACTCCCCGCTTATATTATTTACGGCGATTTATGCGTTGGGATGGGGCGGGCAAAAATTATTTGAAAAATTCACCATGCGTCATGTTGTGATTGCGGCATTTGCAGTGTTAGGGGTTATTATTTGTTTGGCGGCGATGATGCAAGATATTCGCCGTGCGACCTTTGCCGCCGTTATGATCAGCCTTTTGATATTTTTAGTGTTGGGATTTATCAAGGCGCCGTTCAAGATGGTTTTTCCTGCCTGTATTATGGGGGCGGTATTTTGCGTATTTTACCAAGATATTTTGAGCCTGATGAATGAAGTGAGCCTGAAAACATCACAAGTAGGCATGAATATGCGTATACAAGAGTGGCAGGCCGTGTGGCAGGTTATGAGTAGCGATAGTGTTTCTATGATATTGGGCAAGGGATGGGGCGCGTCCTTTGCGTCCCCCGCGGTGGGTGGATTTCCCGTAACATTTACCCATAGTCTGTTAAGCGCCATGATGTTAAAGGCGGGGTTGATTGGGTTGTTATTATGTTTGTTTTATTTGTTTTTTGTGTTTGAAAAACTGCGCCGTCTAGTTTTTAGTGAGCCTGTAGCCGCGATAGCGCTGTTTTGGCCTTTGATGATCGCGGTTTTATTTTATGCATCGTATAAATCTTTGGATTTTGGGTTGTTATTGACGTTAATTTTAATTTGGAGTTCTAGGAATAGAACGAAAGAGCCGAGACCATCTGACCCGTTATGAGTAAACCTTCTGTTTTAATGATCAACCGTACATATCCGCCTATTCATGGCGCAACAGGGCGCATGATGCAAGATTTAGCCGTGGCACTGGAAAAAAGTGGCTGGTTGGTTTCTGTGTTAACCACAGGTGAAACAACAGAAAATAGAATGGAAAAGGGCGTGACGATACATTGTTTGAAAGAACGCCATCATCACCCATCCCTTATTGGTTTTTTGTTTTTATGGGGACGGTTTTTTTTAAAGGCCAAAGCGTTACCGCGATATGATTTAGTGATTACGATGACAGATCCGCCATTATTATCGGTATTGGGATCGATGATTGCGCGGCGGAAAAAATCAACGCATATTCATTGGTCGCAGGATGTGTATCCTGATTTATGCCGTCCTTTGGGTTTTCATCTGCCGCATTTTATTGAAAGACGTTTGTTGAAAATATCACGGCGGGCAATGAATAATGCATATCGTGTGGTGACCATTGGGCAATGTATGTCAAAGCGGTTAACGCAGACGGGGGTTGTGCCTGCGAAGGTGACGGTTATTCCGAATTGGGCGGATTTGGAGGTTGTTGCGCCGTTACAAGGCAAGCCATATGATTATGCCAGCCGTGAAGTGCGTGGGCGTGCCAAAAAACCAGAAGAGATGTTCCGTGATGAATCACCGAAATTTCGGGTGCTTTATGCGGGCAGTATTGGGCGCGCGCATCCGATGAAATCCGTGATCGCGGCGGCAGAATTATTGCGTGATAATGAAGAGATAGAGTTTGTTTTTGTCGGCGACCCGGTATCCCATGCGCGGTTGATGCGGGAAAAAGGGAAACGGGGGTTAGAAAATATTAAATTTATGCCCTATCAGCCGATTGAATTATTACGCGGCGTGATGGAAAGTGGTGATGTACATTTGGTCACCATGCGTAGTAATGTTGGTGGCATGTTGGTCCCGTGCAAGTTTTATTCTGGCTTAACTGTTGGGCGGCCAACCATTTTTGTAGGGCCAGAAAATACAGAAATTTCTGATGTGATTGAACATTATAATGCCGGCGCGGTGATATCACCTGATGATGATGGAAAGGCATTGGCCGACATGATTTATGGGTATCGCATGGATGGTGATGCGTGGTTTACAGCGCAAGAAGGCGCGTTGCGCGCCGCGCAGGCGTTTCATCCCAATCAATCATTAAATAAATGGGTGGAGTTGGTTGAAAAAGCGCGCTTTATGGGGAGACGATAAAACGTCAATGTTGATAAGCGCTTATATAAAGGGAAAATGAGCATGGATAAAGAAATGAGTTTACGGGAGGTTGTGAATCTAATTTGGCAAGCGAAGGTAGCTGTTTGCCTTGGTTTAATTATGGGGTTGGTTTGCGCGTTTTTATTCCTTTATTTTGTGACACCTAAATATAAAGCAGTGATGATTATTGCCCCTGCGGATGGATATGCGTTGGGGGATTATGCTTCTACGGTGGAGCATGACCAGATTGCGGCCTTGCCATTTTGGCGCCCCAAAAGTAGTGAGGGTGCATCGCCTGATTTTTACCGATTTGTACATACGTTGCGCGGGCCATCGGCATCAAAAATTTTATTACAAGATGAAGGGGTAATGACGCGAATTAATCAAAGTGAGAATAGCGAGATTAAGTCCCCTGAAGAGTTGGCGGTTTATCTGGCAAAATCTGTACGGATTGATCCGATGGGGGCGACGCCGCTTAGAAAAATTACATACCATCATTCTAATCAAGAATTTGCGGCGGCGATGTTGCGTAAGCTTCATTTGGTTGCGGATCAGATGATCCGTCGTGATCGCCGGCAACAATCCCAAAGCCGTATTGAATATCTGCAAAACATGTTGAAAAAAACAATTAACCCAGATCACCGTAAAGGGATTACAAATTTATTAATGCAGCAAGAACATATCCAGATGTTGGCCAATTTAAATGAAGCCTATTCTGCGATTATTGTTGAACCAGCGAGCGCCAGTCCAAAGCCAACATGGCCAAACCCGTTATTTAGTTATTTGGTCGGGGCATTTATTGGCATGGTGATGGGGTTTGTTTTTTTCCCAATGCGTGCCAGCTCTATCAAGGAATCGCGCTAGGCATGATGGCGACATGATGAAGGTTTCGATTCTTATTACGACTTTAAACGAAGAAGCGCGGTTGCGCCGTTGTTTAGAGGCGCTTCAAGAGTTTGACGATATTATTGTGATTGATAGTGGTAGCCACGACAAAACTGTGGAGATTGCCGCGCAATGCGGGGCGTGGGTTGCGGATTTTAAATGGAATGGGACATATCCCAAAAAACGACAATATTGTTTAGAAAATTTAAATATCAAGCATGATTATGTTTTCTTTGTTGATGCGGATGAGATTGTCACGCCAGCATTAAGTGAAGAAATTAAAAATCTGGATTTCAGGGCGGCGGGGTATTTTGTGCGAGGGCAATATGTTTGGAACGGGTGCGTGTTAAAACATGGTATGGGCAATAATAAATTGGCATTGTTTAACCGTCATAAAATAGAGTTCCCCGTGATTGATGATTTAGATATTGAGGGCATGGGCGAGATAGAGGGGCATTATCAACCTGTTTTAAAAGCGGTGTATGCGCATGAAAAAATTGAGCAATTAAACAGCGCCCTTATCCATGATGCTTATGATGGGTGGGAAGAACGCCACCAGCGTTATGCCCGGTGGGAGGCGGCGATGATTAAGCGCGGCGCATACCCCAAAGACCCCAATGCGGTGCGGCAGATTTTAAAGCAGATATTTAGACGCATGCCGTTGCGTGGTGTGATGGCGTTTTGTCATTGTTATTTCTTTAAGGCCGGATTTTTAGAGGGGCGCGATGGTTTTGATTTTGCGCGTTCGCGGATGCGATATTATCATATGGTTTCATGTTTTATGAAGCACGCTTCAACAGCCAATATAGTTTAGGGGCAAAATGCCTGAGCTGGTATAGGGCGGTTTGCGCGCCGTAGATCATTATATTTTCAAATTGTGGGACGTTATAGGCCTTACGGATTTTAAATTGTTCTTTGCGTCCTTGTGTTACGTTTTGTTGTGAAATGCCGCCTGTTTCAAATAAGCAAATTGGCTTTGGAATATAGGAAATGTGAGGAGCGTTCATCACAACGCGCCGCGTTAGATCATAATCTGCGGCAATGGTATAGCGTGTATCATAGTGTGCGATGGGTGCTTTGTAGATCATGCTTTGATGATGTGTGATCATGCCGTGATTTATTTTAAGGTGGGAGCGTGCCTTTTTATAGTTTTTATCTTCAAGCGCATCGCCATATATAAAGTCAGGATCATGCCGTGCATATTTTTGGATGAGGGCGAGTGTGCCGCAGGTGGCAAAACAATCGCCAGCATTCATGAAAATAAGATATGCCCCATGGGCGCGGGCAATCCCTTTATTCATGGCATCGTAAATTCCGGTATCAGGTTCACTGATCCAGTGAGCGTTTTTATCATGGAGGAAATCAGGCGTACCGTCATTGGATGCGCCATCAATGACAATCCATTCATAATCTGTGCAAGTTTGGCAGAGGATAGATTTATGGGTTTTTTGTAGGCCAATAAGGTTATTACGCGTGACGGTAATAATGGAAAAGAGGGGGTTAGTTGTCATCACCAATCGCTTCGACATAAAGGCCAGAGATAGCGAGGTTGGCAAGAACCTGACTGATCCGTTCGGCGCTTTCGATGAAATCAAAGGGTTTGGGATCACGCGGCACAATAATAGTAGAGCCGGGGGGAATAAAGTTTGGAGTGTGATTCCACATGCTGACGCTTAAGGGTTGGGCGCTGCCGTCTGGATAGACAACAAAGGTGCGGTCTTTATCGGCGTAGTAGGTCGTGCCGCCTGCTTCGCGGATATAATCTTTTGGGTCTTTGCCGCGTCTAAATTGAAGGGCGGCGGGGGAGAGGACTTCGCCCGCAACGCGCACCGTTAAGGGACGTTTAGGGATAAAAATACGATCCCCTGTTTCAAGGAGGATGTCTTGTTCAGGATCAACTGTGAGCGAGGCGGGGTCTGCTTCAACGGTGATACGTCCTACGGCCTGTGCGGATTTTAGGCGGGTGATTAGGTTTTCCATGGTTTGGATTTGGTCTGTATTGGGGCGTTTATCGTCATCGCGTTGTTGAAGACTGGCGGCGAGCTTAAGAGAGAGGTCTTGCGCTTGTGCTTTATAACGGCGTTCTTCGCGGATGCGTTCAGAAGCGCGGCTGAAGATTGCGCCATCAGGATACGCGTGATCCAAAAGGCCACCGGCGCGGGCAACCAATTTTGACATGGTGTCACCAGCCATTAGATCATAGCGTCCGGGATGTTTGACTTCACCGATGATCATAACGCTTTGATCCATGATTTTATGAAATTTTTGATTGGCGCGCACGGTGTCACCGGGGGTTAAGATGATATCAAGTGGGTTTGTTGTCTCAAGATTAAGGGTTCTGCGTCCTGATGTGCGGTTGCTGACTTCGATGCTTTGTTTATTGGCTTCAAGCGATAGGCCGCCTGCAACGGCGAGGATGTTTTCTAGGCTGGTATTTGCCGTAGCGGGGTAGGAGCCTGTTTGGCGTACTGCGCCGCGGACAAAGATGCTGCGTTCTTTTAAGAAAGCCGCGAGGACGGGGTCATCAATAAGGTCATCATTATTGTTTTGTATGGTTGTTACAGTGGAGGCTTCGTGGAGAAGCGTGTTGTTATTTTCTAAGGCATGGATTTGTTTGGTGGAAAAAAGATGGACTTTGTCACCATCTTGTAATGGTTGATCAAATTTTTCATGGAGGACTTGGTAGGGAGAAAAAGCGATTAGTTTTTTGGTGAGTTGCTTTGCATCGCGGCGTTCAATCACGCCAATAAGGGGATAGATATCTTTACCCAATATTTTTTCATCATGAATAAGAGCGGATAATGTGCGTTTTTTATTAAAGTCATGCGCGCCTGGCTGGCGGGTTTGACCGACCAGCTGCACTTCACTGGCTTTTTTCTGTTCGCTTTGGGCAACATTAAGAATCGCGCCATCGCCGAAAATACGGTCTTGTTGATTGGTGATGTTTTGGACGGTTTCTTCGCCATTATTGGTGTTTTCTAATTTAATGAAGCGGTTTTGCCCCGGTGTGAGCAAGCCGCCTGCAAGGTTGAGTGCTTGGTGGAGGCTTATTTTCTCTCCTTGGCGAATCTCATAAATACCTGCGCGTTTTACGCTGCCTGTTACGGCGAGGGTGGGGCCGATAGGAGGGATAATGAGGCGATCGCCATCTTGGAGGAGCATATCGGCCTTTCCCCCGTTTGACATTATGAGTTGGTAGAGGTCAATTAAGGTGCTGCGCCCTTTGCGTATTAATTTAATTTGGCGCAGGCTGCCGTTTTTTTGAACGCCGCCTGCGGCGATGATTGCATCAAGGGTAGTGTGAAAGCCGGTCATGTTTTTACGCCCTGGTTTATTCACGTTCCCCACAACTAAAACACCAATTTGGCGAATAGCGGCCAAAGACACATAAATTTCAGTGTTGTGGAGGCTTTTGATTTCTTCGCGCAAGGTATCCTGAACGGCGTTGATTGTTTTGCCACTGACGAGGAGAGGAGGGAGGTCTTCGACAATAAGTTGCCCTTGATTATTGACTATGATGTCTTGGCGTAAATTTACTTGACCGCGTAGGATAACGCGTAGCGTGTCACCTGCGCTGAGGGTGTAGTTATTTTGGGTAGCGCCTGCGGGGATGGAGTGATCAAGCGTGTCATTGGTATCAAATAAGTCATAGCCAAATTGTTCTAGTTGGTCGATGATCCGTTCAGAGTAGAGAATTTCTAATGTTGATGTGTGTTTAATTGATTGATGTGTGTTGGTTTTTCTTTTTGACGTTTGCGTGGGTGTTTGCGCGGTGATATTTTCAAGATCAGCGAGGGAAAGAGGTTTGGGGTTTAAGGGTGTGTATTGATTATTCGTGAAGGGCGCGGTAGCAAAATTCCCATCATTGGCGTGTGCCATGAAAGGAAGTGTCAGTACGAAAATAAAAAACCATGCGGAACGCATCATAGATTGCCTAATTTTGATTTTAAAATTATACGCTTGTATGTGAAGGGTGTGAAATTTTAACTTTTCTGTCTCTTGTACTATCCCCATCTATCTTTTAAGTTTGGTTTATGACTGTACATATTATTAAGCTTGTCGTGGGAGTGAATGATTTGGAAGATTTTTTCCAGTTACAAGAATCATCCTGTTTTGATTATCACGGAATGTCTGCAAATGCCTGTAACACCCGATATAAGCCGAAACAGGCGGATGAAATTTTGCAAACGGGCGGGTCGCTTTATCGTGTTATTAAGAATCGAATCGTCTGCCGGCAGAAAATTATTGGTTTTGAACAAATAGAAACTCCCGATAAAGGCACGCAATGCGCCATTATCGTTGAGAAACCGATTATTCAAACCATTGTGAAGCCGCGGCGTCCTTTTCAAGGATGGCGGTACTTTAAGCCGGCTGATGCCCCGAAAGATCGCGGTATTTATTTAGGGGATGGCGAAATGGAAGATATCCCCCCCGAAATGGAAAACGAGCTGAAAGAGGCGGGATTGTTGTGATTTTCTGAATTTTAGAGAATTAAACTGAATAATCTGTGGTTAAATCATAAAAAACACTCATCAGCCATGCTATTTATGCATATATTTATCCATAATTAGATTAATTTATGTGTTTATGGGGAGTTTTGAGTGTTAAAATCTTTATCTGGCGTTTTTATTGGGGCGGTTTTATTCGCAGCATCACCTGCATCATCTAGTGATAAGGGGTCGATTAACAGATCTGCGGTAAAAAATATAACCACTTCATCAATTTTGGAAAATGCCAAGCGTAAGGCGTTTTTTAAAAACAATGTTAGTTATTTAAAGGCAAATCAAGAGGAAATTAATTTAGTCGATAAGCATGTGATTTTTGCAGTGGATGCATCTGATTCGATCGATTATGCGGAGAATCCAAAGCTCGTAAAGGGTGTGGCGCAGGCAGTGTTAGATCAAACAATGAATTATAATAACTGTTATGCCATGACGGTTATTCGGTTTTCGGATAGAGTTGATATTAGTCCTACTTATGTTTTTTGCTCGATGGTGGGCGCGCAGGCATTTGTTGCGGACACGTTATTAGATAAGGGACTTCCTTTTAATCGTGCCTTAGGTGTGTCCACTGATATCACATCGGCTATTATGGCTGCGGGATATGTGTGGGATGGTGAAGGAAAGGATCTAAATTTTGTTTCAAATAACAAGGATTTTATCACGATAGGGGATGGGCCAGATAATGTAAAAAACATGGATAAGCAGCCACAATATAGCTATACTACCTTAGATCTTGCAAAACGTTATGGTGCAACGAGCCACGCAGTTGCTATCATGCCTAGCAAGAATGAATATAATGGCGATCTTATTAAAAGAAATACTGTTGATTATTATCAGAAGAATTTAATTACACCTCAAAATAGTAATATTAAATATTTTAATCAAGCCGTGCATGGTAAGTTTCCGTTGAGTGTGCGTGCTGGGTTTTATACAGAAGCAGAGAATTTTACTGGTGTTTCTGGGGCGGTAAGGCAAGTTTTACGCCATGTGATTAACTGATAGAGCGTTGACTCTATGTAGAATGGCCCCTTTTAAAAGTTTTGCACTTTGAATTTTCTGTAAAAGCCAAAGAACGAAATCTGGCTTGTGAAGCCCTTATTCTCTATGATTTTTTGTTAAAGAAGGATCTGCCCAAAGTGGCGATGTGAAATAAATCAAAAAAAGTTGAAGAAAAGTTAAAAAAAGGGTTTACACGGCAATCCCTTTAAGTATATAACCCCTTTCACAAGCGCAGACCAAGTCGTTACTTGTTAACAAATTGGGACGCGCTTTTTTATGTGAGGCTTTAAAAAAAAGCCGTCATGCCGGTAAACGGGAGGGCGCTGTTTTTATTTAATCATATAAATTATTTCGGGATTTATCGTGAAATAAGCTTGACTGTTTAAGTAGGATTTAATATATTCCGACTCGATCAATTAAGTATTGAATATTTGTGTGCGGCTCGGATGCCGTTTTTGTTGTCCGAGGTTGTATGCGCGGTTCTTGAACATCGTGAAATGGAAAAAGAGATACACAGGCAGCAGAGCATGTGATCGTACTTCGGTATGGTTATAATGTTGAGCGCATTTAAAAAGTTAACCTACGAGGTTAACAAAATTTATGACCTGCATGTTTTGTGTATCAACTAACTTACAAGTTACGTGACATAGGTATTTGGATTTCGGTTCAAATATGTATGAAACAAAATAAGCAGGTCCTTGCACTTCTCAAATCATTTGAAGTGTCCAAGGATGCTTCAATTTCTTTTATGTTCTACGGAACATGAAAAACAAAAAGTGATTTGAGTTTGAGATCAAACTTGAGAGTTTGATCCTGGCTCAGAACGAACGCTGGCGGCAGGCCTAACACATGCAAGTCGAACGAACCCTTCGGGGTGAGTGGCGCACGGGTGCGTAACACGTGGGAATATACACACAGGTAAGGAATAACGTAGAGAAATTTACGCTAATACCTTATAATGACTCCGGTCCAAAGATTTATCGCCTGTGGATTAGCCCGCGCTAGATTAGTTTGTTGGTGAGGTAAGAGCTCACCAAGACTACGATCTATAGCTGGTCTGAGAGGATGATCAGCCACACTGGAACTGAGACACGGTCCAGACTCCTACGGGAGGCAGCAGTGAGGAATATTGCGCAATGGAGGAAACTCTGACGCAGCCATGCCGCGTGAATGAAGAAGGCCTTAGGGTTGTAAAATTCTTTCAGATGCGAAGATAATGACGGTAACATCAGAAGAAGCTCCGGCTAAATTCGTGCCAGCAGCCGCGGTAATACGAATGGAGCGAGCGTTGTTCGGAATCATTGGGCGTAAAGCGTATGTAGGCGGACTTGAAAGTCAGAAGTGAAAGCCCAGGGCTCAACCCTGGAATTGCTTTTGAAACTCCAAGTCTAGTATCCCGGAGGGGTTGACGGAATTCCTAGTGTAGAGGTGAAATTCGCAGATATTAGGAGGAACACCAGTGGCGTAGGCGGTCAACTGGACGGGTATAGACGCTGAGATACGAAAGCGTGGGTAGCAAACAGGATTAGATACCCTGGTAGTCCACGCCGTAAACGATGTGTGCTAGATGTCGGGTCCATAGGATTCGGTGTCGCAGCTAACGCACTAAGCACACCGCCTGGGGAGTACGGTCGCAAGATTAAAACTCAAAGGAATTGACGGGGACCCGCACAAGCGGTGGAGCATGTTGTTTAATTCGAAGCAACGCGAAGAACCTTACCTACACTTGACATACTCGTCGGGGGTTACAGAGATGTTTCCCTTCGGTTCGGCCGGACGATGTACAGGTGCTGCACGGCTGTCGTCAGCTCGTGTCGTGAGATGTTTGGTTAAGTCCAGCAACGAGCGCAACCCCTATCGTATGTTGCCAGCATTTAGTTGGGCACTCATGCGAGACTGCCGGTGTTAAGCCGGAGGAAGGTGGGGACGACGTCAAGTCATCATGGCCCTTACGTGTAGGGCTACAAACGTGCTACAATGGGAGTGACAGTGGGCAGCGAAGTCGCGAGGCTAAGCTAATCCCCAAAAGCTCTCTCAGTTCGGATAGGACTCTGCAACTCGAGTCCTTGAAGTTGGAATCGCTAGTAATCGTGGATCAGCATGCCACGGTGAATACGTTCCCGGGTCTTGTACACACCGCCCGTCACACCATGGGAGTTGGTTTTACCCGAAGGCGCCGCGCTAACTTAGGAGGCAGGCGACCACGGTAGGGTCAGCGACTGGGGTGAAGTCGTAACAAGGTAGCCGTAGGGGAACCTGCGGCTGGATCACCTCCTTTCTAAGGATGTTGTTTGGCATTTGAGAAGTTTACTTCTTCAAACCTGCTGTCGGTGTATCTCTTTTTTCTACATAGGAACTAAAAATAATCTGGAAAGCTAAGCAATTAGTTCTCCGCTATTTTAAGGAGGGCTTGTAGCTCAGCTGGTTAGAGCGCACCGTTGATAACGGTGAGGTCGCAAGTTCAAGTCTTGCCAGGCCCACCATTTTATATGGGGCTGTAGCTCAATTGGGAGAGCGCCTGCTTTGCAAGCAGGAGGTCGTCGGTTCGATCCCGTCCAGCTCCACCATTTACTTTACATGTCGTGGTTGATTATTTTTTGATTGGTTTTCTTTAAGTTATCTTTCGAGATGATTTAAAGAAGATTTAATCTTCGGTTCTTGTACATCGTGAATAGGTTTGAAATGAAGTTTATAGAAAGAAATTTTCAACTAAAAAGATTTTTAGTTAATTAATATAACGACAAACTTGGCTAAGGGGTCACCTTTAGCCATTTTAATAAAGTCTTTGAAAAGTCTAACTTTAAGCTGAGTTGTCGTATTGTCTATCCTTAGTGATTGACCCTCCCGCTTGCGGGTATGGTCTTTTAACAATGACAGTACGACGTTAATAAAATAATCAAACATTACGTACGCCTTATCGACTCTGCCGAGTTATAGATAAGGACGCATAAATTGTTTCGTTTATGGGATTGTTAATTATACAAACGGCAATCAAATTTACGATTTAAGCGATTTTTGTGGCAGATTTAATTCTGCGCGTGGTTTGAATTCAAGTGTCTAAGAGCATCTGGTGGATGCCTTGGCGATCAGAGGCGATGAAGGACGTGGCAGGCTGCGATAAGTCCCGGGGAGAGGTCAACACTCTTTGATCCGGGAATTTCCGAATGGGGAAACCCACTCTTTAAGAGTATTGTTAACTGAATACATAGGTTAACAAAGCGAACGCGGGGAAGTGAAACATCTCAGTACCCGTAGGAAAGGAAATCAATTGATACTCCCCTAGTAGCGGCGAGCGAACGGGGACCAGCCCAGTGGCTGGAGTGTAAGAAGCAGAAGTGTATGGAAATGCACACCAAAGTAGGTGATAGTCCTGTATGCGTAGAAAGCACTCCAGTCCTTGAGTAGGACGGAACACGTGTAATTCTGTCTGAACATGGGGGGACCATCCTCCAAGGCTAAGTACTCCTGATCGACCGATAGCGAACTAGTACCGTGAGGGAAAGGTGAAAAGAACCCCGATAAGGGGAGTGAAACAGACCTGAAACCGGATGCTTACAAACAGATGGAGCACACTTGTTGTGTGACATCGTACCTTTTGTATAATGGGTCAACGAGTTAGTCTCGTATGCGAGCTTAAGCCGTTAGGTGGAGGCGTAGGGAAACCGAGTCTGAATAGGGCGATTAGTATGCGGGATTAGATCCGAAACCCGGTGATCTAGATATGGACAGGCTGAAGATAAGGTAACACTTATTGGAGGGCCGAACCCACTTATGTTGAAAAATGAGGGGATGATCTGTGTCTAGGGGTGAAAGGCCAATCAAACCGGGTGATAGCTGATTCTCCGCGAAATCTATTTAGGTAGAGCGTCAGATGAATACCTCAGGGGGTAGAGCACTGGATGGGCTAGGGGAGCGCGAGCTTTACCAAACCTAACCAAACTCCGAATACCTGAGAGTAATATCTGGCAGACACACCATGGGTGATAAGGTCCGTGGTGGAAAGGGAAACAGCCCAGACCTACAGCTAAGGTCCCAAAATCATAGTTAAGTGGAAAAGGATGTAGAAAGTCCATGACAACCAGGAGGTTGGCTTAGAAGCAGCCACCCTTTAAAGAAAGCGTAATAGCTCACTGGTCTAAATAAGACTTTCCGCGCCGAAGATGTATCGGGGCTCA
>CALHAW010000012.1 GCA_937934135.1 uncultured Alphaproteobacteria bacterium
GTCACGCGACCATGAATTTCTTGTGTTCTTTCATCATGCTCGGAACTATATCGTCCACCTCTACCAAAACTCATGCGTTACTCCTATAAGGGGTTTCCTCTATACTCAGTATACGTCTTTTCTTATTTTCAATGCAAAAAAAAGGGAGCGCGGAGGCTCCCTTACTCTATTTCAGTTGGAGGTTTTATATTTATTGATCCGCTTTTTCTTTACGTCCTTTACGTTTTTCTTTCATTACATCACGCTTTACTTTCTTCGCGGTGCGGGCTTCTTCTTTAGAGATAGACCCATCGCCATTAGTGTCGATTGTTGCAAACTTTTTTTCTGCATTGGCTAAAAATTCAGATTTGGAGATAACACCATCACCATTTGTATCTTTAGAGGCAAAGATTTGTCCCTTATTACCTTTTTCGCCTTCATGGTGTTCTGCCAAAACAGACGCCGTTTGAAGCGTTAAGACTGCCGCTCCTAGAATGAGTAACTTTTTCATGATTATTTCCTTTCAGACTGTTAAACGTTAGTATCTTTATACTGACAGACAAATGAGGAAGTGATGGGGCTGTTTCTCGTTCACTTTATGAAATAATTAAGGCAGATAGTATCATGACAAACACAACACTCCACACAGACAGAAATTTATGGCTTAAAATATTAATTGGTATGGGATTAGGAATAGGGCTTGGTTTACTCCTCTCCCCCACAAGCATAGCGCTTGTTGATGAATATACTGCGCTTGAATTTGGGGAATGGGTTGCACTGCCGGGTATTGTTTTTTTAGGTCTTCTTAAAATGATCGTCATCCCGCTTATTATTTGTTCTATTGTATTAGGCGTAACAGCCAGTGGAGATTTAGGATTTCTTAAAAAGACGGGTTTTCAATTAGTTATCTATTTTATTATCACAACATTTATTTCTATTTTCATTGGCGTGATGGTTGTTCAGGCAATTAATCCGGCGCAATATATTAGCAATAGCTTTATTGAGCAAACAATCGCTTCTACTGATGCCCCATCAGAAATCTTTGATAAACTTTCAATTCCGCAGCGTGTAGAAAATTTACTTCCTGTCAATTTCACGGAAGCCAGTTTGGAAAGAAACATGCTACAGATTGTAATCTTTTCCTTCTTTCTTGGAATTATCATGCTGACACTTCCCAAAAACCGCACAAAAATCTTCTCTGATTTATGTGAGTTCGGGCAGGATGCCTGTATGAAAGTAATTGAATGGGCGATGAAACTAGCACCTTATGCTGTCTTTGGCTTGATCTGTAATATTACAATTCAGATTGGTTTTGATACGATCGCAGGAGTAGGCGCTTATATGTTGAGTGTTATGATTGGCTTACTGGCTATGTTTGGTGTTTATCTGATCATTGTTTCTATTATCGCAAAACGAAATCCTTTTGAATTTATGCGTAGCATCCGTAACACACAAATTTTTGCGTTTTCAACGTCCAGTTCCGCTGCAACAATGCCGTTTACCCTGAAAACAGCAGAAGAGAATTTAGGCATTGATCCAAAAATATCACGCTTTGTTATTCCTGTTGGAGCGACGATTAACATGGATGGTACCGCACTTTATCAAGCAGCGGCGGCACTATTCCTATGCTCTCTCTTTGGCGTTGATTTATCGGCGGGTGAAATATTTCTTCTCATGCTCACTACTGTAGGCGCATCCATTGGTACACCTGCAACACCAGGAGTGGGTATTATCGTATTGGCCACGATCCTTTCCAGCATTGGTGTCCCGCCAGAGGGTATAGGTATTATTCTAGGTGTAGACCGTATTTTGGATATGTGCCGTACGACATTAAATGTGTCTGGTGACTTGGTTGCCTCTACCGTGATGGATCGTTTGGCTTCTAAAAAAGCTTAAACATGCTTTAGGCGGTGCGCCGTATAGCCCAACCAAATAATAGCCCAGCCATAAAGTAAAACATATTCAGGCACGCCAAAGCGTGGGGCAAAGACACCTACCGCTCCTGTAATAATGGCAAAGCAAAAGAGTAAAAATGTGGTCTTAGCAGAGGAAAATCCATGATCAATCAGCTTATAATGCGTATGCAGGCGGTCTGCATCAAAAGGACTGCGTCCTTGCTTTACCCGCACAAAAAAGACCGCGAACGTATCAACAACCGGCAAGGTCATAATCCAGATAATACTAACAGGTTGTAAAATTTGATCGTTGCCTACATTTTGCGCGCTTAAAATCGCAAAATACCCCAGCAATAAAGCCAAAGATAAAGATCCTGCATCCCCTAAAAAAATGGAGGCCTTTGGGTGGAACGGGTAACGGGCATTAAAAAATAAATAAGCTAAAATTGGCACAAGGAGCAATAAAATCGCAATGGCTATTTGTGTGCCCCCAACAGACCAAAATGCAAATACAAGCCAACCAAAGGCCGCCATTAAAAAGCAACCCAACAACCCATCAACGCCGTCTAACATATTGATCGCATTCATCAGTAAGACTAAGCAGACCACAGAGAATATCTTGCTTCCCCATCTCAAATCCGCATCACCAAACCCAAATAAATTGCCTAAATTTGTTAACTCAACGCCGCATTCAACTACAACAAAGCTCGCCACCCAGATCTGTATAATAAATCGAACCCACGGTAAAATATGGCCGCGGTCATCCTGTAATCCCATCAAAAGCAGAATAAACGTTGCCCCCAGCAACCCATATAAAGGCAACACTTCCTGAAATCCCGCATACAGCATTAACGCCGCAAACACAGGTACAATAACAATACCGCCAATTAATGGAATGGCACCTTGGTGATTTTTACGCCCCCCTGGCGCATCAACAAGACCAATAGAGATGGCCGCTTTTTTACCAAAGAAAAATAATATGATACAGCTTATAAAGCCTGTTAGACCCAATATATAATAAGATTCAGCATTCATGATAAATTATGTACTACCCTTTTCTTCTTATTATATCAGCTTCGCTTTATTTGGCTTGTTTTTTCCGCATCCTATCCAAAAATCTCTGCGGTGCTAAAAACTTTATAGTTTTAGAAGGCAAGCATGCTGGTCCACCGCGGAGTAAATCTGCCACGTAATGGGCAGATTGAATTGTACCGACAATTCCATGAGAGCCGAAAGCTGTCGCCATGAAAATAGGTTTTCCTTCGTCAGTCACCTGCCCAACAAGGGGAAAATGATCGTGAGGTTCTGTACGAAACCGTGCGCGCCCGCCTTTTATTTTTAAAGAAGATTTCTTTAAGCTAGGAAATGCATTTATTAAATTTGTAATATTTTCATCATGGCCTTTTTCTGTCACCTTTTCATGATCAATCCATTTTTCAAAAGTCGCACCAATGATATTGGCACTACCTTGGGTTGCAGAAACATATCCACCATAATGAATATTCATTTTCAAATTTTGGAACATAGACGGCGTTTCAATTTCTGTAATTTGTCCCCGCACTTTTACAAGGGGCAACCAATCAATAAATTCTTTCGCTGCATGTGCATTACACAAAATAACAGCGTCCGCCTCAACCTCATCCAGAGAGCCAATAGGCGATACCGTTCGCACTTCAATATCACGTGCCAAATAATGACAAAGCTTATGCGGAGAAAGAGAGCCTGAATCAGGTAAGTATAGACATTCTTTATTGATCGATATGCCTGCAATATTGCTGGCTTCTTCGGCGTTTAAAATAGAAATGTGATCATTATGCCACATCCATTTAACCATTAAAGAACGAAACCGTTTTTCTTTTTCAGGGCTATTTATAATATGCAATGCCCCACACGGATTATAATCAATCGCCGCCCCTGCTTTACGGGCCAGGCGTATTAATTGATCATAAGCAGGAACAAAAAATTCTGAAAATTCATCACGCTGCGCACAAAAACGCGGGTTAAACATACCAAGGCTATTCCCCGAAGCGCCCGTAGCTAAGGCCTCTTCCCGTTCATAAATCACAGGGTCAAATCCATACTGTTTTAGCGTATATGCGCATGCGGTTCCCGCCAAACCACCTCCAATAATAGCAATACGCTTACCATAGTATGATGATTGAGGCATGCCTTGCCCTTCAAAATGCCCTTTCATCATATCGCGCTTATGCCCAAAGCCCTTATCTTTTTGAACGTTAAACCTTGTTGCCTCTAAGCCGCGCCGTACACTTCCCGCAACGGTAAATGTCGCAAAGCTGGCTTTTGAGGCGGACAGCCGTTCCATATTCTGAAAAAGAGTATCAGTCCACATATCTGGATTTTTGGCAGGGGTGAATCCATCTAAAAACCAACAATCAACCACCGCATTTAATTGCGGTATCGCATCATTCATATCATCAAAAATAAGGGTTAATGTGATGTGTGGTGAAATTTTAATACGGTGAAATCCTGCAATACGCAATGGATAGTCATTACATAGGATTTCTATTCTTGAGCCAAAATGCGCCGCCCACGGCGCTAACGCATCTTTAATCTTTGACGGTGTCAGCGGGTATTTTTCAAAAGAAATAAAATCAAGCGTTTGACCTGCCTGCATGGTTTCTTCAAACAGCTTCCATACAGCCAGAAAATTCAACCCAGTGCCAAAGCCTGTTTCACAAATTGTAAAGCTTTTCTTGTTCTGTCCTGCCCCTTGCCATGCGGCGGGTAAATTATTTCCTTCGATGAAAATATGCTGTGTTTCCGCCAATCCGTCTGTGGCAGAAAAATAAATATCATCAAAATGATCAGAACGGGGTGCACCTTTCATAAAAATTGTTATAATCTAACCTCTAGGTAAATAACAACGAAACTCTCAATAGTCACCTTTTAGGAATAATTATGTCAGATAACCCGCTCCTCGCTCCTTCCATACTCCCCCATGAAGCACCCCCTTTTGATCAAATCACTGAAGAACATTATCTGCCCGCCACCAAAGCGGCGATTGAGGCCGCCCTTCAAAATGTTCAGACAATACGAGATAACCAAGATACCCCGACATTCGAAAATACAATTGAAGCGCTCGAAGGGGCTTCTGATCAGCTTTCTATTGTAACCTCAATCTTTTACAACCAACTGGTCGCCAATGGCACAGATGGCATGGAAAGGCTTGCCGAAGAGATTGGCCCACTCAGCGCAAATTTTTCTAATGATGTCCTTCTTGATGGAAAATTATTTAAACGCGTTGAGGCCGTTTGGAATAACCGTGATACTCTCTCTCTCACGCCCGAACAATTCACCTTACTTGAAAATAGCTATAAACAATTTATCCGTGGCGGCGCAGCATTACCAAACGATAAAAAAGCACGCTTACGTGAAATTTCCCAAGAAATGTCGGTTCTTAGCCCTCAATTCAATAATAACGTCAAAAAATCGATGGAGGCATTTGAGCTTCTCATTGAAAATAAAGACGACCTATCTGGCCTACCTGAAAGCGCCATTGATGGCGCAGCGCAAGCAGCAAACGAAAAAGGGTATAAGGGGAAATGGTTATTCACTTTAGATTACCCTAGCTACGGCCCTTTTATCACCTATGCCGATGATCGCGCATTAAGAGAAAAAATCTGGAAAGCCTTTGGCAATAGAGCCTATCAAGGTAAATTTGATAATTGCGATATTATCCTTAAAACGCTCACCTTAAAAAATGAACGTGCCGCGCTGTTGGGTTATAAAAACCATGCTAATTTTGTTTTGGAACAACGCATGGCAAAAACACCAGAAACAGCAATCAACTTCCTTGAAAAATTATCGGTTTCTTATAAACCAGCCGCAGAAAAAGAACTGAAAGACCTTAAAGAATTTGCAAAAGAAGAAGGCTTTACTGAAGAATTTATGCCTTGGGATGCATCTTATTACAGCGAAAAGTTAAAACAAAAATTATTTAATTATTCATCAGAAGAACTCCGCCCGTACTTCCCCCTTCAAAATGTTTTGGATGGTGTGTTTGATCACTTCACCAAATTATTTGGTCTCTCTTTTAAACCCGCGGCCAATATCCCAACATGGAATAAGGAAGTAACGGCCTATGAAGTCTATGATGATACTAAAAATAAGTTCATGGGCTTGCTTTATGCTGATTTTTTCCCCCGCGCAGGCAAAAAACCTGGTGCATGGAAAACCAGCTATCGTGACCAAGGCCTTTATGATGGTAAAATGAAAGAACCAATTATTGCGATTGTCTGTAATTTCACAAAACCAACCAACGACAAACCTTCTCTCCTCGATTTTGGTGAAGTGACGACGCTTTTTCATGAAATGGGGCATGCTATTCATGCTCTTTTATCCGATGTAACTTATCCGTCCTTAGCTGGAACGAGTGTTCTATGGGATTTTGTGGAGCTGCCTTCCCAAGTGCAAGAAAATTGGGCTTATAAAAAAGAAACCCTTGATATGTTTGCGGGGCATTATGAAACAGATGAGAAGATCCCTGCAGAACTCATTGAAAAAGTAAATAAAGCGAAGAACTTTATGGGCGGTATGGGCGGCCTGCGTCAGGTTAGCTTCGCTCTAATGGATCTGCGTTATCACAGCACCGACCCATCACACATAACTGATATTGCGGCGTTTGAAGACCAAGCCACCGCAGATACTCGGCTCTTCCCTCGCCTTTCTGGGCCAATATCGACCTCCTTCAGTCATATTTTTGCTGGCGGATATGCCGCAGGATATTACAGCTATAAATGGGCAGAAGTGCTTGATGCGGATACATTTGAACTCTTCGAAGAAAAAGGATTATATAACCAAGATATCGCGCAAAAATATAAGAACGAAGTGTTAAGCCGCGGCGGCAGTGAAGACCCGCAAATTCTTTATAATCGCTTCAGAGGACGTGATGCCGACCCTGACGCTCTATTACGCCGTGAAGGATTGCTTGCCGCTTAATAAGGAAAAAACATGCCACATGAATTAGATGGAAAATATAAAGTCTCCAGCACCACTAGCTATGACGGACCGCTTGATAAAAAAAGTGATGGCGTTACCGAAATTATTGATGGAAAAACAGAACGCCATGATGACGTGAAAGTTATATGGACAAGTACTTTTAACGTGTTAAACGCGAATGAAGTAGAAATGATTTCAGTCGCTGATCCTTCAAACGCGCCAGAAGATTTTTCCCTTACCAACCCCGATGGTACACCGACGCGCCAACCCGTTACTTATAAGGCAATTTTGAAATTATCGCGTAAAGGGGATAATCAAATTCAAATGTCTGGCCAAATTGAATATGATGATAATATTACGTTGTTAACAATGCGAAAAATTATTGAATAAACCAATCATAACTTTTTTGAAGCCCTATTTTTAATTTTGTTTGGGCGCTCCACCCTAAGTCATTTATTTTAGATGAATCCATAATTTTACGCATCATGCCATTGAGGTGATTTACATCAAAATTAATCTATCCTTGATACCCAATTATATCCGCAATCATTTTAACTAAAATTGCGCCATCTTGGCCTGTTACACTGGTTATAAGGGCTTTTTTTGTCATTTATTACACTCCTTAAAAGGCCATAAAGCAGTAAATATAAGCGCTTTTTATATAATTTCCATTTCTTTTGAATAACTTAACATTATTTTTGAGTTAACTTGAAAATAACTTTCTTATGCGATAATCTAATTATGCGTCTTAAAAATTTAGTCGGCCCCAAGGCATAGAATCGCCCAAAGCCAGAATTTAGAACCAAGCTTGGCATTATCAGGCTTGGATTTATGTATTGGCGTATTAATGGAAAAATTTGGATTAATTTTTAAAAGAGCGATTTCTACAGCATGGATGTAAGAAGTAGTTTACTGCACCTCAATTCTTTACTACTCCCCGAAACGCAGCGGTCTCGGGGGGCGGAGCAGTCTCTTGTGCGTCAAACAAGTAATCAAGAAAATCTTCGTGGGTCACAAGACCTCATTACCCTTTCTGAAGACAGCAATGAAAACCCGCAAAACCCTAATTTAAATCGTGGCTCGCGCCTTGTATCCCAAGAAGTAGAAGAAACAGATACGGGACTACGCCGTATTCAAGAATTTCAAAATGGAAATGGCGGGCGCTTTACCCGCGTTGAAGAAATTAACAACGGCGAAGACCGTTCCACCCGCACCGTCATCCAACAAAATGAAAGCGGTAGCACAACCGTTCTCGAAAATGTTTTTGACCGTCAAGAAGATGGTAGTTTCCGCCTTACCCAACGTTTCACGGATGAAACAGGGGACACACAAACCAACATTCAATTTGACGTACAACCCGATAATAGAGAAATATTGCTTGGCCGCCTGCCCAGCGCAGATCAAACCAGTGGCAGATCATTTAATCCGATCCGCGGTTCAGAATTGGATTTAAGCGCCTAAAGCCTAAATAAAGGCTTAGAACAACTCTAACAGCATACAACGCGCAGATCCCCCACCATAATATTCGATAGTTCGGATATCTGGTTGGATAATTGTTTTATAATGTTTATCTAATTGCGCTTTTTGCGCTTTATCAAGCTTTTTATACCCACCTTGTGACATCACTAAAACACGTTCCCCCCCTTTGTTAATCACTTCGAGGGAATTACCACAAAAGGCTTCCATTTGCTCATTCGTAAATTCAATGACTTCACGCTTTTGCTTAAGATGATCAATAATATCGCGTGATTTCAGACATTCTGACGACACACCCGCAATATCCGTCCCAATCCACATGACCACATCTGCATGATAAACAGGTTGACCCTTATTTTCCGTTTCAAAAGGGACATGTTCATAATCATTCATTTGGCACCATAATGCCCCTAATTCAGGGTGAGAACGGCTAGAAATTGCCTGATAAGCAATACGATTTATACGGTCCATACAAAGCGCCCCTGTGCTTTCTAACGCCTTGCCGTGTTGTTCATGGGCTGTAAAATCTTGCACATCTTTATAAGTGTTGCGCATCATCTGTATTAATTCAGGACGGCGCTCTTTTTGCCTGTTTTGCGCGACCATCGGGTACAAAATCATACGGTTATTTTCATGGGTTGAAATCCAATTATTGCAAAATATGTCATCTGGGCAACCCATTTGCCCCTGCACTGTGGTCATGGCAATACCATTTTCAACCAATAAATCCCTAAAGGTTCTAAATTCTAAAAGGGCTTTCTTTTGGATCTTATCGGCACTTTTCTTATCATCATGTTGATATGGATTGCTATCGCGCGTTTGTTCATTTTCATGAAAATTAACAGGCTCCATCACCATAATATGATTTGTACTTTGCTTAGACATTTGCTATTCCCTGCGTACTATTTTAATAACGATTTACTACCAAACATGATACGGTGATTTGATCATTATCGCCAGTCAGGAATATATCTTATGCTTAAAATCCTCAGCTCTTCTTGGCCCCTTTTCTTTGGGTTAGCCCTTATTATGATTGGAAATGGCCTTCAGGGAACATTACTTGGTATTCGCGCATCCATCGAAGGATTTGATCCTGCGGTCATTGGTTTCATCATGTCACTTTACTATGTTGGATTTTTGGGCGGATCTATTTATGTCCCTAAACTTATTTCAGGGGTTGGGCATATTCGCGTCTTTACTGCGCTCGCTTCCCTTGCCTCTACCACTGTTCTTCTTCATGGTATTTATCCAGAGCCATGGTTTTGGGCAGCCATTCGGTTATTTACTGGGTTTTCTTATGCAGGGCTTTATATTGTTGTTGAAAGCTGGCTTAACAACATGTCAACCAACAAAACCCGCGGTAAGCTTTTTGCTGTTTACCAAGTGATTGGATTTGGCGGGATGGTCATTGGGCAGTTTTTCCTAAACGTGGCCGATCCAGAAACACTCAGCCTATTTATTGTAACATCTGTATTGGTCTCAATCGCCTTGCTTCCAATTTCACTCAGCTCACGTCCTGCTCCTTCCTTTGAAGAACCAGACACATTATCCTTAAAACGCCTCTACGTGATTTCTCCTCTTGGACTAATGGGTGCTTTCACGAATGGGTTTGGGACAGGTGTTATTTTTGGAATGGGCGCAGTATACGCCAAAGCAATCGGTATGACTCTACCACAAATTTCGACCTTTATGGCGCTATTCATTGCGGGCGGCGTTGTTTTTCAAATTCCTATTGGGTGGCTTTCTGACCGGTATGACCGGCGGATTATTATCATTGGCACATCCCTTGTCACCAGTATTATTGCCGTGCTTTGTTATTTGGTGTCAGATTCTCCTTATATCTTAAACGCAGTTTTCTTTATTTTTGGGGGAACATTGCTGGCCTTATATGGTCTTTCCATGGCGCATATTAATGACCATCTCACCCCCCGCCAATATGTCGGCGCAAGTGCATCTGCTATTTTGGTAAATGGCGTAGGCGCAGCCATTGGCCCTTTCAGTGTTGCGGCTATTATCTCGCTCTTTGGAACAGATTTATTCTTTCCCCTTATTGCTGTGATCTTTTTCTGGTTTTTTGGGTATGGTCTTTACAGAACCACAAAACGGGATGCCGTTCCCCTTGATGAGCAAAGCGATTACACCAATATGCCTGTGCGTTCTACCCCCATCAGTATGACCATCACAGAAGAAGGTCATGCCATTATGAAAGATATGAAAGATGAGTAATCACGACGACAAATTAAGTGAATTAGAAGTCCTCATTACCCACCAAGACAATAAAATTGATGACCTTAATGAAGTTGTCACCCAGCAATGGAAAGAAATTGACGCCCTTAAGAAATATATAGAGCGCACGACCGCTAAGATTGAAGAATTACAAAATAATATAAATGAAGCAGGTGCGGATGAAAGCATGAGCGTTACTGACGAAGCCGCCGCAAACAAGCCACCGCATTATTAAACGCCATTAGGCGTAAAGACATTATCGGCCTCGTTCTCTCACCTCAGAAAATTTTAGATCTTTCCAATCTTCTTGCGCGCGGTCCATATCCCAATTATTACGCGCCAAATAAACGGGCGTTTTGTCACGATCTTCACCCAAAGAGGCGCGGGAACTATCAATAAATTTCTTCATTATGTCGCTATCACCTGTGACCCAGCGCGCCGTAATATATTGCGTTGCTTCGAAATTCACTTCTAAATTATATTCGGCTTCCAAACGGTCTTTCAACACATCAAGCTGCAGCGTTCCCACCACACCCACAATCCAATCTGATCCCAACATGGGGCGGAATACTTGCGTCACACCTTCTTCGGCGAGGCTTTCTAAAGCACGTTGTAAATGCTTGGCTTTAAGCGGATCACCTAATTGTACGCGGCGCAGAATCTCTGGCGCAAAATCAGGAATACCCGTAAACATAATTTTTTCACCTTCACTTAGGGTATCGCCAACACGCAATGTGCCATGGTTTGGAATACCAATAATATCGCCCGCAACCGCTTCTTCAGCCAATTCACGCCCTTGAGAGAAAAAGAATATAGGATTACTCACGCTCAACGTCTTGGTTGATGCCGTATTCAAAAGCTTCATGCCCCGCTTAAATGTACCTGAACAGATACGCATAAACGCAATACGGTCACGATGGTTCGGGTCCATATTGGCTTGCACCTTAAATACAAAACCGCTCACTTTTTCTTCGTCTGGCTTGACTTCACGCTCCTCCGTTGCTTGTGGGCGCGGCGATGGGGCAAATTCTTTCAATCCATTCAATAAATCTTTCACTCCAAAATCTTTAAGCGCCGACCCAAAATAAACAGGGCTTAAATGACCTTGACGATAGCTCTCTAAATCAAATTCTGGACAAAGGCCACGTACCATCTCAACATCTTCTTTTAACTTGGCTTGCTCTTCCTCACTCAACACTTCTTTCAGTTTTTCATCATCTACCCCTTTGCACGATATAATACCTTTAAGCGCGCCTTTTTTATCGCCCTCTTTATCCGCATCAAACAAGATCATTTCATCACGCACAATATCATAGCATCCCTTAAAATCACGCCCCTGCCCCACTGGCCATGTCATCGGCACAGTATCAAGAGCAAGCTTTTCTGTAATTTCATCAAGCAATTCAAACGGGTCACGCGTTTCACGATCCATTTTATTAATAAAAGTAATAATCGGCACATCACGCAGGCGGCACACTTCGAAAAGCTTACGTGTTTGCGCTTCAATCCCTTTCGCCGCATCAATCACCATCACCGCGCTATCCACTGCGGTTAAAGTACGATAAGTATCATCAGAAAAATCTTCATGACCTGGTGTATCAAGTAAATTAAACGTTGCGCCGTCATATTCAAACGTCATCACAGATGTTGTGACCGAAATTCCGCGCGCTTGTTCAATTTTCATCCAATCTGAATGCGCGCGGCGGCGGTTACCCTTGGCCTTCACATCCCCTGCCAAATGAATAGCGCCCCCAAAAAGAAGCAGCTTTTCCGTCAACGTTGTTTTACCCGCATCGGGGTGCGAAATAATGGCAAATGTCCGTCTATCTTCATATGTATTTTTTGTCATGGCATTTTATACTAATCCTAACTTATAAAGTCGAGAGGCGCATCTCCTCCAGCTCCAACCAACGCTCCTCTGCTTGTTTCAGGCGTTCTGTCACGCGGCCATGACGCTGTGTTACGGTATGAAAATCATCAGGATCATGTTTATAAAATTCTCCGTCACTTAATTTTTTATTCATTTCGGCAATATCCGCTTCTAACGCTTCAATTTTATCGGGAAGCTGTTGAAGTTCACGATGATGCTTATAACTTAATTTTTGCGCTGACGGTGCAATAGATTTTTCTGTTCCCTTTGTTTTATTTTTTTTAGTCGATGGCATTTTTTCTTTTTTAGGAATCGCCTTTTTTGTTGCCAAATAATCGCTATACCCCCCAACATGCCCTTCAACCTGTGCATTACCTTCAAACGCCATAATTTTTGTAACCGTCTGATCAAGGAAATCACGGTCATGCGACACAACAATCAATGTGCCTTTATAATTCACCAATACTTCTTCTAGCATATCAAGCGTATCCATATCCAAATCATTGGTTGGCTCATCTAAAATAAGACATGTTTTGGGATTGGCTAAAATCTTAGCGAGCATTAAACGATTTTTCTGCCCTCCTGATAAAGTTTTTACCTGCCTATATGTTTCCGATGGATCAAAAAAAAAGTCTTTTAAATAGGCACAAACATGGCGTTGTTTCCCCATCACATCAATATAATCACCGCCGCTTGGTACTAAAATTTTATGCAATGTCTGTTCAGGATCTAAATCACTACGCTTTTGATCAAAATAAGAAAATTCTAACTCTTTTCGGCGCTTTACACGCCCTGAATCCGGTGTCATTTCCCCAATCAACATCTTTAAAAAAGTGGTTTTGCCAGATCCATTTTTACCCAATAACCCAATACGATCACCGCGCACAATACGCATGTTAAATTGCTCAAGAATATTTTTCTCTACGCCATGTTCGTCTGTAAATTTCTTATGAACATTATAAAATTCAGCAACAATTTTAGACGATGCTTCTGCGTCTTTCGGTTCAGGCAGATCTACTTTTGACACAACACGGCGAAATGCAGATTCGTCTAATTTCAACTGATCACGCATTTCTTTCATTTGTTCGACGCGGCGGACATTGCGTTTACGGCGCGCCTTCACCCCACGGTTGGCCCATTCCACTTCTTGCGCAACAACAGATTTTCGATTTTTAAGCTCGCGTTCCTCTTGCTCCAATAACAACGTGGACCATTCTTCAAAATCCGCGAATCCATTGGGGCTAACACGTAAATTATTGCGGTCTAACCAGAACACTTTATTGGTGACGTTCGATAAAAATGTTCTATCATGGCTTACAACTAGAATCGTACCACGGTAATTTTTTAGATACCCTTCCAACCATTCAATCGCTTCTAAATCTAAATGGTTTGTTGGTTCATCCAGCAATAAAATGTCTGGCTCTTCGACCAAAGCCCTTGCTAGCCCTGCTCTACGAATCTGCCCGCCTGATAACATTGTCATTTTATCCGTAACCGTTAATTGCAACGCCGCCGCAACGACATCAACCTTATAAGCGTGTAATTCTTTTTCACCATCGGGAATTTCTTCAAAGATGAAATCAAAAACACTCTGCCCCTCAATGGGAATAATATCTTGCTTTAAATATCCAATCGTAATGGATTGCTCTTGCCAGCGTTCCCCTGCGTCCAATTCTTTAGCCCCGGTAATGATATTCATTAAAGTTGATTTACCCGCACCATTTTTACCCACAAGGGATATTTTTGACCCTTGGTGAATATTAAAAGATAACCCTTCAAATATTGTTTTATCACCATAAATAACAGCTGCATCTTTAACGCTCATAAGAAGTTGTGCCGCCATAATTTACGCTTTGCTCAAAAGATTTATGTACGCATCCATTGTTTTTTGCACTACAAAATCCGCATGAAAATCTTTTTCAACGCGCGCGCGGCCTGCCGCGCCATATCGAAAACGCCGCTCAGAATCCTGCATTAAAGCTTTGATTTCTCGCGCTAGCTCTACCGCATTTTGCGGCGCAACCAACACGCCATTCACATCATGCTTAACCGCTTCGCGGCAACCTGGTGCATCACATGTAATAATGGGGCGTCCCATCGCGGCCGCTTCCAATAATACTTTTGGCACACCTTCACCATAGTAAGACGGTAAAACCACCATCATTGAACGGCGCAATAAATCAGGCATATCAGATACCTGCCCCAACCATTCGATCACGTGCGTATCATGCGCCGCCTGCATTGCGCCGCGTGTCATAGAGCGTGCATTGTCGGCGTAAACATCTCCCGCAACTTGAAACCTTGCCTGCACGCCTTCTAATTTCAAAATGCGCGCTGCTTCAATGAAATCTTCTATTCCTTTTTCTTTTAAAAGGCGCGAAGTGAATAAAATAATCGGCAGTTCTTCTGTTTCCTCATATGACGCATAAGAAAATTCTGTAATATCAACACCAGACCCCCGAATAACCGCTGTATTTTCAATTTTTACAATATTGGTACTGATCATTGCCTGTTGATCATCAGGATTTTGGAAGATAATAAATTTCCCTCCATTTTTGGTAGAACCACCAAACGCAAAACGAAGCAGAGGTAAGATTATTGCGCGCAATAATTTCATTTTAAAACCGGGCGCTGTATAAAGACTGCCTAATCCGGCCACTGTAAAAACCACAGGCTTATACCCCATAATACGCGTGACAAGCCCCGCATAAAAAGCGTAACGAATTGTAATTGCGTGAATAATATCGGGTTGGCACTGCTTAATATTTTTATAAATACCCAACATCAAAGCGAACTGATTTATAATATCAGACCCACGCCCATGTTTGGGTAATGCCCATCCTATGACATTCATATCCCGTAATTTCTGATCTTTATCAGCATTATGGGTTGCCAAATTCAAGTCCCAGCCCTTATTTAATATCGCTTTTGCCAATGGCAAGCGATGCGACCAAAACCAATCAATATCATTTAAAATCATCATGAATTTCATAATTTATGCCTTATTGCCTGTTTTGAAATCATGATTAATCATGCGCTCAACCCCGTCCGCTAATGTGTATTGCGGGTCAAATCCTGTTTGGTCCTTCTTTTCTGCTATCACTGATGTATCGGCACAAAATTTCTTAATACGGATTGAACTTATTGGAAAAGTCTTTCCTGTGATTTTTGCAAGCACATCAAACCCATACCCGGCCAATAATCCAAACCAATACGGAATAACCAATGAAGGTTTTGATCGATTTAACTTTTTATAAATCGTATCAATTAAATCTTTCGTTTTTAAATCAGGTTTGTCTGCATAATTATATAAATTCGTCTTTTTTTCGTTCAGGCAATGTTTAATAAACGCGGCCACATTACCAACATAAGCCATTGATTTTTTATTGTCACCACGCCCAATCATGAAAAATTTACTGCTTGAAATTTGATTAATTAAATTATAGACATTCCCACGATTTTCTTCACCAAACACAACAACAGGACGAATAATCGTCGCAATCCTATCTTCACTTTGCGCTTCCCATATGCGTAAATGCTCTTCTGCTTCTAACTTGCTCTTACCGTAATCATTAAACGGATCAACGGGGCTTTTTTCATCTGGCGCGGCGCTATTCAGGGCATAAACCGCGACAGAGCTGGTAAAGACAATATGCTTAATATCATTATATTCTGCGGCCTTGGTGATATTTAATGTCCCACCTCCATTTTCCTCATAATAGATAGAACGCGGAAAAATATCATCACGATGCGCCGCCGCCAAATGGATAATGACGTCACATCCTGCGCAGGCGATATTTAATTTTTCTTGCTCTAATATATTAACAGGATCGCTATGCGCTTTATCAATGATTTTGATATCATGATTATCTTTTTGAAATTCCTTATAAAGACGTGATCCAATAAAACCACTTCCACCTGTGATTGCTATTTTCATTTTACTTCCACCTTTCATGCCATGATTTAAACATCAAAGCGGTCCATAAATCTTTTGGCACTTGCGCAGAATCTGAATTTTGAAATTCATGCCAACGTGCCTGTATTTTATCATTTTTTAACATGGGATGATCTGTAAAAATTAAGCCCTCTGCCCATTGCTTTAAATCACCGCGCAACCATTTTGCCAACGGGATAGAAAAACCCATCTTCGGACGGTCAAACAATTCTTCTGGTATGTGACGTTTTAACACTTGCCGTAAAAGCCATTTTCCCTTTCCTTTACGTACCTTCATTGCATGTGGAACACGCCAGCAATACTCTGATAATTCATAATCCATCAACGGCGCACGTGCTTCCAAGGCTACGGCCATGCTCGCTCTATCTGTTTTCACCATCAAATCATCAACACGGTAAGACAGTAAATCACCAAACATCATTTTTTCAGAAAAGTTTAATCCACATGATCCACCCGTTGGCCAATTTTGCGGCGTATATAATGGCAATATATAATCACTCTTTGGTATAACAACATTCTCTGACCAACTACAAAGTAACGCTTCATAAACATCATACTCACTTTTAAGCGTCATTAAATAAAAAGCGCGTTTTACTTTTGATAGCCTTTCGGGACATAGCGCTCCTACGCTACCAAATAAAAATTTACGTACGCCATGCGGTAACCACCCTACTTTTTTCCACAAATTTGCAATTTTTGTATGACGGTCATACCCGCCTAAAATCTCGTCACCACCATCACCTGTTAAGGTTACTGTCACATGCTCACGCGCCATTTTAGAAATTAAATAAGTCGGAATTTGCGATTGATCCGAAAACGGTTCATCATACATTTCGGCCAATTTCGGAATAACATCTAATGCCTCTTGCTCTGTCACATAAAATTCTTGATGGTCTGTGCCTAAATGATTAGCAATTTTCTTCGCATAAACGGCTTCATCAAATGCCTTTTCATGAAAACCTATTGAAAATGTTTTTACTGGTGTATCAGAATGTTGCTGCATAAGCGCTACAATCGTTGAACTATCAATTCCACCAGATAAAAATGTCCCCAAAGGCACATCTGATATCATTCTTCTGGCAACTGCATTCTCTAATTTTTGTTCAAATTCATTGATAATTTCAGCCTCAGGCTCCTGCAAAATATTGGCTTTTCCGCGGGCAGTAACATCCTTCAAAGACCAATAATTCTGCATTTCTTTGGACAAATTTGCGCCAGTTTTAAACGCCTTATAATCAATGCGCATGATAGAGGCCGGTAACATTTGCCAAATATTTTTATAAATAGAATAAGGGGCCTGCAAATATCCATAGCGCATATAAACTGACAGACCATTTTCACTAATATCTTTTTTAAAATCAGGATGCGCATGAAATGCTTTTAATTCAGACGCAAAAACCAAACTCTCACCACACCACCCTACATAAAGTGGTTTTTTCCCAAAACGATCACGGGCAAAATAAAGCACCTTATCCTGACGGTCCCAAACTACTAACGCAAACATACCATTTAGTTTTTTAACCGTTTCTTCAAAACCCCATTGCTCAACCCCGCACAAAATAACTTCAGTATCTGAATGTCCTTTAAATTGATATCCCAGTGTTAAAAGCTCTTCTTTTAAATCCTGAAAATTATAAACTTCACCATTATAAGTCAGGACATAACGGCCGCTCGATGAATCCATCGGTTGTGCGCCGGATTCACTTAGATCTATGATCGATAAGCGTCTATGTGCCAAAACAAGCGTTGAATCCGTATCACACCAAACGCCGCCCGCATCGGGGCCACGATGTATAATTGATTCAGCCATGATTTGCCCCAAAGCATAACGCTCTTGGGCATTTTCTCTTGTTTGATAATTATAAAATCCAGCTATTCCACACATGGTTTCAATTTATTTGTTTTTATTCGTCACTATTTGATAAGCTACTGACGTTTAAAGGTAAACTTTAAAGGCAAAACAGCAAAAGGCAAAATGGGTAAGACATATGAATATTGATTTATTTACATCTGGGCATGGCGAATGTGGATTATTATGCAATGCGCCGCTGCCTGATTTGCCCGCGGGCATGATTTTTGACGCAGAAACCATGGAATTGACGGTAGAATTTCTCGAATTTGATCCCCTGCATCTTAATATTCCCATTGAACCTGCCCTGACTGAGGGTATTTTAATGGCAAAGCATTGCTATGTCGCGTATCTGGTCGACGGGCAGATTCAAGATACGGTGATGACACCGCTTTTATTCCTTAATGACCCCTATGGCGGTGAATTTCAAAATAATGGCGGATTAACCCAAACCACACGCGCCTTAGTCATGTTTCAAGAATTTATGAAACGCTGTAATTTTGCGCAGGCCGCCCATCGTGATGATTTAGACAATGAAGGCTCCAGCAGCTCTATCTTACACGGCCAAGATCCCAAAGCGCTTCAACTGGCGCCCCAATTAATCCGCCAACAACAAATGGAATTAGGACCACAGGGGCCAAGCGGCCCTGCAATGGTACAGGCACAAACAATGGCTATGCCTGGCATGGGTGGCCCTAAAATGCCTGGTATGGGCGGTGGTGCCAGTACGGTCCGCCGCGCCGCGCCTCCACCTAAACGCCCACCTAATGAGTCAGGTAAAAAATCAGACGACGATCAAAAATAATTAACTGTGATCTTCTGCTTCGATAAAGATGCGTTTTACATTTGGAAATGCTGCTTTGATCTCTCGATCCATCATATGAATAATCGCTTCAATCTCACCGGTTTTTTGTTCATCGGCAAATTCAAGGCTAATATTCACTAGAACAAATTCTGGCCCCATATGAAGCGTCAGGACCTCGTTAATATTACGAATACCTTTATGGCCTTTTAAAATCGTATGAATACCATCAATGGTTTTTTGATCTGCGCGTTCACCAATCAAAAGCCCCTTAGTCTCATACGCCAGCCAGAACGCCGTTCCCCCCAGAATGCATCCAATTAAAATAGACGCCACACCGTCCCACACGGCGTTGCCCGTTATTTGTGCCAAATACACACCGATAAACGCAAAGAAAAGCCCCAGCATCGCAGCAGAATCCTCAAACAGCACCACAAAAAGCGTTGGGTCTTTACCATGCCGCACGGCCTCAAACGTCCCCTTTGTTCCGCGCGCCTTATTAAATTCTTTGTATGCTATATAAAGCGCTCCTGCTTCGAAAACCATTGCCAGACTAAGGACAATATAATTAATCATAGGATTTGAAATCTCTGCGGGATGCAAAACATGATGAATCCCTTCATAAAGCGATATCCCCGCTCCCACTGCGAAAATTAAAATCGCAACGACAAAGCTCCAAAAATAAATTTCCTTCCCATGCCCAAACGGGAAGTCTTTATCTGCAGGCTTCGCTGCCGCTTTTAATCCATACAACAACAAAACTTGATTACCCGTATCAACAAGGGAATGTACCCCTTCTGACATCATCGCAGAACTGCCCGTCGCAAACGCTGCAAAAAACTTTGTTACCGCAATAAGGCCATTTCCTATTAACGCCGCATAGATAACTTTTTTTGATCCAGATGCCATTACACTATCTCCTCTTCATGGGGTAAATCAACAGATGCGCTACGCGCAATAAATTCAGGATTTAAAAATTTAGGGTCACGTCCACCATAAGTCAGCTCGTTACCATCAATATCAGATAAAAACCCACCTGCGCTGCGTAAAATCGCATGCGCCGCCGCTGTATCCCACTCACATGTTAGGCCAAAGCGTGGATACATATCTGCCTTTCCTGAGGCAACTGAGCATATTTTGAGCGAGCTCCCGCGCTGTATGCGCTTTTGAATTTTATAATGCTCCAAAAAAGCCTCAAGCTGTTCACCCTTACCAAAAGATTTACTTGAAACAACGGTTAACCCCTTATCAGGGACACGCCGCACACGAATTAACTTCTCGCTCTCATGATCTTCGTTCCATTTAATCGCCGTGCCTTCGCCGCATGCGGCATAAAGCTCACCATGCACTGGCGCATAAACGACACCCAGCACAGGTTCCCCCTTATGAATAAGGGCAATATTGACGGTGTAATCGCCACTGCCTGAAATAAATTCTTTTGTTCCATCCAACGGATCCACCAGCCAGAAATATTCTTCATGGGTCAGATCAGGACGATAGCCATCGGCTGCTGCCTCCTCACCCACAATAATAACGTCAGGTGTAATATCTTTTAGGCCTTTTTCAATCAAGATTTCTGCTTTTTGATCCGCCAATGTCACAGGCGATCCATCCGCCTTTGCATCCGCGCCCTGATACCCAGATTCATCAAAATAATCGAGCGTCAGCTCCCCCGCTTCAATCGCAAGCCTTCTAATTTGCGCCATAAGCGCAGGAAGGTGGTTTAATATTTTACT
>CALHAW010000013.1 GCA_937934135.1 uncultured Alphaproteobacteria bacterium
ACAATACCAATGGCGTTTGCGCCTTTTTTAAGCGGCTTACCGTTAATATCAAATTGTTCGATCTTCGCTTTTTTACGCCATTTATCCAGCATGTCTTGCATAATTTCGCGGCGCATTTCTGCAATCGCGTTTGGCGCAAATTGTTCATAAGTTGGCTTTGGACGTTGGCGAATATCCACTAATTGGATGACATGATAGCCAAATTGTGTTTTCACAGGCGTTTCAAGAATAGAGTTTTTTTCCATTCCAAAGGCCGCATCAGCAAATGGTTTTACCATGTCAGTTTTTCCAAAATAACCGAGGTCACCACCACGGGATTTTGTTGGCCCAATAGATAATTCAGCGGCAAGCTTTGCGAAATCTGCATCATCTTTTTTCAAACGCTCAACGACCGCTTTTGCTTTTTCTTCTGTTTCAACCAAAATGTGACGTGCGCGGCGTTCTTCAACATCAGGGATCTCTTTCACAAATTTTTCATAGTCTTTTTTAATTTTGTCTTCACTGATTTTTGAATCAACTTGTTTTTGTAAAAAAAGATTACGCATGATTTGTTGGCGGGCAATATCCATTTCCCGTTTAAATTCAGGCGAATTTTCAACATCTGCGCCATCGGCCTTGCTTTGAACAATACGCGTATTAATCACCTGATCGAGTGCGATAGGATACACTTGCGTTGCAGGAAGCTGTTGCATATTGGCAGGCATAGTTTGAATAAAACGATATACATCAACACGGGTAATGTCTTTGCCGTCTACCTTGGCAACAACGGGGTTGCCTGCCTCGACTTGAAAATCGCCAACATTAATTTCTGGATTGGCGGCGTCTTCTGCTGAAGGTGCTTCGCCTGCTTCCGCGTCTGTTTTTGCGATATTTTCTGTTTGTTCGGCTGCAGCTTCTACCGCTATGTTTGCATCGTCAGAGTTTGTGAGGAAATATCCGCCCGCAATCAAAATCACGATAAGCGCGGCAATTCCACCAATTAAACCAAAATTATTCTTTTTATTTGTCATTTTCATACCTTTAATTTTTAGAATATCCCGAATTTGCCCTGTTCAGAGCGTCTATGCAAGAAATTTTATAGATAGGCGATTTTATAGCTTAAATCGTGCTTTTCCTGTGTTTATAATGTGACAATTTCAGGCCACGGATTGACCCCGTTCGATGGGCGCTATATATAAGAATTTCAATATTTTTAAGGATTTTTCAATGGTACTCGGCCTCGCACAGAAACTCTTCGGTTCTAGCAATGAACGCGAACTCAAAAAATTACGGGACGCAACAGCGCGCGTCAATGAGATAGAACCCGAATTTGAAGCCCTTTCGGATGAGGAACTCCGTGCCAAAACAGATGAATTCCGCCAACGTCTGATCGCTGGAGAAACATTGGACGATATTATGCCCGAAGCTTTTGCAACCGTACGTGAAGCGGCCAAACGAACATTAGGGCAACGCCATTTTGATGTGCAGTTAATTGGGGGACTATGCCTGCATCGCAATAAAATTGCGGAAATGAAAACAGGGGAAGGTAAAACACTTGTATCCACCCTCGCGGCTTATTTGAACGCGATTGAGGGTAAAGGCGTGCATATCGTGACAGTAAATGATTACCTTGCCACGCGGGATTCCGAATGGATGGGACAGGTTTACACCTTCCTTGGCCTGACCTGTGATTGCATTGTTTCTAATATGCCAGATATTGAACGCCGCAAGGCCTATGGCTGTGATATTACATATGGCACAAACAACGAGTTTGGATTTGATTATTTGCGCGATAACATGAAATTCCGCCTAGAAGACATGGTGCAGCGCCCATTTAATTTTGCGATTGTCGATGAAGTGGATTCAATCCTGATTGACGAAGCAAGAACGCCGCTTATTATTTCTGGACCGTCTGAAGGATCAACTGATCTTTATAACCTTGTCGATGTAATTATTCCGCATTTGGATGAAAATGATTATGAGTTGGATGAAAAAACCCGCGCTATTTCCCTGAATGAAAATGGAAATATTAAGGTTGAAAATTTATTGGAAGAGCATGGATTGATTAAAGATGGAAATCTTTATGATCCACATAACATCTCCCTTGTTCATCATGTAGCACAGGCATTAAAAGCGCATAAAATTTTTGCCAAAGACACAGATTATATTATCAAGGACGGTAAAGTGGTGATCATTGATGAATTTACCGGACGTATGATGGAAGGCCGCCGTTATTCCGATGGTCTACATCAAGCGTTAGAAGCCAAAGAGCGTGTTGAAATTCAAAATGAAAATCAAACACTCGCATCCATCACATTTCAAAATTACTTCCGCCTTTATCCAAAGTTATCTGGAATGACAGGGACAGCGTTGACCGAAGCCGAAGAATTTATGCAGATTTATAATCTGGGTGTGGTGGAATTGCCAACCAATGTACCAGTAGCACGTATTGATGATGACGATAAAATCTATAAATCATTCGATGAAAAGTTCGAAGCGATTGCAGGATTGATTGATCACTGCCAGAAATCTAATCAACCTGTTTTGGTGGGAACAACATCGATTGAAAAATCTGAACTGCTCTCCGCCCTTTTGAAAAAGCGTAAAGTAAAACATCATGTTTTGAATGCGCGGTACCATGAACAAGAAGCCTTTATTATCGCCCAAGCGGGTGCGCCCGGCGCAGTAACCATTGCAACCAACATGGCCGGCCGCGGAACCGATATTCAATTAGGCGGTAACCTTGATATGCGGATTGCCAACGAGGTTGAAGCCGATTGGTCTGAAGAAGGTAAAGCCGCCGCGATTGAAAAAATTAAAGCCGAAATTGAAGAAAATAAAAAGATTGTGCATGAGGCTGGTGGCCTTTGTGTGATTGGAACAGAGCGTCATGAATCACGCCGTATTGATAACCAACTGCGTGGTCGTGCAGGCCGTCAGGGTGACCCTGGATCAACTTACTTCTTCCTTTCAGTTGATGATGATTTAATGCGAATTTTTGCCGCCGATAAAATGGAATCACTCCTGCGTAGTCATATTGGTTTAAAAGAAGGCGAAGCGTTGACGCATCCATGGCTTTCCAAGGCGCTTGAAAAAGCACAAGGGCGTGTTGAACAACAAAATTTTGAAATGCGAAAGAACTTGTTGAAGTTTGACAATGTGATGAATGATCAACGAACCGTTATTTATGATCAACGCAAAGAAATCATGGAAGCCGATGAAGAGCTGGAACAATTAGTTGATGAAATGCGTTATGGTGTGATTGAAGATTTGGTTTATCAATGCATTCCTGAAAAAGCTTATGCCGAGCAATGGAATGTTGAAACTTTAGAAAGCGAATGCCAAAGAATATTGGCGCTCGATCTGCCTATAGCCGAATGGGCAAAAGAAGAAGGTATTGCCGATGATGAAATATTAGAGCGTATTGAAAAAGCATCTGATGCAAAAATGAAAGAGAAAAAAGAGGTCGCAGGCACGGCATTCGCGCAGCTTCAAAAATCATTCGTGCTTCAGATTTTGGATCAAAACTGGAAAGACCATTTGCTGGCACTGGATCATTTACGTCAGGGTATTAATTTGCGTGCCTTTGGTCAACGCGACCCGCTGAATGAATATAAAGCAGAAGCGTTTGGCTTGTTCGAAGTCATGTTAAATAAGATGCGCGAAAGTGTAACGCAAACCTTGAGCCTTGTTGAAATTAAAACAGATCCTACCATCCTAGAGGCGCTCTCAAGAAAAGAAGGGCAGCGGGACCAAAAAATGAATGAAGGCCGCATGGATCCGGCCTTAATGGGAACATCGCGCAATATGGAAGAGCAAGAAAGCGGCGATATAAAGCCTTTTCCATCCAAAATGGAATTTGATGCGAACGACCAACGCACATGGGGCAAAATCCCCCGCAACTCCCCCTGTCCCTGTGGATCAGGTAAAAAGTTTAA
>CALHAW010000014.1 GCA_937934135.1 uncultured Alphaproteobacteria bacterium
CGCATTGATTTTAGTTCACCGAGGAGCGCTTCGAAGATGGCGCGTTGGTCTTTGGTCAGGCCTTGCTGCGCGGGTGCGACAGTTGATGTTTCCGCTTCTGGTTTAGGCACTTTTGGGGAGGGTGCAATATTTTGATTTTCGGCTTGGGCAATCACTTGCGCTTTTCCCTGTTCTTTCAAAAGCTTTTGCACGCCTTTAATTGTATAACCTTCCGTATAAAGAAGATGATGGATACGTTCGAGCAGGGCAACATCTTCGGGGCGGTAATAACGACGCCCCCCGCCGCGTTTCATCGGACGTACTTGTGAAAATTTTGTTTCCCAAAAACGCAAAACATGTTGTTGAACGCCGAGCTTTGTTGCCACTTCGCTAATGGTACGGAAAGCTTCTTTTGCTTTCTTCACTTTCTTCGTTGATTGAGTCGCTAATTTTTTGGGCTTTTCAAACGTCACAGAAGAAGAAATACGCGGTTTTTGAGAGTGGGCTTTTGGTACAAAATTGGTTGTCATTTTTTATCTTATTTTCTTAAAGTTATATTTTAAAATTGAGACGGCATTTCAGTTTTTTTGAGTGTTTCGTTAATACGTTCTTTCAAAACATGCGATGCACGGAAGGTGAGAACGCGGCGCGGGCTAATGGCGACCTCCACCCCTGTTTTGGGGTTACGGCCAATACGTTCGCCTTTTTCTTTTACAGTAAAACTGCCGAAGGAAGAAATTTTTACATTATCCCCCGCCACCAAAGCCGCCATCATTTCATCAAGTAATTGTTCCACCAAATCAGAGGATTCATTACGCGACAATCCAACCTGCGCGTAAACAGCCTCGGCGAGGTCTGCGCGGGTGATTGTCTTTATATCATCAGGATTTAATTCAGTCATAAGAAGACGTTAGGACTGAAAGCTAACCGCGTCAATAAGGATTTTAGGGATATCCCAATTATCCACCGATGATTCTTTATCGAAAATTGAGGGAGATAAATTATTTTTTTATATCAGTTCGTGCTTGAGGGGGGTGGGGGTCATTTTTACTTAAGCCTTTGTTTTCTATCCATTTCTTTATCAGTTCGTTTAGGAAATGATCCCCGCTTTCGCAGCGCGTTTTGAGCATGGCGTCTTGTTCGACAAATAATTTAGACAGCATAATGGTTTGTTTGTTCAGCATTAAAAGCTTATTTACTTCCTGATACGCCGCGCTTTGATTACCATTTTTTAGGGTATTGAGAGCAGCGCGCGCCTTCCCTTCTGGTGTTTTAGGGCCTGTGGAATGCGCCCATGGCTTATGTTGCCGCGCCCGCTCCGCTGCTTTTTGTCTCCGTTCTTCTGTCCATTCACCAGCCATAAAAGCAGGATAGCATAAAATTATAAAAATAGGAATATATTTCTATATGCATTTATATTGTTATTTTTTTCATAATTTTTCTTGACGATAAGATAAAAATAAAACAACTTTAAATCCATAATGAGTAATACAGTAAAAGTCGTAAATTTCAATAAACCAGCATTGGTGTCTGACAATTCAACAATAAACCGTTTGGGTTTTAAAAGATATGCGTCAAACGACGAAGAAAACGAATCAATAGCAAGTAAATGCGCACCTAATCAAATTCTGCCCATTACAGAAAATTTTCAAACCTATTTAGAAGCCAATAGCGAAATAGACATCAATTTACGCCCCTCTTTAAGAAGCGGTTTAGTAGGGCCTTTTTTATTATCAAGTTATAATCAGGGAGCGGAATTGCATAAATCCATGATTATTTTTGATGTTAAAAGAGAGGGACATAAAGAGAATACGGGAGACATTATTCACCCTGATGATGTAGAATGGCTTTCTAAATCATTAGCCATGCTTCCCTTCTTTGATTTATTTGGTGCGCAAATACTAAAAGAAGCAGAAAGAGCAGAAAAACTAATTAAATCCTCAACGGTTAGGGATTTATCGCAAGAACGTAATAAAAAAGAAATAGGCCTAGTAGAAGATATAATGCACGCATTTTACTGGACATTATCGAATGAGAATAGTTCGTCAGAAGACGTAACCAAAACTATAGAAAATAGGTATGGCAAAGAAGCTATGATCGATAATTTAGCAAGTAGCTTGATTGCAGATATAAGCTTTTATAATTTAATGTGGGATCAAATTAGCAGATTCTTCGAACCTGCTATCAGAGATATTGGTGAGCAATATGCTTTAGGCAATATATCATTCGATAACCCATCACCTATCACTATCTAATACCGCACCAGCGCACTGCCCCATGTTAGGCCGCCGCCCATGGCTTCGATGAGGAGGAGTTGACCGCGTTTTATTCTGCCATCCCGCACCGCTTCGTCCAATGCCAAGGGAATTGAGGCGGCAGAGGTGTTACCATGACGATCAACGGTCACAACGACCTTATCCATGCTCATACCCAGCTTATCAGCCGTACCAGAAATAATGCGGATATTGGCCTGATGGGGGACGAGCCAGTCAATTTGATCAGCGGTGATATTATTATGTTCTAGCGTTTCTTTCACAACATCAGCCATATAGCTAACGGCGTATTTAAAGACGTCACGCCCTTGCATTTCAATCACGCCTTTATCGCCCGTGGTGGACACGCCGCCAGAGGTTTGGAGCATATCGCGTTGTTTTCCGTTAGCGTATAAGTGCGTAGAATGGATGCCCTGCCCTTCAAGACCATCATTATTTTCTTTAGCCTCCACAATCACCGCGCCCGCACCATCGGCAAAAAGAACGCAGGTGGTGCGGTCTGTCCAGTCCACAATGCTTGACATTTTTTCCGCACCTATCACCAAAATACGTTTGGCCTGCCCGGCCTTAATAAAATTATCAGCCACCGAAAGAGCATAGACAAATCCCGAGCAGACGGCCTGTACATCAAAGGCGAGACCGGGTGGAATACCCAAATCCCCCTGCACTTTCACGGCAACGGCGGGGAAAGTTCTATCCGGCGTGGTGGTGGCGACAATCACGCCATCAATATCATCAGGATTTAAGCTGGCCGCTTCCATTGCCTTACGGGCGGCTTTAATCGCCATATCGCCCGTTGTCTGGTCATCCGCGGCAATGTGACGTTGTTTAATGCCACTGCGCTGTGTGATCCATTCATCTGTGGTATCGACAATTTTTTCAAGGTCCGCATTGGTCATGATATTGTCTGGCAGGTAAGATCCCGTACCGGCAATGATCGATGTGATACTCATATATTAACCAACTGCAGAAACAAAAGATTCCTGCCCCATAACATTTTCAATTTCTTCGGCGACACGCTGGTTAAATCCATTACGGATTAAATCTGCGGCAACCATAATGGCGTTTTCTGTTGCCATGACGTCACTGCCGCCATGGCTTTTGACGCAAATACCGTTTAATCCCAAAAACATCCCGCCATTATATTTACGCGGGTCAACTTTATCCTTCATGCGTTTAATCGCGCCCATAGAAAGTAGATATCCCAATAAAGCCAAGGGGGATGATTTAAAGGCTTCGGTCAGGAAATGCTTAGACAGCTTACCCACACCTTCGGCGGTTTTAAGGGCAACATTTCCTGTAAAGCCATCGGTCACAACAACATCAACGGTGCCTTTGGTAATATCATCACCTTCGATAAAGCCGTGATAGCGTCCTGGAAAATCAATATTGGCCAAAATGGAAGAGGCGGCGCGAATTTCTTCATGCCCTTTCATCTCTTCGGTTCCAACATTGAGCAAGCCGACTGTCGGCGCAGAAATACCGCGTACAACCCGCGCATAAACCGACCCTAAAACCGCAAATTGCGTGAGTACTTCGGCATCACAAACAAGGTTCGCGCCAAGGTCGAGCATCACCGTTGTCCCCTTTTGGCATGGCATAACACTGGCCAATGCAGGGCGGGTAATACCCGGTAAACATTTAAGCAATAATTTAGACATTGCCATCAGCGCGCCTGTATTGCCCGCAGACACGACGCCATGCGCTGTCCCTGCCTTTACCGATTCAATGGCTAAGCGCATGCTTGATCCCTTGCCACTGCGTAAAGCAACCGAAGGCTTATCGGTGCTTTTAACGGTAATATCCGTATGCTGCACTTGGGAGTGTTCTTTGAGGTCTGGAAATTTATCTAGAATAGGCGCAATTTGACGTTCATCCCCAAAGAATAGAAATTTCGTATTCTTTAATTTCTTAAGGGCGTTTGCGGCGCCGGGAATCACGACTTTGGGGCCGAAATCTCCGCCCATCGCATCAATGGCTATAATTTGTTGGTATGACATGTGAAAATAAAAAGGGCTTCGTTAAATTTATAAAACGTCATACCCGCAAGCGGGAGGACTAAGAACGAAACTCGCAGGAAGACAATAAGATGTCAATAAAGGATTACACGGAAGATTATTCAGCGTCGGATAAAACCTGACGGCCTTTATACATTCCTGTTTTAAGATCAATGTGATGACGGCGTTTTGGCTCACCCGTATGGCCATCTTCAACCCAGTTCACGTTCTTCAGCGCGTCATGTGAGCGGCGCATGTTACGGTTACGCTTACTAATTTTTGTCTTTGGTACAGCCATTTTTCTTATCCTTATTAAAAGCCGTCAAACGGGCAAGCCCGGGGACGCTATATACTTACAACCCACGAAAATTGTGGATTCTTATTAATTCTGGTGCTTTATAACGGAAAGCACGGGAAGAAATCAAGGAAAAACGTGTAATAAAATTATTATTATATAAGAATATAATTTGACATAATTTATATTCTGTTTTACAAGTCAGGCATATTTAATCATAAACGACGTCATTAATATTAACCATGTCAAAAGCTCCCCTCTCCCGCGCCCTCGCTACGGCTTTTATGATAGCGGCAAGCACCCCAGCTTTAGGGTCTTTAGATAGAACGGATATCGCACCCTATAGATATGATGCCCTTCAAGTCCCACCACCCATTGAGGAAACAGCAAAAGAGGCCACAAAAACCTATAATGAAATTGCCAAAATTTGTAGGAAGCATAGCCAGCATGTTTATCCCATCTACCGACAGGAAACAGGGAAAACTTTTGCTATGTTTCGTTTTATCAACTTACCCAAGGGGATTGAATGCGCCGGCGAACATGAAGAAGTATTTTTATCACGTCATGACATCAAATTAATTTTAAATAAAATAAAACATAAAGATAAAGCCGAAAATGATTTAGCAGTAGAGTCTTTAAAATATTTTAAAGACCATATTGGGCGGGGTGCTTTATTAAAAGCGGATCGGGAATTAAACGATTTTGCCTGCACGCCCAAAGAAAGAATAAAAATGCATTTTTCATTTAGGCCTACGCGCAAAGCATGCCCAGCCAATGACATGTAGCCTCTAAAACAGTAGTAAACGCAGAAACGTTTAGCGTTTTTCTTTCCAGTCCTTCAATGCCTCAAACGGATTTTTACGTAAAGGTGAGTCTTCGTTAATTTGAATATTTTCATCCCCATGTTCAAACATAACGCCTTCTTTATGTGGATAGGGTGGCAATGCCAGTGAGATATGCTGGCTTACCAATTCCCCCAAATCAATCGCCCCATTTAAAACAGGCTCTGGATCTTCGCGTTCTTCCATCAATTCCACTTCGAGGTTATTGTTCTTATCCGCTTCACGATCACGCTTTGCGGCCACAAAGGAAACTGTTTTGTCTTTATCTGCAAACCAGCCCTCAACCGGTTCTGATATCTGTGTCTCTATTGGTTCTGCCGATACGGCGCATTCTTGGACAACCAACGCGGTAAATTCACCAGAAACATGAATGACGCGGCCGCCCTGCTCCCGCTTTAATACCAAATTCGCTGTTGCATTTTTAATACCGAGGATTTGCAGGCGGCGTGCGACATCTTCAAGTTCTTCTTCTGAGGCTTCAATCTTTAAGCGCTCAGGCTTATTTTCTAAATCTTCAACATCAAAGAAATGTGACCATTCTTGTTCTGTGAGTTGTTCTGTATATTTTTCTGACATTACGCTGCTTTCTTCTTGCTTATAGTCTGTGAAGGCATAGCAAACGCCGTCCCTTCTAAATCCATGTTGGCTTTTATATAATCGGCCATCTTATCCAAATCAGAATCGTTTACGTTATCAGCCGTGCCATAGACATTACGGCGAAGCGCTTCTTTCAAGCCCACATCATCACCAGCCATCAATAATTGTTCATATTGTGTCGCGCGGCCATTAAAATAATGCATAAATTTTTTCATTTTCTTTGGTACGCCTAAATCCCCAACACCCATTTCACGCATCCCCAAGGCCAGTGTTTTAAACATTAGATCAAAAATCGCCTGCGATAATTTTGTTTCACCTGCTTTATTTAAGCGCCGGATCAAAAGATAGCAATGCAGGGCAATCATATCAAAACGACCATAGGGCGTGTCAGGGACATTATAGTCTTCATAAAAGACAGGAAGGCGCGCTTGGCTTTGCGCCGCCATATAATAAGTGCGTGTTTTTGCTTGAAAGGCGCGGCGGTTTTTTAAGAAATTAAACATTCTTGATTTTTACTAGACTAATTGACACTATAGCAAGCATGAAAATAGCTCTTTTAGTAACAGTAAGCACCGCCATGATCGCTGGATGCACCCCAACCCAAAGTAACCGCGGTAATTTGGTAGAAGATTTCCGCATTGCAGAAGTCACGCCAGGCATCAGTACACGGACAAATGTGTTAAAATCACTAGGCTCCCCCACTACGACCGCGCCGTTCGATGATAATGTTTGGTATTATATTGGACAGAAAATGGAAAAGCGTGGGATTTTTGATCCCGAGGTCGTGGATGAAAAGGTTGTCGTGGTTGCCTTTGATGATCAAGGAATTGTACAAACGCTTCAGGAGGTTGATAATAACCGCTTAGAAGTCCCCACCGTGGACCGTAAAACCCCCACCAGTGGAAATGAAGTAACCTTATTAGAACAGCTTTTGGGTAATGTTGGAAAATTCAACACCCCAGACAGCAGCCCCACCCGCACCGCAGGCGGTGGATCATAGGTTTTAAATTTTTATTGACATAACTTAAATATCATTTTATCTATCTTATTAAAATTTTGAATAAGTATGGAAAACACTATGTTTAAGGTAGCCCTCAAAACTTTACACGCACTCGTCATCTCAACTGGAATAAACACAAATAGTTTAGCCCAAGAACAACAACAACGCTTTCAGGCGCCTCTTCTATTTAGTGTCTGCACAGATGAAGGGCATTACGTCACAACAACCTTACAGAGTGATTTTTCAACAGCTAACGAGAATACAAAACTCTTAGTAGATAAAATCATTAAAATCACCCCCCCTCTAGCAGGCGAATATATTAATAACATAGGTGGCCTAAAATTCAGTCAGCTTACTAATCCAAACATAGAATCGGAAAACCCCTTTTTTAATGTTACGCTTCGTACAGCCAGAGAATTGCTTACCTATGCGTTTGAACAGACAGATAATGACATAGTTTTTAACGGCCCCCTCTTAAGAGCAACTAATCTAAATATAGACACTCAATCTTTAAAGTGCCAATAACCTGAAACAAAAAAGCCCCGCTAAAGAACGGGGCTTTATTTTTATTATTCTAAATAAATCTGATTAAAGATTCATATTTGCGACAATCGCCACCAATAAGATTGCAACAATATTTGCAATCTTAATTAATGGGTTCACCGCAGGGCCTGCTGTATCTTTATAGGGGTCACCAACAGTATCGCCCGTCACAGCCGCATGATGCGCGTCTGATCCTTTGCCGCCGTGATTACCATCTTCGATAAACTTCTTTGCATTATCCCATGCACCGCCACCAGCAGTCATAGAGATAGCAACGAACAAGCCCGTCACAATCGTTCCCATCAACATCGCGCCAAGCGCTTCGAAGGAAGGAACCATGTCCCCTGTAATCCAGTAAACGATACCGAACAAGACGAACGGCGCAAGCACGGGTAACAAGGATGGTGCAACCATTTCTTTAATGGCCGCCTGTGTCAGCATATCGACAGCCTTACCATATTCTGGCTTAGCAGTCCCCTTCATAATACCAGGGATTTCTTTGAACTGTCGGCGCACCTCAACAACAACCGAAGCCGCCGCGCGGCCCACTGCTGTCATCGACATGGCAGAGAACAAATATGGCAACAACCCACCAATAAACAATCCAATCACAACGAATGGATTTTGGAGAGAGAAGACCATCTCTGGTAGATCAGGTAAGTAATGCTTGATCTCTTCCGTGAATGCCGCAAAAAGCACGAGCGCCGCTAATCCAGCAGAGCCAATCGCATAGCCTTTTGTGACCGCCTTGGTTGTGTTACCAACCGCGTCCAATGCATCTGTTGTCTTACGGATTTTCTCAGGCAAGCCTGCCATTTCCGCAATACCGCCAGCATTATCCGTCACAGGGCCATATGCATCCAATGCCACAACCATTCCTGCCATTGAAAGCATGGTGGTTGCCGCCATTGCGATACCAAACAGGCCTGCAAAATCAAACGATAAGAAGATACCACCGCAAATGATTAAAACAGGAATAGCTGTCGCTTCCATAGAAACGGCCAACCCTTGAATCACGTTTGTACCGTGACCTGTTTCGGATGCTTTGGCGATTGCACGAACGGGGCGATGCTCTGTGCTTGTATAATACTCCGTGATCCAGACCAATAAGCCTGTCACACCCAGTCCAACAAGAACACAATATAAGATGTCACGGTTGGTAATGACGCCTGCGTCCTCACCAGCCAAAGCCATCTCAGTCTCTAACCCTTGGTTATGAAGCAACGCACCAATCAGCGCGAGGGAGATAACCCCCGAAGCTACAAACCCCTTATAGAGCGCATTCATGATGTTATTGTCTGCGCCTAGTTTCACAAACCATACCCCGATGATAGAGCCGAAAATACAAAGCGCCCCAATCGTCAGTGGTAACATCATCATCGCAGGAACCGCGTCCGTTGCGAACACACTAAAAGCGATCAACATTGTCGCCACCACAGTAACAGCATATGTTTCAAACAAATCAGCGGCCATACCGGCGCAATCCCCAACATTGTCACCCACATTATCCGCAATCACGGCAGGGTTACGTGGATCATCTTCGGGAATACCCGCTTCTACTTTACCGACCAAATCGGCACCAACATCTGCACCCTTGGTGAAGATACCGCCGCCCAAACGCGCAAAGATAGAAATAAGTGATGCGCCAAAACCTAGCCCGACAAGAGCTTCAAGAACTTGACGCAATTCCATGGCACGGTGTTCCATTAGGTAATAATAATATCCCGCAACCCCCAAAAGACCAAGGCCAACAACAAGCATGCCTGTAATCGCACCAGACTTAAAAGAAACATTTAGCGCTTTGGCTAAGCTTTCTTTGGCGGCTTGCGTTGTTCTGACGTTCGCACGTACAGACACATTCATACCGATATATCCTGCCGCGCCAGACAAAATCGCACCGATGGCAAAACCACCAGAGACATGCCAGCCCAATAAGTATGTTAAAATAAGTGCAACACCCACACCGACATAGCCGATGGTGGTATATTGGCGGTTCAAATAGGCTTTTGCGCCCTCTTGAATTGCGCCCGCAATTTCCTGCATTTTCTTATTTCCAGCATCCTGCGACATAATTTGCCGTGACCAGAGCTGTCCAAAAATAAGTGCCGCGAGAACGGCGCAGGCAATGACATAGTATTCTTCATTCATAATATTCATCCCTTTATGTTTAGATTACAGCGTTGATAGACTCCCTACCGATAACGGCAAAATGCCAACCAACCATGAGAGGATGTGCAAAAAACGTAGTTCTGACAAGCTTTTAACAAAATTTTGTCCCCATTCACACAATTCATTGTTGACATAAGATTATTGCATTGCTATCAAGCGGGACTGAATTTTTTAAAATTATACATAAGAAAGTTACAATATGTCTGCAGCAATAGAACTCAACACAGCGCCAAGAGCAGGACGCGTGAATACCCTCATCGATCAAATCCTGATAGATAATAATTTAATAGCGCAATACCCCGAGCTGATTGAGGCCTTTCACATTGCCATAAATGAACATAATTTATCTGAAAGCAAGCCCATGCAGGACAATCAAGCAGTCAGGACAACTTTGCACCTTGTTGAATTTCAAGAAGACAATACCATCCGCGAGATTTTTGATAGCGTTAATAAAGGCAACGCCCTTAAATTTGAATGTTGTACGCGTGGAGGTGTTGCACAAATTATAGAAGCGCCAAAACCACCACAAGCATAACAAAAAACCAGCTTTAAAAAAGCTGGTTTTAGTTTGAAGGAAATTAAGTGTGATGATTGTCGCGCGTCCCCGGGTTTACCCGTGTGACGGCACGTTAAATCGGTCTTTGGTTAACCACTTGTAACAACACATCATTAATTTTTCCTGCCCCCAAGACTTTTGAGGACAGGCGAGTTAGACGCTCTTTTAATTGATCAACCTTAATCACGCCGCCATCTGTGGAGGCTTTTCTGTTCAAGACCCCATACATATCCTGAATGAACGCATCTTTCAGACGTGGGCTTAAATTTTGTGCGAAAGTCGCGTTTTCATCACCATCTACTTCGAGCGAGACAACCAACGTAACCACTTGGGTAACACCGACTTCATCAATAATGGGTAAAACGATCGGCTCTAATTGAACAAAGCGGAGATTGGCCGCTTTTTCTTCTGCGCTGCGTTTATCCAGTTGTTTTTGTTTATAATCGGCCAAAGCTTGTTGATCTGCATCACCAAATGATGCCTCTGCCGATTGTTCAAAATAAAAATACCCGCCTGCGCCGCCAAGGCCCAGAAACAAGATTGCCGTTATTAATATTGGTAAAATTTTCACCGTGTAACCCTCAATATCTCTCTATATATTAAAGCCGCATGACAGCGACTTTCCCCTAATGTCTTTTAAGGATATCGAATAAAGGTTAACAAACTATGAGGATAATGCGCTTAACACCCTGATATACATACGAGAATATGATGAATCGCGTAAAATTTGATATATTTTTAAGAACGAACCGTTTTTCGGATGGAATCAAGCACTGCATTGACTAATTTTGCTTCATTTTCTTCATAAAACGCCTTAGTGACGTGAACATACTCAGCAACAATCAAGGGGTAGTCAATTTTTTGCAAAACCATTAATTCATAGGCACCACAAAGGAAAATAGCTTTCATAAGGGGTTCCATATCCTGACCTCCTATCTTTTGACGGTTTGCTTGCACCATCTCAGAAAGTTGTTCAATATTTTCTTCCACGCCTTTGATAATATTAGAAAAATGGTCAATATCCGGTGATACCATTTCATCACCATCAATATCAACGCCTGTACGATGTTCAAGAAATTCAGGAATGATATCTTTGGCAGATTGATCATTCTTATGCATTTGATAAACCGCCTGCGCGGCCAAAAGTCTGGCGGCGCTATTGCGGGCTTTTTGAGAGCCTGTTTTTTTGAGCGGTTTATTCATGATGTTATTTTTGAGATCCTATTTAAGCAGCTTCATTTAATACATTGAATCGGCTCATATTTTCAAGCGTTTTAATGCAGGCTTGTGCCGCTTCTTCCCCTTTGATCTTAAAATGATCAAAAAAGAATTTCTCATGATGTTCATTGTCTTCACGAAAATTAAGTGGTGTTAACACAACGGATAACACAGGCACATCTGTGTCTAATTGTACCCGCATCATACCATCCAGCACGGCATGGTTCACATATTCATGATGATAAATTCCACCATTAATGATCATGCCTGCGCAAACAATGATGGCGTATTCGCCTGTTTCTGCCAGTTTTTTAGCCTGTAATGGAATTTCGAGAGATCCCGGCACATCAAAGATTTCGATTTTATCGGTTGTAGCACCGGCCTCTTTCATCTTTTCGATAAAAGACTTACGCGCCTCCCCAACAATATCATTATGCCAGCCCGCCTGTATAAAGGCGATTTTTTGGTTCATTGGTAGTTTTGGTAAAGTCTGATTCATGGTTTTCCCTTTCTTCAAAAAACATTTATGAATCAGGGCATGTTTGCTTAAAAAACCATCATGCGGGTAAACCCGAGGACGCTTAATAAAAAATCATTCATCCCGCAAACGGAAGAATGCTTTTTAAAAGTAACGTTGGATATACACCAACGCCACCTTGCCCTCGCATTTGCGCGTTTGGCAATTTAAACAAGCTCTCTTTCATCCGGACTATGACCGTCGGTATGGGAATTACACCCAATCTGCTCGACCCTTTGCAAATGAGACAAAGGCGCTCGTGGACTTTAACCACCGGTAGGGAGTTTCACCCTGCCCTGAGAACTAATTTATTTATAAAAGATTTAAGCGTTATAAGCAAGGGCGCGGGCAACATAGCGTGCGAGCATATCAATTTCTAAATGCACCTTCTGTCCCACCGTTAAATCACCAAAGGTCGTGTTTTCCCATGTGTGGGGAATAATATTGACCCCAAATTGCGTGTCCCCATTATTCGTCATGACCTGATTAACCGTTAAGGAAATACCATCAAGTGTAACGGAGCCTTTGGGCGCGATCATACCTGCCAATTCTTTGGGGGTATCAAATAAGACGCGATATGAATCACCTTCGGGTGTAATGCATACCACCGTGGCAAGGCCATCAACATGGCCAGACACAATATGCCCGCCTAGCTCATCCCCCATCTTCAAGGCTTGCTCTAGATTAATACATGCGCCTTTGGTCCATGACCCGATATTGGTTTTAGAAAGGCTTTCGGCAGAAACATCAACATCAAACGTATTTTGTGTTTTGGACACAACCGTCAAGCAACATCCCGCACAGGCAATAGACGCGCCAATATCTGTTTGGCTTACATCAAAGCCTGTTTTAATCACGATGCGCCAATCCCCCCCATTATCGGTAATGGATTGCACCGTGCCTATATCTGTGATGATGCCTGTAAACATTATGACGCCTTTTTATCATGCTGTGTGTAAACATCCATCATATCTGCCCCTAACGCAAGGTGATCCGTATGCACCAAATCAATTTTTTGATCCAGTGCATGAACCCCTAAATCCTGAATAGCGCTTAAACCATTTGCGCCAATAAGGCTGCCCGCTTTAAATTGAATAAATTGATCATAAAGTCCTGCTTTTAAAAAGGAGGTCATCAACGATGCACCGCCTTCGACCATTAAACGGGTCAATCCATGATCGCATAAATGAGCCATTACGGATTTTAGATCATGTGGATCAGTCCTGATAATTTTAACATCATCATGAAGGAAAGCTTGGTCAGATTTTGTAACGATCCAAACGGGGTTTTGATCACGGTCTTTAAAAACTTTCTCATTCCCTGTGAGGCGCAAATTTGTGTCAAAAATTATTCTGGTAATTGGTCTATTTAACTTTTCGATACGCACAGTTAAGGAAGGGTTATCCTGTAAAATTGTGTTGACGCCAACGGCAATGCCATCATGCTGTGCGCGGATCAAATGGGTACGTTTGCGCGCGAGTGACCCCGTAATCCACTGTGATTCACCAGTACCTGTAGCAATTTTTGCGTCCAATGTTGTGGCCGTTTTCAAAGTAATAAAAGGCCTGTTTTCTGCGTGTTTAAGGAGGAATCCAGCATTCAGCGCACACGCTTCTTGTTCCCGAACACCCTCAATCACCTGAACTCCCGCATCACGGAGCATTTTAATGCCTTGCCCCCCATTGATCCCCCATGTGCGCCTGTCTGGATCACGGGTTGTAACCACACATTTTGTTATTCCCGCCGCAATCAAAATACGTGCGCAAGACGGTGTTTCCCCTTCATGCGCACAAGGTTCGAGCGTGACATAAGCCGTTGCACCTTCGGCGCATGATCCTGCTTGCTGTAATGCTAAAAACTCAGCATGGGGTCTGCCGCCATCCCCTGTTCTGGCACGGGCAATGATCCGCCCATCTTTGACAATGATGCACCCGACGCAAGGGTTTGGTGCAGTGCGCCCCAATCCTTGACGCGCCAAATTCAGGGCGCTTCGCATGTGGTTCATATCTATTGGGTCAAAATTCATGATATCAATCTGTTATTGCGAGCAAAGTGACGCAATTCAAAACTTTATTTTTAAATGAAGTACCGCGTCACTGAGGTTCCCCGCAATGGCATTTATAATTATTAGCCTTTTTTCTTCTTTTTTGCATCTTCGGCCTGAAGTTCCTGAACCTTTTCTAGAAAGTCATTAAAGTCATCTGCGTTACGGAAGTCCTTATAAACAGAGGCATAGCGGATATATCCCACCAAATCCAAATTAATCAAAGCCTGCATCACGAAGCGGCCAATATGTGCGGCGGGAATTTCACTATCTCCCTCACTTTCAAGTTGGCGCACAATGCCCGTCACCGCATTTTCAATCGCTTCAATTTCAACGGGACGTTTTCTAAGCGCCAGCTGCATGGAGCGCACCACCTTGCTTCGGTCAAAAGATTGGTGTTTATCATCTGATTTAATCACCGTCATATCGCGCAGTTGAATGCGTTCAAATGTGGTAAAACGCCCCCCGCACCCCGCACAGACACGACGACGGCGAATGGCGGAATTATCTTCCGTCGGACGCGAGTCTTTTACTTGTGACTCATCACTTTGACAAAATGGGCAACGCATTTTTAAACTTCCTTTATCATATAGAGCGCATAATTATCGATATTACGCTCAAAGACAGGCTTAAATCCTAATTTCTTATAAAGGGTTGGTTGACGGGATGCAATTTGAATAAGACCCGGCATATCATCATTCTGTTTTGTATTTTCATCACGCGCATATTGAATACGGTACTTTGTTAGCTGGGTCATACATCCTTGGCGTTGGTAATCAGGGTGTGTTGTACCCCAACGTAATTCCCATGAATTGCCAAGAAACTGTGAAGCCGACAACCCCGCAAAAGAAACGATCTGCCCTGCTTCATTTTCCATCACAAAAAAACGAACACGATAGATTTGATTTTCATCAAAAGCTATATTAATCGTTTCTTCAAAATCGGCATGTTCGCTTTGCGGTACATGATCCAGTTCTGCATAAGCTGTTTTAAATAACGCAAGAAGAATCGGGAGATCCGCCTCTTCTGCTTTTCTTATTCTCACGTTAAAGGCTCAATCTTACTTATAAATCGGAAATTTAGCGCAAAGTTCTTTGGCTTGCGCCTTGACCTTTGTTTCGATTGCTGAATTTTCATCTGGGTCATTTGACTGTTCCAATGCATCCAGCACATCCGCAATCATGTTTCCGACAGTCGCGCATTCCGCAGTGCCAAAGCCGCGGGTTGTAATGGCCGGTGTCCCAATACGAATACCAGAGGTCGTAAACGGCCCTTCTGGGTCATTTGGCACGGTGTTTTTATTACAGGTCAATCCCGCCCGATCCAAAGATTTCTCCGCATGCTTACCAAAGAAAGACTTACCGCGCAGATCAACAACCATAACGTGAGAGTCCGTTCCACCAGAAACAATGCCGTAACCGCGTTCTTGCAACGCCGTAGACATGGCGCGTGAGTTATCAACGATTTGCTTGGCGTAATCTTTAAAGGCAGGCTGTAGCGCTTCACCAAAGGCGACAGCCTTGGCCGCAATAACGTGCATCAAAGGTCCGCCTTGCAAACCAGGGAAGACAGACATGTTAAAACCTTTACAGAATTTTTCATCATCCCAAAGGATCAAACCACCGCGGGGGCCGCGAAGGGTTTTATGCGTTGTTGTTGTCATCACATCAGCAATTCCAACGGGTGATGGGTATGAACCACCCGCAATCAAACCCGCATAATGCGCCATATCAACCATTAAATACGCGCCAACTTCATCGGCGATTTCGCGGAATTTAGTCCAATCAATCGCACGGGAATAAGCAGAAGCACCACATACAATCATTTTTGGTTTATGCGAAAGCGCCTTTGCGCGGACATCATCAAAATCAATTTGCTGTGTTTCTTCATCAACACCATAAGATTCAAAATCAAACCATTTACCAGATTGGTTCACAGGTGACCCATGGGTCAAATGACCGCCATGATCAAGGCGCATCCCCAAAATTTTATCGCCCGGTTGAAGCAAGGTGAAGTAAACCGCTTGGTTGGCTTGTGATCCTGAATGGGGTTGCACATTGGCGTATTTACAACCAAATAACTTCGTCACCCGTTCAATCGCAAGCTCTTCGGCGATATCAACAAATTCACATCCACCATAATAGCGTTTTTTAGGAAGTCCTTCTGCATATTTATTGGTCAGAATTGATCCTTGCGCATCAAGAACCGCCTGAGACACAATATTTTCTGAAGGGATAAGCTCAATGGAGTCTTGCTGGCGCTCCGCTTCTTTTGCAATCATGTTTGCTATATCTGGGTCTGTATCAGCCAGTGGTGCTGTCCAAAAATTATCGGGTGTCATCATGTTATCTTGTTCCTTTATTGCTGCGTTACTCATGGTTTTCTCCTTAGTTATGGTTGGCCTTTTTGGGTTAACTTATCGCGGCGGCGTTCATGGCGGCCGCCTTCGAAGTTGGTGGTTAAAAATGTTTCGACGATTTCCTTGGCCAGCAAATCGCCTGTGAGGCGTGCGCCAAGACATACAATATTTGCGTCATTATGTTCGCGCGATAAACGTGCCATTGTTGCATTATTACAAAGAGCTGCACGGATTTCTTTATACCGGTTCGCAGCGATTGAAATACCAATCCCTGACCCGCAAATGGCGACGCCATACTCTGCCTCACCCGTTTTAATCACTTCTGCAAGCTTATAGCCGTAATCTGGATAATCCACGGAATCAGACCCGTTAGTTCCTAAATCAATCCATTCATAATCAGTGAACGAGGATTTCAAATATTCTTTTAAGACCACACCGCCATGGTCACAGGCAATCGCCACTTTTAATGTCATGCTTGTGTTATAGGGTTTCTGAGGGGTAGAGGCAAGAGCCTCAAACAATAATATTCTTCTTTTTCAACACATATTCGAGGCGTTTCAGCGCATTTGTCTTTAAAATAACCTCGCCCGCAGTTTTTGGCCCTTGAATCGTTATTTCCGTGAGGGTGGCGACATCCATCGCCCGCACCCGTACAATTTTGCCGACAGGGTTAAATTCAATGATAATTTCACGATTATTTAAGGAGCTGTTATGAATCATGTGGTAAACTATAAACATGACACGTGCGAAATTCGACTGGAAAGATCCTCTCCTCCTCAATGAAATTTTAAGTGATGAAGACCGCATGGTGCAGAAAACTGCGCATGACTTCGCACAAAACGAGCTTTTGCCTGGTATTATTGAGGCAAACCGCCATGAAAAATTTGATCCCAATATTATGAAACAGATGGGTGCGCTCGGCCTTTTGGGGGCAACATTGAAGGGCTATGACTGCCCGGGCGTGTCCTATACCGCCTATGGCTTGATTGCCCAAGAAATGGAGCGCGTGGACTCTGGTTATCGCTCCGCCTTATCGGTTCAATCCTCTCTTGTTATGTATCCCATTTATACTTTTGGATCAGAAGAGCAAAAGCAAAAACTCCTTCCAGGTCTTGCCACTGGTGAACTTATTGGATGTTTTGGATTAACCGAACCTGATGGTGGGTCTGACCCGTCAACGATGGTCACACGTGCCAAAAAAGTTAAAGGCGGATACAAAGTAAGCGGCGCAAAACAATGGATCACTAATTCCCCGATTGCCGATATTTTTGTTATCTGGGCAAAAATAAATGGAGGAGATGATGACGGCAAGATTGGCGGATTCGTCCTTGAAAAAGGAATGGAAGGTTTAGACGCCCCAAAGATCGAAGGGAAATTCTCCCTACGGGCCTCAATCACGGGGGGCATTATGATGGATGAAGTTTTTGTTCCTGACGAAAACCGTCTGCCCGAAGCCACTAGTTTAAAAGCGCCGTTTATGTGTTTGAACACGGCGCGATATGGGATCAGTTGGGGGGTCATGGGCGCAGCGCAAGCATGCTGGCATATTGCCCGTGACTATACGATGGATCGCGTTATATATGGCAAACCTTTAGCGGGTCATCAACTGGTGCAAAAAAAGCTCGCCGATATACAAACAGAGATCACCCTTGGTTTAGCGTCGGCGCACCGATTGGGTCAACTGATGGATGAAGGGCGCGCACCGCCCGAAGCCATATCGCTCATGAAACGTAATAATTGCGGCAAGGCCCTCGATATCGCACGGCAATGCCGTGATATGCTTGGCGGCAATGGAATTTCAGATGAATATCACGTGATCCGCCACATGATGAATCTAGAAGCGGTCAATACGTATGAAGGAACGCACGACATCCATGCCCTTATTTTAGGCAGAGCGCAGACAGATAT
>CALHAW010000015.1 GCA_937934135.1 uncultured Alphaproteobacteria bacterium
CCTAGGCCTGCTGGGCTTTCAGATACTTCAAAACCTGCGGCGCGCATGGCGTCCATCTTGGCTTCGGCTGTATCATCACCACCAGAAATAATCGCACCGGCATGCCCCATACGTTTTCCTGGAGGGGCTGTCGCCCCCGCAATAAAACCAGCGATAGGCTTTTTGGTCTTAAGGCCTTTGTAAAATTCCGCCGCTTCAATCTCTGCCGCGCCGCCAATTTCACCAATCATCAAGATACCTTCTGTTTCTGGATCATCCATAAACATTTCGATACAATCAATAAAGTTTGTCCCATTTACAGGGTCACCGCCAATACCGATACAGGTTGATTGACCAAGGCCAACCGCGCCCGTTTGCGCCACCGCTTCATACGTCAACGTCCCTGAACGTGATACGATTCCAATTTTACCGCGCTTATGAATATGACCTGGCATAATCCCAATCTTACATTCATCTGGCGTAATAACACCCGGGCAATTCGGGCCAATAAGGCGTGTTTTTGACCCCTGCAACGCCCGCTTTACTGTCACCATATCAAGTACGGGAATACCTTCCGTAATACAAACAACCAATTCAATCTGCGCATCGATCGCTTCAAGGATAGAATCCGCGGCGAAGGGCGGCGGCACATAAATAACAGACGCATTACAACCCGTCACATGCTTTGCTTCTTCGACGGAGTTAAAAACAGGAAGACCCAAATGATCTTTTCCGCCTTTACCCGGTGTGACACCGCCAACCATATTGGTGCCATAAGCCATGGCTTGCTCTGAATGGAAAGTTCCTTGCGAGCCGGTGAAGCCCTGACAAATCAACTTTGTTTCTTTATTAACGAGTACTGACATTCTGAAATCCCTCTTTGATTTTTATAAATAATTATTAATTAAAATGTTACCACTTGCGCCATACCGCGCGCCTGACCAATCCAATTTTCAATCTGATCAGAAGATGGGCTTGTGGGGGCAATAAGTTGCTTACCGCTTTTATTCACCTCATCCATATGCTTTGCAAGATGGGCGGCGTCGCTATTAGCAAGCTCTTTAATCGTTGCTAAACCTGATGCTTGAAGCAATTCAGCGAATTGATGATCAATGCCGTCAACACGTAAGAAATCCGCCATAGACGCCCAATTATCAAGGGGCTTACGAAGAATGTTTAAATCTTTAGACGCTTGTTCACGTTGATGGGGGGCATGAAGCTTACGCAGATAATCACCAACAGTGGCCACACCATATCCACGGAATAAATCACCCGTTGAAGGACCAATCCCTTCCATTGTTTGGACGTTATATGCCTCTGCCTCTAAATCAACAGAACTATCAAGATCGATAACCGCATCCCCTGTTTCTTCAACCATTTCGGCCAAAGCTGCATAATTATCTTCTTTAGAATTACTTTTATCTTGTTTTTCTTTTTTAACGGTTTTGTTTTTACCACAACAAATTTTGCACAATAGAAAACCCAAAAGCATCCCAATTAAAAATGCAACAATAAGCGCAATCCAAATTTCAGTTATAAGATAAGTCATCGTTTCAATATTCCTTTTTTATCTTTCAATAATCGCCGCATCACGAAGCGAGCGCGTGGTAAATACACTGCGATTTGTTCGTTCATTATCATTGGCCACACTGGCCTGTGCGTCTTTTACTTTAAATTCAATACGGCGGTTAGCGGTACGCCCCGCCTCAGTTTCATTATCGGCAATGGGTTGATCCGCACCATTACCAAAGATCTTAATACGCTGCGTTACGCCTTGACGAAGAAGGTAAAGCCCGACAGAGCGCGCCCGTTTATGGCTTAATTGACGATTTAGTTTTACGTCACCAACATTATCCGTATGCCCATGAATATGAAGCGCAATATCAGAACAACCACGCATTTCCTGTGCAATATCATTTAACAAGGGAAGGCTTTCGCGCTTAATCTTTGATTGTCCTGTCGTGAAATTAACGCGCTTACCGCTAACAAGCGCCGCAATCGTTGACTGGCATTCCTGCGATGCTTTTTTACCGCTTTCATCCATCACAATCACTTCTTCTTGTGTTGCTTCTTCGGCTTCTTGTAACGCATCCATATCCGGCGCCGTCACCGCTTCGCTCATATCCTGATCAATCACAGCTCCATCAACCGCAGCTTCTTCAATCACGGGTTGTTCCGCTATTGCAGGGGCTGTTTCAGGTGTTACGGTCTCTTCAATCTCAACAAGCGCTACATCTTCATTGACCACTGGTTCTGCACTGACCGCGACTGCTTCGGTCAACGGCTCGTCAGTAATATTCACTTCTTCAATAATCTCAGCATCAGAATTAAGCGCTTCGGCAAAAACGATATCATCTTGAACCGTACGCACACCCTTTACATTTTGTGATAAATCTACAAAGTTCTTTTTATCAGACGGCCTCAAAACCATTCCTGACAACACAACGTCACGGCCATCGACTTTAATTTGCACATCGGCGGGCAAATCATTGGGGATGAGCGCCGCCGTTACATCTTCTGTCACTTGATTTTCAATCGTCTGGGCAATATTTGGTACATACCTATAGGCCAAAAATGCCGCCGCAACCAACCCCGCAATAAAAAGAAATATCCGCATAGTTAGGCCGCCTTTTGTGCTTTCTGTGTGGCGTCAACGACTTTACGCGCCGCATCATCCAGGTCATCTGCTGCAATAATAGGCAAACCAGAATTGGCCATCAATTCTTTCCCTTTTTCGACATTTGTTCCTTCAAGGCGCACAACAAGAGGCACAGAAAGATCAACTTCCTTCGCCGCCGCAATCACACCTTCGGCAATCACGTCACATTTCATGATGCCACCAAAGATATTGACCAAAATCCCCTGAACATTATCATCAGACAAAATAATCTTAAACGCGGCCGTTACACGCTCGGCCGTTGCGCCGCCCCCAACATCCAAAAAGTTGGCAGGCTCTCCCCCATAAAGTTTAATGATATCCATTGTTGCCATCGCAAGTCCCGCGCCATTAACCATACAGCCAATATTACCGTCCATCGCAACATAAGAAAGATCCCAATCTGTTGCCTCGCGTTCCGCATCATTTTCTTCTGTTTCATCACGCATTTCGGCCACCATCTTTTGGCGGAATAAGGCGTTTTCATCAAAAGTCATCTTGGCATCCAATGCCATCACTTCGTTTTTATCGGTCACAATCATCGGGTTAATTTCAACAATCGCCGCATCCAATTCCACAAATGCCTTATAAAGCGACATGAAGAACGTCACTGATGATTTCAATGCGCCACCCTCAAGCCCCAAAGCAAAGGCCAATTTACGCGCATGAAAACCTGACATGCCCGTTGCGGGGTCAATATCAACATGTGTAATTTTCTCTGGCGTGTTCTCCGCCACTTCTTCAATGTCCATTCCCCCTTCGGTGGAAACCATAAACGTCACACGGCTTGTGTTCCGGTCTAAAACCACGGAACAATAATATTCTTTTTCAATATCAACACCATCCGTTACATAAAGGCGTTGCACTTCTTTCCCTTCAGGGCCGGTTTGAATAGTCACCAATGTATTGCCCATCATCGCCTGCGCCGCATCACGGACTTCTTCAGATGTCTTACAAAGACGCACGCCGCCTTTGCCTTCTGGGTTATTCGTAAAGTGACCCGCGCCGCGGCCGCCTGCATGAATTTGGGATTTCACCACATAAAGCGGACCCGGCATTGATTCTGCTGCTTTAACGGCTTCGTCAACGCTCATCGCGGGAATGCCCTTGGGGACAGCAACGCCATATTTTTCAAGAAGTTCTTTTGCTTGATATTCATGAATATTCATTATTTTTCCTTTAATTTACAAAGACTTAGATATCTACACCCGGTAGATTCTTAAATTATGCCTCTTTGTTAGCATACCCACGCCCCCCTTCCAAGGGTGAATACCATCTATCCCCCTGCCTTTCCTTCATAAAATATTAAATATTTATTTCTATAATATGGAAGAAATAGGGACAAAAAAGGGATTCACAGGTAATGGCATTGCCAACAGAGTTATCAAAAAAGCAATTAGCAATTCGGCGCTTTCTTTTAACAGAAAGTGCAAAAAATGTTGCCTACGTCTTAAAAAAAAATAAAAGAATTATGAGTGATTTTGTAGCGTTAAAATCTTCCTTTCTATCTCGGGTGTTCCTCAGAGAACAAGACAATTTCAACCGATTAATAAAATATTTAGAAATAGGTGATGAGAATGACCCACGTGTTCTAAAAGCACGTCAAAGAATAAAACAAAGCCTACAAGTTCAGTCCCACTTAATTCCTACCAAAGAATTAGAGTTAACGCACTCACCGTTAAAGAAACAATTAATTGCCATTGAACGACAAGAAGAATTAGAAAAAGCACGATATAACGTTAGGCAGCCTTTATCAATTTTAAAAGCTGTAAAGAACATGAGTGTTGTCACTGCTGGATTTATAAGGTTAGACAAAAGGGATTTAAAACACCTCAGCTTAAAAGCAGTTGCCGCACCAGCTGTCAGTAGCTCTGGATTTATTATGTTAAGTTCTTTTTTATTGGCATCTACCTTACCACAAGATGCAAAAGCATCCGCACCAGACCCATTAACGCTTGTTTCTTTGTTACGGCGAAAGAAAAATGACTCAATTCAATTTAATACTCCCATTGTAACAGGCAATACATCTACATTAACGCCCGAAATTTTAAATTTTAACAAAGCCGTCATGAATGCTTTAAAAGCCCGCCCAGACAGAAGTGCCATTAAAAAACCAAGTGCTTCAGCTGAAATGGGAAAACAAAATGTTCCTGGCCTTGCAGTGAGCAACACAGGAAAAATCACTTACACTAATCAAGATCAAACATGGACTGTGCCACAGGAAGTTTATAATTCTAATTTCCTTACCGCGCAAATTACGGGCGTTCCCGCACGTTATATGTTCGCAGTACAGGCATTAGAAAGTTCTTTTAACCCTAATTCAGTAAATCACATCAAGGCCTGTGGCCTTTCACAATTTGTACCAACAACATTACATGAAAAAGCCTATAAATATGGGGCATTGATCGGCTTCCCTGAAGTAAAAAATTTAATTAAGCGTTACGTTAAAAAAAGAGATAAAAAAGGCCGTCCTTACTTTGGTTACAAACCCAAAAATACTATCGCAGAAAAGAAGCTTGCTAAAATATGTCTCGATCCTGATTTCAATACCCGTCTTGGCGCGGTCAACATGATGCTGGACATTGGATATCTTCAAAGGAATTTAGCAAAATACGCTCCGTCAGGAGATTCATATTATCCCATCACTGAACTACACGGGTATACCGCACATTTTTCTGGCGGCGGTGCGGGGTACAAAGTATTAAAAGATGTTTTGGGAAAAGATGGCGTCAATCACGCTTATAAATCATTCTCGAGTGGCGCACGAAATGACTCTACAAATAAAAAACTACTCTACGTAGATGGGAATAAAAATAATCCAAGAACAACAAAACAGTTTATAAAATTTCTTGGCGAGATCAAAGGGCTGTCTAATACGATTCTACCGGATATGCGTAATTTTGGAAAACAACGCGAACACATTGTCGCACAAATAGAAAAATTAGACTCACACCCAAATACGGTCACAGCGTCACTTCCCTCCAATTTAATGGGGTTTTCACCACAACAATAACAGCTAACCTCCTGATATAAAACATTTTTTAAAAAGCCATGCTTTTGCATTGAAGGGGTCATTTTTGATATAATAAAGCTATGTTAACAGCCAATACACCATCCACAGAAAAGCACCATGCCACAACGCATGCCTTTTCAGAAAATTTTTCTGATATTTCGGCGACAACACTTTCACCAGATCAACAAATCTTCCTTGATAATCATCTCGCCGCCGCAGGGATGAAAATTGCTAATAGTATGACGCCAGATGAACAAAACATGGCACTTACTGATGAAGAAGAAAAAAAGAAAAAATATCACCAGCTTTCAAAATCATTCGCCCTGGCAAATACGATGAACATTCAACAGCGCCTTTCGGGTTTAACGCTTTCAGACACGTCCATCCATAATGGCATCATGCAAATTAAAGGCGAAGATGGGGAACATAGAAACGCCACCCTCGAAGAAAAAATTATCTTAGAAGACAACTCTGATGCTTGTTCTATCGCTCTCACACAAAATGAAATTGACATGAATAATTATATGAATGGTAAGACAGATGTGCTTCCTGAGGCGCTCAAAAACCTTGCAGAAGAACAAGAATTAAATCCAAACGCCCTCAGCCGTGAAGATTATAATGTCATGATTGCAGAAAAATTTCCGGCGCATGTTGCAAACCGTATTTTAGAGTCAAATAATATAGAATCTGGAATAAATATTGGTTCACCAAACGCGTCACCAATCACGGCAAACCCAGCCTCTTTCAATGGATTACAATTAGGTGATGCATTTAAATTAAACGCCACTGGCTTACCACAAGCGCCGTTATCGACGCCAACATCACCCCTGCAACAAACAAGCTTTACCCCAACGCCCGGCATTTAATGCCTCGCATTTAGTGGGCTAAATTAAGCCGCGTCTTTTGCAACATTCTCCATAGCCGTCACAAGCTCTTTTACCGCCTCGACAGATTTATCAAACATGGCTTGTTCTTCATCATTCAATTTAATTTCAATGATTTTCTCAACCCCGTTTTTACCAATCACAACAGGCACACCAATATAAAGGCCATCAACACCATACTGACCCGTTAATTTTGCCGCACAGGGCAAAACACGCTTCTTATCTTTAATGTAACTTTCTGCCATCGCAATCGCGCTTGACGCAGGCGCATAATAGGCTGATCCCGTCTTAAGCAATGCCACAATTTCACCGCCACCTTTACGGGTACGCTCAACAATCGCGTCAATTTTTTCCTGCGTGGTCCATCCCATTTCAACACAATCTGGTAATGGTATACCCGCAATGGTTGAATAACGTACAGACGGCACCATTGTGTCGCCATGTCCACCCAAAACAAACGCCGTCACGTCTTCAACACTCACGCCAAACTCATCGGCAAGGAAATAACGGAAACGCGCACTATCCAAAACACCCGCCATACCAACAACTTTATTATCGGCAAAACCCGTTGCGCGTTGCATCACTTCAACCATCACATCTAAGGGGTTTGTAATCACAATCACAAAGGCTTCGGGGGCATATTTTTTAATATTCGCGCCCACACTGTTAATAATACCTGTGTTAATACCAATCAGATCATCACGGCTCATACCCGGTTTACGGGGAATACCCGCCGTTACAATCACAACATCCGCACCTTCAATGACATCATAATCATTGCTACCATTGAAATGACAGTCAAACCCTTCAACAGGGGCAGATTCGGCCAAATCAAGCCCCTTACCCTGTGGGATGCCTTCGGCAATATCAACCATGGCAACATCCCCTAATTCTTTTAAGCCAGCCAAATGCGCCAGCGTCCCGCCAATCATTCCTGCGCCGACTAATCCAATTTTTGCTCTCGCTCTGGCGATATTCTTGCTCATGATGTGTGTGCCTTTCTGTTTAATGCATATTATTTTTTTAAGATAACGCCCTATTCACAAAAACTCCAAACGAAGTTTCGTTTTTTTTGCTCTTTATTTGTAAAAAATGCTACCTTAACTATTATGGATAATATTTCTAAAAATTTTAACGTGGCAGATAAACCGGCTATTTTATACCATGCCTCAATGTCAAAAATTGAAGGGCAAATTGAAACACGAGTAAATCACAACTGTCTCAAAACAGAACGTGCAGGATTTGTGTTTGCTTCCCCTAATTTTGATGGGGCTCATGGATATGCTCTTAAAACAGATGAATGTATTTTACAAAGCAACAACGTCATGCTTTTTAAAAACCGTGAAGATTTTATGGAACAAGATGTAAAAGGATATATTTATGCCTTAAAACCTGATTTATTCGAAAATGTTATCAACACAAAAACGGGGCAAAGAACTGGCGAATGGGTTGCCAGAGAAAATATAAATTTAGAAAAATATTGTACGCATATTACATACGTTCACGGCATTAAAGATGCTATGGATCGTGGCATACAATTTTTATTCCTAACTCAATCTGATGATGAAAAGACAGTCGAAAAAATTTATAACGCAACCTCCATTAGAGATATAAAAAACCTTATCGTATCCGGCAAAGTAACATGGGAAAATGAAAGGCAAAATATTAAACCTGTCCTTAATTTTACGGCCTAATCTCAATCTGTATATCAACGTCAATCAATGCAAATAATTCATCCATTTCATGGTTACGCACCGCAATGCACCCTTGGGTCCAGTTACGTGGCTTAATCGGGCCACGATAATCTCCTATTTCATTGGGCATGCCATGAATAACGATATCATCCCCCGCGCTAACGCCGCGTGCCTGCGCCCGTGCAAGGTCTTGGGCATTAGGATATGAAATATTGAGCGATTTATAAAACTTACTATTATAATTTTTATAATCAATTAAGTACCGCCCTTCTGGCGTACGCATATCTCCTTCTTGGCGTTTATGTCCCACAGGGTTTAAGCCAAAGGCCACATCATATTCTCGCAAAATTTCACCATTTTGAAACAGATACATTTTATTTTGTGATTTTTCGACCAGTACAATATCCGCCTTTGGTGATTGTACGCCCGGCGGGACCGCAACACATCCCGATAAAACAAGAAAAATACAAAGGAAAATTATTCTCACGTAAAACGCTCCTGATGATTACGGTGGTACTCAATGGATTGCATCTCCATCAGGCGGCTCATCGTGCGCTCAAATTCAAACGCATGGTCATCCCCCTCATACAGCTCATGAATATCACGCGCCGCAGAAAGAATAACACGGCACCCCGCTTCGTATAAGCAATCAATCAAAAGAATAAAACGTTTTGCTTCATTGCGTTTATCTGCCGATAAAAAGATAATATTTTCAATAAATACCGTATGATATTGATTGGCGATCTTAATATAATCTTCTGCACCCAGGGGGCGTTCGCACAAATCTTTAAAACAAAAACGGGCAATCCCACCAGATGACATCACTTCCATCTCCCGCCCTTTAACGGTAAGAATATCTTTTTTAGGCGCTTTAAAATTCGTTGTTTCAAAAAACAGATGATTGATTTTTTTATCTGTTTCTTTGCCCAATGGAAAAAAATAATAAAGCCCTTGATCCGCATCAGAAATCTGTCGGTAATCTGTGTCTCCATCAAGGGGCATAACCTGCATTTGACGTTTCAACAATGCAATAAACGGTAGGAATAATTCCCGCTGCAAACCGCCCTCATACAATGTATCAGGGTGACGGTTGCTGGTGGATACCACAATCACACCTTGCGCAAAAAGCGCCGTAAAAAGCCGCCCTAAAATCATTGCATCGGCAATATCCGTCACATGAAATTCATCAAAACAAAGCACGCTGACTTGGTCTGCGACATAATCCGCATATTGCGGTAACAGGTCATCCACACGTTCCGCACGGTTTTCATGCAACCAATCATGCGTTTCAATCATAAATTCGTGAAAATGCACACGGCGTTTTTTTATACGTTTTTTTAAATTTTGCGGCACTTCTTCAAAAAACAAATCCATAATCATTGATTTACCACGCCCCACACCACCATAAATATAAACGCCCTGTGGGCTTTGTCTTTTTGAAAAAGGCCACAGGGATTTGGGCGCCGTAATTTCTTTTAAAAGCTGTTGTAAAACATCAACGACCTGTTCTTGCACAGGGTCAATTTGGTAACCCTGTTTTCGAATTGTGTCTTTATATCGTGTCGGTAGATTGGGCATCAGGGTTCTTATGATTCTTCTTTTCAAGTAAGGATACTAGAAGAATAGAAACCTCGTAAAGCCCTAGAATAGAAACCGCTAATCCTACTTGGGATATAACATCAGGGGGCGTTAAAATCGCCGCCATTACAAACGCGCCAATAATCGTATATTTACGTTTTGATTTTAACGTCTGCGCCTTTACCAATCCCGCTTTTCCCATCAACGTCAATAAAACGGGCAGTTGAAAACACAAACCAAACGCAAAAATCAACGTCATGATCAGGTCTAAATACTCACTCACCCGCGCTTCTAATTGAATAGGCAGCGCCGTTTCTGCGCCGCCACTTTGGAAGCTCAAGAAAAATGGCCATGCCGCAGGGATAATACCGTAATACACCACCGCACCGCCGGCAAAAAATAACAATGGCGTCGCAATAAGAAACGGTAAGAACGCCATTTTTTCTGCCTTATACAGCGCCGGGGCCAGAAACTGCCAAATTTGAAGCAGTAAAATTGGAAAGGTAAGGAATACTCCCGCAAAAAAGGCGACCTTCAAATAAGTAAAAAAGGCCTCCGTCAATCCCGTATAAATCAAACGATTGGTGCTTTCACCGCCCCCCTCTACACTCATGGCACGAGCCAATGGCTCTACTAAAAACCCATAAATATTTTCAACGAAAATAAAACAAACCACCGTCCCAATCGCCATCGCCACAAACACCCATAACAAATGCTTTCGCAATTCCATTAAATGTCCCGTAATGGGAAGTTTATTTGGTGTCTGGTTCATCATTGATCATTTCTTGCTGAACAGAATCTTCATCACGTGTTTCTTCAAAATTTACACCCTTACGAAGCTCCTCAATGTCGCCTGCATTCAACACCTCGTCAAACTGCTTCGACACGGCGAATTTAATATATTGAAACCGGCGCAATAACCGCCCCAAACCATACATAATTTTAGGGACATCCTGCGGCCCAACGACAAACACCGCCACTGCCACAATAATTAATAACTCCGCCCAGCCAAAATCCAGCACGGCTTAGCTGTCTTTCTTATTATCGATAGGTTGATCTTCTACAGCTTTTGTTTCATCGTCATCATTCAAACCTTTTTTAAAAGATTTAATACCCTTGGCAATATCTTCCATCACGCGAGGTAAACGGCCCGCACCAAACAATAAAAAGACCAATGCCACAACAATTAAAATCTGCCAAATACCAATGCTCATTTTTCTTCTCCTGTTTCGCCATCATCCATGGCGCTTTCTTTCGCAGTTTCCTGCATTTCGTTATATGTTGCCTCATCATAAGCATCATCATCAACATGATCCAGCACTTCCTGCGCATCCTGATCAGGGTTTTCAAAAAGATCCGCCGTATCAGGAATTGTTTCAATCGCCGCACGACGATCTAGTAAGCCTGACGCCTTCAAATCATCCAGCCCCGGTAGATCCATTAAGGATTCCAATTGAAAATGATCAAGGAAATTGGTGGTTGTCATCCATGTGAGCGGACGCCCCGGTGTCTCACGTCTACGGCCTGGCTTAACCCATCCCAATTCCATTAATATATCCAGCGTCCCTTTATGCGTTGCCACACCGCGAATATTTTCAATCTCTGCGCGGGTAATGGGTTGGTGATACGCAACAATAGAAAGCGTCTCTAACGCCGCCTTTGAAAGCTTCTTTGACACTTCTTTTTCAATCGTCAACGCTTCTTCTACATCCGCCGTGGTACGAAACGCCAACTGACCATCCGTTTCCGTCAACTCAACCCCCCGCCCTGCATAATTTTCTTTCAGCGCTGGTAAAAGGACATTTAAATCTGCCCCTTCTGGCAAACGATCCAAAATCACTTGCGGTGAAATTGGCGCCGCGCTCGCAAATAAAATCGCTTCCATCATCCGAAGATGGCTCGTTTGATCTTCATTTAACTGTGTCATTTATTATCGATCCTCTTCTATTTTTGAAATTACTGCTGGCTCTCTATTTGCTGTTCTTAAATAAATTGTTCTAAACGCACCATCTTGGCGGATTTCAAGCTTACCTTGCTTAGCCATTTCCAATCCCGCCGTAAAGGTGGATGCCACGCTAGAGCGCATAAGCAGCGGGTCTTTGATATTTTCAGGGATAAAGCTTTGCAAGGTTGTCCACACACTATGCGGGCCAGAACGCGGTAAATTCCCTAACATTTTGGCCAACCGGTTGGCCGCGTCTTCCATCGACATAATGTTAAAGGTTGGCAATTCATAATTTTGATATTCTTGGCGGCGCGTAATATCACCATACGCCTTAAGAAGGTCATAAATATTCACCTGCCAATGGGTTTTATGTTTTGTTTTTAATCCTTCGGGCATACCACGGCCAAAAACATTTAATCCCAGTTGGGGGCGGTTCATTAAATTTTCTGCCGCGCTGCGCATCGCTTCCAAACGACGAAGTTGAAATTGCAACGCCTCGGCCATTTGCTCACCAGAAAGCTCATTGCCTTCTTCTTTTTCTTGGGGAAGCAACAAACGTGATTTCAGATAGGCAAGCCACGCCGCCATCACCAAATATTCAGCCGCCAGTTCAAGGCGCAATTCTTTTGCACGTTCAATGAACCCTAAATATTGACGGACTAATTGTAAGATAGAGATTTCACGCAAATCCACTTTTTGATTACGCGCCATTTCAAGCAACACATCAATCGGACCTTCATAGCCATCAATATTAAGCAGGAACGCATCCGTATCACCTTCTTCAGGTAATGCTAGATTCGAATCACGCTCAATTTTCCTTGGCGGATCTTCTTGAAATTCGGCTTCGTTCATAACGGTCATACGCTGTGTCGGTCATGGCAGGAACATCCGCCATAATCTCTTCCATCTCTGTTAGAATACCCGCACAATATAGCGTAGCATCACACCCCGCTTCCAGTGTTTTTACCGCTCTATCCCCCAAATTCCCTACAATATCCAATGCTTTCATCGAAATATCGTCCGCCAGCAGGAATTGATCGCACCCCATATCCTTACGAATGTAATTCATCACCGTTTTTGACACCGTCGCGGGGTTTCCCGAATCAATCGCGGAATACACCACATGCGCCACCATTCCCCATACTTGTGGGGCAATAATGTGCCGCGCCATATGGATAAATGGTTCAAAATCAGACCGCTCCAATTCCTCCAGTGGCGTATCAACAACGGGAAGCTCAAGATGGCTATCGGACATTGCCCGCCCATGTCCTGGAATATGTTTGGCGAACGGCGTAATGCCTTGCTTTAAATATGCTTGCGCTGCCACCAATGCTTTATCAAAAACCTCTTGTGGATTATCACTAAACGCCCTATCGCCAATCACATCATGCGTGCCTTCACACAATACATCCATCACAGGGGCGCAATTTACATCAATATTCAACGCCGCCAAATCATTCGCAATATGGCTGGCAACGCACGCCACATCATCATTCGTATGGCAAGATTGCGCGGGCATATGTTGATGCCAATAAGGCGGTTTTAACCGTTGAACGCGTCCGCCTTCTTGGTCAATTAAAATCGGACATTCCCATCCCACACAATCACGCAAATCATGGTTAAGCGTTATAATTTGTTCTGGATTATCACAGTTGCGCTGAAATAAAATAAAGCCGAGCGGGTTTGTACTGGCGAATAATCTTTTTTCCGCATCGGACAACACCGTGCCTTCAACCGATAGAATAATTGCAGCAGGATGATGAGTCATCTTCCGTCCCTTTATGCCTAACTTACTTCTTCACAATACAGCCCGCAGGATTAATTTTCTTAATCGCGGTGCATTTGCTTTGCGCTTCTGCGCGACTCATCGGGCCTACTTGAATACGAAAATAAACGCCACGCGGGCCTAAATCTGCGGTTTCAATGCGATATGGTGCGCCTGTAACAACACTATATTTCTTGCTTAATTTCTGCCACTCGCTCTCGGCGCGGGCTTTGTCCTTCGTACTTGCCAACTGTACGTAATACCCCGCAGACTCATTTGCTTTCTTCGGCACAACAGGAATAGATTCTGATCGTACCTCAACAGGTGCTTTCTTTGGTGCGGGTTTGGCAGGTGGTTTCGCCGCAGGCTTCACCAACGGTGTTGGATTTTTCTGCGGTTCGGTCGTCACAATGGGCGGTGGCGTTAAAGATAATGTTGGCGCCGCAGGGGCAGAATCAGGAATAGGCTTCGCCTCTGCAATAATTTTTTCAATCTCCTTCGGCGCAACAATATCGGCCACTGGCTCTACTGGCTCAGGCGCATCAGGCACAATATTTGATGGTTCAGACTTAACGGGCTGATCCAACGGCGTTGGCGTCGCCTCTGGCATAATCACAGGACGGTTTTCTATTTCCGGGCTGTCTTCGGTATTCAATCCCGCAAAAAGTTGCGAACGCGGCATGGGTTCTTCATTCTCATCATCCGCCAATAAATTTTCAATACGCGGCACATCCTCGCCCGTTTTTTTCTTCATCGAACTAAACAGCGTGCTGTCCTTATGGCGGATTTCCATGCCCCCCGGATCATCAGGCGTCACCTTAAACGGGTTATCATCGGCACGGACAATTGGAATATTTTGCCCGTTATTATTACCGCCACCAGAATAAAGCTTCCACACCGCCCCAATCATAAAAGATAGCGCAATAAGCACAATAAAGAATGCGGCCTTCGGGCCGATCTTCGTCAAAAAACCACCGCTTGAAAATCGACTGGGCGGATCATCAAATTCATTTCTATACGTCATAAGAATAAAGCTAAGCCAAAACTACGCTTATCGCAAGTCTCGGTATAAATCGAAGAGTCTCTCATGCTCGCGGATGGCGTATCTATCGGTCATGCCGGCGATATAATCACAAACGATTCGCGCTTGGGCGATGTTATCGATCAACCCACCCGCGTCCTCAACCCGTTTTTGCCAATGATCAGGCAGTAATTTATATTGCTTCATAAAGGCATTAAACAGCTCAGGAATCATGCGCTCCACCTTGGTCCAAATACGGTTCACCGTGTAATGGCGATACATGCGCTTTAACAAAAATGCCCGAAGCTCCTCTACCATCGTGTACATGGCGGGAGAAAACGCAACCATCTGTTGCTTCGCCATCCTCACATCTTCTGGGCTTTGAGGATCTATCGCCAACAGACGTTTTTTGGTTTCTTCCAAAACATCTGTCACCATCGCGCCAATCATTTCACGGATTGATTCTTGGATAATGTAATGCTCTGACACATCGGGCCAATCATGACGTACTTTTTCAAGGATAGGCCCCATCAAGGCCAGCTCTTCTAAATCTTTTAACTCAAACATATTGGCGCGCAAGCCATCTTCAACATCGTGATTATTATAGGCAATATCATCGGCGATTGCGGCCACTTGCGCCTCTAAGCTCGCATAGGTATCAAGGCGTAGGTCTGTTTGTTTTTGAATATCCGCCAACGTCGCCGGAAGCTTTTGTCCGTCTTTCAAAATCACAGGGCCGTTATGCTTCACCACTCCTTCTAATGTTTCCCACGTTAAATTTAATCCCGGCCAGCCTGGATATTTGCGCTCCAACGTTGTCAGAACACGAAGCGATTGATCATTATGTTCAAACCCATCAAACGGCTTCATACATTCCGAAAGATATTCTTCACCAATATGCGCGAACGGCGTATGCCCCAAATCATGCGCCAGCGCCACTCCTTCCGCCAGATCTTCATTCACATATAATGCCCGCGCAATAGAACGCGCAATCTGCGCCACTTCTAATGTATGCGACAGGCGCGTTCTAAAATGGTCGCCCTCATGATACACAAAAACTTGCGTTTTATATTTAAGACGGCGAAACGCGCTGGCATGGATAATACGGTCACGGTCACGTTGAAACGGGCTACGCGTTGCGCTTTCATTTTCTTCATAAAGACGGCCAACCGTCTGATCCGGCCTGCACGCATAAACCGCCAACGGCATCGCACAGTAATTATACGCCAGCGTCTCTTCTTTCTCTTTCGTTTCTACTTCTTGCTCTTTAACCATAATTCTTTTATATCTTATCCAAATCAATCATCTTTAGGGAGAACAATATGTCAGAAAAAGCCTTTAATCAAAGCGTAAATGAACGCTTTTCTATAGAAAATGCAAGGCAACTTGCTTTTAAACTGCATCAAGGACAGAAAGATCATTCGGGACAAGATTATATTCTTCATCCTGAACGCGTCGTCAATAATGTGACAAAAATGTTTCCAAACGCTGATGAGGAAACAATTATTGCTGCTTGGTTACACGACACAATAGAGGACTGTTTTATTAACGATAAACAGGTAGATCAAGAATATTTAAAACAACAAGGCGTTCCAAAGAAGTCTATTAAAATGATTGACCTTGTCACCAAACCTGTCGGAGACACAAGAAAATATGATGAAGTTATTGACGATCTAGCTAAAACAGGAAATGTTGGTGCAATCATGGTTAAAATTGCTGATAATGGTGACAACCTTCATCCCAAAAGAGTAGAGGAGTTATTTAGATCACAGATGGAAAAAGATGAACCAGGAAAAGCGAAACGTCTTAATGACAGGTATCATTCCTCTATTAAAACACTATCGAAAGTGCTTGGAATAAACCCTGAAGTTATATTCACAATTATTAAATCTTCGCCACAGCTAAAAACGGCTTTTACCATTTAAGAACTATGAGCATAACACTGACCGATAATTTTGTGAAACGCCTGAAAGAACTTCGAACACAGGAAAAATCCCCCACCCTTATGCTTCGCATTCAGGTTGATGGCGGCGGATGCCAAGGGTTCGAATATAGCTTTAAGCCTGATACCATTAAAAATGACGATGATCTGTTATTTGAAAAAGACGGCGCGGCCATCGTGATCGATACGATCTCCCTGCCCTATATTGATGGCGCAGAAATAGATTATGTTGATGATTTGATCGGCGCGCATTTCAAAATTAATAACCCCAATGCCGCCTCATCTTGTGGGTGCGGCACAAGTTTTTCGATTTAAA
>CALHAW010000016.1 GCA_937934135.1 uncultured Alphaproteobacteria bacterium
GTTCAAGGATAAGATTTACAGTTTAAAGAAAAAGGCTCCTATTATGGGAGCCTTTTTTATTGCCTTATTTTTTAAAAAAAGCGTTTTAAGCTGCGCGTTTTATAGTCTTTTCCATTGCACCAATAAGCGCATTTCCCATACTATCCGTTGTCACTTCTGTGCAGTCCACCGCCATGATATCTGGTGTGCGGATACCTTGTTCCAACACATTCTGCACGGCGTTTTCAATCATGGTCGCGGTCTCATCTTCATTTAATGAATAACGAAGCGCCATAGCGAAGCTTAACACTGTTGCAAGGGGGTTTGCCTTGCCTTGTCCTGCAATATCAGGGGCGGAACCGTGAACGGGTTCATACACGCCCGGTTTTCCTGTTTCACCGAGGGACGCAGATGGAAGCATGCCAAGCGATCCTGTCAACATTGCCGCCGCATCAGAAAGCAAATCACCAAATAAATTATCAGTCACAATCACGTCAAACTGCGATGGATTACGCAAAAGCTGCATCGCGCAGTTATCGGCATACATATGGTCTAAGGCCACATCTGAAAACTCTGCGGCATGGAGCGCCGTCATATCTTCGCGCCATAGCTTTCCACTTTCCATTACATTTGCCTTTTCGCAGGACATCACATGCCCCTTCTTATCTTTTGTGCCGCGTTTACGGGCCAGATCAAATGCGACCCGTCCAACACGTTCAATTTCATATGTTTCATAAACTTGCGTGTTTACGCCGCGGCGCTGGCCATTGCCTAAATCTTCAATCCCGCGTGGCTGTCCAAAATAAACACCGCCCGTTAACTCACGGACGATAAGAATATCAAGCCCCTTAACAATTTCTGGCTTTAAGGTGGACGCATCAATCAATGCATCAAAAACAAGGGCAGGGCGTAAATTCGCAAACAACTCCATTTCCTTACGTAGTTTCAGCAAGCCTGCTTCGGGACGTTTATCGTAATCAACATTATCCCATTGTGGTCCACCGACAGACCCCATAATTACGGCTTCACTGGCTTTGCATTTTTCCAGCGTTTCATCGGATAGCGGTACGCCATAACGATCATACGCCGCCCCACCAATATCATCTTCATGCAAAGTAAATGAAAGCGCGGTGTTACTTTCCAGCCACGTTATGACCTTACGGACCTCGGCCATAATTTCTGGCCCAATGCCGTCACCGGGAAGAATAGTAAGGGTGTGATGATTACTCATAGAGCCAACTTCTTTTTTGTTTGTCGGATGTTTCAAATTCGGCAATATGTGCTTTTTTCTCTAATGTCAGGCCAATATCATCAAGGCCATTCATAAGGCAATGTTTACGAAAGGGGTCTATATCAAAATCAAAAGACATTTCATTGCCGCGTGTTATTTTCTGGTTTTCAAGATCAATCTCAATGGTCGCCTCTGGATTATCTTCGGCGGATTGCATCAACTGATCCACTTGGTCTTGAGGTAGTTCAATCGGCAAAATACCGTTTTTGAAACTATTATTATAAAAAATATCTGCAAATGAAGGGGCGATGATACATTTAAACCCCATATCCAAAATTGCCCATGGTGCGTGTTCTCGGGATGAACCACACCCAAAATTCTCCCCTGTAATAAGGATAGAGGCTTTTTGATACGCGGTTTTATTGAGTGAAAAATCTTCTTTAGCACTGCCATCTTCATTATATCGGATATTATAAAAAGCGCTGACACCAAGCCCCGTCCGTTTCACGGTTTTCAAAAATTGTTTTGGAATGATGATATCTGTATCGACATTAATCATACGAAGTGGGGCGGCAATACCCGTTAATTTTGTAAATTTTTCCATGAGAAGAGTTTTAACGCCTTGCACCTTGAAAATCAATAAATCGCTCTAACATTTCCAGATCAAAGGCGCCTTGGTACTTTTCACCTGTTTTCATACGCTCTAACGCTTCGGCAGGGCGGCGCTTGGCTTGTTGGTGGGGGCGATGCACCATATCACCATCAAAGGCATCAATAATACAAATTGCTTTAATTACCTGACCCAATTTATTCACATCTTCGCCTTCATACCCATTACAATCCACGCGTTCATGATGATACATTTGTAACGCTTTGGTGATGAGGATATGGGGGTGCGTTTGCATTTCTTCTGGTGCTTTAACGAATGACAAATCTAAAAGCTCGACCCCCAAACGTGTATGGGCGCGTTTTTCAAGACGTTCTTCTGGCGTGGGGCGATGTGGTGTTTGCCAAACCTGTGGCGCAAAGCTGGGATGTATTTTGCCTAAATCATGTAATAGATTGGCGTAATAAAAATTCCATCCCGCATGTTCAGAGAACCCTAATTCCGTGGTTAGAAATTGTTGGCCAATAGCAGAAGTACGTTTCAGATGCTTTGACAGTCGCGCACCATATTCATTGACGCTTTGTCCATATTCTTCAATATTCAGCCATAATGTAGTGCCGATTGGTTTAAAATATGTCTCTAAAGTCGGATCATTATAATGATAACTTTCAATCAGATCATCGATATCAATATCGGAAAAGGGCATCTATAATTCCCGAATATCGGTTAACTTACCTGTAATGGCGGCGGCGGCGGCCATGGCGGGGGACATAAGGTGAGTACGACCACCGCGCCCTTGACGTCCTTCAAAGTTACGATTTGATGTTGAGGCGCACCGTTCACCGGGTTCTAATTGATCAGGGTTCATTCCAAGACACATGGAGCAACCAGGTTCCCGCCAATCAAACCCTGCCTTCATTAAAATATCGGCAATCCCTTCTTGCTCGGCTTGTTCTTTGACAAGACCAGAACCAGGCACAATCATGGCAAGTTTAATATTTTCTGCTATTTTTTTACCTGCAACCACGGCAGCGACGGCGCGTAAATCTTCGATACGGCCATTGGTGCATGACCCAATAAAAATTTTATCAAGCGTAATATCTTGAAGCCGCGTTCCCGCAGCCAAACCCATATAATCCAGCATCCGTGTGACAGATTGTTGTTTTGCTTCATCATCAAAATCAGACGGGGCAGGGACGCTTCCTGTTATTGGCATGACGTCTTCGGGTGTTGTTCCCCATGTCACGGTGGGGGCGATATCTTTGGCGTCCAAAATAACTTCCTTATCATATGTTGCGCCTTTATCAGATTTTAAAGTCTTCCAATATTTAACGGCCTTATCAAATTCTGCGCCGTCTTTGGGCGCCATGGGGCGGTCTTTAATGTAATCAAATGTTGTTTGGTCAGGGGCAATTAACCCTGCGCGCGCGCCAGCCTCAATCGACATGTTGCACATCGTCATGCGCCCTTCCATCGATAGGGATTGGACAGCTTCGCCCGCATATTCGAGAACATATCCCGTTCCTCCTGCTGTCCCAATCTCCCCAATAATGGCGAGGATCATATCTTTGGCTGTTACCCCATCGGGGAGCGTCCCATTAACGGTAATACGCATCGTTTTTGCAGGCTTTTGGATAAGTGTTTGTGTGGCTAATACATGCTCTACTTCGCTTGTGCCAATCCCGAATGCTAATGCGCCAAATGCACCATGGGTAGACGTATGGGAATCTCCACATACAATGGTCATGCCGGGTTGGGTGAACCCTTGCTCTGGTCCAATAATATGGACAATCCCTTGGCGCTTATCCATCATATCAAACAATTTCACGCTGAAATCAGCGCAGTTTTGATACAGCGTCTCAACTTGAATACGACTTTCTTCTTCTTTAATGCCCTCGCCACGGTCTGACGTGGTCGGCACGTTATGGTCACATACCGCTAAAGTGCCTTCCAGATGATAAACCTTGCGGTTGGCCATTCTGAGGCCTTCAAAAGCCTGCGGGGAGGTGACTTCATGCACCAAATGCCGATCAATCCAGATCAGGGATGTGCCATTATCATCTGTATGAATAACGTGATCATCCCATATTTTCTGAAAAAGGGTGCGTGGTTGGGTGTAATTTTCGGTCATTTTTAACTCTTTTTTGCTTATAATCCCTTATAACCTAACGGATATAAGCATTTCAATGGCGTTGAAACAGTTTTTCAAGAATAAATACTTGACATAAGTTATGTAAAACTATATGATCAGGGACTTTTTAAATAAATGGAGTGTGTGATGAGCAGTTTTAAAAAATTACCAGATAATTTCGTTGGTGTGGGTGCGGAAAAAATCAGGCGTGAAAAACAAGATGCGGAAAATTGTTCTACTTTTTCAATAGCAGTAGTTTCAATGACAGCAACGGCTGTTGTTCTTGGAGGGCTTTATGCTTCTGGATATTTTGAAAAAGCCTCAGATTGGTTGAATCAAGGGTCATCAAAATCAAGCACTATGAAGAATTATAAAGGTGACAGTATTCCGCAAGCCTCAAAAGACAAACTAAATAACCTCATTCTAAAAATAGACTAAAAAGCCTCCTTAAGGTTTAAATACAAAAAAGCGCAGTTTGGGGAAACTGCGCTTTTTTAATTTTCTGTCTTTAAATATTACTCAGAAGCAGCTTCTGGGTTTTCTGCGGCAGCTGCCTCGGCGGCTGCAGCTGCTTTTTCTGCTTCTTTGGCAGCTTTTTTATCTGCAATTACTTTTTCTTGTGCGGCGCGGCCTTCGGCGCGTTTTGCATCTTTTTCTGCTTTTTTCATTGCGCGTTTTGCTGTTTGTGTCATTTCAGCTGTCTCGCTCGTATCTTCAATTTCCATACCATGACCGGTTGTACGCTCAGAAATACGGGCTGACTTCCCACGACGATCACGAAGATAGTAAAGCTTCGCACGACGAACAGAGCCACGGCGCACTAATTCAATGCTATCAATACGGGGGGAGAAAAGGGGGAATACACGTTCCACACCTTCACCAAGGCTGATTTTACGTACTGTAAAGCTCGCGCTTGCATCATTTTTACCAGAACGGGCAATACACACACCTTCATAGGCCTGTACACGCTCACGCGTTCCTTCTTTAATTTTCACGTTAACTTTAACGGTGTCTCCAGCAGAGAAATCAGGGAATGTTTTATTACCTTTAAGCAATTCTGCTTGTTTGGCTTCAAATTTTTGTAAAATGTTCATATTTTTATCCTTATTTTCACATTTTTAAAAGCCGCCATACCGCACAAGCGGAGGACGCTCCGAAGCTCGATAATTCAGCGTATAGGCGCTAAGCAGCTTCTTTTTTCGTTTTAACTATAAAAACTAGGCGGTTTATCGCAAAATTGTAGGCCAGATGCAAGGTTTTTATTGTTTTTTGATGTTGCTTATGACAAAAACACACATGATTAAAAGCATGTTTAATATTTCTTCTCAGTTTTTTCAAATAAAGGGAAAAATTGGCGTAGTAAATGCGTTTACTGAGACCTCCCATTTAACGCATGAGCGTGATTATGTGGGCATTTTTGCAAAAAAAAATGCGAATGCGCTCGTTTTTAACCCTAATTGTTGGGATGTTTTTTTAGATACGTGTAAGCAATATCAGGGGCGTATTGAAGTATATAATCGTACACGTCCTATTCAACACCTGCTTGTTGAAGGACTAAATTACTCGGATGCAAGGGGGATGGTGCATTATTGGAATGATAATTCTGTGACCTTATTACGAGAATTAAGAACCATTAAGGATATCCCAAAAGAAACCAAGGAGGTCGTCTGTGCGATAATACAGGTAGGTGGGTTAAGCTCTATTTCTTTAACAAATCAGGGCGACGCAAGGTTGTCAGGGCAAGGCTCTGCTCCTGCCGCCAACGCGCCACCTTCGCGTGATCACCGCCCGTAAGGATTTCTGGTACGCTGTGCGCACTGCCATTTGCGTCTTTCCATTGCGCGGGGCGGGTATAATGCGGATATTCTAACAATCCACCTGTGGCACTGCCAAAGCTTTCATTATCCGCCGTGTCTTCATTGCCCATTACACCGGGAAGCAAGCGGATGATCGCATCCATCATGATCATTGCTGCAGGCTCGCCGCCACTTAATACGTAATCCCCAATGGAAACTTCTTCAAATTCATGTGCGTCCAACACCCGTTGATCCACGCCTTCATAGCGACCGCAAAGCATCGTGATATTGCTCTCTTGCGAGAGTTCTCTCGCCATCGCTTGGTTAAACACCTTACCGCGTGGGGAAAGGTAAATCTTCTTGCCAGATTTTGGAACAGACAATAGCGCCGCCTCAACTACATCGGCGCGCATCACCATACCTGCGCCACCACCATAGGGCGTGTCATCAACATTTTTATGCGCGCCATCGCCAAAATCACGAATGTTAACGGCGTTATAACTCCAATCCCTACGCTCCAACGCTTTACCCGCCAGCGATTGCCCAACCATGCCAGGAAACATTTCAGGGAAGAGAGTGAGGAGGTTAAAATTTAAATTACTCATGATTTATCTTTTCATCTTTTAGGATTCTTAATCCTTCTTCAAAATCACTTTGAAGGACCATCAGGCGCGTTGCACCCATTGATAAGCCTATATCCCACGGCACGACCGTATGTTCTGCATCAAAGATAAAGCAGGGAATATCATGACTGTCTAGCACAGATTTCGCAATATGGCCTAAGGATGGGTCGTAAAACCGTGCCAGCATTATAAGCTTGTCATCCTCATGATCACTCATTCAATAACCCTTCGGGTAAGCGGATAATAATTTTATCTTCTAAAATCTCTACGATGGTATCATCAGTGAAGGGAAGGTAAAAGCTCTCTGCGCCCGATGCTTTTATCTCGAGCAAGTCGCTTGCGCCGAAATTCTCAACGGCGATGACTTCACCAATCTCTTTTTTATTTTCATCAATACAATGAAGCCCAATTAAGTGGGCAATATAAAATTCCCCATCTTCTGTTTTGGGTAAATTTAAATCATCAACATAAAGAACTGTGCCGCGTAATTTTTCAGCTTCGTTTCTGTCGGTAATATTTTCAATTTCAGCAAGCCAATGTTTGGCGGCCTTGTTTTTGAGGGTAAGTGAGAGCGTGTTATCGCCGCTCTCACTCGTAAATAATGGGCTTTTTAAAAGATCTATATTTTCGACAAAGACGTGAAGCTTCACAAGGCCTTTAATGCCATGTGCCGTCGCAATCTTTGCTATCGAAACTCTTTTACTCAGCTTTCTTCTCTTCTTCAGAAGCAGGTGCTTCTGCTTCAGGAGCCGCAGCTTCTTCCGCTGGTGCTTCAGGTTCTGCAGGAGCTGCTTCAGCTGCTGCCTTTGCTGCTTTTTCTTCTTCTGCTTTCTCAGCTTCCGCTTCCGCTTTTGCTTTCAGTTTTTCTTCTTTATCGGCGATACGCATTTTTGTTTTTTCAGAAGGTTGGCCCTTGTTTGGGTTGTTTGGTGTTTCTGGCATCGGTGCTAAACCGGCTTTACCTAAAAACACGGCAACACGGTATGAAGGCTGCGCACCTTCACCAAGCCAATGCTTGATACGGTCTTCGTTTAAAACAACACGTTGTGCGTCATCTTTTGCAAGCAATGGGTTGTAAGTGCCCAAGCGCTCAATGTAACGACCATCACGCGGCATGCGCTTATCCGTTACAACAATTCTGTAGAAAGGACGTTTTTTACGTCCACCTTTTGATAGTCTCATTGCTAGTGCCATTTTATTTTCTCCTTTTTAAATGTAATTGCAATTCGTTAGTTAATTGATGGGTCAAATAGTTGGTTAAAATTGTTTTTTTACTTATTAATCTGGGCGAAAGTGTTTTTGTCCCATGTTGTTATTTGTTTTAACAACTTTGGTTTTTATAATCGCTTTTTCACCATGTATTTCATATGCAGATTCTTGATTTGTTTGCCAAACTTGCATAGCGAGACTCTCAGATTTCTTATCATCTTTATCACTCATCTCTTTTTCCCTTTTTTATTCTTAGGTTTACGGTTTTTCTTTGTGCCGCCACGTGTTGGCATTCCAGGCATGCCGCCCATATTTCCTTGTTGTAATCCTTGAAGGCCGGGTAAAGCGCCACCGCCTAAACCCGGTAATCCACCGGCAGGGGCGGGCATATTTTCAAATGGATTTGCGCCCAACTCGGCCTGCATCTCTTCCATCATTTCGGGAGCCATCATGTCTAGCTCATCAGCTTTTCCGCCCATAAGGCCTTTCATTTGTTTCATCATGCCACCCATGCCCATTTTTTTGATCTTCTTCATCACGCCCTCCATCTGCTGTTGTTGCTTACACAGCTTATTGAGGTCCTGAACGGTGGTGCCTGATCCGGCGGCAATACGTTTTTTACGCGACGCATTCATGATTTTAGGGTTGTTACGTTCCTTTAACGTCATGGATAAAATCATCGCTTCTTGTTTTTTTAAGGCATCATCGGCGAGGTCATTATTCTCTAATTGCGCCGCCATTTTACCAAGGCCGGGAAGCATTTTAAGCATTGCACCTGCGCCGCCCATCTTGTTCATTTGGCGCATTTGGGACAAAAGATCATTAAAGTTAAATTGACCTTTTTTAAAATTTTCCGCCATTTTTGCGGCATCATCGGCATCAACGGTTTCTTGCGCGCGTTCGACAAGCGAAACAACGTCACCCATGCCAAGGATACGCCCCGCAATACGGTCAGGATAAAATGGTTCAATCTTATCCCATTGCTCACCCGTTCCCATTAATTTCACGGGTTTACCGGTTACACCCATCATGGACATGGCCGCGCCGCCGCGCGCATCGCCATCAATACGGGTCATCATAATTCCCGTGATGCCAACTTTTTCGTCAAATTCTTTTGCGACGTTGACGGCATCCTGCCCTGTCATGGCGTCAACGACGAGCAATGTTTCAGACGGGTTTGCAAGTTTTGAAATTGCCGCAACTTCATCCATTAATTCTTCATCAATAGAAAGGCGACCCGCCGTATCGAGCATGACAATGTCATACCCTCCAAGGCGTGCATCTTCCATCGCGCGTTTGGTTATTTCAATCGGTGTTTGGTCTTTTATAATCTCAAGCGTATCAACGCCCGTTTGCTCACCCAAAACAGCAAGCTGTTCTTGCGCGGCAGGGCGATGTACATCGAGTGACGCCATCAACATTTTTTTCTTATTTTTATCGGCTAAGAACTTTGAAATCTTCGCGGTTGATGTTGTCTTACCAGATCCCTGTAAGCCAACCATAAGGAATGCGGCGGGTGGGGTTGTATTAATTTTTAATTCTTCAACCTCTGCGCCGCCCAACATTTGGACCATCGCATCATGAACAATTTTAACAACCTGTTGTCCGGGGGAGACGGATTTAATAACTTCTGCGCCGATGGCGCGTTCTTTCACAATATCGATGAACTGCTTAACGACGGGAAGCGCTACATCAGCCTCAAGCAAGGCCACACGAATTTCACGTGCTGCGGCATTGACTTCTTCCTCCGTGAGGGAGCCTTTACCGCGCAGCTTATCAAATATGCTACCTAATTTATCGCTTAGACTGTCAAACATTTTTAATGAAGTCCCTTTTTGTTTTGTAAACCTGCCGTTCGCGCTGTTCTTGTTAATTCAACATTATCTAACGAGTTTAGAATTTCCTTCTTTGCGGTAGCCTGCATATGCCGCGCCGCTTCATCACGAAGAACCATTGGCCCAGCGTCTCCTATCACAACAATTTTTTTCTCGTTCGTCATATTAATAATCCAAATAACAAAAGCGCCCCAGTGGGCGTAT
>CALHAW010000017.1 GCA_937934135.1 uncultured Alphaproteobacteria bacterium
GGCCGAAAGCAAGTATTTCAAAATTTAACCGCGCATGTCGAAAAATTAATTGGGACCCCTGCGGACTTATTAATGGAGGAACTGGAAGAGCAACAAAATAGCTCCGCGATTGGAAAAGGTGTTTCAATTCCACACGCAAAATTGCCGCGCCTAACAAAACCATTAATTGTCTTCACCCGCCTGGTTAGGCCGATAGATTTTAACGCCGTGGATAATTTACCCGTTGATCTGGTATGTTTAGTATTATCCCCCGCGCATGATGGACCTATTCACTTACGCCGCCTTGCAAAAGTATCGCGTTTTTTCAACAATTCAAATTTCTGTGATGCATTGCGTCACGCCAAAGACAGTGAAGATATTAAGTCTATTATAGTAGAAGTAAATAAGCAGCGTCTCGCAGCGTAAAAATCTATCTAACAATGTTAATGCAAGGTGACGGGAAATAAATCGCTCATCTTCACTGCGGCCAAGGCCATATCATAACTATCCATGATAGAAAGCTGCGTGCCATCTGCGGCATGCACCGCAAATTCTGATTTGCCTTCCATGTCCTTACCGATAACTTTAATATAAGCGACCTGATCCATGCCGACGGTAAGAAGTTCTTCTGTTGTTAAGCTGTGAGTCTGATTCATGTTTTTTTAAATCCTTTAAACTTTAAGTATACATCAAAATCAATGAACAGAACCTTAATGATTGTAATTTCTACACAATCAATTCTATTCAAAGATATAGGCGTAAAAATGACTTAATCGTCGCGGTTATCCACTTCGATTGTTTTTACCGTTGAAAGCGATCCATTTGCTTGTGGTTTAATCTGGATTTTACGCGCAGACGATTCAGGCTCCTGGCGTTCCATATCAATATGAAGCAAGCCATTATCCAGCGATGCATCTAATACCTCAATCCCATCCGCCAGAACAAAACTGCGTTGGAATTGCCGTCCAGCAATGCCGCGATGTAAATAAATACGCCCATCTTCTTCGTCAACTTGACGGCCGCGAATTGTCAGTTGGTTTTTCTCTACCTCAACATCCAAATCATCCATGGTGAAGCCAGCCACCGCGAGCGAAATGCGCAGACCATTTTCATGGGTTTGTTCAATATTATAAGGGGGGTAACCATCGGCGCTTTTGCGCATCCGGTTAAATGTTTCTTCGAAATGATCAAAACCCAAAAAAAGCGGGCTATCAAATAGGGATAGTCTTGTTGTCATGCGATCTCCTTATAAGTAAGCAAGTTCTATGTTTCATGAAAGCCCACATAGGCGGCACTTTCACCTATCATTTTAATAAATCTGGCCTAAAATTTCAAGGATTTTTGATAAAAGGCCTATTGAGCCACTGTTTCAGGCTGTTTCACGAAATGGCGGCCACAATAATGGCAGTTGGCTTCCGTGCGTTTATCAAACGTGTACCAGACTTGCGGGTGACCCAGCGGCCCACCGCCGCCATCACAGACAACTTGGTCCGCATCCGCAGGCACAGAAATTTGCTCTTTCATGATTTCTTTTTGGCTTTTTGATTTTTTATCGGTCATAATCATCGACAGATTGTCACACAATTTTTTACCGTACAAGCCTTATTGAACAAGCATGAAGAACTCTCCCATAAAATTTATTGATAATACGGCCATTAAGGGGCGCGAAGAAAAATTCGTAACCCTTACGGTCAATAGTGCAAAAACCCTCAAAAGCTGGAAAAGCTCACTTTTCAGCTTTGAATGGCTTACCCCTGATGGCACGGTGCGTTCCCCCGCAGAATTAGGCTCAACGGAGCAAGAAAAATTTCATGCCGTGACGGCACTCTACCAAAAAGGGGACGTGATAGAACGACCCCTTTTGGGAATTGGTGTTTTGGATAATATAGAAATAGGCTCACGTCGTGATGTATTCCTCACGCTCTGTGCTTATGATGTCCCTGAAATATCCGTACATGTGCTAAAACAAGATGAAAAAGAATTTAACAATTATTTATCTGAATAAGGATATAATGAAATATGAATAAAAGCGCCGAATCAGGAAATATTTTCTTTTATATCCTCCTCGCTATTGTGCTGTTCGCTGCGCTCAGTTACGTGGCGTCCCAAGGGAATCGGGGAAACACCTCAACTCTGACAGATCAACAAGCCAAGCTCGCCGCCCAAGAAATTATTGAATATGGGCAGACTGTTGCAAACGCGGTACAGAAATTGAGATTACGCGGATGTACTGATACGCAGATCAGTTTTGAAAATGATGTGGTCTCTGGTTACGGTAATGTAAATGCTCCAACAGATAATTCATGTCATGTTTTTAAAATTGAGGGCGGGGGGCTAAATTGGGCAAATCCCCCTCCTGCCTTTTACAATGAAACCGCACCTTGGTTTTCAGGTAAATACTTTTTTTATGGTGAAACCGTTTGGGCTGAAAACGGAACAACTTGCGCAAATAGTACATGCGCTGACTTAATAATGGGATTACATGTGTCAGATTCCTTTTGTGAAATCTTTAATGATTCGCTCGGTTTAGATATGGATATTGAAGATACAACATGGGGTGGGGGGCGATGGACTGGCACATACGGGTATTTTGAAACATTTGCTGATGAAACTGATAGTGCCGAAGCGGCAGGTAAAACCTTAATCTGCTCTGGCTCTGGCACTTCAACAAACTTCGGTATACTTCAACTTTTAATCGCGCGCTAACTAACCTTCTGCCAATTTGTACCTTCACGGGTGTCTTTTATTTCGATCCCCATTTCCAATAATTCATCACGGATTTCATCGGCGCGGGTGTAATCTTTATTATCTTTGGCTTCTATACGCTCTGCCAATAACGCTTCAATCTTGCTTACATCCTCATCAGAAACGCCGTCCATCTCATCTCCAAACCAATCATGTGGATCTTCTTGGAAAATCCCCACCACATCTCCAATTTTAAGAAGGGATGATTTAAGTTCCGCGCCATCTTGTTCCTTCAAAATCTTATTCAGTTCCGCAATAACAAGCGGCGTGTTCAAATCATCATTCAGGGCATTTAATACGGGGACAACGAAATCAACATCAATCACATCCACATCCACCAACTCCAGTAACTTTTGATACGCTTTATCCAGCAATATTTGCATTTGATGAAGCACTTGCTCGCTCCAATCCAGTGGTTGGCGGTAATGGGCGCTCAACAGCGCCAATCTTAAAACCTCACCCTTATGGTCTTTGATCAAATCATGCACAAGCAAGAAATTACCCAAAGATTTGGACATTTTCTCGCCTTCAACGGTGACAAAGCCATTATGCACCCAATATTTGGAAAAAGACGTCACATCATCGGCGTTGCCATGCGCACAACAGCTTTGCGCAATTTCATTTTCATGATGGGGGAATTTTAAATCCGCACCACCGCCGTGGATATCAAACGGCAGGCCCAAATGTTTCTCTGCCATGGCGGAGCATTCAATATGCCATCCCGGGCGACCATTGCCCCACGGGCTATCCCATCCGAGCTGGTCTTCGTTGCTCGGTTTCCACAAAACAAAATCTGCTGGATCGCGTTTATAGGGCGCAACTTCTACCCGCGCGCCTGCTACTTGTTCATCACGCGTACGGCCTGATAGCGCCCCATATGTTGGATCAGACGGTACATGAAACAACACATGACCTTCCGCCTCATAGGCGTGGCCACGCTCAATCAACGCGCTGATTTGATCAATCATTTCTTGGATATGCTCTGTCGCTTTAGGCTGTACGTCTGGCAACTGCACGCCTAAGCTTGCCATATCATCATTATAAATTTTGGTATATTTTTTCGTTACCTCGGAAATTGTAATGCCCTGTTCTTTCGCCGCCACTATAATTTTATCTTCTACATCGGTAATATTAGAGGCGTACGTCACCTTTGGATAATGATAGCGCAACATCCGCGCCCACACATCAAACACCACCGCCATGCGGGCATTGCCAATATGCGCATAATTATAGACAGTTGGTCCACAGGCGTACATCTTCACATGAGACGGGTTGAGAGGGACAAAATCTTCTTTTTTACGATTAAGGGAATTATAGAGCTTCAAAGACATAGCCATGACACGCAAAACAGCTTCTGCGTCCTTATTGATTGATATTTAGAGGAGATTATAAGATTAGCCGCAGCAACCGCAAGCGCAATCTTCAGAGCAACCATGACAGCAATCGCACTTATCACAACTGCAACATTTACAATCACAGCCACAATGACAGGATTTAGACGATATTTTCTTCTGTCTTATGTCTTCATTTATATCTTGCGTCATTTGCTTTTTTCCATCATAAAGTCGGTGATTAATATCATTATAACACAGAAAAAGCTATGAGCATCGAAAAATTCACACCAAAACGAGGAACAGAGCGCCCCTCCCGTGAGGAAGCGGAAGCGGCCGTTGAAGTTCTTTTACGCTGGGCGGGGGAAGACTCTTCACGCTCTGGCCTGATTGAAACACCAGCACGTTATACCCGCGCCTTTGAAGAGTTTTTTAAAGGATATAATCAAGACCCCGCAGCAGAGCTTCAAAAAACATTCGAAGACATCACAGATTATGACGATATGGTTTTGGTAAAAGACATTGATTTTGTGTCCCATTGCGAACACCACATCGCCCCCATCATCGGTAAAGCACATGTCGCCTATTGGCCAAATAAGAAAGTTGTCGGAATAAGTAAGCTTGCGCGTATTGTTGATATTTACGCACATCGCCTAACATCCCAAGAAAACATGACCCGCGATATTGCAGAAATTATCACCAATACATTGGACGCAAAGGGTTGCGCCGTGATGATTGACGCCAATCATCAATGTATGAGTACGCGCGGCGTAAACAAAGCGCACTCTTCAACAATCACCAGTTTTTTCACAGGGATCTTTAAAAAAGACGAAGGTACTCGCCAACGCTTTATGGGGATGATAAGTTAAGTACAATATGAGCAAACAACCAGAACAAGAGCTAATTGATATCCGTGCAGGGCGCGATCTTTCTGTTCTTGATCTTATTTCTGTTGATCCACTTACCGATGATGATATCACCCTTATTTTTGATATTGCCCGTAAATTCCGTGATTTTGAAACCCATAAATTTGATTTAAACAAAAACCGTTCCATGGTGAATGTGTTTTTCGAAAATTCAACCCGTACCATGTCCAGCTTTGACTTGGCAGGTAAAAACCTATCCATGGACACAACCAGTATTTCTTCCAGCAGTTCCGTCAAAAAAGGCGAAAGCTATATTGATACGGCGCAGACCTTAGATTCTTATAATGTAAAAGCACTGATCGTTCGTACGTCAGAATCTGGCGCCTCAGAAATGATTGCACGCCATGTGAAGGCCGCCGTACTCAATGCGGGCGATGGATGGCATGAACACCCAACGCAGGCGCTTCTTGATGCGCTAACAATCCTTGATCATTATGATGTGACAGATATGAAGGATAAAATTGTGACCATTGTTGGTGATATTCGTCATTCGCGTGTCTTTGGGTCGATGGTGCGTTTATTTAATAAACTTGGCGCAACAATTCGTGTTGCCGCGCCACAAACACTTCTACCAATGCATGCAGATAAATTTGGCGTTGAAATCTTTTATGATGTCGAAGACGCCTTAAAAGACGCGCATGTTGTCTATGCTTTACGGGTTCAGGAAGAGCGCGGATCAAATGGTTATATCCCAACATTGCGTGAATATTCAAAAATGTACGGCATTACGCGCAAGCGGCTCGATCTTGCCAATGACAAAGCATTACTGATGCACCCCGGGCCTGTCCGCCGTGATGTGGATGTGCATTCCGCCCTTGTCACCATGGATGAACAATCTCATATTCTACGCCAAGTTGAAAATGGAATGGCCGTGCGCAAATCTCTCCTTTGGTTATTATGCAACCGCAATGATGGAAAAACAAAGGATGCCGTAAAATTATGACCTCAATTTTAATTAAAAACGCACATGTCATTGACCCTTTCAATAAAATCAATGGTAAATGCCATATTTTTATTCAAAATGGAAAAATCGCAGCAGTTGGTAAAGATATCTCTAACAAAGCAGACCAGGAAATTGATGCGCGCGGCCTCACCCTCACCCCTGGTCTTATTGATATGCAGGTACATTTCCGTGAACCGGGCCGTGAAGATAAAGAAACCATTGAAACAGGCGCGCAAGCTTGCCTTGCTGGTGGAATTACAAGCGCCGTTGCGATGCCAAACACCACGCCCGCGGCAGACAACCAAACCGTCATTGAATTTATGGTTAACCGCGCCGCAGAAATTGACCTCATCAACCTTTACCCAACAGGTGCCATTACAAAAGGCCAAGACGGTGCGCAACTTAGTGAGATTAACGAGCTTAAAAATGCAGGCGCTATTGCCATTACAGATGATGGATATGATGTACAAGATGAAGGCGTATTACGGCGCGCGTTAGAATACGCAAAAACAACCAACATGCTTTTAATGTCCCATTGCGAAACAAACAGCCTAACGGGTGATGGTGTAATGCACGAAGGGTGGGTTTCCACGCAATTAGGCCTCGCAGGAACACCGGCTGAATCTGAAACACTCGCCGTTCATAAAAATATTATGTTGGCCAATATGGCGGGAGACGCGCGGTTGCACCTCCTCCATAATTCAACGGCGGGCGCCATAACGGCAATTCGCGCCGCTAAAAAATTAGGACAGAAAAACCTAACGGCCGAAGTCTCTGTACAACATTTCTCTCTCACGGATGAAGAATGCTTTGGCTACAACACGAACGCAAAGATGTACCCACCGCTTAGATCGAAAGAACATGTTGATGCCATTATCGCAGGCATAAAAGACGGCACGGTTGACGCCCTGACCACGGATCACGCGCCGCATACTTTGTCTGACAAACAAAAACCCTTTGCTGATGCCGCCATGGGATCAACCGGGGTTGAAACCAGCTTCGCCGTGATGAACACATACCTTGTGGAGGCAGGGCATATTGACCTCAATCACGGCATTTCTCTCATGACCAATAAACCCGCAGAGATTTTAGGGATTGATAAGGGAACATTATCTGTGGGCGCGGATGCGGACATTGCGCTTTTTAATCTTAATCATAAATGGGCCGTTGATGGGACGAAGGGTTTTTCCAAAGGGCATAATTGCGTCTTTAATGGCAAAGAACTGACAGGAAAATGTGTCATGACCATTCATAACGGCGCCATCAAATACCGCGACGGCGAGATCCTCGTTTAATCCATGGTCTGGATTATAGACCTTGCTCTTCAATAAAACCGTCTTATATTATCCTTATGATTAAATCTAAAAAATATGATGTTATCGTTGTTGGTGGCGGCCTTGCCGGTATGACGCAGGCTTTATTGCTGGGGAATGCTGGATTCAAAACGCTTTGTCTGGATCAAGGGTCAATTAAAAACCAGATTAGAAGTGATGAACGCACCACAGCTATTTCTTATGGATCTTCCAAAATTTTGGCACAAGCCAATATTTGGCAAGACATCATCCCCCATGGATGCCCTATTACTGATATTCAAATTCTTAATGGTGATTCTCCCGTTCTGCTTGATTTTGATGTCACAAACCTCAACAAAGATGCCTTGGGCTGGATTGTGGATAATGGATTACTGCGGTCTATCATGGCCAAGGCACTGAAGAAAAATAAGTATTGTACCCATATCGAAAATGCAAAACTGGCTGATGTTAGAATTGACGATCACAAAGCGGTAGCCATTTTAGAAACAGGCCAAAGCATTGAGGCCAAATTAATTATTGGCGCCGATGGACGACAATCAAAAATACGCGCCTTGATGAGGGTTGCGGTAAAAGAATGGTCTTACGAACAAACGGCAATTATTGCTGTGATTACCCATGAAAAACCGCATCAAAACATCGCGGTTGAACATTTCAAAAATGAAGGGCCATTCGCTATTCTTCCCATGAATGATAACAATAATGGAGGCTACCGTTCCGCGATTGTTTGGACATTGCATGGGGGGAATGAAAAACCTTATCTTGAAAACGACGCCTTATTTTTGGTGGCAATGCGTGAACGCTTCCCTGATTTTTATGGTGATATAATCAGCGCAGGGAAACGTGCGGCATACCCACTCAACCTTATTCATGCCTATCATTACGTGACACCGCGCATGGCTTTAATCGCAGATGCCGCGCACGGTATTCACCCGATTGCAGGGCAAGGCCTTAATTTAGGGCTACGCGACGCCGCCGCCTTATGTGGTATTTTAACCACCCATAAAAATGATGATATCGGCGCAATCAATATTTTACAAAAATATGAAGTAGCACGGCGCAGTGATAATACATCCATGGTCGCCGCGACAGATTTACTTAATAAATTATTTTCAAATAATATGAAATCCGTCAATATCATGCGGTCAACAGGCTTAAAATTGATTGAAAAAATAGCGCCCGCAAAAAAATTCTTTATGAAGCAAGCCATGGGCCTTAAAAAGGCACCTTAACAGTACCATTAAAAATCGACCGCTTTCCATTCATAACGTGGCAATGTTAAATCTGGATCTTGCGACATAACGGCCGCGGGAGAGCGGGATAAATTAAACAAATCAATATATTTTTGTTCAACCTGATATAAACGCCCCTTACCCACGGTTCGTTCTTTTTTCGTAATTGGTTTTATATGATCAATAAATACTGTTTCAAGCTGTATTCCCTTTTCAGGGTCTTGGACAAATGCGCATTCAATAAATTCGCGTTGATACTCTCCAAAACTATCAAGGTGATTATAGTAAATTCTGATTGCTTTTCGGTATTGCTCCACCCGTGCATGTTCAATCGTATGCGGATATTGTAAATTTAACTCTAAAAATGATCCGCAAATTCCATACAATAATGTTCCCTTACGCGGGGTGCAGGATTGGACAATCATGAATAAAACAAAAATAACAATAAAGCCGCCAACTCCATATTTAATACCCTCGGTACTGGTTGCTTTTTTTTGAATGGCAGGCCATTTTTTTTTAAGCCACACAACCGCATTTTTAAAAAGTACGGATGGCTTCACCCCCTTTAAAGAAGTTATTTTTATTTTAAGGGATTTCAAATGCGCTTTCATTAAGCGCCCTCGGATGGTTCATCTGGTTTTTGATCATCATCTGCACTGCTTGTATCAAAGAAATCTTCATCTGATCCTTTATTATAAAACGGGCTTTCATGGGGTGGGGATTTATGAAGTCCTGTTCCACTGGCTTCAACCAATTCCTCTACAATCCCATCAATCACCTGTGAAAGCGCGGCAGAGCGGGTATTTCCTGATTCTGCTATTTCTAAAATACGGCGCTTAATTTCCCCCCGCGCACTGCCTCCCGGGAAATTAGCCGCCAACATAGTTCGCGCCCTATGCGCACCTAAGCGATTATAAAGGCGGGATCGAATTGCCACATCTTCAGAGGACGTTGAAAGCGCCCAAAGCTCAATCGGCCCCAACGTATTATACAGATGCTGTTCATAACGCCCATCAACTGTTCCCAAAACAAAAAGCACTGGCGCACCCGTTGATTTTGGTCCTGTTAATTTATGGCGGATCACGCCACGCGCCGTTTCTGATAAACCAAACCGTTCAACAATATTATCAACGGCCTGATCGGAAATGGCCGCGCCCAAAACCCAAACACCCGTTGCCAGATCAATCATATTATCATCAAAATCATCTAATAATTGTGATGACAATGCAATTTGTACCCCGCGCTTCCGTCCTTCACGCACATCACGAATTACCTGATTACGGACAGATTGTGATTGGTTGGTACGATGAAATTCATCATAACAAAGACGTTTTGGGGTTTCAATAATATCTTGTATGCGTTTTTCATGATAAGGCTGAAATTTCTCAGGAATATTAATTAACATTTCTGGACCAACCCACCATTCACGCACCAAAATATTCCGTGCCAACATATACATGATGGCCGTTTGGCGATCTGCCGTATCATCCCCTTGGGGGGATACATCCATTAAATCAAGGGCGCAAACACGCGCTTCAGAAACATCAAATTTTGTAACACCTGCTAAAATAGGAAATTCCCGAATGGACGATGTAATCATCCGTTCAAACGCATTAATCACATTTTCTGACGTCGCGCCAATAGATGTTTGTTCTAACAAGTTACGAATTTGGGGACGGCGTGACGCTGTAATTGTATCGGCCAAAGATGGGGCAGCATAGCGTTGCGCCTTAATTGCATTTTCAATTTCATCCACTTCGAACAAGCGATCCACCACATCCCACCAATATGGATCTGCAGGCAGATGAATTTTATGGCGTTGCAATGCTTCATCAATTTCTGCATCAAGGCGTACTAAATAAGGGCGCGGCTCTGAATTGGCGGCCGTATCATCACGCCAACGATACATCTCATCAACAACCAAACCAGATAATTGTTGAATCCCATCATAAGGATGCTCTGCTCCGGGCGGCGTACAAAGAAGCGTTAAAAGCTCAACCAAATAGCTACGCTCATCAATAAGCGGATAACGACATCCTAATTGCGTATCAAACGGATTTACTGCAAATTCTTGTGTCATGCGAAAGCGGTAATATTCGACTTCATTTTGACGTTCTTCAGGTAAGGCCTCTTTAATAAGTGACACAATCCCCGATGAAGATGGGCCAATATCGATCACCGCCACATAAGGCAGTTTTTGGATACCTGGGCTTAAAATAGTCGCTAAATTCATTGAATTTAAAAGAACAGATTTACCCGCACCCGGTTGCGCAAACATTAAATCAAACCATGTTGTGGTGACATTCGTCCCTGTTTGATACGGCCATACTTTTCCGTCAGGCGTTCTAAACAACATCGCGCCATTATCAAACGGGGAAGATGGGCGTTGCCACGGCATTAATTTCATCACTTCATACATGGGCGCAATGGCAACAGGCGCCGTTCCCGCACAGTGAATACCCATAGCAGACGACATCACACAATCTAATGGATCACCTGAAAATTCACTGACTTGGCAATACCCCCAACTCTCCATCGCTTGAATAAGATTGGCTAAGCGATCTTCAAGTAATTCTAAATTATTTCCTGGCGCCCATGTCGCCGCAGATATCCGCATACGCACAACAGGCTCTTTTCGTGCCATGCGTTGCAACCCTTCAAGGGAATATTTTATTTGTTTATTCAAGGCATTGGTTACACCCAAAATAGTTGCCAAAAATCCACGAAGCGCGGTTGAATACGCGCCGCCCCCTTCAATCAAAATTGAAAATCTATATGGAACTTCTGATTCAAATAAACGGTTTAACAACATCGGAAAGGGGCTTGGATCCATCGGCGCAAGAGTAATATCGGCCCCACCCCAATAATGGGGTCCAATTCTTACCACCGATTCATTGATAATTTGGGCATCCATAAGCGCTAATTGCTGACGCAAAGACGGCCATAAAATTTCTGACATATCTGTCTTACTCGTCGGCGCGCGTGCAGGAATCGGGTCACCAGGCAGGCAGGCCTCCCAATCCTCATGGGACTTGGTGGGATATAAATTATTTTTAACCGCTAATAATCCTTCTTTGGCGGTCAATGTTTTACCGACTATGCCCAACTCATCAAGAGAAGACATGATAGAGGCAATATAACTTTTATGACGGGTCCGTAGAATATCAAGCGCCGCTAATGGATATTGCGCTGTTCCTGCATTCACCCATTTTTTATTCTGGCTTTCTTTTTGCGCCCGCTTCATTTCATTTTTTGACAAAACAGAAGGACGCGTCCAAAGAACGAAATAGCATTCTTCATAGGATAAATAGCGTGACAAATGCCGCACCCGTTCATCAAAAATATCCTTCACACCCAATCCGGTATCTTCCGCCGTTTGGCGGGCAGGATGCAATAAATCCTCTAAGCTCTTTTTTGTGCGCTCTTTATCACGGATGAAATAAACCTGCATCGCGTGGCCTTGACGGTCAAAACGCGCACCAATTTTAATGGTTGCTCCCTCAATTAAATAGGCAAATTCTTCTTCACCCACTAACTGACGGCTTCCCTCAATCTTCACATAAGACACAAGCGAGCCATCAGACGCCACAATCACATTTTCACTATCTCCTGTTTCAAGGCGGATATAGCTTTCCAATGATTGCTTCATAGCAACCTGAAAAGGGGCGAGGATTTTATTAAAAAATGATGGCATCAATCTATCTGTATAATATTCATTATAGAATATTATACATTCATGTCACTGAATAGGAAAATTAAGAATTAATAAGACTTTAAAAGGGCTTACGCGGCTTGATCGCTTATCAACTGCGCATAAGAATTTTTCCACTTACTCGGCACTTTTCCTCCAAATGGCCCATCTTTTGATCGCCAATAGGCCAAAATCTGCGGAAATTGGTTAAATTCCAAATCACCTTCTTTAATAATACGCCGATCCAGCGGGAAAAGACGAATACCTTCCAGTTTTTTTTGTGCCTCAACATATTTACGGGGGCCTAAAAAATCACGCATTACAATAGATAAAATATTGGGATCATCGGTATGAATACGGGCTTTTGCCTCTTCGCGCCGCGCCATAATGACATCCAACGCTTTTTTCGCTGTTTCTGCCATGGATCCTTGTGAAATACGCGATACATAAATCGCCCGCGCAACATGATGAAGGTCTTTTTGTTCAATTTCAGGAAGCCATACCAAAACGCCTGAACGCATTTGATTCACTTTATCAATATTAAAACATTGATGACAGAAAATGCAGGATGTTGCCATATTATCCATGACTAAATTGGTTGTATCGCCATCCAGGAAATGAACATCTTGATATTTTTTGGAAATAAAACCGCAAATCTGGCATTCATGCTGATCGCGTTCTAGAATTTTTTGACGGATCGCAGGGTCTAACTTACCGTCCCCCTCTTCCGAATTAGTTTGAGCACCGCGCTGTTCCAGCGCGATGCCCAATGTGATTGGTATATTCTGCATTAATAAAGATACTTACTGAACAGCGAAGTCAACTCTGTTCAAGTCAGCTGCCGTAACGTTGTTACCGTCACCCACTGTCTCTCTCATTGCTTCGAAGACAATCGGTAGGGCAAACAAACCACCACCGGCGGCCAGACGAATGGCACCCTCTTGGATTTTTGTGTTCGATGGGCTTTCAACATGGTCCTTGATTTTCAAGATCCCTAAAACACCCAACAAAATACCGATCATATATGACACACCTGTCAAAAGACCCGGTAGATCCTGAATCGATGTCGTAATATTACTTGCGATAGAGCTGAAGTCATTACTACCCGCTCCAGCAGCAGCAGCCAATGCGTCTTCTGCCCCACTTGTTACACCAACATATAATGCTGCTGAAAACATTAAACTCTTTTTTCTAATTACTTTGATCATTTTCACTCTCCTTGTTAATTTTGAATAATCAATCACAAATCATATTCTACATGACTTATAAAAATTTTGCGATTTTTTGCATGTCCTTCAATAAATAAACAACCTTGGACATACCTCTAATCTATAATTCTATTAAACCATATTTTGCCCAATTAAGGCAAATTTAAGGCGTTTTTACTAAAAAATACTTACTATCCTATTGTTTTTAAACAAATTTATTTTTCAAACTTTAAGGCAGTCTTTTTGTTAAAATAAGGCAAAAATAGGGCGTAATTGATTTTTCTGACTAATTTTACTGCTGAACGCGCCCGTCTGATCCAATAACAACCCACCGCCCATCTTGTATTAAAATTGATCTAACCTTACCCAATCCCCGTACAGAACTTCCCACGGTTACAGCCGTAATGTCTTGTTTTCCCTTTTCGGAAATCCACGCCTTACCAGGTTGCGCCGCGCGTAATTCCCAAACAACTCTTTTTTCTTTAACTTTTGGCGGTGCCACCTCTTTTGAAATAGATGCTTTTTGTTGCGCTGCCTCTTTTTGTTTCTTTTTCAACGCGGCCTGCTGCGCCCTAGCCTTAGCCGCCGCAGCACTTACAGCCTGCGCCTGTTCCATCCGTTCTTTTTCTGCCGCTAAGCGTTTCTTGGATGCTTCCATTTTTACAAGCGCTTCTTTTTCAATACGGGCCTGCTCTGCCAATCGTGCTTTTTCACGTTTTAACTTTTCCACTTCATGACGCAACTGCGCCATTTCATTTTCGATCGCTTGCGCTTCTTGCCTTTGCTTTTGAAGTGCCACAGCCTGTTGCTCATCAATTTTTTGCGCATCCGCTTTATCTTGCGGCTCTATCACTTGTGCAATCGGCACGAACGTAAGATCTTCTTGTGATTGAGTAATAATTTTTGTTTCTTCTGGCGTATTATCGCCTTCCAACTCCATTAAATCTTTTTCAAAATCAGAAGACGCATTATCTTTTGCCGCCGCAGAGTCTTCGGGAATAAAATCCATCTGGCTTTTTAAAACATCGCCTGACGCGGAAACAAACTCCCCAACAGGCTCTTCATTGCTTGACTCTGGAAGCGTAGAAACAAACTGGCTCACTTTTTTTGAAGGGGCGGGGTTTTGAACAGGTGCAATTTCTAAATCCTTAACAATCGCACCGTCTTTCAAATTATTGGGTAGAACATTAAGGGCATCAGGCTCATATAAAAATGCTTGTTGCTCCCCTTGGCTTTCGGGCGCGGTCGGGGTGATATCTTTTGATTGTGACTGCCCAAAAACCTCCCCATCTGTTGCGCCCTTCATCGTCAAGGCTGATTGAAAAGTTTCTACTTTTTGTTCTGCAGTCTTTGTCGTTACTTGAAAAACCAAAACAATTACACCCACAATAACCGCGCCAATAATTGCAATCTTATCAAAGCCAATATCAATGGCGAACTTCTTCTTTTCCGTACCAATCAGCGCATCATCTGCGCCGCCCATCCCGTCATTATCATCCTCTTCAAATAAAACCTCGTCTTCATCAAAAGACATGCCTTCATCTTTGATTTCATCAAAATCATCTAGATCGTCTTCAAAATCATCCTCATCAAACATCCCATCAAGGACATCATCATCTAAATCATAATCATCGTCTTCTATGCTCATAATATCATTACTGCGTTAAGTTAACGGGATTGAGGGAATTGACACCAAATGGTAGCGGCGCCTGACCATTATTTGCTGGCCCTAAATTAACAGGCGCAATATTCAATCCTTGTGGTGGCGTTACCACAGGCGCCCGCGCTTGATCCACAACAGCGGAAGTAAACAAAACACCAACAGATGTCCCTGCCCGCACACGAACAAGGGGTTCAATATCATCCACCGTATCATCAATAATTTCTTCTAACTCTTCCCCCAATTCCGCAATACCAGAGGCCACTTCCTGATCCGTACTTAAATCATCATTATCAGTTGTTTCTGAAACGCTATCGCCTGAAATCGTAATTGATGTTCTACCAGAATTAGACACCGCATCCGTAAAGCCTGTGATAAATTCTGCCGCCGCAGGAAGGAAAACACGCTTAAACAGGCGCGAATTAACATCTGTTGCCACCCCCGGTAATGTCGTTTCTGGATCAATCGCTACGCCACTAACGGGATAATCCACCCCATCTAAAATAACCGCGCTAAAGCTAAGCGTTAGTAATTTTCCTGTCGATTCAAATGATCCAATCAGGCGTCCCCCACGCAATGGACCCGTAGCAATTTCTGCCAAAATAGGTCCCGGCACATCAGAATTGGCTTCGGTAATAAGCTGCGCATATTCAATCGTTCCCGCGGGCAAAAGAATTTCAATATCAGAAGCTCCAGCCGCGCCCGCCGCTAAGGCTCGCGCTTCACGTTGTTGGCGAAGACGCTCTAATTCTGCTTCACGTTGCTGGCGCTCTTGCTCTGCCAGATTTTCTAAATACCCTAAATCCGCAATGGATAAGGTCTGTGGTGATTTTATTTGCTGATTAGCCAACACTGATTCCATCTGTTGTGACATGGCCTGCGCCAACGCATTAACGGCAGGCGTACGTGTGTCTTCTTCGGGTGCAGGCGGCGGCGCGGCATCTTCTACTTGAATTTGTTGTTGACGAAGGCGCTCTTCTTGCATTCTACGCCAGCGCTCTAACGGGTCTTCTTCTTCTGGTTCTTCAAATTGTAGCGGTAACGTGCCTTTTGGCGGTTCAACAGGCGTTGGTACGGCGCTTTCGCTTTGGCGGATTGCATCTTCAATACGGCGATTATTTTCTTCTTCGACCGCTTGGCGATAGCTTTCTGATACTTCTGATGATCCTGGTGCTTCGGTCAAATCCGTGCTGCGTGACACTCTAGAATCTGGAGCTTTTCCGCCGCCACCGCTAAAGATTGAAATAATTAAAATAAATAAAATAAGCGCCGCAATGATGACACCAATTTTTACAAATGCATTATTGCGCCATAAATCACCCAGCGTTGTGCCTTGATCGGCCAAATCATCAAATTCATCGTCAAAATCCTCCGCATCGAAGGCATCATCAAACCCATTTTCCATCTCATCTAGTGGGGTTTTTATTTGATCGTCATCATCACTCATCAAACAAATCCTTTCCCGGGCTTAGACTGGCACGTAAAAATTTTCCTTTATCGGACAATAGCACGACGGGCGTATCATCAAGGGCATACACCTTCATTCCATCTGCCGATGAGACAGACTGATCCCATCCAGGGGATAAAAGTGTTAAAGGCGTTCTTACATATGTTTTATTATTAATTTTATAGGCTGTTGTTCTACCATCAACACCCGTTACACTTAATTTATCCGCCGTGTCAGGCGGCGTTCCGTCTAAGACGGACATAATTAATGCCCCGCCCGCAACAACGCTGTTACCGCCTTCAATAAGCGGCGCAGTAGCAAATGGCCCATATTCAGGAATACGGGCATCAACACGGTACTGTACCTCGTTACCACCCGTTTTTAACATCACCGTCACTGGCGTTTTAAGCGTCAAAAGCCGAATAGACATGTTACCATAGGCAGAATTAGACATGGGTGTAATGCGGATAATATGCCCGCCTTCTTCTGGTTCAATAATTTCAAAATCACCCGCCCAACTAATATCTTGAACAGGCCAGGGCGCGCCTGTTGCATCCAAAATATTCAAACTGGTGATATGCCCCACCGCTGTTTGAAGCGCCAACGGCGCAACGCCCGGATCAAGCGATACTGTTTCCACATTAACCCGCGGGGTTGGTACACCGCCCACTGGCTCTTCCACGGCGCGGCGGGTAGAATCGTATTCTTGTAAAAGCCTACGAATATCTTCTGGTTTAAGCGGGAAAAGACCCGTTAGCGCCGCCTCATAAGCCTCACGGCGGATCTCTTCGGCCAACTCTGCAGATGATTTAGGTGCAGCGCCCTGTCCATTATTACGATTAGTGAGCTGAACAGAAGCACTCCCATCCCCTACATAATCAAACCCTTGGGTACGAATGCGAACATTGGTTGTTTCTACCGCAGGCAGCGCATCAGGCGGGGGCAAAACATCATTCAAATCTACAGCTTCTGGCTCTGGCGCAAATTCATCTACGACTATCTCGGGTTTTTCATTCAAGACATTGTCCGTTGGCTCTAAAAAACTCTCAAGATTAAAATCATCTTGTACGGTGGCGTCTTGCGCCATGATAGATGTCGAAAAACCCGCCATCACCAACAATAGCGCGAGAACAATCAATAATGGCTTATCTGATATATGTTGCAATGGTGATACACTCCGAATCATTCATAACAATATCCCTGCTGGCGCGCCATGTCACCCATTTCAGCGGCAATTTAAAGGGATCACCCCCATAAATTCACAAGGCTTGATTAATTAGGTGTCGCAATCCATTGGGCAATCCCCACCCCATTCGGGCTTTCAAGGCGCGGAACACGCACTACAACAAGGGTCACAAGCCAGTAATCAGCCCGTTTTTTCGCCCCAGATTGATAAGACAGCACCATCGGCACCTCAACAATCCATTGATATTGGCCATTTACAACCCCTTCGGAACGTAAAATCGGCGCACCACTGGGCGCAGCAGTAACAACTTGGGAGTTGGCTTCAATCGATTCTAATATCCGCGCGCTTTTTAACGCCCCGCTAAAGCTTTCCCACCCACGGCGGGTGAAAAAACGTGATGATTCCTGTAATCTTCTACGAAAATCATTAAATCCAAACGTCATAATCTCAGTCGTCGCCTGCGCCGCCCATGACATAAGGGCTGGATTACTTAAATTAGGTTGATTTAACTGCACCATCGGGATTAAACGCCCATCTTCCGTAGTCGCAAAATAACGATTCTCTGGCTGATGGACATGTATCACAAAGAACATCGCCGCAATTAAGCCAAGAATAATAAAGCTCTGCACAACAGAAACCCGAAGCGCCAAGCGATACCCATCACGGTAAAATTCATTGCGCAGGACGGTGCGCGCCAACCCGCTTAAATCCTTGTTTTCTTGCTTTGGTTGCGCCGCGGCGCCCGCACCACTATCTTTTGCCGACCCACGCGGTGAATCAGGGGCAACAGCAGCAGTTCTATCTTCTAAGTTATTTTCTGGTTTATCGGACATGTTTTGAAAAAGAAATTTTGTTAACTTATCTAATATGTATCAAATGATGATCGAAAGCACCATATTCTTTCCATTTGATCACAAAAACACCCGAAACAACAAATTTGATAGAAGCTTTTCATCTTTCCCCTTCCATTTGTGCGTTTCGATGTCAAAATATGTTAGAATTGTGAAGAGTGTAAATAAAACTGATTTTTGCGGGTGATGGTCATTAAAGACATAAGGTTATTACTATATATAAAGACAGCATTGATGGTGTTCGTATTTTGCGGCGCTTTCGGCCTATCGCTGGCATATGCGCAAAATAATCGGCTCGAATTTCCAAACGTCCCCAGCAATCTAAATTTTCCTCAAGTACCTCTTGGTAATGCCTCATTTCCTGCGAGCATTCCCAACGTCAATAATATTACAGGCCTTCCATCTAATGCAAAATCCGCCTTAAGCCGTATTCCTAATTTGGGACAATTAAACCCTACGCAATTTACTAGAAACGTCCTAAGCAATCCTGCTATTGCAAATGGATTCAACCAAACACTCCAACAAGCAGGGGTCGGCGCAACCATTCAACAAATAACACAAGTTGCCCAAGTCGCCTTAAATCCCCAACAAATCTTACAAAACCCGCAAGCCTTAGGAAATTTAGTTGGCGGCGCACTACAAAATGTTAATCCCAATTTAGGCAGAGCGATAAATAGCGGCCTAGGACAAATTGGACAACAAATTACCCAAGAACTAACAGGGCAAATTGGACAACAAATTACTCAGGGATTAACCGGGCAAATTGGACAACAAATTACCCAAGAACTAACAGGGCAAATTGGGCAGCAACTGACCCAAGGCATAACAAGGCAGATTGGGCAACAAATATCGCAGCAACTAGCAGGGCAAATATCACAACAATTAACCCAAGGAATCACTGGACAAATCAGACAACAATTAACAGGGCGGTTAGGGCAATTTCTTGGGCAACAACTCACAGGGCAATTAGGACAGCTTACAGGACAACTGACGGGGCAAATCGCAGGACAACTGGCAGGGCGGATTGGACAACAAATATCACAGCAACTGGCAGGACAGATTGGGCAACGCATCACAGGGCAGCTTGCTGGGCAGTTGGCTGGACAATTAAGTGGACAGATCGCCGGACAAATTGCGGGACAGATCGCTGGGCAAATCGCAGGACAGTTAGGCGGTGCGCTTAATGGCGCATTAGCAGGTGGCTTAAATGGCGCACTCGGCAGTGCATTCAGCAGCCCCGCAGCACAAGCACAAGCACAACAGCAAGCACAGCAACAAAACCAACAACAAGCAACGCAAGGCGGGCAATGCGCGGGGTGTAGCTCTTGCGCAAACTGCCCTGTTAAAATTAATGAAAACCATCGCGTTATCCGCCTTCATGAAACCTCAGAATTTGAACAACATCGTTCATGGTTTGTGACAACATGGTGGATTGATTTAGTCGCCCCTGCCTTGGGCGCAATGACCAGCCAGTTTACCGCCAATATGGTAGCGCAGGTTCAGGCCATTGGTGGTTTTTTTGATGCAAAACATCAAATGGAAACACAGCGTTTATTCAACACCTTAACCGCCAAAGCTCATAAAGATTACCACCCCAGCGAACAGCTTTGCACCATCGGAACAAATGTCCGTTCCTTAGCCGCGTCTGAGAAAAAATCAAATCTAGTGCAGTCGGCACTGGCCAACTATATGATGCAACGCCAACTTTCTTCTGGGGACACTACATCACAAGAAGGAAGCGATTCAGACAGAAGAACAAGATTAAAAGCTGTCTTAGAAACATATTGCCGTCCGACTGACAACGGCGACAGCTTTGACAAATTATGCACTGCGTCTGATAGAAAACGCATGAGTAAAGATGTTGATTTCACCAACACACTTGATAATAAACTCACCCTTAATCTTGATTTTTCTGGTACGGAAGCCGAAAACTTCACAGATGATGAACGTGATCTTTTGGCGCTCGGCTCCAACTTATTTGCTCATAAAGTTTTAAATGTTCAACCCGCTAACAACTTGGGTCGCTCCCCCACAGAAATAACACAGCTTGCGTATTATTATTTAGATTACCGCGCCCTCGCCGCAAAGCGCAGCGTTGCACAAAATTCCTTTGCTGCTATTGCCGCAGAAAAGGCCGAAGGAGACACAAATGCAGCCCCTTTCCTAAAGGCGATATTGGCTGAAACAGGTGTAAATCCACAAGATATCGAACAGCGCTTAGGCGAAAAACCGAGCTATTTCGCACAGATGGAGGTCATGACAAAAGATCTGTATCAAAACCCTAATTTCTATTCTAATCTATATGATAAACCCGTTAACGTTGAGCGAAAAACCGTTGCACTTCAAGCGATTGAATTAATGCAAGATCGGGATATTTATAACAGCCTTTTACGCAGTGAATCTGTCTTGGCTACTCTTGTTGAAACAATGCTCCTTGATGAGCATAAACGTGTTTCCGCTGAACTTGATAGAGTGAGGGTGGGGCAATAATGAGACATACAAAACAATATTCTTTCTTTGTCCTTCTTTTTATGGCGCTTTTCCTTATCAGCGCGTCTCATGCTTACGCAGTTTCAGAAATCACGACGCGGCCCAGCACACCGCATCAAGAAACACCGGCTTCATCGGCGGTTAATAAAACATGTCCAGGAAAGTGTGGAAAATGTAATTGCCAACCCACAATCGAAAAAAACCATGTTGAAATTCGTGATCATAAAACAGCAGAATTTGTAAAACACCGCAAATGGATGATCGATGAGCTATGGAAGACTCACGTTCTGCCCGCCATGGGAATGATGGCTTCGCAATTAACCGCAGGCGCAGTGCAACAAGTTTTTATCATCGGTACATTCTTTGACGCAAAACACCAACTAGAAACGCAGCGTATCTTCCAACAACTGATGGCCGAAGCACATCGGGATTACATGCCCAGCGAAGGGGTCTGTGAAGTAGGAACAGCGGCACGCTCCTTGGCCGCCTCTGACCGCAAAACACCTTTGGCACAAACAATTCTTTCCGAAAGAAGTTTGGATCGCCAATTACGCGCAAAAGACACCATCGCAGGATCCGATCTTGATGCAGATATTAAAAGCCGTATCGCCCATTTTGCTAAAAATAACTGTAGCGCCAATGATAATGCAGGCGGGCTTGAATGGCTTTGTAAAAATACTGGCAATGCAAACGGATCAGGGGGCAGATCAAACGCCCAAGGCAATAACAACAATCCACAACAAAACACGCCACCCAATATTGCAACAGCAAACCAAGGAGCAACAGGCAATACAGCAGCAGAAGCAGCTACACAAAATAATAACACCAGTGCCAATAGCGGCAACACAAACCAGCAAAGTGATAATAATATTAACCCCGTAAACCTAAACAGTAATAATGGCGGTACAGGAAATTCAAACAACAATCAAACACCACGTTTTTCTGTAAGGGGGCAACTCCCTAATGGTGGTAATAACCAAACAATATTTGATTACCGCACAATTAATTTCAATATTGGTAACCACTTTAACAATTTATCTGGGCGCTTCACTGTCCCTCAAAACGGTCGATATACCTTCACGGCAACCGTAACAATGAATAACCCCGATGAAATTGCTGTTGTTTCCTTGCGTAAAAATAGTCAAAGCATTTTTAATCGCGCCGGAACCCGTGTAGGCGTACAAAATATTCGCTTCACGACCAATCTTGAATTGGAACGGGGGGATCGCATTACGCTCTTCTCAAACTCACGTTTAGGAAGTGGAAATCACACTTTTACTGGTGCTCTTATTTCATCAAATGATGGTGATGGAAATGGTGTCGATAACGCTGGCGACAATAACAACCCACCAAATGATCCCGCAGTCATTGCCCAAAAAGAAAACCGTAACAAAGACGTTGATTTCACCCGCGCGGTACTATCAAAATCAACTCTTGATATTGATATCACAAAGGCAGGAGAAAGTGACAGGGACAATAACGGAGAAAATGAAGAAGCAAGTGACGGCGCAATCTCAAAAGACGCGCAGGCACTCTTTGCGCTTTCTGCAAATTTATTTGGCCATAAACCGCTTGCTTTTGCACCCGCTATTACAATCGCCGATGAAAATGGACAACCCAAAACAACAGCAACACGTTATTTAGACCTACGCTCTATCGCCGCCAAACGAAGCGTTGGACAAAATTCTTTTGCCGCCATCACCGCAGAACGCTTTAGCGGTGACGAACAAGCTGCCCCTTATATCAGGAAAATTTTAGAAGAATTGGGTATCAAGCCCGATGAAATGAATGATTTTTTAGGCGAAAAACCAAGCTACAACGCACAAATGGAAGTGCTGACCAAACGCATAGCGCAAAACCCTACTTTCTATACAGAGCTTTATGATAAACCCGCCAATGTTTTAAGAAAACAGGCCATGTTACGTGCTATTAACTTAATGCAAGAACGTGATCTTTATAAAAGTCAGTTACGCCAAGAAATGGCACTCGCTGTTGCTCTTGAAACCATGCTTCATGATGAAGATACACGTGTCCGCGCCGCAATCGATGGATTATCACCAGGGGGGAGGCCAGCATTTAATGAATAAAAAACTGTTCCCACTTTTATGTATGATTCTTTTAACGCTTACGCTTTTCTCACAAAATGCATGGGCGGGTTGTAAACCCGATCCTGCCTGTGGATGCGGCGCTTGCTCAACCCATGTCAGTGCATGTCAAAGCCATTGTCTCTGTGTGTCCAACGCAGAAACAGGAGCGCCAGATCGGCCAAAAACAACTTTGGGTCACATCACCGAAGAATTTAAGAAACAACGCAAATGGCTAATCGATCAATTTTTCAAAGAACCAAACGCCAAAGATGTTTTAGGAATTTTAGCTGCCTTAAAAATAATGACCACACAACTAACCTCTGTCGGTATGATGCAAGTCGAAGCCATTGGTGGGTTCTTTGACGCCAAACATCAACTGGAAACACAGCGTCTATTTCAGCAATTAACCGCGCGCGCCCACAAAGATTACAGCCCGAATGAAGAATTATGTGAGATTGGAACAATTAGCCGCTCTCTCGCCGCGTCCAGTCGTAATAAAGAGCTTACCAAAACGGTGTTTTCTAAACGCGCGACAGATCGCCACCTCTTAGCCAATGACACCACTGCTATTGAAGGGACTTTTTCTGACAAACGCACACGTTTGCGCCAATTCATTAAAAAATATTGTGACAAAGGTGACAATATGGGCAATCTCAACCTTCTTTGTATGAAAAGTGAAAATAAAAGAAAACTTTTTAACAAAGACATTAATTTTACAGCAACTATTGATACGCCCCTTACCCTCGACTTGGATTTTTCAGAGGAAGGCAAAAGTGAGACAACAGATGATGAAGAAGCGCTTTTTGCGTTGACATCAAATTTATTTGCGCATGAGCTTGCACCAGATAAAAAGCAAAATAATTTCCTAACCAACCAAGGAAAACCCAACATGGTAGGCGCCGCTGGTGCTTATTTGGATTTACGTGCCTTAACCGCAAAACGCAGCGTTGCGGCAAACAGCCTTGCTTCCATTATTGCAGAAAAAGCAAAAGGTGATAAAGAAGCACAACCATTTATCTATTCCTTTATCCGTGAAATGACCAAAGGAAAAGACACAGAATTAGCGCCCGCAGAAATTGAAAAATTATTGGGAGATAAGCCCAGCTATTACGCACAGATGGAAGTGTTAACCAAAAAACTTTATCAAAATCCTAATTTCTATAGTGACCTTTATGATAAACCCGCCAACGTCCTACGAAAAGATGTTGCCATACAGGCGGCGACCCTTATGCAAAAACGTGACCTTTATCACAGCTACCTACGCTCTGAAATGTTGCTTGCCGTTATGTTAGAAACCGCCTTAACCGATGAACAAGACCGCATTGATAATGAATTGGCCAAAGGATTTAATACCGGTGAAATGGAGGATCCACGGCCATGATGAACACGGATAATAATAATAAAATAATGCGGATAATTCCTATTTTTATAATGGGGCTTTTACTCTTAGGTTTATTTGGATATATAAATTTTTATTCTGCCGCTCCCGCCTATGCACATCATAGCTGTTGTTGTGGCGGGTCATGCGATACTGAAGTAGGGCCACTTTGTTCTCAAGGGCAATGTGTTTGTCAGTCTGATAAAGAAACAGAAAAGACCGTACCGCACATTACAACTGAATTTATCCAACATCGTGAATGGTTGATTAAAATTGCATGGGAAGCCCATCTTCTGCCTGCCATGTTGCTCATGACCGAACAAATTTCAACAATGGCGCTTCATCAAACATTAATGATTGGATCATTTTTTGACGCCAAACATCAAATGGAAAGCCAACAGCTCCTCGCCGAATTACAAGCCGATGCGCATAAAGCCTACCATCCCAGCGCGGGCATGTGTGAATTTGGTACAAATACGCGCTCCATCGCCGCCTCTGATCGCAAATCACAAATTACCCAAATCGCCCTTTCTACACGCGCCTCCCAAAGACAGCTTTTAAGTGGTGACGTGATCAGCGTTGGGGGGTCTGCGGATGATCTACGAAGCCGTCTTGACCAACTGCAAAATCGTTATTGTAACCCTGCAGATATGGGCGGTGGCTTTGCTGATTTTTGCCAAGGAACAGATCCATCTCTTTATAATGATGATGTCAATTACACCGCCAAGGTAGACAATGAAAAAACTTTAGAAATTGATTTCACAGATAATATCGTTACCAAAGATGAAGAAGCCGTCCTCGCTCTTTCCGCTAATATATATGGTCATATCACCATGCCACGTATTCCACCCCGCGCCATGTCCGATGAAAATGGTAATATTACCGGTAGAACGCAAGGCGCTTACACCTTTATGAAACTCCGCTCGCTTGCCGCAAAACGCAGTGTCGCGCAAGCCGCTCTCGCCGCCCAAGTGGGCATGCGTTCCCAAGGAGAAGATGGCGTTAAACCCTATATGGAAGCTATTTTGAAAGAAATGGGATTACAACAAAACGACATTGACGTGGTCTTACGTGACAAGCCAAGCTATTACGCACAAATGGAGCTATTGACGAAAAAGCTCTATCAACGTCCCTCTTTTTATTCAAATCTTTATGATAAGCCCGTTAATATAGACCGTAAAACTGCGTCTATGATGGCACTCGGCCTAATGCAGCGCCGCGACATGTATGAAAGCCAATTACGCAGTGAAATGATGACGGCAGTATTCTTAGAACAAAAATTAAAACCAATAGAAGAATTATACTCAAACGAAGTCGGCCCGTTCCGTGAAGGAGCAGAGCTGATAGACATAGGCCTCGATTAAATATGATAAAGAAAATACTTTCTTTACTGCTGATAGCTTTATTTGTGCCAACGCTCGTTGTCTCAAATCCTGTCTTCGCACAAGGCGTTCCATTACCAGGTAATGCCGATGGATCCATCGGCGCTGGCGATGGAAGAGGTGTTTGTAACTGGGATCAATTATTAGAACAAATTGGCTGTCAGGAAACGGGGTTTGTTTGCGGCGGAGGTTCCTGTCCCAAATCTTGTGACAAGCAATATACCACATTGTCTGATCGTTCAAATGACCCTTCATGGGGGAAATGGCAATTCACACCTTCAACATGGGCGGCGGTTACCGGAACACAATACCCACAATGTCAAGGCATCTCCAATGCCATTTCTGTTGAATGTCGTCCCGCCCAAAAATGGGCAACAGAACAATATTTTACCGAAGCACAAAACTGGCTAAAATCACAGGATTGGTGTGGCCCTAAATTGGGGCAAACCATTACGGGAACACATCAAGGCACCACAAAAACCTGTCAGGTCAATAAATCTGGCCTTATCAGCGCATATCACAATGCTGGAAGAAATGCCTGTGTCTTTGCCAATGGTAACAGCAGGTGGTCATCACAAATTAACTGGCGTATTTGTGATGCAGCAAATATTCCATTTCCTGAAGATTGTGACCCACAAACACAGCCACCGACCGTGTCCGAAGAAGTAACGCCCGTAAATGTTGATTCTATCGAAAGATTTAAAACACCGTTTGAACATCCAAGCCATTTTAACAGTCTATCTGAATCCCTCAAAGCCATCTGGGTTGGAACACTTCAAATTATGACATCGCAACTGACCGCCATCATGACGCAACAGGTTATGGCGGTTGGGTCTTTCTTTGATGCCAAACAACAATTAGAATTACAACGCCTACACCGTGCCAAACATGCACAGGCCAATAAAGACTATCATCCTTCTGAACAAATGTGTGAGATCGGGACATTCTCTCGTAACTTGGCCAATACTGAAAAACGAGCAGAGCTTACAAAAACAGCGATGGCAGAATCAAGCCTCAGCCGCCTGCTTGGAACAGGTGACATCACAACATCTGATGAATTTGATAAAAAATCAAAAATGGTTGCATATCTTGATACTTATTGCTCTCCTAATGATAATGGCGGGCAAAATAGCATTATTTGCAATAATAAAGATGCAACCCGCATGAACGCCGATATCAATTTCACCCAAACAATCAGCATGCCGCTTACAATACCGCTCAACATGTTAGATGACGACACAAAACCAGAAGAACAAAACTTATTTGCCCTAATGGATAATCTGGTTGCGCATAAACCGTTCCCATGGAAATCAAAGGGCGCGATTAATCAACTGCGTTTCCGCAGCCCTTATCAAGAAATGCGTTCCATTATCGCCATGCGTTCTGTTGTTCAAAACAGCTTCTCTCATATTCTGTCTGAAAAAACAGAAAGCCCTGAAAAATTGGATGAAAGCAACGCGCCCTTTATCAAAGCCTTCATGCGTGAAATGGGATTAAATGATGAAGAAATCACCACAACCATTGGTGAAAATCCAAGTTATTACGCACAAATGGAAGTCATTACCAAAAAGATTTACCAGCACCCTGAATTTATCGCAAATCTCTATGATAAACCCGCCAATGTAAAACGGATGAAAGCGGCCTTAACCGCGATTAAATTGATGCAAGACCGCGATATTCACAACGCACTACAACGCCGTGAAATGCTCATGTCTATTTTACTGGAACTTCAACTGCGTAAGGATCAACAAGAATTGCTATCACAGGATATTCCAAACGCAATTCAAATTCCAAATCTTCCAAACACCAATCCAGATCCAGGCGGCCGCCAAAGCTTCTAATAGACTTTAACTGGCACTATGCTTGCAACTCTTCCCTATGAGAATAAAAGTCGCCCTTCGGGTGATATAGCACAATAGGAGAGAAAGACGTGACATTTCAGGCACTTAACACTGCTATTACTGGTCTTCGTGCCGCGCAAGCGCAGCTGAATACCATATCAAATAACGTCACAAACGCGACAACGCCGGGTTATAATCGGCAAGTTTTGCCGCAAAGCACTCAGCTTTTGCGCGAAACAGGCGCAACAGTTGGCGTGTTAACAGAGCGCACGGTGCGTGTGGTCGATCTCAATCTCCAACGTGATCTTTGGACACAAGTGAGCGCCACTAGTTTTCAAAGTGCTAAAGTTGATTACCTCCAACAAGTACAAAATTTTCATGGGCCACCAGATCGTGAATTTTCCATCGCATCGCGCCTTGCAGATCTGCGTGATTCTTTTGTCGCTCTTTCAGATATTCCTGATGATACACAAGCCTTAGAGCTGGCTGTTAATCAGGCGCAAATCACAGCAAACAAATTTAACGATTATGCCGACCTTATTACAACCCTTCGTAATGATGCCCAAAGTGATATTCAATCTTCCGTCAATAAAGTAAACGGCTTATTAGAAGAAATCGTCAATATTAATATTCAAGTACGCAGCGCAGAAAATTTTAACCATTCTGTTGCCGGCCTTCAGGATCAACGCGATATCGCCATCAAATCATTAACAGAAGAACTTGATATTAGCTTCTTTGAACGCTCTGATGGCGTGCTTGTCGTACAAACAAAAGATGGATTGGAACTTGCTGGCGATGTTGCCCATCGATTAGAATTTCAAGGAACGCCGATCGGCGCCCTACAATTTTATCCTGATACGGCCAGCGCCATTGTGCTTATTAATGAAACCAACGGCCACACCACCCGTACAGACATCACAGAACGCAGCCCCGGCGGGCGCATCGGCGCGCTTATTGAATTACGCGATGATGTATTGCCTTCTTATCAAGCGCAAATTGATGAATTGGCCTTCCAAACGGCGCGCCGTTTTGAATTACAGGGCTTACAACTCTTTACTGACCAAAATGGCCGCATACCATCTGGTGATGCGCCTGACCCAACAACACTTCCCACGCCAACTCCTGTTGATTATGTTGATTTTGCCCGTAATATTCAGGTCAATAAAGACGTCGTTAATGACATCACGCTCTTAAGAACAGGCACGTTTAACCAAGACGCCACCGCGCCCACGGGGGATAATTCTGTTATCCGCCGTATCATCGAATTTGGTTTTGGTGATGTGAATTACCAAGAAGCCATCGGATCAATAGATTTAAACGTCGCCGCCCCCGCAACAGACCTCCAAGGGTGGCTCGGCCTTGCCTCTGTCAATCAAGTTGTGACAGGCGTTGATCTTTCAAACTTTACTGAAATCAGTGACGGCAACCCCGCCACAAGCACTGATATTATCAGTGCGCTCAATGAAAATTTCTTAGATTATCCTAATAATGATAGCTTCCAAATTACTGTCGAAGACCCACGTGGCGCAGGATTTGGCCCTCTTACAGTTGAAATTGACCTCAGCGATACACAAGCCGCCTTCCCCATTGATGGTGTGACCATTAACAATGCGCTGGATCAAATTATATCACAAATTAATGCCCAAGGGGCAGCGGCAGGTATTCCTCCTGATCAACTAACAGCAACACGGAATGTAAACGGACAGCTTGTCTTAAACAGTCGCAGTAACATGACCATCAGTGCAACAGGATTCCCTAATGCGCTCGGTACTGAAAACTTAAATGCGCTTGGTATTCAAGAAGGCACTTTCGAAACAGAAGACCCAAACTTCACCGTTCAGGTCGGTAATGATGACCCTGTCACCATTACAATCGAACCGGGTGATACGCTTGCAGACCTACAAAATAAATTAGAATATAACGTCACAACAGAAACAGGTGTCCCTGGCCTTCAGGTCACTATCGGTCCCGGCGGTGAATTAATTCTTCGCCCCAGTGTTGATGACAGCAACCGTGGCCCACTTGAACTTGACGCTGTTTTTGGTGGTGATATCACAATTACAGGTGGACCATTTTCAACCAATGGCGCGGTCAACCCCGCATTGGCGGCCACATCACAACCTGTTTCTATTATCGCCGCGCTTTTTGGAAATTTCACTGATGACGGAGCAACCGTTTCAGAAAACCGTGTAACGCGTGATGTTCCTTATCAATTTGAAGTCACCGCAGGTTCTAATCAATTTACAAATATCCGTAATGATTTCTTAGGCCCTAATGCGGGTGTACAAACAGGGATATTCAGTTCAAATAATCTTTTAGATTTTGCCCAAAAACTGGTCGAAGAAACTGCGCAAGATTTCATACAAGCAGAATCTGCGTTTGAAAATGAAGATACATTGCGCGGCATTATACAGCGCCAATTCAGCGATGAATCAGGCGTTAATATTGACGAAGAATTAAGTAATTTAATCGTTGTACAAACTGCTTACGCCGCATCGGCGCGGGTGGTCACAACGGCGGATGAAATGTTTCAAGAACTTATAAACGCATTTAGGTAGGAGATAAATTAATGACCGGAATTTCAACATTGGGTGCAAGCTTAGATCAAATCTCGCGCTTAAAAGTGCAACAAAATAGTATTGATATCCTCAGCACACAAATTGCAACAGGTAAAAAAACTCAAGAGTTTTCAGGATTGGGAACAGATATCTTGCGGACACAACGCGCCCGTACTGATATTAATTCATTGGAACAATATTCAACCAACATCCAAAATGGACAGCGCCGCATTGAATTGGTGACTAACACATTGGAACAAATCCGCTCTCAGGCAAATTTGGTTGTAAATGGCCTCACCGTTGGTGTTCAAGAAGGGGACGCCCCTGATTTAGCTACATTACAACAGCTTGCTGGGGATGTTTATGATTTTGTAGTGGATTTAATTAACGCCAAAGATGGTGATCGCTTCCTTTTAGCAGGATCAGATTCCAGCGTTAGACCCATTGATGATGAAGGGTTATTTGATTCCTTCCTTGGTACATTTCTTCCTGATAATGACGATATCACTAACCCTCCCTTACAGGCTTCTGGCTTTATCGGGGATTGGGGTAACGGCACCATCACAACAGATGAATTTATTGCCGCTTATCAAAATGTTGATGAAAATGTTTTGGGATATTCTGAAACACTCGTCAGCGGATCAACAGGTGAGGTATCAATCCGCGTCGATGAAAATTCAGAATTTGATTACACCGTTTTGGGAAATACTGAAGGGCTTAAAGAAATTGTTATTGCTCTTGGCGTGTTAAAAAACCTTCCTCTTCCTGAAAATTCACCTGGAGCGCTTAATGATCCAACGGCAACACGCCCCGCAGATGATACACCACCTTTCCCCTCTGCAGAAAAACAAGAAAATTTCTTTCAAGTTTTTAACGAGATCCGTTCCACATTATTTAAGGCTATCGATAAAGTAGAACAAGAAGAATATCGCTTAAACCTTGTAGAGGCACAGACCGAAATTATTCAAGAACAACATAAATTTCAAATTAACACCTTCAAAACAACCATTTCAGAAATTGAAGATGTTGATCTCACCGAAGCCGTGGCGCAAATTCAACAAGCACAAATTAGCCTACAGGCTTCTTTTAGTGTGACATCTATTTTGTCAGACCTCAGCCTTGTGAACTTCCTCACACGATAATTAAAATTATTCACCGTCTTCTGTTTTTGGCGGCGCTTTAAAGAAAGACATCGGACCACCCGCTCCCGCAGCGGGTTTTTCCGTCTCTTCTTTCGCCGCTTCAGACACGGGCGCTTCTTCTGACGCGGGCGGTGTTGTCGCTTCACTTTCTGGTTTTTTGCTCGCAAAAAAGCCCATTGGCCCTCCTGCCATCGGCGCTGCAGGCGCGGTACTTTCACTTACAGGCGGCACGGATTCAACAGGCGTGGCAACGGGCGGTGGTAGCGGTTCAATCGCAGAAGAAGAATCCGATGGCGCGGCGGCCTCTTCACTTCCTCCCATCACCGCACCCATCATTGCAAGCCGCGTTTCATAAGCCCCCCAAACAGGCGCAAGGGACGGCGCAACATCTTGGGCATTCCCTGATAATTTTGCCGTTTCCGCGCGGTGACATTGCGCATAAAGCGCGGACAGACTTTTAAAAATAATCAGCTCACTTAACTTATCTTCTGCGCCACTTTCTTTTGCCAAGCGCGCCGCATCTTTTTCTAAGCTTTCCGTCACTTCTTGTATCAATTTATTTTCACTTTGACCAAATGGAAATTCAGAAATTACATTCACAATATCAGTGACACTTTGCAATGTGACTAACTTGGCTTGCGTTAAATCAAATAATGGTTGCGTGCCACCAATCGTTGAAAGGCGCGCACCTGCCTCACCAGCATTTGAAAATTTATTAGAAAAGCTAAGCACCGCTTCCAAAGATTTCAATAGACGTTTTTTATCCGTATCTTCGGGTAATTTTTGGGATGACGTGTAAAACCCTGCAATTAATTCCGCTGCTATCGCTGCCAATGCAGTGCGGGTTTCGTCCGCTTGTTTTTCATCTTCTGTAACATCTAATTTATCATAAAGCGCAATGCTCATTTCAACCGCCATAGACAACATCGCCGCCATGCGTTCGGCCGCGACTGTTTCCTCTTGCCCTGCGGGCAGTGCAACAGATTCAACCGCCTGCGCCAGTGGCGCGCCGATCTTGCTCAAAAGCTGTACTGAGAAAGAAGAAGATGCGCTCATAATACCCTAAGTTAAATAACCTTTATTGAAAAAACATTAAGACGCCGGAAGATCAGCCAAAATATCAGGCAAATTCCCCGCGCGGCCGCGAATAATTTTTACCTTACCATCTTTCCCACGATAAATCGTCATGGGCGTTACATTAAATTTCCATGCCTGCATTAACGCTAAATTTTTCTGAATGCCTTGCGTGTTGGTACCGCTATCAATCGGAAGCGCAGCTTCATCGCCCTCAAGATGGTTATAAAAACGCTCTTGTGCGTCAGGCGTTGCCAATAAAAACGCCGCTTGCGCCAATGTCTCCTCCCGAAAACCTACGGGAACCATACGCACTTGTATTAAACCCTTATCCAAATATGACTCCTTCAAATCCCTCATAAAACTATGACAATGCGAACATTGTGGATCCATGAAAGAGTAAATAACCGGCGCAGCCGCGTCACCAAATTGAATCCAGTTGCTATTTTCAATATCTGCAAACATACGTTCTGCAGGGCTTTTATAATCAAAAACCTCATCTGTTTTTTGTACGGCTGTCTTTAAATCTGGGCGCTCTTTATCCGCCGCCAAAAAATCAAGAATATCCCCGCCCCCTTGTTTTTGCAGATCACGTACTTGTTGTAATGTTACCATCTCCCCTTCTTTATCAAACAAAAGCCCCATCACGAACCCCTTGCCATCGGGCGTCACATAATAATATTGCTCTTGCCCTTGGAAGATCGTGATCCAGCCATCTAAACCGTGTTTTTTGCCCAAATACCGGCTTTGTGCGCCGCGCTCTTCTAATAACTTCAATGCTTCAGGCATGGTAGGAACATTGCCTTGCGCCCATCCCGTCGAAGGGATAACAAAAACGGTAAAAGAAAGTAAAAGAACAGAAAGAAAAAGCTTCACAGAATGACTCCGTTTGTAAAATTTATAATAAAACCATATTATTCCTATTGTACGGTAGAACCAAGGACAAATCAAAAACGCCCCGCATGAAAACAAATGACTGACATTATTTATCACATTAACAATGTGCTTTTTTGGATCTTCCTCTATGTCCTGCTTTGGCAGGCTTATTATTTATTCTTTAATAAAGGAATCCCCAATATCACCACCGCACCCGCCATTCGAAAGGCTATTATCAAAAAAATAAAGGATTTAGGGCTTAAAAATCCTATTATCTATGATTTAGGCTGCGGAAATGGCAGATTTACCCGTGAAATAGCAAAAAATATACCTAATTCACACGTAATAGGCGTAGAAATAGATAAAATTGCTTATTATAAAGCTTTATTTGTCCAAAAATGGGGAGATTATCCCAATATTTCCTATATTAAAGACGATTTTTACAATATTGACCTGTCTAATGCAGATATTGTCTTTTTCTTCTTGGTCGGGCGGGACATGTCATTTATCCGTGAAAAGCTGGAAAAAGACTTAAAAGCTGGTGCTATTGTAATCACCAATAAATTTCAAATGGGCGGCGCCTGGGAACCATTAGGTGAGTATTGCGTCAAAACACTCGCCCCCGCGCAAAAAACCTTCTATATTTATTCCAATCAAAAACGAACATAAAAAACAGGAGTAAGCACGATGGAATGGCTCGTCCCCCTTGGTATTATCGGCGCATTGGTCGTCACCCTCGCTACAATTTACAACCGCCTTGTGGCATTACGACAAAATCGTGAAAATGCCTATGCAGATATTGATGTGCAACTGAAACAACGTTTTGACCTCATTCCAAATCTGGTCGAAAGCGTGAAGGCCTTTGCAGGGCATGAAAAAGACGTCTTTGAAGAAGTCACCAAAATGCGCACCAAAATACAAGAAGCTGGCACACAAGGTGAACGCCTTGTCGCAGAACAAATGTTAGGGAAAGCCATGATTAACGTGGCCGCCGTTGCAGAAAATTATCCTGAATTAAAATCTGATCAGAACTTCCAAAAATTAATGGATGAATTGGCGGATATAGAAAATAAAATTGCCGCTGCGCGCCGTTTCTTTAATAACGCCACCAGCGAACTAAACACCAGTATAGAACAATTCCCTGCCAACCTCATCGCAGGATCATTTGGCTTTTCTAAACAAGATTTTTATGAAGTCGATGAAGAAGAACGCAAAGTCATGGAACGCGCCCCAGACGTTAAATTCGGAACGTAAACATAAATGGCAGCAAAAACAGCAGGCCTGCAAACTCATATTTGGAACAACAATCTCAAATCTATTGGGTTGTTGGGCTTTTACCCTTTTTTAATTTTGGGGATTGTCTGGGCGATTGGCGCGGCGCTCAGTTTTGTTGGTGCGCCCAACAACCAATCCGCCATTACGCTTGGTAATAATATAGTCGCCAATTATTGGCCATTGGTTTTATCAGGTGTTGCGGTTTGGTTTGTCGGATCTTATTTCTTTCACACCAAAATGGTGCGGAAATTATCCCACTCCCACCCCGTCACACGCAAGGATGAACCCGCACTTTATAATCTATTAGAAAATTTATGCATCACGGCAGGGATGAAAATGCCGCGCCTTGAAATCATTGAAACCCATGCCCGTAATGCATTTGCCAGCGGCATAGATGATAAAAGCTTTACCGTAACCGTGACACGTGGCTTGCTTCAATCCCTTTCTAAAGATGAGGTCGAAGGCGTTTTGGCGCATGAACTCACTCATATTCAAAACCGTGATGTACGGCTTTTGATTATTACGATTATCTTTACAGGAATGATTGGTTTTGCTGCGCAAATGGCATGGTCGCAAGTGCGCTATGGCTTATTGGTTCGCCGCCGCTCTAATAACATGGGAAGCAATAATAATAAGGGCAACGGTATGATAATCTTCCTTATTATCTTGGCCGTTCTTTGGATTGGGTATTTTGCTACGCTTTTTACCCGCTTTGCCCTTTCACGGCGGCGGGAATATATGGCTGATGGTGGCGCGGTTCAACTGACCCGTAATCCAGATGCAATGATGCGCGCACTGATGCGCATTGCCGGCAAAGACCAAATTCCCAAAATGCCCGGGGACGTTGCCATGATGTGTATTGAAAACCGCGTGCCGTTCATGGGTTTATTTGCAACCCATCCACCGATTGAAAACCGTATTAAAATTTTATCTGAAACCACGGGATTCTCTATTCCAGACCTTCCGCAATTAAAACCTTTTTACGCACCGCGCGTAGAACGTAAAGACGCACTCATCGCGCCACAAGATAAAAGGGATAATTGGGTCACCCGCCAGCGTTTTAAAAAACGCCGTACTGCCAACCCTTGGAAATAAATAAAACGGGGACTTTAATACTCAATCTGCTTTGATATAGAAGGCAAAGAAGAGCTTTGACTTACATTATCACGCGTTGCGGGCGCAATATTATAATCACTTGATACCTGACCAGAAGACAATGATTTAAAATCAACATCTGGGGTAATCGGCTCTTCCATTGGCGCAGCAATAATGGGTTGCTTCATTAACATTGGGATCTCTGGTTCTTCAATAATAATATCTTGCCGTTTCACCTGCACTGGCTCGATTGGGGATTGCACGGATGATTTTTTCAAATCAATATCATGACGAAGCGCTCTAATATCTTGCGCTTTCGCGCCTTTAATAAAGTAATTTCCTGATTGTTCTGTCAATAAACGTGCGCCTGATTCAACATTACTGTAAGCCTGCAACATTAATTCGACATTTGGGTGTCCGTCATTTTCTGTCCCCCGTGGCTTACGTAACGCGCGCGCATTATACGCCATACCGTATGCCCCCGCTTTCATATCAGAAATCGCATAACCCAAATCCCGCATAGAGGTCCGCAAGGCATTATCCACTGCATTATAAAACGGCGTTGGGTTTTCAGGTTTTAAAATATAAACGGGTTTTGGTGGAACACCAGCCCGCGCGGTTATTTTGCGCAACATATCATCAACCGCACGGTCCACATCAACCAAAGAAAGCGCCTGATTTTCAGGCGCGGCAATATAAGTTGAAGAGAGGGGTACGCTATCTGCTGCGCTTACATCAACCGCATTTTTGACATTATGATGATGCGTATATCCACTTGGCATTGCATTTGGATGGCCACAGGCACTTAATAACCCCGCACTCAAAAGCGAAACGCTAACGGATAAAATAGTCTTCGAATATATTTTCATGTTATCTCTCATATAATCTTTTGTCTTATTATTCTCTACCTGATTATTACCTTAATTCTTATTAAGTGTATCAGGATCAATTCATTTCCCAACCTTAAACATCTAAATATTTCGCAATCCACGGCGATGGGCGGATCGTTTTATAAAGCCGCTTAATAAGCGGTACTTTATCACACCAAATCCCTTTAATTGCATCGGTCGCTTTTGGATCACCATGAAAAACCAAAATACGGGCATCGCCCTTCATGGTTGGCATTATAAAGGCACGCTTATACCACACAGGCAAACAGTTAAATTTAAAACTCTGCACCCATTCTGCTGGCCAAAAATTTAATTTTCCTGTTTTTTCTATCACTTTGTAAGAAAGATATTCTTGACTGGCTGTGCCAAATTTTTCAATCCAGCGCTTTGGCTCTGCTTCAAAATCTGCCTTCACATATCCCAAAGTTCCCACAACCCATGAATAACAAGACGCCTGCCCTACATGGTTGCCCTTGGTATTCCAATCATTAATGGTTATAAATTCATCGGCCTTCGGGTAATCAAACAACGCCTCTAAACTCCCCGTGATTACTACATCTAAATCAAGGAAGAACACACGCTCCCCCGTTAATCCACCCAGCGCATCATCACATAACGCCGCCTCTTTTTTATAATAAAAGCGGTTATCTTCTGGCGCGACATTTAAAACAGGCAGGGGTCTCACGATGATATTTTCATCAAAATTAGTTGAATCATCAGTAAAGCAGAAAAATTGAAGGTCATAAGCACCGCAATTATGACGCGCCATCCGATAAAGCGTGTTCACATCATCTGCGCTATATTTCGTTCCCCATTTAATGCAGATCACATTTGCCGTCATGGACTCCATGGTTTTTCCCATAGCTTTAGCGCTCCTTTTACCCTTTTTAAAGCCTTACGGCATCTTATGTTTAAGATAACTTAACCTTTTACACAAGCTTGCATAAAATATATTTTCTTATTAAGTCATTCATTTTGTTATATTTTTTACCTAATAATTAAAAATAGAGTACCGCTTTTTCAGGTAAAATACATCAATTAAATAAAATTATGTCTTTTGTTAAGTATGCAGTAACCATTTGTTGAGATAATAAATACTTAGGGAATACAAATATTTAAAAGGGTTAGGGTAAAATCGTTATGAAAAACGTAAATAGTCACACGGGTCATCGCACAGGAATTTTTTCAACAATCAAAGCGCGCTTTAAAAAGAACCGCCTTGGTGAATTGCTTGTCTTGGATGGCGTATTATCCCCCCAACAACTCCACACTGCCCTTCGGAATAGCCGGGAACAAGGTGTTCAATTAGGGCGTTTTCTTGTCGAAGATAACCTTGTTTCTAAAAATGTTATTCGCCGCACGCTAATAGAACAATTTGCCCTTCGTTGCTCAATGGCGGCGGTCGCAATCGTCATTTCATGCGCATCAATGGGGTTTTCAAAACAGGCGCGCGCAGGACAAGTTCTCGATGTGCCGGGCCAAATCTCACTCGTACAAAGCTCTTTCGAAAAGGCGAGCTACCACCCAAAATTATTCGGATCAAAAGAAAAGCGCTCGACCTCCCTCAAAGCTTTTACAAAATGGACAGGTATGTTTGAACGCTTTAATGCCTCTTTAAATTCTGCCAGCGGGCAGGGCGAAGTCGCGCAATTAAAACGCCAACTTGAAACATTAAAAGGGCTACCGCTTGATCAAATGGCATCCAGCGTTAATTCAATGATGAACGCAAAAAGATATGTTACCGATAACCGTAACTATGGACAAAATGATTACTGGGCCACGCCTGTTGAATTTCTTCAGCGCGGTGGCGATTGTGAAGATTTCGCCATTGCGAAATATACGGCGCTTCGTGCGTTGGGCGTGCCAGAAAACAGATTACGCGTTGCGATTGTCCAAGATCTACAAAAAAATATCCCGCACGCTATTTTGATCGTTTACACAGACAAAGGGCCTCTTATTCTTGATAACCAAATTAAAACAGCCATTAACGCAACACGCGTTAGCCATTATAAGCCTATTTTCTCTATCAATCAGGATGCATGGTGGCTTCATACTGCGCCAAAAGGAAACGTAACACGCGTTGCTTCTGCTGCAAGATAAGCCATAGTTTCATAATTTTCTTCAAAGACGCGCTTATTGGCGCGTTTTTTTGCAATATCTGCCTTTAATTGCGATAATCTATTGACGCTTCTTATTTATTTCGCTAAGTCTGGTTTACGTAAATAATTTAAGGCGTTTATTCAGTGTTTTATCGATATTTCTTTATGTTTCAAATCTGTGCCATGATCTGTGTTGTTGCACCAACGCCGTCACACGCCAGCGCAGAAGATATATTTGAAGCAAAAGGAAAGCTTTCCGCCCCTATGGCCGCCCTTAAGCCATGGCAGAAAATGATGAAAAGCTTTGCCACAAATATTAAAAAAACACCGTCTGATAATACCCGTGTTTGGAATGACTTTATGCGCTCCATTGAGCATGATTCAACACCGCGCCAAATTTTAAAAGTAAATCTATGGTTCAATGCCTTTCCTTATAAACGGGATGATTACCTATACGGTAAAAGCGACCATTGGGCCAGCCCGACAGAATTTTTAGAATATGGTGGGGATTGTGAAGATTATACCATCATTAAATATATCACACTACGCTTGCTTGGTCTGCCCGCAGAATCAATGAAAATCGCAATGGTTTATGATGTATTTAGTGGCACAGACCATGCTTTATTAATCGTTAAACATGACGATGAAACTTACGTGCTAGATAACCGCGAAAACCTGACTATTCCGGCAAACTATACCGCGCGATATAAACCCCATTATGTTTTTAATGAGGAACAATTCTGGACTTATGACAGCCCCTTAATGGCTAGAAAAATTCGTAAAGATAACAATGATCAGGTTCTCACAGGAAATCAATAATCTTTATTCCACATCCGCAATTCGTAAAACATTCGTCGTTCCACTCACCCCAAATGGCACGCCCGCAGTAAGAACAATTTTATTCCCTGCTTGGGCGTATCCATGTTCAACCACAAGGGAAACTGCGCGTTCTACCGTTTCGGCAAAGCTTGAAACATCCTCTACCAACAGGGTTCTCACCCCATAAGATAACATTAAACGCCGCGCCGTTTTTTCATTTTGGGTCAAACATAAAATTGGCATATCGGGGCGTTGCCGCGCCGTTCTTAACGCGGTTGATCCAGATGTTGTATAATTAATAATGGCTGCTGCTTGGATGTCTTCTGCCACATAAGTTGCCGCTACGGTAATCGCATCGGATGAATCACTTTGCGTTTCTGGATGGTCAGATTCCATGATCATTTTATAATTTGGATCGGCTTCGGTACGTTCACAAATACGATTCATAATACTCACCGCTTCAATGGGGTATGCCCCTACCGCTGTCTCGGCGGATAACATCACTGCGTCCGCACCATCATAAACCGCGGTCGCTACATCAGATGCCTCGGCGCGCGTAGGGCGTGCATTATCAATCATCGATTCTAACATTTGCGTTGCCACAATAATGGGCTTTCCTGCATGGCGGACTTGACGGACAATACGTTTTTGCGTGGCAGGAACATCTTCGGGTGGAATTTCAACACCCAAATCACCGCGCGCCAACATAATACCATCAACAATTTTAAGGATCTGATCCATGCATTCTAATGCGGATGGTTTTTCAATTTTCGCCATAAGCGCGGCGCGCCCATCTATCAACGCTTTGGCCTCAATCACATCTTCTGGACGCTGAACAAAGCTCTGCCCAATCCAGTCAACACCCATATCCAGCGCGGCTGTTAAATCTTCTCTATCTTTTTTCGTAAGCGCCGCAATCGGCAAAACCACGCCCGGTAAATTAAAGCCCTTATGATTAGAAAGGCCTGATCCGCTAATGACTTTTGTACTCAGACTATCTTTATTTTTACCCGTGATCTGTACGCGCACTTTTCCATCATCAAGAAAAATTTCATCACCTTCACTTAACGCATCAATCACTTCAGGGTGGGGCAAACATACACGGTTTTCATTCCCTGCCGCCGCATCCAGATCAAATGTAAATTCCTGCCCAACGTTAAGGGTGACGGCATCTTTTTCAAATGTTCCAATCCGTAATTTTGGTCCCTGTAAATCTGCCAAAAGCGCAATGGGGCGCTTATGCTTCTTCTCCATCATGCGTGCAATTTCTACATTGCGTGCATGGTCTTCGTGACTACCATGGGAAAAATTAAGGCGAAACATATCAACACCCGCTTCGAATAATTTTTCCATCATATCAGGCGGCGCACTGGCGGGGCCTAATGTTGCAACTATTTTTGTCTGTCTATATCTGCGAATCATGAAAATAATTATATCATCACAATCACAGTTGGCACGCACCCCAAAAATCATTTATAATCATAAGAGGTCTTTCAGTGCTTTTTCAGTTTGTTTTCTGGAAAGGCACAAACGACGACGAATAAATATACTATTTTAGGAGCGCGGCAACACCGCCAGAGAACAAAATGGAAAGACAGCTATGTCAAAAGTAATCGCCGCCTGTTTAATGCTCGCCGCCCAAACATATTCCGTCCCGCCCGCCGTACTTGTGGGTATTTATCAGGTGGAAGGCGGCGCACCGGGGCAGGCCGTGGGACCGAATAAAAACGGCTCTTATGACCTTGGCCCCATGCAAATCAACACAGTTTGGATTCCAGAGATGGCGGATAAATGGGGCGTCAGCAATAATACAGCTCTTCAAATGATAAAGGATGACCCCTGTACCAATATGGGAGTGGCCGCCTCCATATTGCGCGGGCATATCAATGAAACAGGGAATTTGTCCGAGGCCATCGCTCATTATCACTCCAAAACCCCCAGCTATGGCGGGCGGTATCAGGCCAAAGTTATCACCGCCATGCGGGATAAAGGCCTCCTACAAGACGACGCCACAAAGTAGGGGGATGTTTTTGATAAACATGTTCAAATGCCGCCGCCATTTTTTCTTCTGCGGCGTGTTGTGCTGTTAAAAATTCTTTAAACTGCGCACCGTCATACCCAAAATGCGATAAAGTCGCTTGAAGATACTCTCTCTCTAAAGTTGGGCAATAACCTCTAACCTTACGATTAAATTCCCTCCCCGGTAAAAAATGAGGGCGAATAGAGGGGAGGCTTTTTGCTTCATCTGGCATATCATTCTCAAAGTGGTCTTGATCAAAAATAGGCGCGATAGTCTTTTTACCAGCCGCCAAGGCCATAAACATCATGCTCTTTTCATAATGAAAAACGCCTTTCTCCCCTGCAACATGATTTAGGCCTACTTGTTGCAATGCCCCCATTTTTTCAACCATATATTGGTTGCGCCTTTTCATCCCCTCTTGGAAAGTCGATTTAATATTTAATAGGCGCCTTTGATCCATTAAATCCCCATACACATTTTCATCATGATCGTTCAACATCGTTAATAATTCATTTTGTTTAACGGCATAAAATGCCCATTGATTTGAAAGCGGGCTGAAGAGCATATAATTACTAGCTAATGAGACATCATGATCATTCAATCCTGTTTTAACTAATGCTTTTTGATAAAAAGAATAGTCCGTCTGTTTTACATCTTTCCTTTTCTCTACAAAGGCCCAAAGATCAAACTGAAGCAACAAGAAATTAGAGGGGGCTTCAATCCCTAAATCTTCATCTTGATGCAATGCCAATAAAGATTGTACCAAATTGTGGGCGGTGACAGTATGGATTTCACCCAGTAAAACATGGTCTGGGTTTACCTGTTTTGCCCACTCATCCGTCCATAAAACGGCATTTCCAACTAATTGCGCGGTTAATTCTGCTTCCTCATCCAATGCTCTATCACTGGGTCTTGGGTTTGTAATAAGCCTCTTAAGACGCTGACGCATGCCCTCAATCTCACTTTTATCAACCCACATCAAACTTGGCTTAAATGGCGTGTTACAGTCACCTTTAACAGATATAATGTCCCCACCTAAAACGGAAGGCCCTGTTACAGGCGTTATGGTGGTTTGAATGTTGCTCATGTGTATTGAAGTAACATATCATTTAAATTATGTAAATATAAAAAGCACGTAACTTGTCCATAAATATTCATATATTTTGAACGGTTCTTGTCCTTACGCTTGGTAGCGTTTAGACTCAACAAATAACTTAATGACGATTCGGCATTGATATTCATGATTTTGAAACCGCTCTCTCTTTTATTGGCTAGTTCTTTGGCTTTTGGCGTGTCTGCCTGCAGCCATTTTCCTACCCAAAAAACACAACCGCGTGACCCACAAGTGGTGACAGAGCCGGACCGCGTCTCCCTTATGCTGGCCGATGCAGCGGATAAAGCATCCAACGCGCTGGAAACCCTTGCCGCCGTGGAGCAAGCCAAAGCCCCTGGCGTTTCTATTCAACCCGTCAGCAACGCCCCTTCTGAATTGATGCGCGCCATGACAATCACATGGCTTGGCCCTGCGGAAGGGTTGCTAAAACGCACCGCAGACCGCGCAGGCTATACCTATCTGACGATTGGGGATGAGCCACCAACACCGCTTACCGTCAATATCGATGCAGAAAATAAGCCTGTAATCGATATTCTGCGCGATGTGGGTTTACAGCTTGGTGTACGCGCCGACGTGAAAGTAGATAGTGAGCGCCGCATGGTTGAACTTCATTACGCCCCCATCACTGGTTTAGGGAGGTAATCTCCCCATGAAAAACCTCTTCCTTCTTACAATAACATTACTTTTAACGGCGCCAATGATGGCGCAGGCACAATCCACCGCGGGCAATCGCTCCCTTCAAAGCCCACCCGTTAACTTGAATGAATTGGTGAACTTACCCAAAGAAAATCAAAACGAAGCGAAATCCAAAAGCCCTCTCCCCCTTGATATCCGAAATGACGCCATCCGTGAAGCGGCCACCTCTTTGGGTGCGCGCGGCGGCCTTACTTGGCGCACATGGTATATCCGCAGGGAAATGGAAACTCGCGCCCGTTACCTTGATAAAGTTTTTGATTTTCGCCAGCTTTTAGTCCCCGCACCTTCTGGCCTCCTCATTGAACCGCCTATTATTTCCGAAGCCATGGATGCAATGTTAATTGGCAACCGCGGATTAGAAGCCGCGGTCTCTGATCGTGTTTTGAACATTAACCAAAATGCCCGCATCGTCAGCGCTCCACGCACTTGGCGTGCCTACCTTGAGCGCGATTGGAGCGATGTGACACCGCCACCCGATACATTACGCCCCGCCAATGAGGAAGAACGCCGCGAATGGGAAAAATCTGTCCGCGAAGGGTGGCAATTAGGCATTGAACAAGCCGATCAAATTTTCCAAGATGACCTCAACAGATTAACCGCCGACTATCAGGGGATGGTGCGTTATCGCTCCCTCCTCGCCCAAGGGATGGTTTCGCCACCCTTCGCGCTTCAGGTTGATCGCGGCGTAACAGGCGGTGGTGATCAAATGCGTATTGGTGATCGCGCCCTTTCTCTTACTGAACTCCCGAAACTACAAACAAGGTCCGAAGAATGGCAACCCGCGAACCGGTAAGTCTTCTCAAAGCAAAAGACAATATCGCAGCAACGTGGCCGGATGAACCGCCCCGTTTTGCCGATGATCATATTGATGATTTTCTTTTATGGTGCGTAAAGAAAAATTCAAACGACATCACCATTCAAACAGATCGCCCTGTTTATAATGAAATTTATGGGCTTCTCTATCCTGCAACATATCGCCCGATTGATGCCGCGGATATGAATGTGTTTTTGAACAAAATTTATGGCCCCGAAGCGGGTGCGCGGCTGGCTTCTGCCCATGATTTAGATCTCTCTTACGAAATCCGCCCTGACCGTTATACCCGCATTCGTTTTCGGGTGAATGTCACGGCGATCCTTTCACAAGGGCGGGATTCCGCCTCTATCACCATGCGGGTACTTCCCAGTGAACCACCCACAATGGATGACTTAAACATTGAACAGGCCGTAAAAGATGCATGGTATCCCCGTCAGGGAATGGTAATTGTCACAGGGCCAACAGGATCAGGGAAAACCACCCTCCTCGCCAGTGGTATCCGTATGTTGATGGAGCGCAAACGCGGATGCGGTAAAGTCGTCTGTTACGAAGCACCGATTGAATATGTGTATGACGCCATTAAATCGCCACGCTCCCTTCTTTCACAAACAGAAATCCCGCGCCACTTGCCTGATTTTGCCATGGGCGTGCGTAATGCTTTGCGCCGCAAACCCAATATTATCTTGGTGGGGGAGGCACGCGATAAAGAAACCATTTCTTCCGCGATTGAGGCCGCGCAAACAGGCCATACCGTTTACACCACCACCCATACGACAGGCGTTGCCGCCACCATACAGCGGATGGTTTCAGCGTTTGAGCCAAATGAGCGCTCTGACCGCGCCTATGCCCTGATGGAAACTGTACGTCTTGTGGTCACACAAACTCTTGTCCCCAAGGTCGGCGGCGGGCGTTTAGGAGTGCGTGAATGGATGCGCTTTACCGATGAAGTGCGCGATAAATTGATGGATATGGACTTCCAAGAATGGCCGTCCGAAATTAACCGCATGTTGCCCTTTTACGGGCAATCTATGGCAAAAAGCGCCGAAGGATTCTTTGAATTGGGCGAAATTGATCGCCGCAATTACATCATGCTCTCCAACTCTGGCGGTGCAGGCGGGGATTGATGCGGGTATTAAATTTTCCTTTCACCCCGCTTTTACGGTATAATAAATCCAGCAATAATCATTAAAGGAACCCCCTAAATGGGCTCGGTTGAAGATACCCAGGATGAAAAAGTAAATTGGCATTGGCGCAATTCTATGCGCCCTGTACGCTTTTTTTCAATGGATGCACGCGCCGCAATCCCATGGTGTGTATTACTGGTTTATGCCCGCCCATGGACGATTGCCGTGGCCATTATCTCCACCATTGTCTTCAGCTCGCTTGAAAAACGCGGTTTAACCTTCCCTGACGCTATGCGGGCATTTCGGTCATGGTTTGTTGGGCAAAAACGCCCCGCATGGGTACGCCATCGCCATCGCCGCTTTGTTGATTACGGGTAGACGTTATTTCGCGCTAAAATTTTGAATCAAATCCCGTACGGGGCTTATCAAAAAGACAGTGTACCATTTAACAATTCCCCTTGTTTTTTCACGCTTTCAGCGATAATTTTATAGATGTTTATACATCTTCAATATGGTTTGCCTGTTATGCGCGCTACACTTTACACATTGATATTTTCTTTTGCTTTCATTTCTCTTGCCCATATTCCTTATGCGCAGGCAGGGTTTGAATGGGTTCCACCATCACAAAACCCAAAAGAAACGGGGTTATCGCAATTTAATTTCCCCGTTGCGCCGCCCGCTACACGTGACCGCGTCACGTCTGAACCACTCGGCGCTGTAGGCAACACAATCTATGATACAAAAGTCCAACGCTCTGTACGCCCTCACTCACCCAGCATTGCAAACCCTAATTTTCAAAATGGCGGGCACCTTACAACAAATAATGCCGCTACTAACAAGGCACGCTCGAACACACGCCCTAATTTACAAAGCGCACAAGGCAAACCCGTTTCTCTTTATATCAACCCCTATCCTTTAGGGGTTGGCAATAATGTAACCAGCAATATTTCGATTGAGGAGGCAATGATACAGCAAGCAGGCCGTGTCACGCCCATGCCCCTTGGCAACACCATGCAAACGGGCGAACAAATCACCTATGAAGCCATGCCAGATGTGACCGCCCCCGCAAAGGCGATGATGATTGATAAAATGAGCAACACCCCCTTACGCGCCGCCCCAACCAAAATTATTCCAACAGCGAACAGACCTCCCCAATTTGCAATGGCAGAGGGATTTGGCACAGCGCTTCCGCTCGCTCTTGCGCTCAGTCAGATTATCCCATCAGGATTTAATCATAGCTTTGCTGATGGTGTTGACCCCGGCACAACTGTTTCGTGGCAGGGCGGTAAAGCATGGAATCTTGTGCTTGAAGAAATGCTTCGCCCTTCAGGACTCACGGCGTCTATTAAAAATAACGCCGTGACCATTCAACCACTTGCACGGCTTTAATAAAATAATTTCTTTATAAAACAGTTAGCATTTCTGCAACCAATGGATGGCGCACAATATCTTCTTGTCCCAACCGACAAACCGCAACATTCGGCAAAATATCCATTCTGTTCATCACATCTGATAACCCTGAAATCCCTTCAAGCAAATCACTTTGGTCTGGATCACCTGTTACAATCATTGTCGAATGCCAACCAAGACGGGATAAAAGCATTTTAAGCTGTCCATAAGTACAATTTTGCGCTTCATCAATAACAACATAAGAATTATTAAGCGTTCTGCCACGCATAAATCCAACGGGGGCAATTTCAATGGTACCATCATCCAATAACTGACGCACTTTTTTGCCGCCCATACGGTCACCTAATGCATCATATAACGGGCGTAAATAAGGTGCCATCTTTTCATCAAGGCCGCCGGGTAAATACCCAATCGATTCGCCGGCCTCCATCGCGGGGCGGGATAAAATAATACGCTCAACCTCACCTTTTTCTAAGGCTTCCACGGCTTTTGAAATAGCAATATAGGTCTTGCCTGTACCCGCAGGCCCCACAGCCAGCGTCAAATTATACGCATCAATGGCCTTCATCAATTCTACCTGTCCGGGGGAACGCGGCTTAATATTCTTCACATATTTTTTGTCACGGCGACCATCAATCTCGCTATCCAATGGGTGCCAATCTGAATGATTGCGGCGGTCACGTGATCCCCCCTTTTCATCAAAAAACGGATTAACCACATTATTGTTACGGTTGTTTTTTCTAGATTTTTTTGACATGGAAGACTCCTTTACGTCTGGTTGGGGGGAAGTGAATTAAAGGCACAAAAAAAGCCGCATGCAAGGCAAGCGACTGAAAACAAAATTCTATAAGGCAAATATTTCTGCCCGGGGGTCGATTATTTTTATCTCTATCAATTAATATCAAGGAGAACCCTTGTGTGAGGTGAAGAATTAAACTCTATACAAACATGGTATCAAAGAAAATGCAGATAGAACAGATAAATCGGTAATATCGCCTTGTATAAATTTATGGCGCGCCCTATCCCTCATAAAAAAAGAGACACACTTATATGCCTCTTTTTAAAATCATATATCAATCAACACACTATTTAAAAAGTGCTAAATACTCTGCAAATCCTTCTTTTTCAAGGTCGTCTTTCGGGACAAAACGTAGGGAGGCAGAATTCATGCAATACCGCAATCCGCCGGCTTCTTTAGGGCCGTCATTAAAAACATGGCCTAAATGGGAATCTGTTGCCGTTGCTTTCACCTCAACCCGCGTCATGAAAAGCTTCTTATCTTCATGCTCTGTCACCACGTTTTGCGCAAGGGGCTTGGTAAAACTGGGCCAACCTGTGCCGCTTTCATATTTATCTTTGGAGGAAAAAAGCGGTGTCCCATCAATAACATCAACATAAATGCCCTCGGCTTTATTATCCCAATATTCATTTTTAAACGGGCGTTCTGTGCCACCTTCCAATGTGACGTGTTTTTGTAAATCTGTCAGATGATCCGTTGAAAATCCTACTTTTTTTGCTGTTGTCATTTCATCTTTCCTTCCTATTGTCGGATCCATTGCAATCGCACTAACGCTCACCAATAAAAGCCCGCTTAGCGCCGCAACAAGTAATATTTTAAAGTCTAACATGGTCATGAATTATAATTCGTCCAATATGCCATAAAGTTACATGAAAGATAGAAGAGGCAATATATCCCGAAAACATATCCTTGTGACTATAATCAAAAAAAAGAGGCGCCCCGAAAGAGCGCCCCTTAAAAATTCTTAAAACTCTATGTTTATTCAAACGGCCATAACGCGCATGCGCGTTTGAGGCCATTTAACAAGCATTAGAAGTTGATTTGTACTCCACCAAGAACAGAAGTAGCATCAAAGTCATTTGCACCAACTTCATGATCGATGTAGCTTACAGATCCACGGAAAGATAGGCCAGCACCGGCTGTGTAAACAACACCACCTGTGTAACGGTCTGTTTCTAGATCCGCAGCACCCGCAGTTGTTTCATCATCCTGTGTGAAGTATGACGCACCAAACTTGAATGGGCCTGTTGTGTAATCAGCACCAACAACGAATGTTTCGATGTCGCTGTTGTTACCATTATCGGTATCTGTTTCTGTGTAAACAACACCAAGACCGAATGGACCAGCATCAACGTCTAAACCAACATTCCACTGTTCTACTTGATCAGCATCTGTGTAACCAGCACCGAAAGCATAACCGATGTTGCTTGCAACGCCTTCATAACGTCCAGCAATTTCCCATGCTTCATCTGTACCATTACCAGCTTGATCTTGATTGAAACCA
>CALHAW010000018.1 GCA_937934135.1 uncultured Alphaproteobacteria bacterium
TAAATAACATCGGTTGATTTATCCATCACAATCAAACCCGCCGTCCCTAAACCAGATTGCACTTCACGCAATGAGTCAAAATCCATCAACACCGTGTCGCAAATTTCTTTGGGAAGAATGGGGCATGATGATCCCCCCGGAATAACCGCTTTCAAATTATCCCAACCACCGCGGACGCCGCCCGCATGTTTTTCGATCAGGTCTTTCATACGAATACCCATTTCTTCTTCGACTACACATGGGGAGTTTACGTGACCAGAGATACAAAAAAGCTTTGTCCCTGAATTTTTTTCATCTTTACCAAGGCCCGCAAACCACGCGCCACCGCGCTTTAAAATTGCAGGAACAGAAGCGATGGTTTCAACATTATTGATAGTCGTAGGACAGCTATATAATCCCGCCATAGCAGGAAATGGGGGTTTATTTCTGGGTTGCCCTTTTTTCCCCTCAAGGGATTCAAGCAACGCCGTTTCTTCGCCGCAAATATACGCCCCCGCGCCGCGATGAAGTTCAACATCAAAATCCCAACCAGATCCTGCTGCATTTTTACCCAGCAGGCCTGCTGCGCGGGCTTCTTTAATGGCTTCCACAATCTCTGATCCCTCATGAACAAATTCACCACGAATATAGATATAGGCCTTATGCGCCTGCATCGCAAAACCTGCCAATAACGCCCCTTCAATTAACTTATGCGGATCATGGCGCATGATCTCACGGTCTTTGCATGTTCCTGGTTCTGATTCATCGGCATTAATCACAAGGTAATGTGGGCGGTCTGTGACTTCTTTCGGCATAAAAGACCACTTCATCCCCGTTGGAAATCCCGCTCCACCCCGACCGCGTAAGCCAGATTTTTTCATTTCTTCAATGATCCAATCACGCCCCTTGGCGATAATTTCCTTCGTACCATCCCAATCCCCGCGCTTTTGCGCATATTTCAAATTGAACGGTTCAAACCCATACAGGTTGGTGTAAATTCTGTCTTTATCTTGGAGCATTAAGCCACCCCCGCTTTCTTTGCTTGTTCTTCAAGCGTGGTTGGCCCCGAAAGCGCCATTGAACCGCGGCGGCCATTTTGCGGACCGTGCGGTGGGATTTCGTCTTTCTTAAGGCTCTCTAAAATTTCAATCATTTTTTCTGCTGTGAGGTCTTCGTAATAAAGATCATTCATTTGTATCATCGGCGCGTTGGTGCAGGCCCCTAAACATTCCACCTCCATCAAGGTAAAATATCCATCGGCCGTTGTTTCCCAAAGCTTAATACCAAGGTGATCCGTGCAGGCCGTCACAATATCGTTCGCATTACAGAGCCAACAAGGCGTCGTCGTGCAAAGCTGTATGAGATACTTGCCAACAGGCTCAAGGTTATACATAGAATAAAATGTTGCTACTTCATATACTTTGATTTTAGCAACGCCGCACATATCGGCAATTAAATCCATCGCGGCACGTGGTATCCACCCCCCACCCGTCGGTAAATCACCATACGGTCCAGTTACAGCAACCTGCCGTTGCGCCAGATCAAGAAGCGGCATAACACCGCTATGCTCGCGCCCTTTCGGATAGCGGGAAAAGATATCATCAACAGCCGATTGGTCTTGAAATTCAAAATTTTTAGGCTGAAACGGGGCGTTAATAGCGTCTGATTTTTTCATGCTATAAAATTATCCTGTTTATCGTGAAAAAACTAGCTTTTTAGACCACTTAAGCGCTGGTTTTTCAATAAGATTATAGGCAATAAAACTGCCATAGATACTGACAGCAGAAATAACCACGAAAATAAACCATGGGTGGATAACAGATTCCGTATTTGTCAGTAATACAAGCTGTGTTATCGCGCCAATAGCAAAAGGATGGGCAAGATAAAGCGTATAAGAGGAGTCCCCTATTTTAACCCCCCAACGAGGCATTCGTAAATTTTCTGCACCTTTTGGTAAAACCAACAAAAGAACCGAAAGAATACCAACGAGTGGCTTATTGTAGCCAATACCCTGTGCGTCAAGGCTATCAGTAAAAAATAATGCCATCACCGCAGAAACAACAAAAACAACGCCTATATAAAAACACCATGATGGTAGACGAATATTTTTAAGGAACAAAAATCCAATAATAGCGCCTGCCAAAAATTCTAAAATAATTGGGCGGCTATAGAAACTGGCGAACAGCCCCTCCGCTCCTGCAAAATTTGTAAAGATAGTTACCAGAAAATACCCACTTAACGCTAATAAGCTATAAGGCATTGGTAGTAAGAGACAGAGGGCAAAAATAAGATAAAAATACATCTCATAATTTAAAGACCAGCCATTGGCCAATAAAGGTTGTAGGTCGCCTGCCGTATTCACGTAAGGAACAAAAAACAATGATTTAATAAAATCAAGCGGTAGAAATTCCGCATTGCCTAAGACTTGCGGGATTAAAACGGCGATCACCGCAAGCACAGCAGTATAAAACCAATAAATAGGAACGATACGGACAACACGGCGTAAAAAGAATTCTTTCGCGTTTTGAAAACCCCATACCCCTTGCGAGATGTAAATCATGATAAAGCCACTTAGGACAAAGAAAATATCAATCCCCACAACATAATGTTTGTAATTACCGTAATTGAAATCTATCGGTGAAATAAGATCAACTTCATATAAGACATGTTTTGCCATGATAAGAATCGCCGCAAGAGCGCGTAAAATCTGAAGAGGTTCAATACGGGCAATGGGTGCGGTCACAGCGTTTATCGATCTATCTCACCAAAAACAATGTCCATTGAGCCAATGTTGGCGACGACATCGGCGAGCATTGCGCCTTTACTGATATAATCAAGCGCCTGAAGATGGGCAAAACCCGGGGCGCGAATATGACAGCGATAAGGTTTATTGGTTCCATCTGATACCAGATATACGCCAAACTCGCCTTTCGGTGCTTCCACCGCGGTATAAGTTTCCCCTGCGGGTACATGATAGCCTTCCGTGAAGAGTTTAAAGTGATGGATCAAGGCCTCCATCGAATCTTTCATTTCGGCGCGTGGTGGTGGTGAAATTTTATAATCGTCTGATTTAACAGGACCTTCGGGCATGTTTTTCAAGCATTGCTTCATAATTTTAATCGATTCATACATCTCAGCGACACGCACCAAATAACGCGCATAACAATCACCCGTTTTTCCAACAGGAATGTCAAAATCAAGCTCTTCATAGACTTCATAAGGTTGCGCCTTACGCAGATCCCATGCGACGCCAGAACCACGAATCATTGGCCCCGTAAAACCCCAATCAAGCGCTTCTTCTTTCGTTGCAACGCCAATATCAACGGTGCGTTGTTTAAAAATTCGATTATTAGAGAGCAAGCCTTCTAAATCGCCGATAGCCTTGGGCAAAGAACCATTGATCCAATCCGCCATGTCTTCACAAAGACCCGGCGGCAGGTCAAACGCCACGCCACCAGGGCGAAAATAATTTGCGTGAAGCCGCGCCCCGCAAACACGATCATAAAATTCCATGCCTTTTTCGCGCTCTTCAAATCCCCAAAGCGCCGGCGTAATCGCCCCCACATCTAGGGCAAAAGTAGTAATATTAAGCATGTGGCTCAAAACACGGCCCAGCTCGCAATATAAGACACGGATATATTGCGCACGTTTCGGTGCCGTAATCCCAAGGAGTTTTTCCACGGCAAGCGCAAAAGCATGTTCTTGATTCATTGGCGCAACATAATCCAAACGGTCAAAATACGGGACAGCCTGCGTATAGGTTTTATATTCAATCAGTTTTTCTGTGCCACGATGAAGCAAGCCAATATGCGGGTCAGAGCGCTCAACAATCTCCCCCTCCATTTCAAGTACCAAACGCAATACACCATGCGCCGCAGGATGCTGTGGTCCGAAATTCATAGTATAAGGTTTAATTTGCGTTTGAGACGCGATTTCAAGTTCTTCTGACATCTTATTGTTTCTCTTTACTTTTCCCTGAGACTGTTTTGTCCGATGGTTTCCATCCGCGTGTGGGAACAGTCCCTTTTTCATCGCCGGGTAATTGCATATCCGTCATTCCTTCCCAAGGAGAGAGATAATCAAAGCTTCTAAAATCTTGCGCCAGCTTCACTGGCTCATAAACAACACGCTGTTGTTGTTCATCATAACGAAGTTCAACATATCCCGTTAATGGGAAGTCTTTACGCAAAGGATGCCCTTCAAACCCATAATCTGTCAAAATACGGCGTAAATCAGGATGACCATCAAAGAAAATACCGTATAAATCCCACGTTTCACGCTCAAACCAGCCTGCGGTGCTAAAGACTTTTGTAACCGTTGGGACAAGCTCATTTTCTGCCACAGCAATTTTTACACGAATACGGTTATTTTGGCTGATAGATAAGAGGTTATAAACAACCTCAAAACGTTTTTTACGGTTAGGATAATCAACACCACAAAGGCCAATAAGGATTTTGAACTGACATTCTGAATCATCGCGTAAATATTGAAGAACGCCGCAAATATGTTCACGCGCGGCAATAATAGTGACTTCATTTTTTTCAATCACAAAAGAAAGCGCACCTTCGGCTTCCTCAACAATATGCTCTGCTAGATCCGTTAAAAATTCGTTTGATGTCATAAATAAAATACCGCAATTTTTATGGCCTTCGCACTTACGCACTCAGCACTCTTATTTAAGCGATACTATAGGTTTATTCGAAGTGGAGTTCAAACGAAGAATTAAATTTATGCAGGTGGATTAGGGCCATTTGCCCGAGGTAAAAAAGCAGTCAGAAACCCTCTTCTACCCATATCGGGGCTTGTGGCATCAAGCTCTGCTCGTTTTTCTATTTTCACGCCAAAAATTTTCGCCATCTCTTGAAGAGTTTCATTATAAGCGACCAGTAACGCGCTTCCCTTGCCATCAGAGTCTGTGTAATCATTATTTAACCCATGATAACGCGCATATATTGTATCTGCCGCATCCGAATTATTACCAAACCCTTTTAAAGGTGCAAGTTCATCGCAATATATATCCACGGCGTGCCTCATTTTTGGGTAAGGGCTTTTAAGCGCTGGGATACTGCGTACATTATAATTTTTACCATCTCTAAATGCTTTATAAACCTGATCCATGCTGCGACTAGCAGAGCTAAAAACACCGTCTAGATGCCCGTGCATATTATTAAACAATCTTTCCTTTCCTGCTTGATCAAGTCCAAAACTGTCAATTTTTGCTTTCCATTGACCAAACGGCGTTTTTCTTAGGATTTCACGAGGGCGCGGTGCGGCAATAACTTTAGTTGTAAATATTGAAGTGAGCGCGGGCGCAATAGTGCCAGCCATAAATGTACGTCTTTTCATTTTAATTCTCCCAATCAATTAGTGAGCATAAGAACGTATACAGAATGCACGGTCTTTACTTAGGTTGTATTAATATTGGCTGTCCATTACCAATACTGGCTGTGATACATTGCTTACCACTCATACAATTCACATGGTTGGCTATTGTATTGACGGCGGTTGGCTCCCAATTTAAATCAACATTACTTGCCGCTCTTCGAATCGATGGAATGCATGTGCGCGCAAAATCGACTATGGCTGTTTGATGAGCAAGAAGATTAGAAAACTTTGTTGTATTAATCCGTTTCGCAGGCACTTCACAACCAACAAGAAGCTCTCCATTGGAAGCTCCTGCAGCAAAAGGTTGTGTGGGTTTTTTTGCTTCAGTAATAAAATCAGACAAATCAGCAGCAATAGAATATGTGGCGTTTAATGTAGCATTAAAGCATTGAACAACCTTATCTTCATTTTTTGCTTCTTTTGCTGTTGTGGGACAGCTTTTTGTTAAATATTTAGCAACGCCTTCAGCATACCCATTTTTTTCAATCGTATCTTGTGCAAGCGCAGTAACGCTCGTCATTGCAACTATTCCAAACGCAGATGTCAGTTTCTTTGATATTGAACTCATGATATTTGTTTCCTATTAATTATTGGTGCATGATCACAGATTATTTACATTATGTCAATCATTACCGTGCTATGCGCGTATCTTCGCGTTGAATCTTTTTTTGAAGCTGAAGGAGGCCATAGACAAGAGCTTCAGCAGTTGGCGGGCATCCAGGGACATAAATATCCACGGGAACAATACGGTCACAGCCCCGCACAACAGAATAAGAATAATGGTAATACCCACCCCCATTGGCGCACGACCCCATGGAGATCACCCAACGGGGTTCTGGCATTTGATCGTAAACACGGCGCAATGCAGGTGCCATTTTATTGGTTAATGTCCCCGCCACAATCATCACATCAGACTGGCGTGGTGATGGCCGTGGGATAATCCCAAAACGGTCCAAATCATAGCGTGACATATAAGAATGGATCATCTCCACCGCGCAACACGCCAAACCAAACGTCATCGGCCACATAGACCCCGTCCGCGCCCAATCAAATAGCGAGTCCGCCGATGTGAGCAAGAACCCCTTTTCATTTAAATGCTTTGACATGGCTGCAGGTACAACATCCTGATCGACAGCCTTCGGCATTCTAAGCGATGTTTTAAACGGCGCATCAGGCGCGATGATGGTATGTTTATCGTGTGTCATTAATGTAAAAATTCCAATGGATTATTTCTAATTATTGTCCCCGTTAAAGCCAATTCTTTTAATTCAAAAACATTACACGCCTCAGCAAATTTACAAGACAGAGCAAACCCGACGGCTGTTATAACCTTTAAAAGTGATCGATGTTGTTCAACTACTCCCATTCCAATGCGCCCTTATTCCATTCGTAAATAAAACCCACGGTGAGAACACCAAGGAACACCATCATCGACCAAAAGCCAAACAGGCCTATTTCCCCAAGGCTAATCGCCCATGGAAACAAGAAGGCAATTTCAAGGTCAAAGATAATAAAAAGAATCGCAACCAAGTAGAACCGCACATCGAATCTGCTTCGGGCATCATCAAATGCATCAAATCCACATTCATAGGCGGCGTTCTTATTCGCATCAGGGTTTTGTTTTCCCACAACGAAGGACAAGCCAATCATCGCCACGGACATCCCCGCCGCAATGATGATGAAAATAAGGATTGGTAAATAATTAATAAGAAGTTCTTCTGAAACCATGAAAAGAATATAAACCCACGCCAAGGGGCTGTAAACAGGAATACAAAAGTTTTATGGAGTTTTTAAAAAGAGAAGAAAGAACCTGCCCCGTGAGACAAATCATTCAATATCATCAAGTTTTGAAAAATGGCGCGAGCGACGAGACTTGAACTCGCGACCTCCGCCGTGACAGGGCGGCGCTCTAACCAACTGAGCTACGCCCGCGCATTGGTAGAATGGATGTTTAATACCTAAAAAAACCGCCTGCTGTCAACAACTTACAGGCGGCTTTTATGATTTTTTTTATATTTACCTTATATTTCCTAAGCGGCCATCTTCTCTGGCTCGCTGTAGCCAAGGCCGAACTCTTCTGCAACGCATTTATAGGTTACTTCGCCTTTACAGACATTTAAGCCTTCCATCAGCGCAGGATTCTCCGCCAGAGCCTTTTTCCAGCCCTTATCCGCCAACTGAAGTGCATACGGCAACACAGCGTTATTCAGCGCATGAGCAGACGTCATAGGCACTGCGCCCGGCATATTCGCCACACAATAATGAATCACGTCATCCACACTGTAAACAGGGTCATTATGCGTTGTGGCTTTTGATGTTTCGAAACAACCGCCCTGATCAATCGCAATATCAACCACAACAGAACCCGGACGCATTTTTGAAATCATTTCCTTTGTTACCAATTTAGGGGCAGAAGCACCCGGAATAAGAACCGCGCCAATCACCAAATCAGCATCCAGAACATAACGTTCAACAGAATCGTTTGACGATTGAATCACGCGCGCGGTATTGCCAAAATGTTCATCCAAAGCACGGATTTGATCATGCCCTTTTTCAAGGATAGTTACATCCGCGCCCATACCAACAGCCATTTGCGCCGCATGATATCCAGACACACCGCCACCAATCACAACAACTTTTGCGGCCTCAACACCAGGGGAGCCACCAATAAGACGGCCACGACCACCAAGATGTTTCAACAAATACGCGCCACCCACCTGAATAGATAAACGACCCGCAATTTCAGACATAGGTGCAAGAAGCGGAAGCCCCTTCCCGTTTGGCCCTGTCACCGTTTCATACGCAATCGCAATACATTTAGAATCGATTAATCCCTTTGTTTGCGCTTCATCTGCAGCCAAGTGAAGATAGGTGAAAAGAACTTGGTCTTCACGCAGCATTTCACATTCAATTTTTTGTGGTTCTTTCACTTTAATAATCATTTCGGCTGTATCAAAAATTTCTTTGGCCGTACCAATAATTTTTGCGCCTGCGGCTTCATAATCTGCATCTGTATAATTAATGCCTTCACCACAATTTGTTTCCACAATCACGTCATGGCCATGCGCCACAAATTCACGGACAGATGAAGGAACAAGACCAACACGGTGTTCTTGAGGTTTAATCTCTTTCGGTACTCCAATTAACATAATTTTCTCCTTTGTTTAAAATCGATAAAACCTTATCAGGTGAAATAAAAAAGGCAAACAAAAGAAAAACCCGCCACATCAGGCGGGTTTTAGGGGGTATAATATGAGTGCATTCAATTACTTCAAAGAAGTTGAAGCCCAAAGCTTGCTATATTGCTCACAATGAAGAACAAGGCTCTCATAATCACTTACATTGATATTTGCAGGGATTTTGTAGGATTGCCCGCCTTTTGCTGATGAAATTTCAGAAATCAGAACGGCGCTATCCGTTGCATTACGTCCGTTAATATCGCCAAATTCTTTCTTTGATAAAAAGAATTTTAAATCCGGAGCAGAACGTGTTTTAAAATCATCACTTAATACAAGGTAATTCCCGTCACTGCGCTGTTCAATAGACCAGCTACCTTTTACTTTAAAATTTTGTTTATCCCATGTCCCCTGCCCTGCAGACGCAGTTGAAACAGAGAATGTGAAAATAGCGCTCGCCACGAGGATAAAGTGGAAAACGGTTTTTAGTGTTTTACTAATGTTAATTGCTTTAGTCATTATTTAAGTTCCCTTCATAAATGTTATTCTTACTCTTTAATATAATTCTTACTCTCTTATTCGAAGTAATAAAAAAGTAGTTACATCAAAATTGCAATCGGTGCGCTTAAGTTACGATAAACGTCTTTCATTTACAATAAGCATGCGGCTTTTTATATTAGCTATGTAAAACGACGAATAAGAAGGCGGTTCACTATTCAATGATTGGGGCGGCAGATCGGATATCCGCAAAGTGAATGGATGGTGGGCGATGACGGGCTCGAACCGCCGACCCCCTCGGTGTAAACGAGATGCTCTACCAGCTGAGCTAATCGCCCATCCAATTCAGAAAGATAGAAATATATCCCCGCCCAATAAAAAGCAAGCGAAAAGCATAAAAAAAGCCGCCTATTAAGGCGACTTTCTCTAAATATTTGTTTTAAGCGCCTCCCCTTGCCCAGATGAGCATGGCGAGACTTAAAAAGCGATTACTTGTTAACTGCTTCTTTAAGCTCTTTACCAGCTTTGAATTTAACGTTTTTAGACGCTTTAATTTTGATAGGCTCGCCTGTGCGTGGGTTACGACCAGTTGTCGCTGCACGTTTTGCTACAGTAAATGTACCGAAACCAACAAAGCGTGCGTCACCGCCTTTTTTAACTGTTTTAGTGATACCACCAAAAACAGCTTCAACAGCACGCTGCGCGTCTGCTTTTGTTGAATCTGTTTCTTTAGCAACGTGTTCAATAAGTTCTGCTTTATTCATAGGATAAGTCCTTCTTCTTTTTGTTTAAATAAAAATACTCTTCATAAAAGAGTTTACGGCGACAAGAATAAAGGCCACCTAATCGGCTTCAGCGCTTATTCTGCAACGTCGTAACGATTCTAAGCTATGCCTATTTTTTAAAAGACTCAATGATGAATCACATCTTTTCCCTTATTTTCTGCCGTTTCTGGGGGTATTTTCGCAGATTTAGCAGAATCTTCCTCTGAAATCGGCTCCGGCATCTTTAAAAGGGCGTGTAAAAGAACCTCTTCAATCGTTTCAACAGCAACAATTTCAAGATTCTTTTTTACCTTATCGGGAACATCCGCAAGGTCTTTTTCATTTTCTTGTGGGATTAATACTTTCTTTGTGCCACTTCTTAAAGCTGCCAAAAGTTTTTCTTTCAAACCACCAATCGCCGTGACATATCCCCGTAAATTAATTTCACCCGTCATTGCAATATCACGATGTATCGGAATATCCGTTAATGCAGAAATAATCGCGGTTGTCATGGCCGCGCCAGCAGAGGGTCCATCTTTTGGCGTTGCCCCTTCAGGCACGTGAACGTGAATTGATTTTTCCTTTAGCTCATCAAACGGAATACCAAATTGATTGGCACGTGACTTAATTAACATCTCCGCCACGGTAATAGATTCACGCATAACATCTTTTAGATTACCTGTGGTTGTCACCTTGCCATCTTTACCAGGCAATGTGACCGCTTCGATAGAAAGAATATCACCGCCAAATTGCGTATAAGCCAACCCCGTCACAACACCAATGCGGTCTTGTTCTTCAACCGCACCAAAGCGGAATTTTTTTACGCCTGCAAATTTTTCCAATGCTTTTGGTGTAATAGAAATTGCTGATTTCCCTTTCATCAAAATATCTTTGATTGATTTACGGCATAGATTTGCAATCTCACGCTCCAAATTACGCACGCCCGCTTCGCGGGTGTAATAACGGATTAGGTCCCGAATTGTATTATCACTAATTTTTAATTCATCTTTTTTAAGACCCGCAGCCTTTTTTTGTTTTTCAATTAAATGGCGCTTCACAATTTCCAGCTTCTCATCTTCTGTATAGCCAGAGATACGGATGACTTCCATCCGATCAAGAAGCGGTTGCGGCATATTGAGCGAGTTTGCCGTGCAAATAAACATGACATCGGACAGATCATAATCCATCTCCATATAATGATCATTAAATGTTGAATTTTGTTCTGGATCTAACACCTCTAATAAAGCGGATCCCGGATCACCGCGCATATCAGATGACATTTTGTCAACTTCATCCAATAAAAAAAGCGGGTTTGATGTTTTGGCTTTTTTCATCCCTTGGATGATTTTACCCGGCATCGCCCCAATATAGGTTCTACGGTGACCACGAATCTCACTTTCATCACGCACACCGCCAAGGGACACACGCACAAATTTACGGTTTGTCGCCCGCGCAATGGAACTGCCCAAAGAAGTTTTTCCAACGCCCGGCGGCCCAACCAAACAAAGGATAGGCCCTTTCACTTTATTCGTCCGTTGTTGCACGGCCAGATATTCAAGAATACGTTCTTTAACTTTTTCTAATCCGTAATGATCTTTATCAAGAACTTTCAGTGCTTGTTTAATATCTTTATGAACACGAGAGCGTTTATTCCACGGCACACCAACAATCCAATCAAGATAATTCCGCACTACTGTTGCTTCGGCAGACATCGGACTCATTTGACGAAGTTTTTTCAATTCCGTCGTCGCTTTTTCTTTAGCTTCTTTTGACAGTTTGGTTTCTTTAATTTTCTTTTCTAATTCACCAAGCTCATCAAGCCCCTCTTCTCCATCACCCAGCTCTTTTTGAATGGCCTTCATTTGTTCGTTCAAATAATATTCGCGTTGGGTTTTTTCCATTTGGCGTTTAACACGGTTACGCACGCGTTTTTCAACTTGAAGCAGGCCAATCTCACCCTCCATATACCCATAAATTTTTTCAAGACGGTCAGGAATTGTTTTTAGCTCTAACAATTCTTGTTTTTCATCAATCTTTAAACTTAAATGTGAGGCAACCGTATCCGCCATCTTCTGCACATCATCAATTTGATTAATCGACACCAACACTTCAGGCGGAATTTTTTTGTTCAATTTTACGTACTGTTCAAATTGTGAAATAACTGCGCGCGATAACGCTTCGGTTTCTTCATCAACTGTTTCATCTTCATCCAGCAAAACGGCTTCCGCTTCGATATAATCGCCATCTTCAATATATTTTTTAACGACGTGGCGCTTACCGCCCTCAACCAAAACTTTAACTGTGCCATCAGGTAATTTTAACAGTTGTAGGATATTTCCAATCGTTCCCACTTCATAAAGGTCTTCACCGGCAGGATTATCATCAGATGGTGATTTTTGCGTCATCAGAAGAATTTGTTTGTCTTCTTCCATAACCTGTTCAAGCGCTTTAACAGATTTTTCACGCCCCACAAAAAGCGGCACAATCATATGTGGAAACACTACAATATCGCGCAATGGTAAGACGGCAAATTTTTTATTTTGGGAAGATTTCGTCAACATTCAGTCTCTTTCGGTAAACGCGGCAACGCGTTCATTTATATTCGGTAATATACTATTTAAAGTAACAAACCTTTATATTTCGTTACGATAACAGAAGCAATTATGATTTAAAAACCACGTCTTTAGACATAATAACGGCAAATACTGCCTAATATCTTATTTTTTCTTGTCTTTTTCGTCGCTGGTAGCGGCAGAATGATGCTCTACCACTTTATCAATCAAACCAAATTTCTGTGCTTCTGCTGCAGACATAAAATTATCACGATCCATTGATTTCTCAATATCAGCTAATTTCTTGCCTGTATGATTCACATAAATATCATTCAACATTGCTTTCATACGCAAGATTTCACGCGCCTGAATTTCAATGTCAGATGCCTGCCCTTGTGCGCCGCCCAATGGTTGGTGAATCATAATACGTGCATGGGGTAACGCATAACGCTTGCCCTTTGCACCCGCAGTCAAAAGTAAGGAACCCATGGACGCGGCCTGACCAATACAAACCGTAGACACATCAGGCTTAATATATTGCATCGTGTCATACATCGCCATCCCTGACGTCACAACGCCGCCCGGGGAGTTAATGTAGAAAGAGATGTCTTTATCTGGATTTTCAGATTCAAGGAACAAAAGCTGCGCGCAAATCAGGCTGGATACATAATCATTCACTTCCCCTGTAAGAAAGATAATACGCTCTTTTAAAAGACGAGAGAAAATATCAAACGCGCGCTCTCCCCGATTTGTCTGCTCAATCACAGTGGGAATAAGGTGGGAGTTATATAGTTCTAATGGGTCGCGCTCAGTCATGAAAGTCTCTCTATCTTAAGAATATGAATCAATAAGATAAACCGTAGCGCGGGACAACAATGAGTTCAAGCAGAGGATAATAAGCATAGACATTAATCCTATTGACAGAATCACTAGTTTTTCATAAAAGAAACGTATGAAAGAGCAATTTACACTCACAAGCATTCCTGAATTAGGCACAAAACTTAACGAAGACGTTATTTCTGCTATAAAAACTGGAATAGAATCTAAAAACTACTCAAAAGCAAATTTAGCTAAAGATCTCGATATCTCACGAGCCGCGCTATATAAGAAATTAGGCCAAAAAAGCCGTTGGAAAACTCAAGAATTAAAGATTATTTTTGAAAAACTAAATATTAATTACTCAAGTGATATTATTAAAGAAGCATCACCGCTTCGCAACTCTCAAATTGGAGAATTAGTCACACTCATTTCTCAGATGACAGAAAAACAAGTCAATATATTATTAAAAAATATAAAATCAGGTATCGCTTTAATCGAAGAACCTGAATGGTTACGAGATACAACTCCAGAAGCAAGAAAAGCTATAGAAGATTATGCTCAATACCCTCTGTTAAGAAATACTGATAAATCACCTAAACTAGAAAAGTGAAATATATAACTAAAACCTACAAATTATTTCTTATCGCTTCAAAAAATTCCAAAAGCACAACAATCATTCTACTTCTTCGCTGATTTCTTCGCAGCTTTTTTAGAAGCCTTTTTTGCGGCTTTCTTGGTCGTCTTCTTTGCTTTCTTTGGCTTATCTTCTTCGTTTTCGGCCATCAATTCCTCGATTGAGACTTCTTTTTCAGCGATTTCGGCGTCCGCAAAGATCAGATCCACCACTTTATCTTCAAATAATGGGGCGCGAAGGCCTTCCATCGCTTGTGGGTTTTTCTGATACAGGTCAAAAATCTGCTTTTCTTGCCCCGGGTATTTCTGCGCTTCAGAAATGACAGCGCCCTGAAGTTCTTGATCATTCACTTGAACGTTATTTTGTTGACCAATTTCTGCCAAAACAAGTCCCAAACGCACGCGGCGCTCAGAAATCATATCAAGCTCTTCTTTTTCCTCATCGGAAAGCGCCTCCGCTTCAGGGTTTGCTTTACGTTCTTGCTCTATCTGGTTGGTAATTAACTCTAATTCCGCTTCAACCATCCCCTTCGGTACTTCGAACTTATGACCATCATCAAGCTGATCAAGAAGCGAACGCTTCATTTTCATCCGTGTTTGGTTGTTATAATCACTGGCAAGCTGGTGTTTGACGGCATCCCGCAGGGCTTGTTCATCATCAAAGCCCATTTCTTTGGCAAACTCATCATTAACAACGGCAGCTGTTGCTTCATGAATTTCATGAATTTTTACGTCAAAGATTGCTTCGCGTCCCGCCAGCTCTTTCGCACCATAATTTTCAGGGAAATCAACTTTAACCTCAACATCGGCACCAATTTTCTTGCCAATTAATTGATCTTCAAAGCCAGGGATAAACTGCCCGCTACCCAATTCTAACTTATGCCCTTCGGCTTTCATGCCTTCATGGTGGACATCATCATCTGCGGTACGACCATCAAAATCCATAACGACAAAATCACCTTTTTTCGTCGCACGATCGCCTTCAATTTTTTTACTGCCTTTATGATGTTCTGTAATACGGCCAAGGGCTTCATCAATATCTTTATCTTCAATCTTTGCGATTGGTTTTTCGATTTTTAAGCCTTTAAGGTCCATCACATCAAAATCAGGAAGAATATCAACCTTCATTGAATAAGTGAGATCTTTACCTTCATCAAATTCTTTAACTTCAATCTTTGGTTGACCTGCAGGGCGTAACTTTTTGTCTTCAATCACTTTTGCCGTTGAATCATTCACCGCTAATTCAAGCACTTCGCCCATGACGGCGCGGCCATAACGCTTTTTAAGCATATCCATTGGTACTTTACCGGGGCGGAAACCCTGAATTTTTGCTGTCTTGCCAACTTCAACCAAACGGCTTTCAACATGTTGTTCAATTTCATTCGCAGGAACAGTCACTTCTAATTCACGTGATAGGCCTTCTGAGCTGATTTCTTTAACTTGCATAATCTTACTATCTTTCAATGTTACTGCCCGCTATCGCTTAAGGCTGATCTATTTAAGGCCTCTTCACGCCTGTGCGCTTCAAGACTTTTTAATTAAATGGTGCGGGTGAAGGGACTTGAACCCCCACATCCTAAGATACCAGAACCTAAATCTGGCGCGTCTACCAATTCCGCCACACCCGCATGATGTGTATTACTACCGTAATTCTTATTAATTACGAGGCTTTTTAACGTAAAGCACGTCTAAAGCCAAGAAAATAAAAATGGGGCGACTGACGGGATTCGAACCCGCGACCACTCGGACCACAACCGAGGGCTCTACCGCTGAGCTACAGTCGCCACATGAAAAAATCGTCATACCCGTAAACGGGCGGACACCATCATCATCGCCCTTAATATATAAGTGCATTTTGATAATGAGGACTTAATTACATCGAAACCAATTTAATCGCAAGTTTTTTGAATAGTTTGGATAAAATGCAACAAAAGCTATGGACGCATGATTTTTTGAGTGATAATAATTCTATCTATTCGTATTTTGCATGCATACCTTGCATTTTTCGAATATATACGTAAGCAACCATAACAGGAGTAATAGAGGCAATGCCCGATAATACAATTTCATTCAAAAGTCATTCCGATTTTAAAAAATTTACTGATGAGCATGATGTTCAGTTCGTTGGTTTTGAGTTCACTGACCCCCGCGGCAAATTACAACATACAGACCAACATATAAGTACCGTTGACAAAGATATGTTTGAAGACGGCGTGATGATTGATGGATCTTCTATCGCAGGATGGAAAGCCATTAACGAATCAGACATGTGCCTTGTGCCTGATTGGGGTAAATGTTTCCTTGACCCCTTTGCAGCGCAGCCAACATTAAAAGTCTTTTGCACAATCAAAGACCCAATGAGCGGTAAAGGATATGAAAGATGCCCCCGTAACATTGCCAAAAAAGCAGAAGAATATGTGAAAAGCGCTGGATATGGTGATACCGCCTATTTCGGTCCTGAAGCAGAGTTCTTTGTTTTTGATGACGTCAAGATGGCCGCCAATATGAATGAAGTGTCTTATAAAATTGATTCGACCGAAGGCCCTTATAATAGCAACACGGATTATGCCGAAGGCAACACTGGTCACCGCCCCGGCGTGAAAGGCGGATATTTCCCTGAAGGACCAATCGATAGCGGCTCTGACCTGCGTGCGGAAATGGTAACCGTGATGGATGCAATGGGTGTTCCCGTTGAAAAACATCACCATGAAGTCGCTCCATCACAACATGAGCTTGGAATTTTCTTTGAAACACTTGTGACTTGCGCAGACAATATGCAGCTTTATAAATATGCGGTTCATAATGTGGCGCATATCTATGGCAAAACAGCAACCTTCCTGCCCAAACCTGTTTATGGTGATAACGGATCAGGCATGCATGTGCATCAATCACTTTGGAATGGCGGTAAGCCACTTTTTGCAGGCGATAAATATGCGGGACTTTCTGATAACGCGCTTTACTATATTGGCGGTATCATTAAGCATGCAAAGGCCTTAAACGCCTTCACTAACCCGTCCACAAACAGCTATAAGCGTTTAGTACCGGGGTATGAAGCCCCTGTCCTTCTGGCCTATTCTGCGCGTAACCGTTCTGCCTCTTGCCGTATTCCGTATGGTGAATCACCAAAGGCAAAACGTGTTGAAGTCCGCTTCCCTGATGCGACGGCCAATCCTTATTTGGCATTCTCTGCCATGCTTATGGCTGGCCTTGATGGGATTGATAATAAAATTCACCCCGGTGAGGCGATGGATAAAGATCTTTATGATCTTCCTGCAGATGAGTTGGCAGAAATTCCAACAGTATGTGGCTCGCTCCGTGAGGCGCTCGATGCATTAAAAGAGAATCATGCCTTCCTTACAAAAGGCGATGTGTTCACAGAAGATGCCATTCACGCCTACATTGATTTAAAAATGGAAGAGGTATTGAGGTACGAAACAATGCCGCATCCTATTGAGTTCTTGATGTATTATTCAGCTTAAGCAGCGCTATCAAAAGAAATTAAAAAGTCGGAGAGAAATCTCCGGCTTTTTTATATGCGTGTTTTACTTTGTGATTTTAAAATCTTCTTTAGCGTAGAATTTATAGTAATTCACATCACCATCATAACGGCGCATCCCACGAAGCAGTAATTTATACGCTTCAATATTACGCGCCCACGTATAAAATTCTTCTGTTCTGGCTGGCGTTAAAAGTGAGATCACGTAAATATATTCAGTACCTTCCAACACGGACACCCATAATTCATAATCAATCATATGGGCAACCGCAGGGTCCATAGAATAAACCTGCGTAATGCCAAAATGCATATCTGAGTGAAAATTAAGCTTTGGCTGTTCTAAAAATGCGCCCAGTTTATAGTTCTCAATCTCCAATTTTTCTTTATAGAGATTAATTTCATTGGCGCGCGTTGTGTCTGTGATTCTATTGGCCAAATAAATATTCATTTGACCATCTAATTTACCAATCTGGGTAGAGTGATAAAGCATCGCGCGCATTCGGTCGATGGACTTCACATAGGGGGCATTTAATTTCCATGACACGGGATATTCAAAAAAGGATTGATCTAAAAATGCATGAAGTTCTAATTTTTCAACGCCCGTTACTTGGCGGTTTGTAAGTTTAAATGAATTAATAACCTGCGCCTGTAAAACCCGCTCTTCTTGATAAAGCTCTTGCGGTAAATAATAATGCGCCATCACCATACGTGAACCATTAATGATCGCTTTAACCCGCACAATATAGGTAATGTCCCCTTTAATATCTAAATAAATTGCCTCAACGGTACGTTCATCTTCTGCGCCGACTTGTTCTAAAGTAAACCCCTTATTGATCACATAATTAATAAACCAGTTCCGCGCACCAATTTCATAAGTTAATTCGGCAACCTCCAGTTCAAAAAAACTGCGTAGATGTTGATTCGGGGGACTGACATATCGCGCTACCGTTCCTAAAATATTTTGTGTTGGGCCCGATATAGATTTTGTTTGCTCAGATAGTTCAGCTAAATTCTCACTCCATTCATTAGGCAATCGAACGTTAAAGGCCAAAAATTCATCACCATATGGCGTCACATCTTCCATACGGGTTTTGGTTTTAAATTCTTCTTCAGGCAGAAATTCAACCACCGTCAAAGGCTTGACCTTATCAAGGTCAATTCCCACAGTTGCCTGCACAAAGACAGGCCAAAAAACAAAACAAATAATCAAAAAATATTGCATATCTTTATATTATACCTGTTTTGATTAGATAAAAGACAATACTTATCTGTTATTCCTTTATTTTTTAAGGTTTTCAAAACCACTCCATTTCCTTTAATAATAAGAGCATGAGCAAAACACCGACTATGTCCTCCACCTATGATGCCGCAGATATTGAAGTCCTTGAAGGGCTAGAGCCTGTCCGTAAACGCCCCGGAATGTATATTGGAGGCACGGATGAACGCGCCCTGCACCATTTAGTAGGTGAAATCCTCGATAACTCGATGGATGAGGCCGTCGCAGGCCATGCAAATCGCATCGAAATTCACCTTGATGCGAATAATGGAATTACCATATCTGATAATGGACGCGGTATTCCCGTTAATGAACACCCCAAATTCCCCGGAAAATCGGCGTTAGAGGTCATTTTAACGACGCTCCATTCCGGTGGTAAATTTAGCGGTAAGAATTATGAAACCGCTGGCGGCCTGCATGGCGTAGGGATTTCCGTTGTGAACGCCCTGTCAGATGAAATGTGGGTGGAAGTGGCGCGTGATAAGAAATTACACAAGCAAACCTTCTCTAAAGGCCTCACAACATCAAAAGTCCAAGATTTAGGCGCAGTCAATAACCGCCGCGGGACAACCGTATTCTTCCATCCTGATCCAGAAATTTTTGGCGAAAGTCTTAAATTTAAAGCCGCCCGTCTCTATAAAATGGCCAGATCAAAAGCGTATCTTTTTGAAGGCGTAAAGATTAAATGGTCTTGTGATCCTTCTTTATTAGATGAAGAAAACAAAGATAAAGCTGAAGAAATTTTTCATTTCCCCAACGGATTACAAGATTTCTTAATGTCCGTCATTGGTAAAAAACCAACAATTACACCCCGCCCTTTTGCCGGTAAATCAGACCTGCCCGATAATAATGGCCGTGTTGAATTTGCCATTGCCTGGCCAATGCGTATGGATGGATTCAGCAGCACTTATTGTAACACCATCCCCACCCCACAGGGCGGAACACATGAAAGCGGCCTACGCTCTGCCATGCTTCGTGGATTGAAAGCTTATGGTGATATGGTTGGAAATAAAAAAACATCCCTAATTACAGGGGATGATTTGTTTGATGAGGCAGGCGTTGTTCTATCTGTCTTTATCAAGGACCCACAATTTCAGGGGCAAACAAAAGATAAGCTCGCCACTGCCGCCGTCAGCAAATGGGTCGATACGGCCATTAAAGATTATTTTGATCACTGGCTCACCGAGGATCCGGGATCAAGCAAAATTCTCCTCGAAGCGATTATTGAAAAAGCCGAATACCGTATTCAACGCCGCGAAGAAAAAGCAACGCAGCGTAAATCTGCCACGCGCAAACTCCGCCTGCCTGGAAAGCTTGCGGATTGTTCACGTAAAAACTCCGACGATACTGAACTTTTCCTTGTGGAAGGGGATTCAGCGGGTGGCTCTGCCAAGCAAGCACGAATGCGTGAAACGCAAGCGGTCTTGCCTTTACGCGGTAAAATATTAAACGTTGTCAGCGCGTCAAAAGATAAAATTAAAGCCAACCAAGAAATTCAAGATTTAATTCAGGCGATTGGTTGTGGCATTGGTAAGGATTTTGATCTTAAAAAACTACGTTATGAACGTATCATCATCATGACGGATGCAGACGTGGATGGCGCGCATATTGCCGCGCTCCTCATTACTTTCTTTTACGCACAAATGCGTCCATTAATCGAAGAAGGACATCTTTACTTGGCGCAACCGCCGCTTTATCGTCTCGTTAGTGGAACGCTCAGTGAATATGCGCAGGATGATGAGCATAAAGATCAATTAATGGAAACAACCTTTAAGGGGAAAAAGAAGGTTGATGTCAGCCGCTTTAAAGGGTTGGGTGAAATGCCCGCCGCGCAGTTGAAAGAAACAACAATGAATCCAAAATCACGAATTTTACTACGCGTCAAAATTCCTGCCATCATTTCTGATGAAATGGTAGACGGGCCAACGCTTGCCGAAGTGGATGATTTGGTTGAACGCCTCATGGGAAAAAATGCCGAAAGCCGCTTTAATTTTATTCAAGATAATGCGGAATTTGTCGAAGATCTCGACATTTAAAAAATATGCGCTTTTTCCTTATAAGCTTTTTTATTTTATGCCTCGCTTTAGGGGGTTTTATATTTGGTATTGCCTTACCTAATATAAATTCTCAAATTATAAAAACTTTAGAACGTGCAGGCCTTCAAAACATAGAAACACAAGATTTAGCATTTTCTAGAACAGGTTTTACCTATAAAGAAATTAAAACCAGCCATCTTGCAATTCACACCCTTCAGGCCACTCTTTCTTGGCCGACATATTTATTCAACCGGAAGATTGATTCCATTACGGTTGAAAAAGTAAGTTTTAAAAAAGAGCAAATAACACAAAATTTTATCTTAAAACAAAATCTTGATACTATTCAGGCCGATATTAAAGCCCTGCCAGAATTAAACATTCCAAAATTTATCCTCCCTCTTACGCCCAACACCAGCATTCAAACCAGCCTTAAAAAAAATAATGAGGGGGTGTTCGGCACTTTAAAAACAGATTTCCCCAATCTTAAATTAAGCGGTAAATGGTCTGTTCTATGGGATGAAGAAGATAATATCACTATGGATTGGGACGCCCAAAATATCAATATCACACATAACCTCCTCAGCCTTAATAGAGGCAGTGGTTGGGCAGAGATTTTACTGAAAGATAGCACCCATATTAATTTACAATTAGAAAGCGGTAGCGGATCATTCCTGCAAGCGCCGTTAAATAACATCCGTTTTGTTGTTGGCAATCAAAATACCGACCATCACCTTATTTTTAGAAGCACTGCTTCTGGTATGCCTGACGTTAACCTCTCTGCGGATGTTGCATGGGCAGAAAACTTCAAATTAAAATCTGGTATCGCCACATTAACAATGCAATCCCTTCAAAGTTTTTTAACTTATTTAAAAGACAATAATTTATTCGATAATAAACAAGATAATTTAGACCAATTTAAAAACATAGAGATTAGTATTTCTTATTTGTTAGAACGCCGCTTTGTTAACGGCCCACATCCTTTTGAAATTTTAATCACGTCAGATAAAAAAGAAATTCTATCTGGTAATTTTTTAATCTATCCCAACAGTTTTGAAATCAGGGGGACATTAAATGGTGACCCGTCAATATTGTCATTAATGATGCAAATTATACCGCTTCAACATGAACGCTTGGATAAAAACAACATCCGCCTCGATGATCATTTATTAGGCTTTCCCGCTAATTAGCGCCACGTTTAAGCGTTAAGGATACGCACAAGAATCATAGATCACTTTAATAAAAGACTGCGCCCCCGGTTCAATCGTAAAGCGATATTCACGATCAGCAACAATCATCGTATGATATAACGGCATCACACCGCGCTTGATGGATTTTTTTTCTGCGGCGGTAAATGATATTTCAACATTGCGTGTTGCGTCATACCATACCTCTTCCTTACCCTCTTTACTTTTGGCGGACATACCTGTGCCGCCAATTTCAATTAAACCATCGGCTACTTTAACGGTACTTTTAGGGCCTTTATAAAGCTTTGTTTCAACAACAAAACGCTTTGTTTCTGGTTCTTTACAGGCTGTTGGTGGTCGCCCTGATTTTATTAAATACTCTATCCGTTCTGGCGTCATTCCTTTTGAAATTTGCCCTTCAATCAATTTTAATAAGGCAAGCGCCTCCCCTTCGGGCGCCGCTTCATCAACACGTTCCTGCAACTGCTTATATTGCATTGTCGAAGTTTCTGCGACAGCGCCCAGCTCCATAATTTTTTCACGTTGTTCTGCGACTGCTTTTTCAAGCACTTCAACTTTACTTGACGCCATGATGAGCTTTTCACCCGCATATTGCTTACCCAACCAAAAGCCAATCAGACCTGAGATTAAAATAACGGCAATATACGCCAAAAGCGATGCGAAGCGGTGCGCAGCACGTTCTTTATATCGTTGATGAGGATTGTAAGATCGAAATACCATATTACTGCTTTGCCCTTCTTATAAACCAAAATAGAGTTTTGCAATAAAAATATAAGCAACCCATAGCACCAAAACAAGGGGTATTCCCGCCTTCATAAAGTCACGAAAACGGTAATGCCCTGGCCCCATCACCAGCAAATTGGTCTTATACCCAATCGGTGAAGCGAAAGAACAGTTAGCGGCAAAGATAACGGTAATCGCAAACACAATCGGGTCCGCGCCCATATTAATCGCCATATTCATGGCAATGGGCGTAAACAAAATCGCACACGCATTATTTGATAAAATATTGGTACAAATAGCGACCAAGATAAAAAGCAACGCCGCCATCGTCAATGGATCATCTGCAAAGGGTGCTTTCAACATAAGATCAGCAATAAATTGCGCACCCCCTGTCGCCTGCATAGCCACACCAAGCGCAAGCATCGATCCCACAAGCAGTAAAATTTTCCGGTCTAGCGCCCGCGTTGCTTGGCGAATATTAAGACAGCCTGTCGCCACCAATAAAACCGCCCCCGTAACAGATGCCACCGCAATAGAAAGCACGCCCGTGGACGCCAATATAATTGTCATGAGGAAAATAAAACCTGCAATGGGTGCTTTTTTCGGAATCGGTAATTCTTGTTTTGATCCAGATAAGACAATCACGTCAGATTGCCCCCCACTTCGTACTTCATTGATATTGCCTTGCGCCCCCGCCACCAAAAGCACGTCACCGGGTTCAAGGCGAATACGCCCCAAACGGCGGCGCACAACACGGGCGCGGCGCTGAATACCTAAAATCACAATGCCAAATTGGCGTTGGAAGCCAATTTGATCAATCGTCATATCAATATAACGTGACGCAGGAGGAATCATCAGCTCTGCCAAAACCCGCGTTTCTTGGACTGTTTCTTCCAAATCAGACAGCCCTTCTTTTCCGTCCTCTGTATGATCCATGGCCTTTACATCATCATCCGAAAGTAAAAACCCAGGGAATTTTGATAATACATCGGCCAAGGCTTCGCGCCGCGCCGCAACAATCATAATATCATGTGGTTCAATCATATACCCTTCAAATGGCGGTAAAATCAGATGCCCTTGACGTTGAATAAGACGAATATCCAGCTCTGGCAAAGCTGGAAAACGGCCATTGGTGCATTCCATTCCTACCAAAATACTATCTGGTGTCACATCCAATTCCGCGACAAATTCCTTTTGCTGCCCCTGAATAGCTTCCTTTAAAGACTGCCGCTTAGGCACAAGAAGCGGTAAAATAAACACAACATAAGCCAATCCTGTCATGGCCAGCATCGCGCCGGGGATAAAGAAATCAAAAAAGCCAAGCGCTTTATATCCTAGCTCCACCATAGCGCTAGACACTAATAAGTTAGTCGATGACCCCACAAGCGTCATCATGCCCCCCAATATCGCCGCGAAGCTTAATGGCATCATTGTTTTCGTATCATCAATACCCGCAGAAATTCCAATGGCCTGCATAATTGGTATCGCAAGGATAACAAGCGGTGTATTATTCAAAAACGCGCTAAAACCCAAAACAAACATTAAGATACCAACAATCGCCACACGCGGCGGCAAGAACTTATTACCAACAAAAAACTTAATTAAGGGCCGCAATGAATCTGTTCTGATAATGGCCTGCCCCATCACCAATAAGGCAAGAACCGCGATCAAAGCAGGATTAGCGAACCCTGCTAGTAAATAATACGCATCTAATTGATTGCGCCCATTCGCATCAGGAAGCGGAAAAAGCTGCCCAAAGAGCAAAAGCGCCGTTAGCAAAATAATACTAGTAACTTCTAAGGGATATTTTTCACGCGCAAATAAATATACTGCGCCCCCCGTCACAAGCAGCACAAAACACATGTGATAATTAAATGTTTCAAAAAATTCAATCATCGCATCACGTCTAAATCATCATCATTATTGTCATCATCACTATTACCGGCGCCTAGTGTAATACTACTTGTCTCAAATTCCCCTAGGTTTTTTAAACCTACTCTCAATAAAATTTGTGTGCCGCTATCACCTGTCGATTCATTAATCAAACGGCGACTAGCACTTAACGAGAAGTTGGCACATTGCCCTTCATATTCAACGCCATAACCGAAACGGCGTAACCCTTCCGTTTCTCGCGCTAAATCATATTGTGAGCTGCCAAAGATGGCCCATTCATCATCAATTTGCACCCGTGCAAAATTGCGGATTTGTTCCCGTCTTTCATCCAGATCTGTTCCTTGAAGCGCATCAGCATAAAAATACCGCGTTCCAAATGTAAACCGCCCCAAGGTAGATGTCATATCCACCTCATGGCGGCGTGAGGATAGATTATCATTGGCCAACTGAAATCCATAGCCAAGCTGTAGCGGCGCACCAAAACGCAAATCAACCCGCCCAACAACATCACTATCTTGCTCCGACAGACCTGACCCATCAGGAAATGGATTATCCGCATCCGTTAAACGGTAGCTTTGCCCTAAAAAAATCTCTCCCTGATGACCATTATCCGCATAATATCCTGAACGCAACCCATACGTCACATGACTTTCATCTTCAATCAGATCATTACCAGGAAAACGATTGGCATTAAACAAATTGGTTGAATCTAAAAATACATCCTGGCTATCTTCATTCGGGATATCATCATTATCATTCAAATTTGTTCCCGCGGTTATGGACGCAACAGGCTCTAACACCATCTGCCCTTGGGCAAATTGCTTTTGCAGCGGATAACTTGTTTCAAGGTTTGCGCGCGCAAAACCACGTAACGCCCTACCATCTGGGGTATCTTCTGCCGCTAACATATTTTGATCCGACACACGATAAGCATCACCACGCGCCAACACATCCAATGTTGTGATCAACCCTGTATCACTCACTAAACGGCGCTCCCACCCTAAGGCGGTTGAACCGCGGATCACATCTTGGTCATTCCCTTCACGTTGCAACCCAAGCGCAGAGGCTTCCACGCTCCACCGTCCTCCAAGGACGCCATTAGGATCACCAAGAAACTTGGTATAAAGCTCAGGCAACACATTAGGTTGATCATCCGCCCGCTCACTCACGCGTAAATCCGTAAAATTAATAATCCGCCCTGTTGAATAATGACGGTTTGAAAAACGCTCAACATAGACTTCATTTTCTAAAACATCTTCGTTTGAAAGATCATATTGGCGCAAATATTGATCATCGGTCACAAGCGCAAGGTCCGTTCCCGCGCGCCATTTGTCATTAATATCCCATAGCCCTTCAACAAATAAATGCCCCCGTGCCTCATCGGCAACCTCGCGCTCAACGTCGCCATCACGATCTGTCCGTTCAGAAAAAGTTGCGCCCCCATTTAAAGTGATTTGCGCATTGTCAAAGCGTTGCCTATATTCACCCAACACCAAGGGTGCTTCATTGGTAAAGGCCGCCACGCCGATTGTTGCGTCTTTTTCAGGCGCAATATCCCAATAATATTCTTGCTGATAAAACCCGCCTAATTCGCTATCAAAACCAAAGCTTGGGATTAAAACACCACTCTTACGCTTTACCGTTCCATCAACATGAGAAAAATAAGGCGTGTATAAAACAGGCGTTCCCGCCAATTCAAATGTCGCATTCTGATAAGAAATCCGCTGTTGATCTTTATGGTGTGTGACTTTGTTGGCTTTTAACTGCCATAAGGGAGCTTTATCGGGGTTTTCTGTGCATGCGTCACAGGCAGTATAACTGGCTTGGCGCATAATCACCTTCAAATCCGCCACTTTTTCAGCATTCTTCGCTGTGAAACGAGAACCATCGGCAAGCATCCCGCGCACCCCCGTCACAAACCCATCTTTCATTTTATCTTTTAATTCAACTTGCTCCGCAAAATATGTGTCCCCGGACACTTCATTTAAGACCACGTTTCCTTGGGCAAACACCCTATCTTCATTCACCTTATAAATAACAGTTTCAGCGCGTAAAATACGCCCCGCTTGCACAATTTCAACATTGCCAAAGGCCGTTACAACACCGGATTTTTCATCATATTCTAAATTATCAGCGGTCATCTCAACGGGGTCTTGTTTAGACGATAATGACGATGACGCAGAAACAGCCTGCTGCGCCTGCGTTCCATCCGCATAGACGGGTGCCGTCATGGCCACACAAAGCGCAAAATAAACAATAAAGGAAAGGCGTTGGATCACCTGAAAATCTCTTTTCTTGGGAACAAGATAAAAATATAAAAAATACGGACTAAACCCTTACAATAATTCGATGATTTTGCGCTTGGGTCAAGCGTAGAATGGCAGAAAACAGGCTTTAAATGGCTTATTTTAAGAAAGCAGGAACATCATCCCCAAATCCATCTCCCTCAATTTCATCGTCTTTGGGAACAACTTGTGGCTCAGGCTTGTAAGTATTGGCCTTGGCTTTTGGCTTTTGATGCCGCGGGGCTGTGTCTTTGGTTGTAGATTTACCTTTTGGTTCGTGTCTTTTTTCTTCTGTTAAAACAACACGTTCCAGCTTTTTCTTAATAAGCGCTTCAATCGCTTCAAGGAATTTTTCATCGGAATTAGAGGCCAGCATCCAGGCGCGCCCCTTCTCTCCCGCGCGGCCTGTACGGCCAATACGGTGGACATAATCATCGGCGCTCATTGGTACGTCATAATTAAACACGTGGGACACCCCTTTTACATCAAGTCCCCGGGCGGCGACATCACTACAAACCAATAATGTCACTTCATTGGATTTGAACTTATTTAATGTTTCGGTACGTTTTGGTTGCGGCATATCACCATGCAGACCGGCGGCGCTAAAGCCTTTTTGTTTCAAAAAGCTAGTGAGTGTATCAATATCTTTTTTACGATTTAAAAAGATGAACGCATTATCTACCTTTTCTTGTTTAATCAGGGTCAATAATGTTTGCTGTTTTTTCTTCCAATGTATCTCAACAAGGAACTGTTCCACCGTTTTCGCGGGGGACGCCGCAGGGGCAACAGAAATTGATTTTGGATTGCTTAAGAATTTTTCCGTAAGCTTTTTAATTTCTGGCGCCATGGTCGCAGAAAACAACAATGTTTGGCGGTTAGATGGTAATAACTTCATGATGCGTTCAATATCAGGAATAAATCCCATATCCAGCATTCTATCCGCTTCATCAATCACAAGAATACGAATATCATTCAACAGAATTGAGCCACGTTCAAACAAATCAAGCAAGCGCCCCGGTGTTGCAATTAAAACATCAACGCCTTGCTCAAGCAGTTTTTTCTGCTCTATCATCGACTCACCACCAACAAGCAGCGCTTTGTTTAATTTATGATATTTGCCGTATGTATCGAAGTTTTCCGCCACTTGCGCCGCCAATTCGCGGGTTGGCGCCAAGACGAGCGAACGGGGCATACGCATTTTTGCGCGCCCCCCGCTTAAGGCGTCAATCATTGGTAAGGTAAAGCTTGCCGTTTTACCTGTTCCCGTTTGCGCCAAACCAACAACATCGCGTGTCATTTGTATTAATGGTATCGCTTTTGCTTGAATAGGTGTCGGCTCTTTATAGCCTTTTTCGTGAACGGCTTTTAGTGTTTCAGGGCTCAGACCCAGATCGTCAAAAATCATTTAATGTGAACCATGTGCTGTAAGGAAAACGATAATATTAAAAATAAATAATGCCGTAGAAATAAATAAAACTTTGCTAGAGCGCCTTTTCTTTGGTGCGCAGGGTTCATGGGAACACCCCGTTGAACGACAATCAATTTTCCATGATATATAATGCAACGCCCATCCAATCAATAAGATAATCGCCGCAAAGGTTAAGAATGGGACTTCGTAATCGTGAAGCATGTGATGAAAATCATGCTCATTAAGCGGCAAGGTAACCATGATCCCAAAACCAGAGAGCAGGCTTAAAACACCAAAAATTAATGGCAGACCACAGCAAAAAAAGTGGCTCATTTGCGTAAGTGCCGCAGCCCAATTAATAGCAGTTTGAAAACGATTCATCTTAATTCCTTAAATTACACTGGAAACTAGGCTATTTATAAGGCTCTTGTCAATAATAGGCCGTTAAAATCCCCTTATTGTACATCAATATATAGGCGGTCTTTCTTATCGGCATGCGGCGCCAAAAGCCCATGTTTGCCTAATCTGGCGGCTGGCGCAACCTGAAGAACCAAACGTGTCCCACCTTGTTCCAGCTCTTGAATATAGTACCCTTGTAGACGTGATGTAGGTTTTCCTTGATATTCTGGTTGCGCCGTCCAGCCGACAGACGGCATATCAACAATGATAGAATTGCTTAAAGGATCTTTTTGCACGCTATAGTCAATCGCCGCATTAAGATCCAACACAACACGCTCCTTATCGCTATGCTTTCCTATACGCGCCGTACGTACACGCACATCTCCTTTAACAGAGCTAACTTTTTGAATATTATTATTTCCATTACTTGTTTTAGGCAGGGCGGGCGCCGTTGCATTCGCATTACGAATAAAAGGATTGCGCTCCTTAAACCCCTTCGCAATAGAAAGGATGTTTTTCACATTCAAGGAACCATCATCCCCCACCTCTGTCTCAATCAAGCCATCAGACGCAAATTTATTATCATTGGCGTAAATATTAATGCCAAATTGAAACAAGTTATCAGGTGTTAAATCTACAAATTTAAACGGCATCGTTACCCCCGTTTCTGGCGCAGCGCGAATAGTATAACTATTAGGCGGGATGCGCTCGAACGAGAAATAACCATCAGACGCCGTGCGCGACGTTTGAACAATTTCAGCATCGGCATTCATAATTTGAAGATCAAGCCCGCCAAAAGGCGTTCCATTTTCACCAAATAACGTTCCATCAATCGCACCAGTTTCAACCAACGCCAATTCAACATATTGCGCCACACCTGGCCGCGGATACACCGCAATACCATCTGTTGCAGAAACAATATACGGATCATCAATAGATTTTTCTAATACCCGCACTGCCTGTTTTGATCCAACGGACGTTGTTAACTCCGTAAATAAACCATCTGCATCTGTTTCTTCACGGCTTAAGCGTGGGCCAAGCTGTAATTTCGTTCCTTCGACGGGTTCATCCCCTTCGCTAAATTCACCATCATAATCTTTATCTAAATACACAAACGCGTTAATCGGCCCTGCATTGCGGAATGGCTCACTACGTGCGATATAACTTTCATCTTCTCCGTAAGGGCCTAACCCTGTGCTTGCACGGAACAGAAATGTCGTGCCACTTATATTTGACCAGTCTGTTTCAAAACTACCTAGGAATTTTTCAAAATCTTTTGTGATTTGAAAACCGATTGTTGTTTCATCAACATTAAAATTGCGCTGCGCGCTTAATCCATAAGAAAAATCTGTACTGGTGCCATAACGCACATCTGTTCCAATGGTTGTCCCTTCAAGGTTCGGGAAAATATTATAATTAAAAAAGTTTCTAAAACGCCAATTCCCCTCACGTATTGTCGAAGCCAAACGCGCATTTGTAAGCGTATGTGAATTATTGGATAGATTTGTTCTTGTACTATGCGTGATACGTGCGCCGCCAATCCCAACAGATTGCCGCGATGTATATTGACGCGTAGAGGTATCATTATCACGTTCCTGCCCTTGCGTTCCAACATCAAAACCCAATGATCCAAAACCTGTATTGACCGTTTTACGGACATTAAATTCATATTCCAATGTTTGGCGTTGACCACCACGACGCGCATCAGGACTTTCAAAATTATTAAAGGCAGAAACACGGCTATTTAATTTAAATCCTTTAAAGTCACTAATCGTTCTTAAATCAACCGCTTCGCCACCATCGACATCTTTATAAAGCTCCAACTGCGCCAATGTTTTACCGTAAGACCCAACCAAACCGGCGGTTAGATAATTACGCGCAACTTCTTCAATGCCACCAGAGGCAAGATCATCATCATCCTTAATCGTGCTTACACTCGCAAACGCAGTAAGGCGGCTTGCTAACCCATAGGCGCCATAAAAATTGGCCGCTAACCCTTGCGGGCGTGAATTATCGCGCGGGTCAATTTCAATAAGGTCACGCTCCGCTTCGACGACTCCGCCAGAATAAATAAATTTACCCTTTGACGCTAAATTTGATTGGTAAAAATAATTCTCTACCCGCTCTTCTATTTGTCCTTGCGGGCCAAACAAAATAACTTTCACTTCATTTTGACCGAAAGTTACAATCACATCTTCAAAGCGGTATTCTCCAGAATCATCAACAACACCAAAATCTATTAATTGGTCATTAATATAAAGCTCGGTTTCCCAACCGGCGCGCGCAACACCATCAACGGTAATTTCATCAAATTCCGTTTCAAAATTATTCGTATCATTCGTAAAAATAAGACCGCGGCCGCTTGACCCAAAAGAAATAAGATCACGATTATTTAAACGTACATCGCCCCATTGCACATCTTCCAAATCTAACGGCAAAGCATTAGGGTAAATATTTTGGCGACTAAAACGAAGTCTGAAATTTTCAGGCTTCCCTAATCGTCCGTCTAAATGCGTATAAGTCGTAGAAAAATCCGCGCTCGCAAAACCTAAATCTTGCACACCAAAAATAGAGGCACGATACTCTGCCCCATCAATCCGGCCATCATACCCCGCCTCTACATCCAAATCGATCGAAGGCTTTCCTAATAACTGATACGGCGCACCACTGAACGGTAGGCTTTCAATATCTGTTTTAGAAACAACAGCCGTTTCTTGACGGCGACGCAAATTTTCTTGGCGCTGCTTTCTTTCTAACGCTAACTGAAATGGCAATTTCTTCTCCGAAGCCACACGAAGCACCAAGGCACTAAAATCAACATCAAACTGTACCGGCCATATTTCTTCCAACGCGTCAGACGCGATATACATATCATCCGACGTCAAAGAAGGGTCGATATAAGCAATCGGCATTAAGTCCGTTTTGGCCGATTTATAGCTGATCTTTTTTGCCTCTAAATCAATAGAGAACCGATCTTCTTTTGAAAGCACCGCTCCTTTAATCGCGCTTTTTGTGCTGTCTGGATCGATACGAAAATCAAACAAATTGGCAAGCGCCCTAACAGGCAGATAATAAACGCCATTACGCTCCAAGGCAAATAGACCTTCTGATAGACGGGTCCCTTCCACCGTCACAACCAGAACGATATCTTCTAATTCATTTCTGTTTGTGACCGCGCTATTATCAACGAAAGGCGTTGCCTGATAACTATCAATAAAATTATCTTGCGCGAAAACCTTCCCTAAAAATAGGGAATTTAAAAATAAAATTGCGAAGCCTGTTGTAAACAAGGCACGCTTTATATGTTTCAAAAATTTATCCATATAATTCTTTTATGACAGGATCAAGAAGATGCGGATGGAATCACCCGACCTTATTGTATCATAGATACAACTATACCAAATATTTAACCAAACTGAAATACGGAGTTTTATTTAATTTGAAGCATTTAACAGTATAAATTAAAGCGAGACCTTAGCCTCAGACAAAAGCGTCCTTTCTTTACCTAAAAAACTATCTGTTTCATAATACTGAACCGTTAAATTCTTACAGGCAGGCTGATCCGCCTCCCTTTCTATTTTCATATTAAACTTTCGACCCTTTACTTCCTCATAAAGCGCAATACCCTTGGCTGAATGCAACAAATAACCGCCATCATTACAGACAAAATCAAGGTCACCATAAACGCTGCGACTTCCCTCTCTTGCTATGTAAAAAGAAGTATTAACAAACCCCTCAGTTTGACTAGCAACCAAATTAGTGACTTGCGCGGTAACAGACAGCGCGCCCTTACGAACAATAACAGGCATCGTCACGCCCGTTAACAAACGCACCGTTACCCCTGTTTTTCTACCTGTTTTTTCTGAATCTCGTGCAACCTCTTTGCGAAAACGCTCAACATCTTCTTCGGGACGTATCCATAAATGGGAACGGTATTCACCATCCGCAAGGCCTGCGGGCGTTCTCAACATCAACCTAATTTGTTGCGAACTTCTCGGTGGAATAGTCACACGCCGCGGCGCATAACGCACCATGTCAGTAACGGGCTTAATGGCTAACGGTAATGGCTCTCCGTCCTTAATATGAACAAGGCTTTCTTCCTCAGTCATAATATAATGCCGCCAACCGATCCTATAAGTCATTGGCCTATCTGCGCTGTTGATAAGGGTTAAAACTTCGGATCTTTTCGCGCCCTCAAAAACAACACGCTTTAATGTTATTTTAAGCGCATCAGCGCTAGAAAAACTCAAGCCCAACACCATTGAAAAACTTATAAAGAATAGTAGAAATTTTTTCATTTTGATTCCTTCAAAATTAAAGCGAACATTTTTTATTACATCCAAATTACAGACTTATTGCTATTGGTAAATAGCAGATACATTAAACGTACCAAGGTATGTACCTGCCGCCTGATTGGTTGCAATATTAAGCGTACCCCCCAAAGGGAACGTGCTTGGACTTACTGGTAGCGTAACGACCTCAATAGGGCCACCACCATTTGTTACAAGATTAAAATCATCAACGCGCATCGTGTCGCCAACGCCATTAGTGACGTCAAAAAACGTTGATGTCATGCTTAAGGTAATATTCACACCCGTTGATCCACTCACAGAAAGAACACCTGCAGATTGAAGTCCCGCACCATTAACTAAGGTGACAGACCCTGTGCTTCCCCGCCCGCCAGCTGTATCAATCGTAACTGTCCCACCGCCGGCCGTACTGGCGGCGATTGTGCCAAAATTAAGCTCTATTGTTGCGGTGGCGACAATCGTAATCTGCGCCCGCGCCACATGAGGAGAGAGAGTTAAGGGAATTAAACTACCCGCGGCAATAACCGCTTTATTTAAAAAATTATTTTTCTTCATCATATAAAAAACCTGCCTTCCAACACTAAGTCAGAACACAGGTTTTTCAAAGAATTATTTCTAATTATTACTGGTAACTTGCGTTAATTGTAAACACACCAGTGTAACTACCAGCAACCTGACCAGCACCAACGTTAAGGTCTGCACCAATCGGATATGTTGTTGGAGAGGCCGCTAAAACAACATCTTGTTGCGTACCCCCAGCATTTGTTTCAATCTGGAAGTTATTCACAACCATTGTTTCTGGACCAGCTGTCCGCGTCACGTTATAAGTCGTCGCGTCCATCTGTAAACGAATTGTTGGGCCAATCGCACCTGTCACGCTGACAACACCAGCCGCCGGCGTAATCGCACCCGCAACCAACGTCACGTTTGCACCTGCAACTGTTCTTGCACTGGCGGTATCTAATGTCACCACGTCACCAGCAGCGGTCGCTACTGTCATAGAACCAAACTGAATATCAGTTGGAACCGCCAAGACAATTGGCGTCAAAATCTCTGCTGTCATATTACCTGTTGCCGAGGCCGCATATCCTTGCGGAGCAACAGCGGCACTTAGAGCGATCAGACCTGTTCCGACCATCAACGCTTTATTTACCTTGTTTGTTTTATTACTTTCCATAGCTTTTCTCGCTTCCTTTAAAACTAAAATAATAGATAGATATATATTTAATTTTACACAAATTGTTATTAAGAAATCGTTAAGATTAAATAAGAATACAGAATGTATAAGATCTTTTTATATTCTAAGAATAAGATATCATAAAATCCCGTCATTCCAAACAGCTTAAGGGAATTTAAAAATAAAAAAGGAATTTTAAACAATATGTCTAATAATCAACATGTTACATTAGAGCAAGCTCTTCAAATTGCACAGCAACACCATCAGGCAGGAAACTTAACTCTCGCGGAAACCACTTATCGAGACATTATCGCCGTAATGCCTGATAATTTCACAAGTTTATATCAGTTGGCTTTCATTTCTTACCAGCAACAAAAGCTGGATGACGCCCTCTCCTTTATCGAAAAAGCACTCACACTTGAACCAAATAGAGCAGACGCACATAACGCATACGCCGTTATGCTGGAACAAAAAGGCAATATAGGAAAAGCCCTTGAAGAATGGCAAAAAGCCATTGAAATTGATTCTAATTGCTATGATGCCTACATTAATTTAACAAATGCCTACTGGAAAATAGAAGAATACGAAAAAGCATGCACGCACGGTAAAAAGGCCATATCCCTTAATCCAGAACAAGCCAATGGTTATATTAATTATGGCGCGGCGCTTGTTTCTTTAGGAAAAACAGAAGAAGCCATCAAAAATTGGGAAAAAGCCCTTGAACTCCACGAAGACCATCCCAATGCCCTTATCAATCTTGGAAATTCTTATAGAAATTTGGGCGATTTCGCCAAAGCAGAAGAATATTGCCGCCGCGCCTTAGAAATCGTCCCCAATGATCCTTCCGCCCATCAAAATATGGGAAGCTTGTTACTTGATCAATCGCATGTTGATAAAGCGGAAGAACATTACCGCAAAGCCATTCAATATAAGCCAGATTATGTTGACGCGCATAATAACCTCTCTCTCGTTATGATGTATCAACTGCGCTATGACGAAGCCGCCTCTTCTGCCCGCATGGCGTTGGCGTTTGATGCTGATAATGTCGAAGCTCTCGCCAATCTTTCTGTGGCGTTACGCAATCTTAGCCAGTTTCAAGAAGCAGAAATCACAGCAAGAAAAGCACTTACCCTACAACCTGATTCAATCGAGGCCAAAATTGATCTGGCCGATATTCTTTTTCTTTCTGACCGCTACCAAGAAGCCGAAACAATTTTCGAAGATGTAAAAGAATTGGAGCCTGACTCTGCGCGTATCTATATGAAGCTCTCTTCCGCCCAAGAACGCCTTAATAAATATGACGAAGCGCTGATCTCAATGGATAAAGCAGAAGAGCTGAACCCCGAAATGCCAGAAATTTACTACAAAAAAGGCAGCATCCTGTTAACCGCAAACCGCGTCAAAGAAAGCATCGCAGCCTTTGATAAGGCATTAGAGCTTAATCCAGAATATGTTTATGCCCTATCAAGCAAGTCTGAATCCTTACAAGCAAATGGGCAAATGGAAGAGTCTAAAAAAGTTCTCGAACAAGGCCTCGCAATTAATGACAACATCCCTTCCCTTTATATGAGTATGAGCAAGGTTCATAAATTTAGCGAAGACGATACATACTTTCATAAAATGAAAGCGCTTTATAAAAACTCTGAAAAAATGGGTAGCGCCGAAGCGGCCGTTTTAAATTTTGCCCTATTTAAGGCCTGCCAAGATGTTGGAGATTATCAACAAGCGTTCGAGCATTTAAAACAAGGGAATAATTTAAAACGTAAAACAGTCCCCTTTAACAGAACAACACAAAAAGATAATTTTTTAATCATCCCAGAATCCTGCACACCCGAAATTTACAAACAATTTGAAGGCAAAGGATATGAATCAGATATTCCTGTATTTATCGTTGGCATGCCCCGTTCTGGTACAACATTAACAGAACAAATTATCTCATCCCATCCTGATGCCTATGGCGCGGGGGAACTGTATCACCTGTCTAATTTAGAAAAAACATTCGGCTCAACCAGCCCCAATAATGCCTATGAAATGGGGAAAAGTTATATTGAATCGATCAAATCACTCCACCCTGACGCGGCAAAAGCCAAACGCATTACAGATAAAATGCCCGGAAATTATATTCGTATTTTACAAATTATTGCGACCCTACCAAAGGCAAAAATCATTCATTGCAAACGAAATCCAATGGATACCGCCCTATCTTGCTACAAACAGCTTTTTGCACAGGGGCAATATTGGTCTTATGACCTTGAAGAGCTGGGTGAGCATTACGCTTTTTACGAAATGATTATGAAGCATTTTAAAGATCATTTTGATGATCACTTTATTGAAGTTGACTATGAAGAAACCGTGACTGATTTTGAAACACAGGCGCGCCGCTTAATTAATTATGCGGATCTTGATTGGCATGATGCCTGCTTGGAACCGCATAAGCAAAAACGCTCTGTCCTCACGGCCAGTAAAGCGCAGGTTGTAAAACCCGTTTACAAAACATCAGTTGAGGCATGGCGTCGTTACGAAACACAAATGCAACCCTTCATTGAATCTCTAGAAAAATATCGTAAAAAATACGTGGCCTAATTCTGGCTTCGCTTAGAAAAATAATATTGCGCGGCGGCGACGTAAATACTAAACACAATTTCGCTCAACACGATGAAAATTACCGTCACCCCATCAAAATACGCAAAGGCAACCCCCACGGCGAGGGAATTATTCATCGCCCCCGATGCAAAGATAAAAGGAACGCGGGCTTCGGGTTGTATGAAGCGGGAATAAATAACACCAAAAAGATATAAAAAGAAAAACAAGCCCATCATCACCGCAAAGCCTGAATAAATAAGTGTCAAATTTTCAAAAAATACTTGTTTTTGTGTCGCAACCACAATCGTTAAAATAAGCGATAGAATAATAACAGGAACAGTATTGTTATATTTTTTAATAAGCGCGACAGATTTTCCGTGTCGTGAAAAAATCCCAAAATAAAGAAAAATTGGAAAAACTACGACAAGCAAAAGCGTTAAAAATAAGCTCAATACATCAACCGATATTTGTTCACCAATAAACGAAAATACGCCTGGAATAACAATAGGTGACATCAAACTAGTTATTAAAATTAAACTTAACCCTAATACAACATTGGCATTACTCATTGAACAAAGCGCAGCCACCGTCACCCCCGCAGGCATAAGCGCCAATAACAATGCACCAATCGCAAATTCAGGAAAAAACGCGACGAAGAAATAATACAGAACCAACGGCAATAAAATAAACCGCACTAACGTAAATAGTCCTATTTCAAAAATATCCGTCTTCAAAAAATCTCTTGGCTCAATATTCGCGCACGACATAAAAATAAGGATTGCCGTCAGGGTAATAACAATTTCATCTGCCGCGTCGCCAAAACTGGGAACAAAAAAACCCATAAAGGCACCAAATAATAATAAGAGCGAGAAATTATTCTCAATAAGAGTTTTGATTTTGGTCATATATGATTCCATTATTTTAAAAGTAGATAATAACGCCTTGATTTATCATTCGAATACTAAGAAACGCACACTAGATTTTCTTTTGCTTAGAAAAATAATATTGTGATGCTGCAACATAAAAACTCCAAACAATCTCGCTAATCATTATAAAAAATGTGATCTCAGCGCTAAAATATAAAAATGATACCCCAATGGCCAAGCCATTATTCATTGTCCCTGATGCAATGATATAGGTACTTCGCTGTTCTTTCGGGACAAAAAAGCCAAACACATATCCAAACAAATAACAGAGGAAAAAGACAACAAACATAATAAAAGTGCCTTTTAGCAACATATCGATGTTTTCTAAGAACTCCGTTCTATAAGAAGAAACAACAACATATAAAATAAGCGCCATTAAAATAATGGACATCATTTTTGCATTCTCAGTAACCCAATTTTTGGTCACATTAAATCTTACCGTAGGGCCAAAATATAAAAAAAGCGGAACAATCACGACCAACAATAAAGAGACAAAAAGACTAATCGTATTCACTTCAACATAATGCCCTAAAAACGAAAAAACGGCGGGTACAAAAAGTGGTGTTAAAAGGCTAGAGATCAAAGTAATACTTAACCCCAACGCAACTTTTGATGAACTAATTGCACAAAGCGACGCCACCGCCATGGCCGCCGGCATTAAGGTTAATAATAAAATCCCTACGGCGTAGTCTGGCACTATTAATTGAGCAATATAAAAAAATATAATTGGTAAAATCGCATAACGCAGCAATGTAAACGTACCAATTTGAAAAATATCAACGTCCAGCATTTCTTTTATTTTGATAGAAGGGCCAGAAAAATAAACCAACCCTGCAACAAAAATAATAACCAACTTATCTGAATAATCCCCAAAGCTTGGTAAAAAAAGCCCCAGCGCCGCGAAAAATACCAAACAAAGTGCAAAGTTATTCTCAATAAGAGTTCTAATTTTCGTCATATATGATTCCATTATTTTTGAAAAATCAAGCGTGAGCTTGCGTTTGAGAGATATCGGACGTCATTATATCAATTCCATCCATTAAATGGAACTCTACTGTTTCGCGCCCTTGCCAACTGTTAATTTGGAACTGCCCTGCAAAATGAAACAATGTGTTGCGGTAGTTTTTTAACAACGCATCACCGAGCGGCGTTCCCACCCCACCAAAAAACATTGCTTTCATGCGGCTACCGCGGTCATTATCGCTCATCATGATACGGATATGCTTATCTTTTAAAATATCCACCGTCTGCACCCGAACATCAGACAGCACAAAAATGGGTTCAGGACTCCCCATCCCAAATGGCCCAACCTTATCCATCAATAATTTCACAAATTCTGGCCGCGCACTACGTAAGGATGCAATCGCCGCAATATCAATCGGCTCAATCACAGGCGCATTCTTTAAAGCATCAATAAATTGACCAATAAAATTCCTAAAATCATCCAACTTATCGGGTTCAATCGTAAAGCCTCCCGCCATCGCATGGCCCCCACCTTTAAGAAGCACCCCTGCCTCACGCGCCGCCTGAAAAAGCGCAGCCATATTCACTCCTTTAATAGAGCGACCAGAACCGCGCCCTTCAAGAACCCCTTGTTCATTTTCAACATAGGTCACAACAATGGCAGGCTTATCATATCTATCTTTCAATCGCCCCGCGACCAAACCGCTTAACCCTGAATGAAAGCTTTCATCATCGACCAGAATAAAATGCTCTTCATTTCCTTTCAAAAATTCTACCTTATTCAACGCCACTTGCATCATCGTGGATTGAATTTTCTTACGCTCAACATTGCAATCTTCAAGCGCCCAGGCATAAGACATCGCTTCTTCTGGATCATCGGTTGAAAGAAGCTTTGCGCCTATATCTGATTTATGCACGCGTGATCCCGCATTAATCCGCGGGCCTAACGACCATCCTGCATCTTTGGGGCTGGGCAGTGTTTCAATTTTACCGACTTGACACAACGCATCAATACCCGGATTATCGCGGTGCGCCATTTGTTCAAAACCCGCTTTGACAAATAAACGATTAACCCCCTGAAGCGGCACCATGTCACACACGGTCCCAAGGCCAACAAGGTCAAGCCATGATTTAAGTGGCGCTTCGGGTTTATTATTCTCTTTAAAATACCCTCGCTCGCGCAAAACATTATTAATCGCAACGCAGGCAATAAAAGTCACGCCGCACGCCGCAAGCATTTCTAACCCCGCTTCATCATCATGGCGCTTTGGGTTAATAATATGCGTGGCGGCGGGCAAGCCCCCTTCTGGTTCATGATGGTCAAACACGGCGATTTTTAACCCCATATCCATTCCATCTTGGATCGGTTCAAACGCCGTGATGCCACAATCTAACATCACCACATATTCCGCACCCTGATCTTTCAAAGACTGTAACGCAGCTTTGGATGGGCCATAGCCTTCTTTTAATCTATCAGGGATATAAACAGGGGTGATAATATCAAAATGCCGCAAGAAACGCGTCATAATAGCGGCCGATGTCGCCCCATCTACATCAAAATCCGCCAAGATTCCGATATGTATGCCGCCTGTTATCGCATCCGCCATATCTTCGGTAAATTCTCGCATACCGCGCATTGAAAACGGGTCTGGGAAATCATTCTTTAACGTCGGGTTAAGATAATTTTCTATCGTGTCAGGTGTTACGCCGCGCTGCACTAAAAGGCGTGAAACAAATTCTGGCAGATCATGCCGCTGCGCCATTTGACGCACCAACTCATCATCTGCCTTCAGAATATTCCACTTCTTCCCCCCCAATGACTGATCAGAATCAAAGATAGAGGTCGCACCATTCATCACGCTTACGCGTCTCTAGGGGCAAAGCCTGTTTTACGTGAAAAATCATGCTTTGACTTCACATAGCGTGTTGTTCCTGACTTTGAACGCATCACGATTGAATGCGTCACCGCGCCACCTGGATAACGATGCACACCTGGTAACATTGTTCCGTTTGTCACACCCGTTGCTGCAAACATCACATTATCCGGCTTGGCCAATTCATCAGTTGTGTAAATCTTATCATAATCTGTAATGCCCCATTTATCGGCGCGCGCGCGTTCATCATCATTACGGAAGATCAGGCGTCCTACCATGCTGCCACCAATACATTGAAGCGCCGCCGCCGCCAAAACACCTTCTGGTGCGCCGCCTGTACCAACATAAAGGTCAATACCTGTTTCTGGGTCTGTTGTGGCAATAACGCCGCTAACATCGCCATCCCCAATAAGGGAAATGCGCGCACCCGCTTCACGAACGCCATTAATAATGTCAGTGTGACGGTCACGGTCTAAAACACAAACAAGAAGGTCTTCAATACTTGCTGATTTTGCCTGCGCAATTTTTTTAAGCACATCACCAATCGGCGCATCAAGGTCCAGGACATCTGATGGAATTGTTGGGCCAACAGCCATTTTTTCCATGTATGTATCAGGCGCATTTAAAAATCCGTCTTTATCCGCAAAGGCCATTACCGCCAACGCGTTCTGCCCGCCTTTTGCTGTAATCGTTGTGCCTTCTAATGGGTCAAGGGCGATATCAACCTTTGGCCCGCCTGCCCCCACTTCTTCACCAATATAAAGCATCGGCGCTTCATCACGTTCCCCTTCACCAATGACAACGCGCCCTTCAATCGCAAGTGAGTTCAGCGCATCACGCATGGCATCAACTGCCGCCGCGTCTGCCGCTTTTTCATCGCCGCGCCCAACCAATCTGGATGCCGCAAGCGCCGCCGCTTCGACCACCCGCACTGCTTCAAGCGCAAGGTTACGATCCATCTTATTTTCGGCAATAAGGTCAGTGTTTTCTTTCATGCTATGAACAGTCATGGGGTGTATTCCTTCAAATCTTAAAATTATTGTTATATATCTTCTAGCTTAAGCAACGTTGGCTTGTCCAGTACCGCGCTCAATTTCTCTACGCTAGATAAAGCATTCTTTACCGCAGAAAACAAGGCTTTATGCGTGATAATGACCACCGAAGCACTTTGATCCTGCTTGTTCGCTTCTTGCACAAAACGATCAACCGAAATGTTGTGATCTTTCAGATGCGCGGTCATATCTGCCAAAACACCGGCTTCATCCTTCACGCGGATATGGATATAACATTGCGTTTGAAGATTATCACCATTATGCCATTCAATATCTTTCAACATATCATGTGGCACACCAAATACAGGCCGCATATTGCCGCGTGCCAAATCAATGATATCTGCCACAACAGAAGATGCCGTTGGCCCTTCGCCCGCGCCACGGCCCTCCATCATTGTTTTATCGACAAAATCCCCATCCGTATAAACCGCATTAAAGACTCCCTCAACAGCGCCAAGCGCGCTTTGTATTGGTACTAAGCACGGCTCAACAGATTGCATATAATTTGTGCCGTCATATCGTGCCATACCCAATAATTTAATGCGGTATCCCAAATCATTTGCAAATTGAATATCTTCAAGCGTAATATGGCTAATCCCTGTTACATCAAGCGCCGCAAAATCAGGCTTCGCCCCAAATGCCAACGCCGCTAACAACGCCAATTTATGCGCCGCATCAATGCCTTCTACATCAAAGGTTGGGTCTGCCTCCGCATATCCTTTTTCTTGTGCATCTTTTAAAACATCGTCAAAACTACTGCCTGTTTCACGCATTTCAGTCAAAATATAATTACACGTTCCATTCAAAATCCCATACAGGCATTGAATCTTATTCGCCGCTAAACCTTCGCGTAAGTTTTTAATAACCGGTATTCCGCCCGCAACCGCCGCTTCATACCCAATGGTGACATTATTTTCTTCCGCTAACCGAGTAAGCGCTACACCATGATGTGCCATCAACGCTTTGTTCGCGGTCACAACATGCTTTTTGTTTTTTAGCGCGGTTTCAACAAAGTCTTTTACAGCCCCTTCACTGCCGCCAATGACTTCAATAATCGCGTCTATGTTCGCATCACATGCCATTGCGTTCAGACTATTTGCCCACGCATACGCGCTCAAATCGACACCGCGCTCCTTGTCTTTGCTTCCCGCCGTGACCGATATAATTTCTATCGGACGGCCAGAACGAAGCGCCAAAATATCGGCATTTTGTTGTATAATGTTCACAACGCCAACACCCACCGTGCCAAGGCCCGCCACGCCAACGCGAAATGGTTGTTTGTTATTCAAAGCCATCAGAAGATTAATATCCTGTTACAATATCAACGCGGCGGTCCTGTGAAGAATTACCTGATGCTTTTGCCGCGCCATGGCTCACCGTTGTAATATTGCTTGCAGGGACACCTTTTTTCAAAAGCGCCCGCGACACAGCAAAAGAACGGTTCATCGATTCTTTCAGATTTAAAATATGCGCCCGCACAGATTGCTTGCCGGCTTGCGTTGGCCTGCTCGCATATCCTTCAACCGTGATTGGACCAGATTTTTGCGCCGCTGATGATATCTTTCTTAAATCACCGCTTCCTAAACGTGATGAACCATGGCGGAAATAAATTTGCGCATCGCTGTTATTGCCGAAACTCGTATTGCCTAGGGGCGAAAAACCGTGCGGATTTCCAACTCCTTGATATGCAGGCGCTTGGCCTTCAAATGTATTTCTCATCTCTTGATTAAGCGGGAAGATTGTCACGCTGCTATTGGCGGCATTAATACCACCTGAAAAATTAGGTATGCTTGTGCTGTTGCCACCACCAAAACCTGTATTATCGTTATAAAGGCGCACACCGTTTCTGTTCACGGCATTTTCTAAACGGTCAAAATCTGCGGGGTTATCTGCGTAATTATACCCTTTTGGCATTTCACCAACGCTAAATTGTGGATTGCCTTCCTCATCAAACGCAGGAACAACATTCCCCGTTGCCACCGCACCAATGTTTTTCCCAACAATTTGGATATCGTTTGCCGCCCCCTTCATTGTGCCACAACCAGAAAGCGCCATTAAGGCCACTGCCATAGAAAACAAACTTATATATCTCACCATATTCTCCGTTTTTTTATCATCCGCACGATTCTTTATGCCTAACCAGAATTGTACAATAATAGATAAAAAGCAAGGAATAGAGCGGGTTAATCCGCATTATACTCTTTGGCTAAACGCACATAATTATCGGCAGATTTTGGTAAGAAAGCCTTTTCTTCGTCTGTGATATCACGCATATACCGCGCCGGATTCCCACCCCAAAGCTGCCCTGACGGTACAATTTTACGCGGTGTCAGCACTGCGCCCGCCGCTAACATTGATCCCGCCTCCATCTTCGCTTTGTCCAGAATAATCGCGCCCATCCCCACAAGGCATTGATCTTCAATCGTACAGGCATGCAATATCGCGCCATGCCCCACCGTTACCTCATCCCCAATATAGGTGCCAGACACACCGCGCGTCACATGCACCACTGCGTTATCTTGAATATTAGTGCGCCGTCCAATACGTATTTCATGCACATCACCGCGCATCATCACACCAAACCACACATTGCTTTGCGCCCCTATTTCAACATCACCTGCAACAATCGCGTTATCCGCAATCCATACATCTTGGTCAAGTTTGGGGAAGTTATTTTTATAAGAAAGTACAGTCATATCAAAACGGTATAGGGAATTGTTTATATACCGCATCAATATCAATCATCACCTCGTTTGATAATTCAATATCAAACGCATCAATGTTTGATTTTAATTGCTCCATTTTGGTTGCCCCAATAATGGTAGAGGTCACAAAATTTTGCTTATCAATAAATTTAAGCGCCATTTGACACGGATCAAGATCATGTTTCTGTGCCACAGATAAATACCCATCTACTGCGGCATGTGTTTGCGGATTATCACGGAAACGATCCATACGCGATCCAATCATATCTTCAACGGCCCATCGCGTTCCCTCTGGCACTTTTCCACCTGCATATTTACCACTCAATAAACCAATGGCAAGCGGTGACCACGGCAAATACGCGACATCTTCACGCACACAGACTTCCGCCAAATACGGATCATCAGAACGATTAAGCAGGCTATATTCATTTTGAATCGATTGAACGCGTGGAAAACCATTATCCTTCGCCAATTCATTATACTTCATGATGCCCCATGCACTGTCATCCGACAGGCCAAAGTGACGCACCTTCCCCGCTTTCACAATTTCATTAATGGCCGTATGAATATCCATCAAATTATCTTCAATACGCGCACTATCATTTGATGTAAAATCAATCATGCCTGCATGGTTACTACCAAAATGTGGAAACGGTCTGTTTGGCCAATGTAATTGATAAAGATCGACATAATCCGTCTGCAAACGCTTTAATGATGCATCAATCGCGTGACGCACCGCATCACCCGTTATGCCCTCTGCATCACGTACCCACGGCAGGCCGCCACCTGCAACCTTGGTTGCTAAAATAATATCTTCGCGCTTTTTTGATTTTTGAAACCACGTCCCAATGATTTCTTCTGTCTTGCCATAGGTGCTCTCCTGTGGTGGCACGGCATACATTTCTGCTGTATCAAAAAAATTAATGCCCTGTTCAACGGCATAGTTCATTTGTTCATGGCCTTCAGCTTCACTGTTTTGTTCACCCCATGTCATCGTCCCCAAACACACACGCGAAACCTCTAAACCTGTCCGCCCTAATTTTGAATATTTCATTTCTTCTCCTTGATTGTCGTTTCAGGCAGGTAAAACCGCTACAGCACATAATAAAAAACCTGCTTTAATATAAGCAGGTTTTCAGAATTTCTTAAAGTGCTAATAGGGTTAAGAATTTTTAGTATTCCTTCTCGGTTAGGCGAATAAGGCGACGTGTATAATTTATACACGAGCCGCAATTCAGCGACGACCGAGCGAGAATAATAGCAATTATCTTTTCGCCCACTGTTTGGTACGACGCGCTTTGTGCTTACCGATTTTCTTACGCTCAACTACACGGGCATCACGGGTTAACATACCCGCTTTTTTCAGTGCTGGGCGAAGTGCTGGCTCAAAATTTTCAAGCGCACGCGAAATACCGTGACGAACCGCACCAGCCTGACCAGAAAGGCCGCCGCCTTTCACCGTACAAACAACATCAAAGTTGCTCACACGATCCACAATCAAGAATGGCTGGTTCAACACAAGCAAATGTGTCTGACGGCCAAAATATTGATCTTGCGCGCGGCCATTGACGGTCACCTTACCAGATCCCGGCTTAATCCAAACACGTGCCACAGATTCCTTACGGCGACCTGTTGCATAAGCACGGCCAAGGGAGTCAATTTTCGGCTCTTTTTTCTCTGCTTTTGTATCTGTGACAGTGGTATCTGCTTTTGCTGATTCCTTTACAGGGGTTGCATCTGTCGCTGTACCCAAATCTTTCAAATCTTTAATTGCTTCAGTCATATTAATCTCTCTTATTTTTTGGGTTCATTGATGCAACATCCAAAACTTCTGGATTTTGTGCTTCATGGGGGTGTTCCGCACCGGGATAAACACGCAAATTTCTCATGATTTCACGACCAAGAGGGCCACGGGCGATCATACGCTCAACCGCTTTTTGAACAACACGCTCTGGAAAACGGCCTTCAAGGATTTCGCCTTTTGAACGTTCTTTAATTCCACCAGGGTAACCTGTATGCCAGTAAAAAATATCACCATCGCGTTTATTACCTGTCAAACGCACGTCTTTGGCGTTAATCACGATAACATTATCACCACAATCCATGTGCGGTGTGAACATTGGTTTATGTTTACCGCGAATGCGTGTCGCCACAATAGTCGCCAAGCGACCAAGAACAACGTCTTTTGCATCAACAATAAACCACTTTTTGTCAATTTCTGACGGCTTTGCAGAATATGTTTTCATCTGTTTTTCCTCATTTTTTTGTTTTCCCTCAGACGCGTCAACGCGCAACAGGGGTGTTTCGACGCTGTTATGCTATATTTAACATCCCTAAGTCAAGAAAAAACGTGCAAAAACAACATGATATAATCACGGTATTATAAGACCTTGATTAATATGCTCGTTCATTTTGTTATCACCGCTGATAAGGGTGCAACATTTAGGTGTCAGAAAATTTAAAATGGTCGGAATGAGAGGACTCGAACCTCCGACCTCTCGCCCCCCAGGCGAGCG
>CALHAW010000019.1 GCA_937934135.1 uncultured Alphaproteobacteria bacterium
AATGCCGACACAACAAACATTTTCAATATTAAAGCCAGATGCAACGCGCCGTAATTTAACCGGGGCAATTAACGCGAAGTTTGAAGAAAACGGTCTGCGTATTGTTGCGCAAAAACGTATTCACATGACAAAAGACCAAGCAGAGGGTTTTTACGCCGTTCATAAGGAACGCCCGTTTTTCGGTGAATTGGTCGAATTTATGATTTCAGAGCCTGTGATCATACAAGTGCTTGAAGGCGAAAATGCCGTTCTTAAAAACCGCGAAATTATGGGCGCAACAAACCCAGAAGAAGCAGATGCAGGAACAATTCGTAAAGAATTTGCGTTAAGCATTGGTGAAAATTCTGTTCATGGATCAGATTCAGATGAGAATGCCGCCATTGAAATTGCTTATTTCTTTAAACCAGAAGAAATCGTTGGTTAAATCAACGCGCAAACGCGGACTTATACTTATTCTGCGTTCTTATTAATCCAAGCACCAAGGGCCGTTTCGGCCCTTTTTTGCATTTCAGGCAAAGATTCGCCTAATGCGGTAAGGACTAAGATCGCTTTATCGGCTTTGGCCTTGGTCTCAATTTCACCGGCTTGTTTGCTTAATTCAATTAATCCAAAATTACCGGCCATCCCTTTCATTTCATGCCCGCGTTGATACAGCGCGTCTTTATCTTGCTCTGATAAGGCGGTTTGAATCTCCATGATAATTTCATTGGATTTGGTCATTAAATCCCGGATCATTTCTTTTATGTCATCGCTCCCAAGATGCCCTTTTAATGTATTGAGCGTTTCAGGATTCAAAATCACCTCGGTAGGGGCTTGTTCTATGACAGGTTTTTTACGGTCTTCTTTTACGCCCCCGCCTGCACTTTGTAGGGTTTGTTTCAGTTTATTGGGATCAATAGGTTTTTCTAAATATCCATTCATGCCGGCGGCTTCATATTTTTCAATATCGCTGCCCATTAAATTTCCTGTAAGGGCAATAATAGGGATGTCTTGATTTGATTGGCGAATGACCTGTGCGGCTTCATCCCCCTTCATTTTAGGGAGCTGTATATCCATCAAGATAATATCATATTCATTGTCTTTTGTTTTTTCGATCGCGGTTTCTGCGTCATAGGCTTTGTCTAGAATATATTTATCTTTTTCTAAAAACCCTGCAACGACCTTTTGGTTAATGTCATTATCATCAACAATTAAAACGCGTAATGATTTTTGATCGCTTGCGCTGGCTGTAACGGGTTGTGCGTTATTAACGGCGTCTCTGCTTTGTCCTTGCTTCATATTAAGGGTAAAGAAAAACGTACTGCCATTGCCCTCATCACTGTTAATATTAATGCTGCTGCCCATGGCTTCAACCACCCCTTTACTGATGGCAAGACCCAGACCTGTGCCGCCAAACTTACGGCTGATGCTGCTATCGGCTTGGCTGAACGGTTTAAACAGATTCTTTTGTGCTTCTTTTGAGATACCAATACCACTATCGGCAACGCCAAAGTAAATCTCATAATTACCTTCTTCAGAACGTTCTTTAACCAACTGAACAGAAAGTGTGACGCTTCCTTCATTTGTAAATTTAACAGCGTTCCCTGTTAAATTTAATAAAACCTGCCGCAAACGGTTGGGGTCACCGCGCACATAACGGGGCAAATCATCATCAATTTTGGATAAGAGTTTAATATCTTTTTGCTTGGCATGCCCTTTCATAAGCGTGACGACGCCTTGCACTAGGCGATTAATATCAAAGCTTATATTTTCAAAGGTCATTTTACCTTCTTCAATTTTTTCAAAATCTAAAATATCATTTAAAAGGGCAAGCATCGCATCGCTGGAATCTTGGATGGTTTGCGCATATTCTTTTTGTTCTTTTGTTAAATTACTATCAAGAAGCATACGGACCATCCCCATAATACCTGTCATTGGGGTACGGATTTCATGACTTACAACGGCAAGAAAAGCAGATTTTTGACGGTTTGCGGCGTCGGCGTTCTCTTTGGCTTTTCGCATTTGTTCTGTTCTGCGGGCCTCACTCTTACGCAATTCCCCTAAAACTTTACGCTCTTGTTCGATGACTTTTAAAAGCCTTGATTGTTCGGTATTTTCTTTTGATTGGCGCAGGCGGCTTAAAGATTCTGTTTCATCAATTTCAAATGTTTTGGAATATGTGCGTTCGGTATTTTCTTTTTTGGATTTAATATAAATTGCAAACATAAAAAACATCGCTTGGGGCAATAGGCTGTACCAAACGGCGTTAATACCCGATGATACGGGTTGAATAAAATTACCGAGTGATAAGGCGGAAATAAACACACCAAATAAGCAGATAAACCACCCAAACATGAACGGCGTTGCTTCTTCACGCCCTTGCTGGGACTGAATAATAGAAATAACAGGCACAAGCGTGAAAAGAAAAATGCTTGGCGTATAAAGCATGGTTGTCTTTAAATAAGGGATATTAAATGGAAGGAAATACGCGCTTAAAAACCCTAAGATACTAAATGCAATTAGGCTGCAAAAGACTGCTTTGGAAAGCTTGGTGCTGTCTTGCACGTTCCAAAAAAGCCGCGCCGTTAAAAGCCCAAGAATACCGATAATAAGTAATGTGAGCGGAATAACGTCAGAGGCTAATAATGTTTTATCAAAAAGAGTAACGTTAAAAACGATAAAATTATTTTGGATAAAAAGTAAAAAACCCCACATCATATAAAAAGCAGAGAATAATAAATACGCTTGATTGCTGCGTGATAGGGCAACGGCACCAAAAAAGAAAACCATTCCAATGAGAAGCGCTAAGATAATATAAAAGCCCTGATTGGCTCTAAAAGAGGGAGCGTGATCTTCGTGAATTAATCTTAATGGTAATGTGGCGGGCGTACCATGGGTCAGTTTCATTCTTAAAATCACTGTTGATTTCTGATTAATGGGAACATCAATCATGACCGTTTTATCTTTAGTCAGTTTATTTTTAATTAAATCATTATCTGTGTGATTAAAGCTATAGCTTTCAATCATATTAAAAAGGCCGAAACGCCCCATGGCGCTATTGCCAAAATCAATATACCAAAAGGCTTTCGAAGATCGGTTAACGATATCAAAGCTAAGCCAAATAGTCGCATCATCTGAGGGGAGTGGTAAAATACTACCTGAAAAATTATAATTTTCTTTCCTAATGTCTTGCGTGTTTAGAATGTCTGTTAAATCTAATTCTTTTCCTTCTGTGTAATATCGTGTGACGTAAGGGGATAAAAAATGTTCTTGATATTTATCACTTAAAATAAGATTACGGCTTAAATTAACCGAAGGCGCCTTTGTTTGTGCCAAAATAGAAGGCGCATGAAAAACAACCAGCAAAATTGTAAACAATGCTGCTTTTATAAAGGAGTGTGACGGTAAAAAACGCGTAAGATTTTGCAAAATAAAGAACCGATATAATGACAACCAAAAGAAGTATACCACACAAAGAATATTGCGTGATGCACGATCTTATCGTGAAAAGGTTATCAAAAGGTCAATAAATCACAAAAGGACAACGCCAAGGATTGCTAGACTGGCAAAGACAATAATAATTCCATATTTAGACCATTCAGTGAAATTAACCCACATATCTTGTGCGTTTTTCAGTTCTTCTTTTGTAATATCAGGCTTTTGGTTGTTTCCCATAATTATTTCCAATTTTTATCAGCATTAATAAGCGTGACGCGTTTATCCGTATCACAAGATTGAATATACCCAATTTTCATGACAGTTTCACCCTGATCTGATAAATTTTCCATTATTTTTTCTGCATCATCGGCGGCGCAAACGGCAACCATGCCAATGCCGCAATTTAACGTAAGCGCCATGTCACTGGCGCTTAAATCACCGGCTTCTGCTAACCATTTAAAGATAGCGGGCAATTCCCATGCCGCTGTATCAATCACTGCGCCCATGCCATCAGGTAAAGTCCGCGGAATATTTTCGAGCAAGCCACCGCCTGTAATATTAGACAGCGCTTTAATCGCTTGGCTGCCATCGCTACTTTTAACTTTTAAGGCATTTAGAACAGATTTAACGTAGATACGTGTGGGCGTTAGGAGGCTTTCCCCCACTGTCTTGCCGCTGTCAAAGGGGGCGTTACTGGTATAATCATACCCTTGCGCGCTCCCCACAATTTTACGGACTAAAGAATAACCGTTGGAATGAAGACCGCTTGAGGCGAGCGCAACGATAACATCGCCTTCTTGTACGTGATCACCGGTCACAATATTATCGCGCTCTACCGCGCCGACAGTAAATCCAGCGAGGTCATAATCTCCCGCACTGTACATGCCAGGCATTTCTGCTGTTTCACCACCAATCAACCCACATCCTGAAATCTCACATCCCTTGGCGATGCCTTTGACAACGGCTTCGGCGTGATCGACGTCTAATTTACCGCAGGCAAAGTAATCTAGGAAGAAGAGAGGCTCTGCGCCTTGAACAATTAAATCATTAACGCACATGGCGACTAAATCAATGCCGACTGTGTCATGGATGCTTGTATCAATCGCAACTTTTAACTTTGTACCCACACCATCTGTCGCGGAAACAAGGATAGGGTCGTCATATCCAGCGGCTTTTGGGTCAAAAAGCGCTCCAAATCCGCCAATTCCGGACATGACGCCGCTTCGGTTTGTGGCTTTAATGGCGGGTTTTATGCGTTCAACAAGGGTGTTTCCTGCTTCAATATCCACACCAGCATCTTTATAAGCGTTCTCGGTCATTGGTCTTTCATCATTTTTGCGTTATAAAAAGCCATCCTTCTAGCGCTAAAAAAGAGTTTAGATAAAAATATGGCATTAATTGACACCATTTATAAGTTTTTGGCACGCCTGCGTATAGGTTTTTCTTCGTTTGTTGCCTTAATACTCTTGATTAATCCTGTTTTGGCTCAAGAAACCCCAGAAATAAAACAAGAAGCCGTAAAAGAAGTCGCTCTAAAAGACAACACAGAACAAGACACAACAGACACTCTTTCGGCAGAGAGCTTCGAAGATCCCTATCTTGTCGAAAATATCGAAGCTGATGCCACCGCGGATAATGCCGTGATGGCGCGTGAAAAAGCTTTTGAGGCGGCACAAATCAAAGGGTATGAAGAACTCGCAAAACGCTTTTTATCAAAAGAAGAACTTGTTGAGTTTGAAACTCCTGATTTGGAAAAAATTGAACGCTTCGTTCAGGATTTTGAAGTGACCAATGAAAAGCTTTCTTTGACCCGTTATAAGGGGACTTACAATATTCGTTATGCGAAGAATACGTTTAAAACGCCAAAGACAGCCGCTCTTGATAACCAAGCCATCCAACCACAAGCTATCGAATTATTGGTGCTTCCCTTTTTAGAAATTAATGACCGTTATTATTTGTGGCAAATTAATCCGTTTTGGGACGCATGGAAACGGGCGCACGCTAAACAAACCCTCGGTAAGATTACAGTACCCGTTGGCAACGCCAGTGATGTTTCTGCTATTCGTGATGGGCAGGGGTTACGATATGACCCTGCGACAGTAAATGCAATGCGTATCCGTTATCAGGCAAAAAATGTGGCTGTCTTGATTGCAACCCCTGAAACACTGCCTGATAATACGGTGAATATTGCTGTGGCACTTTATAATGCAAAACCGTATGGCCCTGAACTTTCGAGGAAAATTTCAGTGCGCGCCTATCCAGGGGAAGCAAAAGATCAACTTTATAACCGCGTTGTGGCCACCACCGCGCAGGCACTCCATCAACAATGGGAGCGTTCTACCGCGATAACACAGGGATTTCCCGGCGGTATTGGAACGCGTGCAGGCGATTCCTCTGAACGTAATGCGCCATCTTTATCTGGTTCTGCCAATATGTTGTTGGCGCAGTTGCAATTTTCAAATGCACGCCAATGGGTTGAAGCCAAAAAATCGATTGAAGCCATTAACGGCGTTGATACGCTTCAAATTAAATCGCTCTCTGCGCGTTCCGCAACGGTGAATATTAATTTTTTAGGTTCGGTTGATTCATTGCGGGCGGCGCTATTTCAACAAGATATTCGTTTAAATAATGCACCAACGGGCGGTGTGTACGAACTCGTACTCATCAGACGATAAAATTATAATAAAAGAAGATAAGGAAGAATTATGGCTGTTCCATTAAAAACACAAATCACATTTTGGGGTGCAGCAACGGCGCTGTTTGTTTTATTTATCTGGGTTTTTAAATCTGTCTTAACCCCGTTTGTCTTGGGGATTGTAATTGCTTATCTTTTGAACCCACTAGTGAAGCGATTCACGACGACAGGCATTAAAAGAACAACCAGCACTATTTTAATTTTGCTTATCTTTTTTATTCTAACAACAGGGTTAATTATTTTTATTGCTCCTATTATTGCCAAAGAAAGCAAAGATTTAATTGCAGCCTTGCCCAGCTATATGGATCAAATTTTTGCGCTAATTGCGCCTTATAAAAACTGGATACAGGCCAATATTGGTGGGGATTATGTCGCAGATGCGAAGACATTTTTAAAAGAAAATATATCCAAAATATTAAGTGTTTCGGGCGGCATCGCCGGCGGTATTGCCGCAGGAGGACAAGCTTTTTTAGGGGCGTTGACAATTTTGGTTCTGGCGCCGCTGGTTGCTTTTTTTATGATGAAAGAATGGCCCACAATGACGCAGTGGGTTGAAGATCTTATTCCACGCCAACATGAAAAAATAATTAAAGGCTTGATCCATCAAATTGATCTAAAGCTTGCAGGCTTTATCCGTGGGCAACTTACCATTGCGGTTATGCTTGGGATTATTTATGCGGTTGCCTTGACGGTTGCGGGGTTAAATTATGGTTTCTTGATTGGCCTTACTGCCGGGTTCTTATCTATTATTCCGCTGGTGGGATCAACATTAGGGTTGGTCGTCAGTGTCGCTGTGGCTTGGTTTCAGGCAGGTGATTTAGATTATGTTGGCGTGATTGCTGTTATTTTTATTGTGGGGCAATTAATTGAAGGCAATATCTTATCGCCGAAATTATTGGGGGATTCAGTCGGTCTGCACCCGCTTTGGATTTTATTTGCGCTAATGGCGGGGGGAAGTTTATTTGGTATCCTCGGGATGTTGTTGGCCGTACCGGTTGCGGCGGTTGTTGGTGTATTGGTTGGTTTTGCGATTGATCAATATAAAAAAAGTGCGCTTTATAAAAAACCTGTTAAAAAAGTGATCTCTAAACCAAAATCAAAGCCAAAAGCTAAAGTGAAAAAAACCACAAAAAAGAAAATAGCTAAAAAATAATGAGCGCCCAAACAGAAATTTTAAAGCAACAAATACCATTAGATTTGGGACATCGTAATGCGTTGGGCCGTGATGATTTTATGGTCGCGGGAAATAACCAAGACGCGGTGGCATGGATGGATCTTTGGCCTGAATGGCCTGCGCCGTGTTTGGTCCTGTATGGTCCAATCGCCAGTGGTAAAACGCATTTAGGCGCTGTATGGGCAGAACGTACAGAGGCAATGTGTGTGAAGGCCGCCGATATTAATGAAACCATGATCCGCGATATCGCCGAAATGAAACATCACGTTATTATCGAAGATAGCGATAATTTAATCGGGAATATCGTTGGAGAAAAAGGATTGTTCCATCTTTATAATATTTTCAAAGAAGAAAAGCGTAGCTTCCTTTTAACCCTTAAAGAACCACCCGTCAGACGAAGTTTTGCCTTGCCTGATTTGGCGTCACGTCTTCGCGCTGCGCCATCGGTTGCTATTCGAGAACCTGATGAAGATTTGATTGCGGCGTTACTGGTAAAACATTTTAATGATCGTCAATTACGTGTGGGTGTTGATGTGTTAAATTATATTGTCCCACGTATTGAACGCTCTTTCGAAGCGGTCAGTGATCTGGTTGAACACGCAGATCAAATGGCAATGATTGAAAAGCGTAAAATCTCTATTCCGTTAATGCGGGTGATATTAAATCAATAATTTTACCTTCTTCAAAAATTGATAGGCTGGCGGGAGGGTATCCCATCGCAAGGCGGTTAATAAATTCGCCGTCATCACCCTTTGCTAATTGAAAGGCTAATTGATGAATACCTGGATTATGGGCGATGATAAGGACATTGCCTTTGGTTGATTCAATTTCTTCTAACACTGTATCCGCATGCGCATTATAAAGCCTATCAATAATATTAATTGCGCCAAATTGCGCTCCCGCTTCTTTTAACGCGCCTAATGTTTCTTGGGTGCGCACGGCGCTGGAACATAAAACATGATTGATTTCATGGTTTTTTAGAAATACACCAACGGTTAAGGCTTGTGCCTTTCCCGCATTCGTTAAGGGGCGTTCATGATCCTTGATATTAAAATCGGAATCCGCTTGCGCATGTCTTAGGAGGAATATTTTACGCATGATGTTTAAAAATTTTTCCTTTTTTAACACCAAGGAAAAGCCGCCCTTCTTTTAAAGCCATCGCCTCTTCCCCAAAAATTTCAAAACGCCAGCCCTGCATGACTTTATTATCAGGCTGATCTTCTGTTGCAATTTCTTCTAATTCACTAACACAAGCCACAAGCTTTGCGGCGACATCGGCTTCACTTGCGTTGATTTTCAAAAGCAATTTTAACATTTCTAATGTCGGTATGGCTTCTTTGGGGAAATGTTCCTTGCGTTTGATGGCGGGCCATGTGTCTTTGGGGGATTGTTTGGCCGCGTTCACTAATTTTATAAGCGTTTTGCCTGTTTGCCCTTTGGCAATGTCTTTCGGGACGTTACGAATACGCATTAACCCTTCAACATCTTTGGGCATATAAACAGCAATGTCGGCCAATGCATCGTCTTTTAAAATACGCCCACGGGGAATGTCTTTCTTACGCGCTAATTCTTCACGCCATCCCGCCAATGCCTTTAAAATCGCCATAACTTGCGGCTTGTCAGAACGGATTTTGACCCGCTTCCATGCTTCATCAATGGGCATATCATAAGTTTCAGGGCTGGTGAGGATAGCCATTTCCTGCTTAACCCAATGTTCTCTACCACGTTTTTTTAAACGTTTTTGTAAAACTTCATACACATCACGCAGGTAAATCACATCATCCAACGCATAGGTGATTTGTTTTTCAGATAAAGGGCGGCGTGACCAGTCCGTAAATTGCGCGTTTTTTGCGAGCGCCGTGCCTGTGATATCTGTTACCAATTTATTATAGGCGATTGAATCCCCATATCCGCAGACCATCGCGGCGACTTGACTATCGAAAAGGGGGGTAGGTAATGTCCCGGTCATTTGGTAAAAAATTTCTAAATCTTGGCGCGCGGCATGAAAAACCTTCACAACATTTTTATTGGCCATTAAATCATGGAATGGCGTTAGATTGAGATCAAATTCAATCGGGTCAATCGCCACGGCGTCCACATTTGGTCCTGCCAGTTGAATAAGACATAGCTTAGAATAAAATGTTTTATCCCGTAAAAACTCTGTATCTATTGTTAGATAAGGGTTTTGGGAAAGCGCATTACATATTTCTACTAATTGATCTTGGGTTTTTATAATCATTTTATTTTCTTTGGTTTGGTGCTTTTATGCGTATCCGCTTTTATATCGATGAGAGTTTTAAAAATGGTTTTCTGTCCCACTGCCTCATAGCGGCTTTTATTAAGCTGGTCAAAAATATCTTTGACAACGGCAGATGATTTTATTTTATGGGCAGATAACATGCCATTTTCATTGCTGGATTCTAATGCTTCAAACACTGTTTCCATTTTTGTTTTTTCAAAAGGGCGGGCAGGGTAATAAGAATTTATCCCGTCAGCGCTGCGGATAATAATTTTTTGCGCTTCTAATACATCTAAAATATTCTGGATGGCCAAGACAGGTAAATTAAAATCACGGCTTAATGTTTCATCAGTCGGCAGTGTTTTTTGCTGGTAATGCGCTTCGCCAATTTTTTGTACACAACCAATTCCTGTTTGCATATAAAGGCGGGGGGAGAGAATAAGCCGCTTGCGGCTAATCTTAATATAGCGCGGATTTTGGACATAAAACGCAATGGAAGAGCCAAGCAAGATTACAGACCATGATAAATAAATCCAAATCATAAAAGTGATCAACGTCGCAAATGCCGCGTAAATCGCTACATGTGATGCAGATTGCGCAATAAAAACAGAAAAAATAAGCCCTAAAAGCTTCCAGATCATCGCCGCGGATAACCCGCCAACAAAGGCCGCTTTAAACGATACTTTTGTATTGGGCATAAAAATATAAAGCGCACTAAACCCAATCGCTAAAACAATCCACGGTAAAAGAATGGTGATCGCATCAAAGGCATGCCCAAGGGCGCTGATGCCTTCCAATTGTGTGATGATTTCCGTATGGCGAAAGGTTGCCGTGATCCCCGTAGATAGAAAAATAAGCAAAGGGCCAACCAGAAGCGCCGTGAGATAATCCCCAATCCGCTCGGCAAAGCTACGCGCTTTTGCAACCCGCCAAATATTATTAAAGGCGCTTTCGATTTTCTGCATCAAATTAATGACCATATAAATTAACAGCCCCAATCCTACAACGCCCAAAACCCCCACTTCAATATTATTGACGAAGGACACAATCCGCCCTGCAACATCCCTGCTTTGTGATGGGCCCAACCCTTCCAAAAGATTAAGCAGCGCGGGTTCAATCTGGTTATGCACGCCAAACCCTTTTAAGACAGAAAAAGACAGCGCCAAAAGCGGTACCAGCGTAATAAGCGTTGTATAAACAAGGCTCATCGCTCGCAATGAAAGCTGTGAATCTGATAAATCCCGACACAGCGCAAAAATCAACTGTAAGGTCGCAACAGGAAACCGTATGTAAAGCGGCTTGCTTTTGACGGGGAAATTCACCAATTCCTCGCTTAAGCTATGAAATTTATTCGATAATATTGTTTGTTTCATCATGCGTTTGCGCACTCCATTATTCTTATTTCTGGTTTATATAGAGAAAACCAGCCTCTTTTTACCCTTAGCGCCGTAAATATACCAAGTTTTTCTTTAATCTCAGCGCGTAGATCGGTATAAAAGACCCTGAAATTTAAACTTTTAATGTAAAGACGAAAAAAATGCACCCCTACCGTACCCATAGCTGCGCCGCTCTCCGTAAAGAAGATGCTGATGAAACCGTTAAAATCTCTGGCTGGATTGACCGTAAACGTGACCATGGCGGTGTTTTGTTCATTGATTTACGTGATACGCACGGCATCACACAATGCGTCGTGGATGAGGGATCGCCGCTTTTGGCGCAGGCAGAAAAATGCCGCGTTGAGTCCGTTATTACGGTGACAGGTAAGGTGCGGGAACGCCCCGGTGAAACACAAAACGCAACTATGCCAACGGGTGATATTGAACTGTATATTGATGATATTCAAGTTCAAGGCGCCGCTGATGTGATTCCCTTTCAGGTTGCTGAGGATGATGGAGCGGGCGAAGAAATCCGCCTGAAATACCGTTACCTCGACCTGCGTCGTGAGAAAATGCAAAAAAATATCCGCCTGCGTAATAACGTGATCCGCTCCATCCGTGATCGTATGCACGCGCAAGATTTCCAAGAATTTCAAACACCAATTTTAACGGCGTCAAGCCCAGAAGGCGCGCGTGACTACCTTGTGCCGTCCCGCCTGCACCCAGGGAAATTCTACGCCCTGCCGCAAGCTCCCCAACAATTTAAACAGCTTTTGATGGTCTCTGGCTTTGATAAATATTTCCAAATTGCGCCCTGTTTCCGTGATGAAGATGGCCGCGCCGATCGCTTGGCAGAATTTTACCAGCTCGACATGGAAATGTCTTTTGTGACACAGGAAGACGTGTTTAACACCGTCCAACCTGTGATTGAAGGAATCTTTGAACAATTTAATGATTTCACAGGCACGGCGCATAAGGTCGAATGGATGCCGCATTTGCGTTATGAAGACGCCATGCTTAAATATGGCTCTGATAAACCTGATCTGCGTAATCCGCTTGAAATCGTCGATGTGACCTCTGTGTTCGCCCGCGATGATGTGGAATTTAAGGCCTTTAAAGGCACAATCGAAAAAGGCGGCGTTGTCCGCGCTATTCGTGCGCCCAAAGTCTCCGACCAACCACGTAGCTTCTTTGATAAGCTTAATAGCTGGGCGCAGGGCGAAGGCGCGCCGGGCTTGGGGTATATTAAGATTGAAAATGGCCCTGATGGTTTTGTGGGTGCAGGGCCGATTGCAAAATTCATCCCTGAAGCCGCAACAGAAGAACTTAAAAAAATTGCCACCCTTGAAGAAGGCGATGCTATTTTCTTTATCTGTAACAAAGAGAATGAGGCCGCAAAGTTTGCAGGGCGCGCCCGTGACGCAATCTGTGATGCACTGCCTGAAGGACATATTGCGGCGCGTGAATCTGGTGTGTTCCGTTTTTGCTGGATTATTGATTTCCCCATGTATGAACGCGATGATGCAGGTGTGGTGGATTTCTCCCATAACCCATTTTCAATGCCGCAAGGCGGAATGGATGATTTGGAAAACAAAGACCCTGAAAAAGTGTATGCTTGGCAATATGACGCCGTGTGTAACGGGTTTGAGCTTTGTTCAGGTGCAATCCGAAACCACAAGGCCGATATCATGGAAAAAGCTTTCGGGATTGCGGGCTATGAACGCGACGTGCTGGAAGATAAATTTGGCGGCATGTTGAACGCTTTTAAATTCGGCGCGCCGCCCCATGGTGGCTGTGCGTTTGGTATTGATCGTATTATTATGCTCCTCGCCAATGAACCAAACTTACGTGAGGTTTACGCTTTTGTCATGAATGGTCAATATGAAGATCAAATGATGAGCGCCCCAAACGATATCACGTCAGAGCAACTTAAAGACCTCCACATCAAACTGGATATGCCAAAAGCAAAAGTGAAAGCGGATGAGGCCGCTTAAATGCCTAAAGAAATAAATTACTTAACTGAAAAAATTAAAAAAGATTTAGAGAGTCTGTAATCAACCTTTCTTCACAAAACAGGTCTTTAAAACCAATCCTTTAATCTGTTTGGTAGAGCAGTCGATTTCTTCAGGGTTATTGAGATTGGTGCGGATGCTTTTAATGAGTGTGCCGCGTTTTAAGGTTTGCCCTGCGCCTTTGACTTTCAGATCTTTAATAAGTATGACGCTGTCGCCATCATTGAGTTCTGCGCCATTACAATCAACCACTTTGGATGTGTCGTTTTCTTCTTCTTTATTCTGCTGTTCCCAATAATCGCGCCCCATAGCATATCTCCCTTGTTGGGTTGTATTATAACTGTTGGTGTTAACGATGTCACGTGTCCTCGCGCCTGCGCGTATGGTAGCGTAGCACTCAAAAAAGAGTGAACCCGGCTCTTAGGGGGGAGCCGGGTTCGAAATCGTCTGCCTTAGGGTTCACGGTTAGGGAGGGCGGCAGACGAAAGGGGTAAACTTGTTCTTTATGTACTCATGGCATCGGCCATGGCGGATAATCCATTTTGTTTATTGTTGCTGGAGGCAAATGAAATTTCTTGTGTTGTGTTACGTTCTATTTTTTTATTCTCTGCTTTGTTGGCATACATATTGGCATCTGCCGCAGCGAAGATTTGCTTAACGCTGCTTGTTTTACCGTATTCTTTTAGGCCAAGGGACGCTCTGATTAAGATTTCTTTTTTGTTCCAAATAAAGGAAAGGTTATTTAATTTTTTGATGAGGAATTGCGCCCGTGCCAAGGCACGTTTGCGTGTTGTGTTGACAAAAAGAAGCACAAATTCATCGCCGCCCATACGGCCAACAACATCCATTGTGCGGCTGTCGGTGCTTAATGTTTTGCCAACGAGCTTAAGAGCCGCGTCGCCTGCCTCATGACCATAAGTGTCATTAATCATTTTGAAATTATCTAGATCAATCATAATGAATAAGCCGCCTTGTGATACATCACGATTTACACGGTCTAATTCACGTTCAAATTCATTTAGAACGCCGCGGCGATTTGTAAGACCTGTTAATTCATCCGTTGTTGCCAAGCGCTGCAATAATTGAATGCGGTCTTCTTGTTCTTTAATTTTTGCTTCTGATTGTGAAATAATCTGATGTGCCTGCGTTAATAGATTCACCGTTTGATCGGTGTTTTTATTTTTAATTGGGCTGCTTTCTAAATTTTGAAAAACTTCATCGGCAAAGTGTAACCATTTACTATGAATGGCACTTTTGTCGTCATAATTTTTTAATCTTGCTGCTTGTTCTAACATCCGTGAACTCCCAAATTACGTTTTAAACCTGATATACCTCTTGCGAGCGCTATGCCAATCCATAAAATCATTTTATTTCAATGACTTAGTTTTGTTTTATGGGGTGGGTAAATTTTGCAAGGCAGGTTATTTATTGCCGTAATCGGCAAGCTTTGCCCATAAGACAGGGAGTATTTCGTAAGATCGTGCCACAAAGTTTCACAAAGGCACTGCTTTTCGGTATGATAGTGCTTCATTATTTAAAGGTTCTTTATGCGCTTACTGCTTGGTTTTTTGATGTTGTTCTGGATTTCGCCCGCCGCGGCGGTATTGCCGAGTTCTAAAATCACAGAAGACACTGAAACAACGTCTTCTATATTACAGCCGCATAAGGCGCTTTATGATATTAATTTGGTTGCGACACGCAGTGGATCACAGATTGTTAATATTAAAGGCCAAATGTTCTATGAATGGAAACAAACCTGCGAAGGCTATATCACGGATCATCGCTTTAAATTAAAATATGAATATACGGATAGTCCTGCGACCCAGATCACATCTGATTTCTCAACGTATGAGCGGCTGGATGGCAGTGAGTTTAACTTTTCCTCTCGTCGTAAACGTAACCAAGATATATATGAAGAATATCGGGGTATTGCGGCGCTGGATGATCAAAACATACAGGCGACTTATACAATCCCGGAAGAAGAAAGTTTTGAATTTTCTGCAGATTCCTATTTTCCTATGGGGCATACGGTTGAAATGTTGCGTCAGGCAATGATGGGCAATAAATTCTTTAACGCGGTTGTTTTTGACGGTAGTGATGATGAAGGTCCCATTGAAATTAATACCTTCATTGGGGAAGCCGTTAATCCTATGGCATTAATAGAGCCGTCTAAGAAATTAGACATGGAATTATTAAATAATAAAGCATGGAAAGTGCAAATGGCGGTTTTCCCTATATTTGATAAGGCAGAGACTTCGGATTATGAAATGAAAATGGTGTTTCATGAAAATGGTGTGATTTCAGATATGTTTATTGATTATGATGATTTTTCCGTCACGCAAAAATTGGTTGCGTTAGAAGCCATTACAGGAGAGAATCCAAAGTCATGTCAAAAACAGTCCTCATTGTCGAAGATAACGAATTAAATATGAAGCTTTTTCAGGATTTATTGGAAGCCCATGATTTTCAAACATTACAAACCCGAAATGGGCATGATGTCATGGAAATGGCACATAAACATCACCCTGATTTGATCTTGATGGATATTCAACTGCCGGGTGTTTCTGGTCTTGATATCACGAAAGAGCTGAAACAGGATGATACACTCAAATCAATCCCTGTTATTGCCGTGACGGCGTTTGCGATGAAGGGGGATGAACAAAAAATTAGAGAAGGCGGATGTGAGGATTACATCTCTAAACCTATTTCTGTGACTGATTTCCTCAATGTCGTTCAGAAATATTTAAGTTAAAAAGGAGTTTTACTATGTCGGCCCGTGTTCTTGTTGTTGATGATATTCTACCCAATGTGAAGTTACTGGAAGCCAAGCTTGCGAGCGAGTATTACGACGTCCTCACCGCGACAAGTGGCCCCGAAGCGCTCGAGAAAGTTGAATCCGAAAGCCCTGATATTATTTTGCTTGATGTGATGATGCCAGGAATGGATGGGTTTGAAGTGTGTAAAATCATTAAATCTAATCCCAAATACGCGCATATTCCGGTTGTGATGGTAACGGCGTTGACTGATGCCACAGACCGCGTGCGTGGCCTTGAAGCGGGAGCGGATGATTTCTTGAGTAAGCCGCTTAATGATACGGCGTTGATGGCGCGGGTGCGCTCGCTTGTACGCTTAAAGATGACTATCGATGAATGGCGGGTCCGCGAAAACACCGCGACGCAATTAGGCGTTAGTGAAAATAATATCAGCGTGATGAATGAGCCTGTCGAAAAAGCCGATATCCTTGTGGTTGAAGATCAAGATTATGATAGCGAAAAATTCGTTGATACCCTTGCCCAGGATGACGATACCGTCACTGTTGTAAAAAGCGGTACACAGGCAATGGAACGCATTATGGCGCAACCGTTTGACCTGTTGGTGATTAGCCTTAATTTGGAATCAGAAGATGGTTTACGCCTTTGTTCGCATTTACGCTCTTCTGATCGCACGCGCTCTATCCCTATTTTAATGGTGGCCGCGGATGAGGACATGTCACGCATTGCGCATGGTTTGGAAATTGGCGCCCATGATTATATTTTACGTCCAGTGGATACCAATGAATTATTGGCGCGGGTGCGTACGCAAATCCGCCGTAAGCGTTTTCAAGAGCGCCTTCGTGCGTCTTTTGAAGTGAGCCTATCAATGGCACTTACAGATTCGCTTACAGGACTTTATAACCGCCGTTACTTTGATGTTCATTTGGAAAAATTACTTGAGAAAAATGCCAGTAGCCGTAAATCGCTCGGTATTTTGATGATGGATATTGACCATTTCAAAAGCGTGAATGATACCCATGGCCATGCCGTTGGTGATGAAATTTTAAAAGAATTTGCCAAAAGAATCCAAGATGGTCTGCGCGGTTTTGATATGGTTGCGCGTATGGGGGGGGAAGAATTTGTTGTGTTGCTGCCTGATGTACGCCGTGCCACGGCCTATATTATTGCAGAACGTTTGCGCAAATCTTTTTCAGAAGTCCCTATTAAATGTGCGACTGATACTGGAGAGTTGATTGTGACCGTCTCTATTGGGGGGACGATTGTTGAAAAAGGCACACGCGCCGAAGCCTTGACCGTGATGAAAGAGGCGGATGATGCGCTTTATCAAGCCAAAGCAGGAGGGAGAGATGTGTGCTTCTTCCATGAGATTGGTCGTTTAGAGCCAGAGGATTATATCCCTGAACCCCGTAAATTCATGGATTAAAATTACTGTATATTTTAAGCATAAAAAAAGCGCCGTATAAGGCGCTTTTATTTTTGATCTTTGTAAAAAGATTAGTTCTTTTTATGCGGAGGCATTTTCTTCTCTTCGAAAAGAACATGCATACCCCGTTTTCCTGTTTCTTTATTAACAGCCCACGGGTCATATTTCATCATTTTAAGCTTTTCAGTCTGCGTTTTCGCATTCTTACGCTTATAGTAACGGTAGCCCGTCCCTGCGGAGCTTTCCATTCTTACTTTTACTGCATTACCTTTTTTAGCCATCTCTTACGCCTTCATTTGAATTAGAGCTTTAAATTGTATGGGCAAAATAAGGGTTTTGCGGCGATTGTCAAGAAAATCTGGCCTTCTAACGCTTCTTAAAGGGCTTTTTCTTCTTTCCTTTATGTTTCTTATCAAATTTACGGTTTTTTCCGCTGCCTTGGTAGGTTTTTACCTTCTTGAATTTAATACCAGGAATATCGGCGCTGGCATCATTGGCAAGCTCAAACACGCTGGATCCCGTCAGACCATCGGCTTCTTTGAGACGCACTTGAAGCTTTGCTCCCAAACGATAAATTCGTTTATGACGGCGTCCCACAAGAGCATGCTGTCTTTCATCATGAATGTAATAATCATCAGGGAGGGAGCGCATAGGGATTAAGCCATCTGCGCCATTCTCATCCAATGTCACAAATAAGCCAAAGCGCGTTACGCCGTTAATCACGCCGCTAAATTCTGCGCCAATCCGTTCACTCATCCATGCTGCGGTAAAGCGGTCTGTGGCACTGCGTTCGGCGCTGGAGGAGTTGCGCTCGGTTGTTGATATATGTTCTGCCCTTTCTTCTAAGGTCACGGCTTCTTCTTCGCTTAAACCGCCATCTCCCAATCCATAAGCCCGAATGAGCGAACGATGTACCAGCAAGTCCGCATAACGGCGAATAGGAGAGGTGAAATGTGCATATTTCCTAAGCGCCAAGCCAAAATGCCCAATATTATCGGGATGGTAAATGGCTTGTGATTGTGTGCGCAAGATCACGGTTGAGATAAGGGGTGAATATTCTGTTTCTCCCGCTTTTTTTAAAATTTGATTAATCTGCGCTGGCTTTGCGACCCCTGTTTTAGGCAATGTTAAGCCAAAACTCTCAAGAAATTCCCGCGCTGTATCTAATTTTTCTGCACTGGGGCGGTCATGGACACGGTACACGCATGGGGCTTTTTTGGCCTCCAGTGCTTGCGCGGCGGCTACATTGGCGAGAATCATGAACTCTTCAATCATCTTATGCGCATCCAGCCGGTCACGTTGACGCACACCTGTCATTTTGCCATCCTCGATAATAATTTGTCGTTCGGGAAGATCAAGATCCAGCGCTCCGCGCTTTTGCCGCGCTCTATCTAACACTTCATAGGCATCATAAAGGGGGGTAATAATATCCTTCATCAGCGGCGCGGTTAAATCATCTGTGGTGCCGTCTTTGGCGGCTTGCACTTGTTCATAGACCAATCGCGCTTTGGAGCGCATCAGGCCACGTATAATTTTTTGTTTAATTAACTCTCCACTTGCATTAATCCAAAGATGAAACGCCATACAGGCACGGTCTTCATTAGGGCGGAGCGAGCAAAGGTCATTCGATAATGCCTCTGGTAACATTGGCACAACCCGATCAGGGAAGTAAGTTGAATTTCCGCGGCGATAAGCTTCTTTATCAAGATTAGAATTTGGCCGCACATAATGTGATACATCGGCAATGGCGACAATCAGGTGAAACCCACCATCATCGGTTTTTTCTGCAAAAACCGCATCATCAAAATCCCGCGCATCAGACCCGTCAATGGTAACGAGGGGGGTGTGTCGTAAATCTTCACGTTTGCCTAATGGCGGCACTTTTAAGCCTTTTGTTTCTTTTGTGACTTTCTCAAGGAAGTTTTCATGCAGTCCCGCTTCATGGATGGCAATCAGGCTTATCGCGTTGACATCATCGCGGTTGCCAATGACTTCAATTACTTTTGCCTTGCGGTTTTTAATGCCGCGTGACGGCAAAATATCACAAATCACAAGGTCGGAAACTTTTGCGCCGTTCATATCTCCTTCAGAAATATCAAAATCATATTTTGCCTTTTTGTCCGTAGGGCGCACAATATAACCCTTACCCGTTTTGGCAATTTGCCCCATCACGCGCTGACGTTCTTTATCGATAGACCGAATAATTTTCCCTTCATACAGTGTGTCAGAAAATTTTCGTAAACGGGCAAGCGCCCTCTGCCCTTGTTTGAGCGGGGTGTTACAGCTTAACTCAATACGCGGTGTTTGCCCTTGTGTGGTTTCATCCCATTCAACGGGTTTGGCGAAGATATCGCCGTCAATGTCAATATCTGTGATTTCTATCATTACAACGGATGCCAATGAATTGGGAACGCTATAGGCTTGTTTTGCGCCTTTTACAATTTTCCCATCTGCCTCTAAAGTTCTTAAATATTCTTTCAATATTTTGCGATTATCGCCAGTGATATCAAAGGCACGGGCAAGATCACGTTTGGTCAGGGGAAGGTCGCTTGTCGTGATGAATTTCAAAACTTCATCTATGTGGGGAAATGTCATAAGATGAGTGTAACGATAGAGTCGCGCCTACCCAAGCGATTTCAAGAGAAGGATGACTTTAATGCAGAAAATACTTGTTACAGGAGCGGCAGGCTTTATTGGTTTTCATCTTGCGCATGCGCTCTGCAGTGCGGGGAATCAAGTGCTGGGCATTGATAATATGAATGATTATTATGATGTGAACCTTAAGCAAGCACGCTTATCCGAATTAAAGAAACATAATAGCTTTGAATTTCAAAAGCTCTCCCTTGAAGATAATGACGGAATGGCGGCGATGTTTGAGGCATTTAAGCCAGATATTGTGGTGAATTTGGCGGCGCAGGCAGGGGTTAGATATTCTATTGATAACCCACGCAGCTATGTCACCAGTAATCTGGATGGGTTTATTAATATTCTAGAAGGGTGCCGTCATCATAGTGTAAAGCATTTGGTATTTGCGTCCTCTTCATCTGTTTATGGCGCGAATAAAAAAATACCTTTTAGCGAAACGGATAATGTCGACCACCCCGTTAGTTTATATGCCGCGACCAAAAAATCGAATGAGTTAATGGCGCATGCCTATGCGGATTTATATGGTATTCCTTGTTCTGGCTTGCGGTTCTTTACGGTCTATGGCCCGTGGGGGCGCCCTGATATGGCATATTTTAAATTCACGAAAGCAATTTTAAACGGTGATCCGATTGAGGTATTTAATCACGGTGATATGAAGCGTGATTTCACCTATATCGATGATATTGTCGAGGGGATCGAGCGCTTAATAAGTCATTTGCCGCAAGGAGATGCGGGGAGCGCGCCATACAAGATTTATAATATCGGCAATAATCAACCTGAACAGTTGTTGGATATGATTGGTATTTTGGAAAAGGCGCTGGGTAAGAAAGCCGTCACCAAAATGAAACCCATGCAACTGGGTGATGTTAAAGAAACTTACGCTGATATTGATGCGCTTCAGGCTGCCGTCGGCTTCAAACCCTCCACCAGCTTGAAAGATGGTATTTCCCATTTTGTGAAGTGGTATCAGAAATATTATTGAACTTACCCCAGATTAAAAGCTCATAATTTTTTATTTGTAACGAACAGGCTACTTCATGCGCATAGATAAGGTATCTATTTCATACAAGGAGGAAAACCATGAAAAAAATACTTTTAACAGGCGTCGCTGTTGCGGCGATGATTCCCTTTTCTGCACAAGCAGAAGATAATTTTTACGTTTCTGGAGCGATTGGTTACAGTTTTGCACAGGATGTAAACGCTGCCCCTTCTGAACCAGGGCCTATTGGTGCTGGCATTAACGTAGATCTTGATTCCGATGTCGCCTATACCGCAGCCATTGGCTACAGCGTTGATCTAGAAGGGCCATTAGATCCACGTTTTGAATTTGAGTATTCATATCGTGAAAATGATATTGATCAAATTAATATTAATGGGAATAACACGTCAAATAACGGCCCTGCGGGGGGTGATTTTGAAGTTCAAACGTATATGGTAAATGCCCTTGTTGATTATGATACAGGAACTGGCTTGAAACCTTATCTGGGTGTTGGTGTTGGTGTTGCTGATATTGAAGCGAACGGAAATTACCTTAATGGCGGCGGTGTTCAATTTAACCTACGGGATAGTGACACTGTTTTTGCGGCGCAGGCCATTGTTGGAACGTCCTACGAAGTTGCAAAAAATATTGAAGTATTCGGTGATGCACGTTACCTCGCAACATCGGAAGCTGAATTTGAACGGGCAAATGCGCTGGGTGCAACGACAGGTCACGATGGTGACTTTGATGCATTTACAATTAGTACAGGTCTTCGTTATAAATTTTAAGAACTTTCTGTTATATAAAAAAATAAAAACCCGCTCATTATTAGCGGGTTTTTTTTGTATTAATTTGTAAAAAGCGGGTTTTCTGGCGCTAAGATGAGGCAGGTAAAGCTAAAATTTTATGTCTTTTTGCTCGTTTTTTTTGCTGATTTCTTTGTGCTTTTCTTACTGCTTTTTTTTGTAGATTTTTTGGCTGCTTTTTTTGATGTTTTCTTGGTTATTCCCTTTGCTGCGCGGGCGGCTTCTTTGGCGGCGTCGCGTTCCATTTTTTTGGCAATCAGATCCACTGCACGGTTCATGCCGATAGTCATCACATCTTCGTCTTTGGGAATCGAAGCGAACTTTCCATCATGCACAACAAATGGGCCAAAACGACCAATACCGGCCTTGATCATTTTACCTGATTCAGGATGCAATCCAATCTCTCGGGGGAGGGATAGCAGGTCTAAGGCTTTATCTAAAGTGACCTCATCGACGGTTAAGCCAGCGGGCAATCCTTGGCGTTTTGGTTTTTTTACGGGGCGCTTTGGTATCTTCTTTTCAGGGATATCTTTGCCTTTTTTCTTCGCTGTTTCGACACGTTTCGTATATCTTAATTCGTAGACTGCAACCTTCTCATCATAGAGGGCGTCTTCTTCCTTTGTTTCGGGTGGCGCATCAATCTGAACATAAGGCCCATAGGGGCCTCGGCGCAACGATACGCTTCGGCCTGTATCTGGGCATTTTCCTAATTCTTTCGGCTCATTCATTAAATCTGCGCCATCATTTCCATCGCCATCTTGGGACACAAGCGGGCGTGTAAACTTACATTCTGGATAATCTGAACAACCGATAAATGCACCGAATTTTCCAAGCTTTAAAGACAGCTCGCCTTTTTCACAAGCGGGGCATTCACGATGCGGTTTTCCGTCTTTGCGTTCAGGGAAGAAATGCTTGCCTAATTCTTCATTCAGATAGTCAATCACTTCGGTAATGGTGAGCGGTTTAACGTCCTCAACATTTTTTGAAAAGTCGATCCAGAATTGACGTAACGCTTCTTTGAATGGCGTATGCCCTGCGGCAATGGCATCCAATTCTTCTTCCAGATTGGCGGTGAAATCATAATCCATATAACGTGCAAAAAACTTCTTAAGGAAGCTGGTGACCAAACGCCCACGATCTTCAGGAACAAAACGTTTACGATCCATCACCACATAATTACGATCGCGTAACACTTGAAGCACGGACGCATAAGTTGAGGGACGGCCAATGCCTAATTCTTCCATACGCTTCACAAGGGATGCTTCGGTATAGCGCGGCGGTGGCTGTGTGAAATGTTGGTTTTCGCGTACTTCCATTGTTTTAATGGGGTCGCCTTCATTCATCGGCGGCAGGATACGATCTTTATCATTAATGTTTTCTTCGTCTTCGTCTTCATCTTTTTCCTCGATATAGAGGGTGAGGAAACCGTCAAACGCAATTACAGAACCATTGGCGCGCAAAACAACGTCATCCGTGCCATCGGATATATCAATCGCAACCTGATCCAGCACCGCATTTTCCATCTGGGATGCCATGGTGCGCTTCCAAATTAGCTCATAAAGACGCTTTGCGTCAAAATCAACATTGATGGATTTGGGCAGTTTGCTCAGGTCAGTGGGGCGGATGGCCTCATGCGCCTCTTGGGCGTTTTTGGCTTTGGATTTATAAAGGCGCGGCGCATCGGGTAAATATTTATCGCCATAATCTTTTTTGATGAGCGCCCGCGCTTGTGCCACTGCATCGGCAGAGAGCGTCGTGCCATCAGTTCTCATATAGGTGATAAGCCCTGCTTCGTATAATATTTGGGCATTGCGCATGGTTTGTGATGCAGACATGCCGAGCTTACGTGACCCTTCCATTTGTAAGGAAGAAGTAATGAACGGTGCGTATGGATTGCGGTGCGCTTGTTTCTTTTCAATCTTTTGGATTTTTAAATCTTTGGCTTTGATCCGCTTGGCGGCCTTACTGGATTCATCTTCGGATCCAATATCAAGCTTGCCAAGCTTATTCCCTGATAAGGTTGTCAGGCGGGCGGTAAAGGGGGCGCCATCTTTGCTGTGAAGCAGTGTTTCAAGCGACCAGTATTCTTGCGCATTAAAGGCTTCAATTTCCGCTTCACGTTCACAAATAAGACGCAGCGCAACAGATTGTACCCGCCCAGCAGAACGAGACCCAGGCAGTTTCCGCCATAAAATAGGAGATATATTAAACCCAACCAGATAATCCAGCGCACGGCGCGCCATATACGCATCAATCAAATCTTGATCAAGTGTACGGGCATGGGTAAAGGCTTCTTGAACAGCGTTTTTGGTGATTTCGTTAAAGGCTACACGGTGGACTTTTTTATTTTTAAGAAGATTTCCATCTTCCAGAATCTCATTAATATGCCACGAAATGGCTTCCCCTTCGCGGTCGGGGTCAGTAGCCAACCACACTGTATCTGCGGCTTTGACCAGCTTTTTAATGTCATTGACGTTTTTCTTGGCGCGGTCACCAATTAACCAGCGCATGGCAAAATCATTCTCTGGATCTACAGAACCATCCTTGTTCACGAGATCGCGCACATGACCATAGGACGCAATCACGGCATAATCTTTACCCAGATACTTATTAATAGTCTTCGCCTTTGCAGGGGACTCAACAATTACAACATTATTTGCCATTCCATCTTTGCTTTCTGGCGTTGTTACTCGCTCCTAAG
>CALHAW010000020.1 GCA_937934135.1 uncultured Alphaproteobacteria bacterium
GCTGGCTTTTTCTTAGCTGCTACTTTTTTCTTAGGAGCTGCCTTCTTTTTCGCTGCTGGCTTTTTCTTGGCTGCTACTTTTTTCTTAGGAGCTGCCTTCTTTTTCGCTGCTGGCTTTTTCTTGGCTGCTACTTTTTTCTTAGGAGCTGCCTTCTTTTTAACCGCTACTTTTTTCTTCGCTGCTGGTTTCTTTTTTGCCGCTGCTGGTTTCTTTTTTGCCGCTGGTTTTTTCTTTTTTGCGGTCTTTTTTGTTACAGCAGTCGCTAAAGCGGCTGCCTTCTTTTTCTTAGGATCAGCTTTTTTCTTTGCTGCTGGTTTTTTCTTGGCTGTAGCCATGATAGATCTCCATTAATGGTTGAAATGTAATTTTAAGAAATGTTTATCGAACGATAATAAAATGAATTAGTTAACAAAGTATTGATACATATTGATTACTTACCTCAAGAAGTGTACCCGAAATTTTCAATAATTTAAACCCATTTTCAATAATTTAAAAAATACAATCTCTCTTTAAAAAAATTTACCGCGCATCATAAAAAAAATTCAGGCATGATGCCGAGAGAGATAAACAAAAAATAACAATTAATTTAAAAAATATGACTCAAAATTCTTCCTTAAAAATTTCTATTATTGGCGCGGGTGCAGCCGGCCTTATGGCGGCGACTGAAGCGGGTAAAAAAGGACATGAAGTACATGTTTTTGATCATGCAAATAAAGCGGGTGAAAAAATTAGAATTTCCGGTGGTGGGCGCAGTAATTTCACCAATAAATATTGCGGTCCAGAAAATTTTATTTCAACAAATCCACATTTTTGTAAAAGCCCATTAAGCCGCTATCCCGCATCATTCTTTATTTCCATGGTTGAAAAGCATAAAATCCCCTATCACGAAAAACAACCTGAAAAAGAAACGGGACAGCTTTTTTGTGATGGTAAATCTCAAGAGATAATTGATATGCTTTTGAATGAATGTCACAGCGTACAGGCAAAAATACACCTGGGTATAGAGGTGCAATCTATTACCAAAGAAGAGGATCAATTTACGGTTAAGATTGATCAGAAAAACCACATCTTTGATAAGGTTATTATTGCCACAGGGGGGCCTTCTATTCCCAAAATGGGGGCGAGTGATTTTGGCTATAAAATCGCCCGTCAATTTGACCTTAATATTATACCAACACGACCCGCCTTGGTCCCCCTTACTTTTACCGATGAAATAAAAAATTTAACAAAATCACTCTCTGGCGTGTCGATTGATTCGGTTTTGATTCGTAATGATTCGCACAAATCCAAACAATTTTTCAAAGATGATTTACTGTTCACGCATCGTGGTTTAAGTGGTCCTTCTATTTTGCAAATATCTTCTTATTGGAAGGCGGGTGAAAGTTTGATGGTAAATTTAATCCCTGACATTGATCTTTTTGCCTTTCTTAAAAAAGAAAAATCCCAAAACCCCAAAAAGAAATTACCAAAGATTTTAAATGCATTTCTACCCTCTCGTTTTATTGAAACATTATTTGGCCGCGTCTTAACCGAAGGGGATAAAAATCAAAATATTGCAGATTGCTCTGATAAAAAATTACAAGAAATTAGCACGCATTTACAAAATTGGAATTTAAAACCAAACGGATCAGAGGGATATCGAACGGCCGAAGTTACATTGGGCGGCGTTGACACCAATGAAATTGACAACAAAACTTTTGAATCAAAAAAAGTAGCGGGACTTTATTTTATTGGAGAAGTCATAGATGTAACTGGACATTTAGGCGGCCATAATTTTCAATGGGCATGGGCCAGCGGATATTGTTGCGGACAAGAAATATAGGAATAAACCAGTCATAAAATAATAATGCATTTGCCATTATTTTGCCCCTGTTTCGGGATAGAGTATAGAAATGATAAAAAAATATTTTATAATAAGTGCGTTAATAAGCTGTATAGCGATCACCATTGCCTTACCAGTGCAGGCACAAAATAACCAAGAATTAAGCGCGGCCATAGAAAAAGCAGAGAATTACCTGCGTGAGCTGGATACCCTCAAGGCGGATTTCATTCAAACGGCCTATAATGGGTCACGCCTTAGTGGTACATTTTATTTAAACCGCCCTGGAAAATTACGCTTTGAATATAATGAGGTGGACGATTTTATCGTGGCTGATGGGCTTTTTATCTATTTTTACGATGGAGAGCTGAAAGAGCAAACAAACGCGCCTATTGGGCAAACATTAGCGGATTTCTTATTACGTAAGGATATAAACTTAACAGGTGATGTGGCCGTGCAAGAGATTATAGAAGAAGAAGAATACCAAACCGTCACAATCGCCACGCGCGATGATCCAGGCGCAGGTCAAGTGCAGCTTTATTTTCAAAAAGAGCCCTATGCCCTGTATAAATGGCATATTATCGACGCGGCGGGCTTAACAACGGAAATATCACTACAAAATATTGCGCGCGATATTGATTTACCCCCGAATTTATTCGCCTATATTAAGCCAAAAGACGACAAGGCGCATTATAATCAGTAAGCTATGATCCATGCTTGATGGACCTCTCGATATTTTAATAAGGCAGCTCGCTTCTCTTCCAGGTTTGGGACGGCGTTCGGCAAAGCGTATTGCGCTACATATGCTAACCAATAAAGAAAATCTGATGCTGCCCCTTGCCAAAAATTTAAATTATGTGGCCGATATTATTCAAACATGTGAATCCTGCGGAAACCTTGATGAAGGCGCAATGTGCCGTGTATGCCGCGACCCAGAACGCAACCGTAATCAACTTTGTGTTATTGCCTCCGTCGCCGATTTATGGGCGATTGAACGGACAGGAACATACAAAGGGACATACCATGTTTTAGGCGGCGTCCTGTCCGCATTGGATGGGATAGGGCCACAAGACCTTGCCCTTGATAGCTTAATGGCCAATATTCAGGCACAAAATATCAGCGAAGTTATCCTTGCGCTCAGCGCGACAGTCGATGGGCAATCCACCGCCCATTATATTACCGATATGATCGGCAAGCCGGAAATCACGATCTCACGGCTTGCGCATGGTATGCCGATGGGCGGGGAATTGGATTATTTAGATGATGGCACAATCGCCACCGCATTAAAGGCACGGGCATAAACCGCATATATTCATTAAAGCGGATCACTCCTTTTCAGAAATATAAAGCACACCATCTTCATCTGTACGAATCACCGCAAGGTAATCATGATGTGCGCCTTTACCTGCCCCACCACTCAACGCGATATCATAATAAACGCCAGCAGGAAAATAATGGTCATTTGCCGTTGCGCCTACAGTTTCATCTCCAAAATTTAAGTAAACGGGAACAGTGGCATACACACTAATGATTTTAGTATCTTGGTCAAAGGCCGTCAGGTTGCGCGTGGATGTGCCGCTAATCGCAACGCTATGCGCGCCATTTTCACGCAAACGAAGCGCGGGAATAATATTATTATCGGCATCTTTAGGTAGTAATGTTGTCATTAATTTTCTCCTTTTATAAATAATGAGCGCCTTATAAAGGGCGATTAAACGCGCAAATACATGACAGCAATCAGCATTGCTTGCATTGACGCAAATGATGGTTCTTTTGATAAGACGGATTTTGGGTATTGATATAGGATATTAATCCTATTTAAAGGTGTTTGTCAAGCATTATTCGATTACCAAATTAAGTTGACTGGGAATTGGATTGAGTCGGGCCAGATTGCGCCGCGCCCCAACACAGCCCTATAAGCGCAAAGCCCAAGGCTTGGAACGCATTTATTAAGGCGGGGGCGCTTAAAGTAATATGAGTGACCAGAAGCAGCACAAGACAAAATAAACCTGCCCCACTCCATAATCTTTGTGTTTGGCAGGCATATTTCTCATCAAAAAAGATTGTTAATAATGACACCGCCATCACACCATGCAGGGCATAAAGCAAAAAAAGCCCAACAAGCCCCCCTTCAATATAATTTTTAAAAAGTCCTGTAAGGGGGTAAAGGAAAATATCAGGCTGACTTTGATAAATAATTTCGGCCTTACCGAAACCAATCCCTTCTATCAATAAAGTATAGAAAGGCGGGAGTGATAAAATCAGATCGCTTTGAACAAGCAACCACCCAAACAAAAACATAAAAATACCGAATAAGAGTAAAAAAATCCCCTTAAAATAAGGAAGTGCCGCACCGTAACTTAAAGACAAAAATAAAATTAACGCGAAAAGATTAAAATATAAAATATGACGGATCACTTCATACATATTAAGATAAGATAAAGGCAATAATGCAGGCATGTCTGTTTCAAAAAACACTGCTATTTCATGGGGTAAGTTTTCTCCCGCATCATGCGAAAAACTACAATATAGGAACCAGACTCCATAAAAAAAACCCAATAAGATAAAAAGAAAAATTTCCTTTTGTTGAAATAATTTCCAAATATTTTTCTTATGTTGATCTTCGGCCTGATGGAGACCAAAAATAAGCCGTGACGGCAGGCTTAAAAAAGCAGGCATATTGATTAGTCTATATTCCAACAAATAAGTCAAACGGAAGAAACCAAACAACCCCATCATAACTGCACCTAATGAAAGAAATGAAGGGTGAGCGTCACTGAGAAGAAAAGTAAAAACAACAATCAGCACCACAATAAACAGGTAAAAACTTCGCTTTTCTACGGAAACAAGCGCGGAAATCATGCCTTATGGAATCAATTTTTTATGCGGTAAAAATGCCGTATCTGTACCGCGCAATAAATCTGCTTTTCTTTGCGCAATCCGTTCAATCATTATATTTGAAGATTGATGATACGGGTTTAAACGACGCGCTTTAAAGGCATATTTTTCTGCTTGTTCAACCAAATAAAACGCAGCAGATTTTTGCAACATTGCGTCTTCTGATTTATCTAAAAAGGCTTCCGCTGTTAAAGAATAATCAGTCATTTTTTGAGCAGGAGATTGCAAACAAAAGAACGCCATTCCCGTGCTTAAAGAAAACAAGCAAAAGAACGATAAAAATAATGTCAGAACAGATTTTTTCATAAAGTCTTTTCGAAATGAAAATGTTCAAACAGGAATTGAACATGATGAATTGAAACTAACCTTATTGTAACGGCACTTATCCCAAACAGATAAATGAATTTACCAAGAATCCACAGATGATCTGATTATGATTTTGTTAAAGTATGTTCAAAATACACCGCGCCCGTCGGCAAATGTGTCAAGTTTAGCGCGATTGATATTGGCGTGCCATCATCTGGAAGGAAATCATCAATTTCATCAAAAGTAGCAGCAAACCGTTTAGCCGCATTAATAGCTTCATCATTTTCATGCGCGCGCTGTAATAAAATAGAATATTCATTGACGGCCGTTTGCCCAATAATATCACTTTGGCGTCTTAACTTGACCATATATTGTGCCATTTTAGAGACGGAATATTCCGCATGGTATGCCCCATCCATCTTTTTAATATCATCATAATTTTCGATAGAAATAGACAAAATAAATGCCAATTCATTATAACGCCCGCCCCGTTCCATCGCCGTCAGGCAAAGCTGGCAAAAGGCAGATTTTGAAATAACGCCGCCCATACTTGGGAAATCAGTGCTTATATCACTTAATTGATCAAAAATACGGGCCAAACGCGCCGCATTATGGGTTTTTTCTTCCAAAGCCTTCGCATCAACGGGTTTAGGAAGGTAATCATTACATCCCATCCGCATCACATCTGAAAAACTTACATCCTCTTCACTGGTCATTAAGACCGTATACGGCACATTAATGGCATTGCGCTTAATATTAAGGGTAAGCGCCCGTGCATCGCGCATCGGTGTAGGGTCTAAGAATATGGCATCAAACTGTTGCTTTGACACGCGTTCCGCCGCTTCGCTCTTCGATGCTTCACTTGTTACGCTATGCCCTTCGCTTTCCAAGCGGGTGGCAACCATTTGGGCGGAGATTTTATCACGGTCAATAATAAGAATTTTCATTCCACCATAGTGCCTGAATTGAAAATATCCGTAAAACAATTATTTTGACTTGGGCAATGCCCTTGGCTAAAACTTAACCCATATAATTGATAGAAAAAGAGCGATATTCCATGAGCATAGCCTTCCACCAAAATGACCTGCCCGATAATGTAACATTTGAAGGCTCTGTCGCCATTGATACAGAAACATTGGGATTAAACCCAAAACGTGATCGTCTTTGCCTCGTGCAACTCTCCGCAGGTGATGGGACGGCGCACATTGTTCAGCTTAAAAGGGGACAGTATGATGCCCCTAACCTCAAGAAATTGCTCTCTGATCCCTCCGTCACCAAGATTTTTCATTTTGCACGCTTTGACGTTGCAGTAATGAAAGAATATCTAGGTGTAGACACTGTCCCCGTTTATTGTACCAAAATTGCATCACGCCTTTGCCGTACCTATACAGACCGCCATGGCTTGAAGGATTTATGCGCAGAATTGCTGGGTGTAAAGATGGATAAGCATCAACAATCATCCAACTGGGGCGCAGAAGAATTAAGCCAAGCACAGCTTTCCTACGCCGCCAGCGATGTGCTTTATCTGCATAAATTAAAAGCAAAATTGGATGATATGCTGAAAGAAAATGGACGTACAGAGATTGCCCAAGCCTGTTTCGAATTTTTGAAAATTCGGGGACGTCTTGATTTAGAGGGCTGGAATGATTTTGATATCTTCCAACATTAAACGGCAATTAAAAAAACGATTATGAGCGCAAAAGAGAAAATAATGACACAACCCGCAGATTTAGACATCGCTGTTAAAACAATCCAAGTAGAGATTGAAGGGCTTCACGCTCTGGCAGACTCCCTTGATGAGAATTTTGTGGCGGCGATTGATACAATCCATGCCATGAAGGCCGACCATAAAGGCCGCCTGATTATCGCAGGAATCGGCAAAAGCGGGCATATCGCCAAGAAAATCGTGGCCACCCTTGCCTCTACAGGGACGCCATCCCATTATGTTCATCCTGGCGAAGCCAGCCACGGGGATCTGGGCATGGTAACGCGCGATGATATTGTATTGATGATTTCAAATTCAGGGGAAAATCCTGAACTATCTGACCTGATCCAATATACAAAGCGCTTTGGCATTCCGCTTATTGGTATGACCAGCCGTCAAGATAGCGCATTGGCACAACATTCTGACATCTTACTCCTCATGCCCAATATGCCCGAAGCATGCCCAAACGGCCTAGCACCCACAACATCAACAACCATTACGTTGGCCTATGGTGATGCAATCGCCGTGGCGTTGTTGGCGCGTATGCAATTAACGCCCGAACAATTTGGTATTTTTCATCCAGGTGGAAAATTAGGCAAACGCCTAATGACTGTGGCCGAAGTGATGAAGCCCTTAAAGGATATTCCCATCATAAATTCTGAAGGGACAATGGATCAGGCGATCTTATTACTAACCTCTAAAAATCTGGGCTGTGTCATCATCAGTGATGATGGACGCACCCCCACAGGCATTATCACAGATGGTGATTTAAAACGTCATATGGGGCCTGACCTTTTATCCAAACCTGTATCAGAAGTCATGACCCCCTCTCCCATGACCATAGAGCAATCTGAACTGGCGGCAAAAGCCGTAAACATGATGACAGGCACACCCAATCAATATATCACCAGCCTAATTGCCCTTGATGAAAACCAACATTTAAGCGGTATTATCCGCCTGCAAGACTGCCTACAAATTGGTATTTCTTAACCTATGGCAAATACCCGCCAGAACAGCTTAAGTGATTTAGACAATAAAGGGCGCGCCCGTTCGGTTGGTTTGGGATATAGTAAATTTATTAAAGCCATGCGCTATATCCTGCCTTTACTAGCCTTGGCCTTGATAACAGTTGTTGCCACATGGTCAGAAATAGATGATAAAATTGTCGCCATCCCTAAAGAAGACCTTATTCCTACCTCACAGACGATCATCGGGCAAACGGAGCTGACCAATCCCCGATTTGAAACCGTAGATGAATTTAACCAACCTGTTTTAGTGATTGCGGATCAAGCGTTACAAAATCAAACCAATCCTGATTTGGTGAATTTAACCAACCCTGCCGCCAATTTCCAAACTGAAAATGGCAGTGCCATGTATATTCAAGCGCAAGCCGGCACATTGGAACAAAAAGAAGGAAAATTATTCTTAGAGCAAAATGTTCAAATTAAACATGATAATGGTTATGTCCTTCAGGCACAGGAATTACGGCTGAATATGAAGACAAAACAAGCTTTTTCCGATAAAAACATTAAAATCACTTCAGAAAAAGCGGTGATTACCGCCGAAGGGCTTGATGGAAACATGGAGGCTGGTATTCTTATCTTTAAAGGTCCCGCAACACTCACAATAAAAGAAGTACCGCAAAACGCATCATGAACATTTTACTGACTCTCTTTATTTTATTCATGACGCCAATGGCAGCACATGCCCAAAGCACATCAAAAGACATCCCCATTGAAATTTCCGCAGATCAAAATTTAGAATGGCGGCAAAAAGACCAACAATATATCGCCAATGGTAATGTAGAGGCCAAACAAGGTGACATCACCATATTGGCCGATAAGTTAGTCGCAGATTATAAAGAAAATGCCGACGGCAAAACAGAAATTTGGCGCTTAACCGCAAACGGTAATGTGCAACTGCGAAGCGATGACAACATCGTGACAGGCGGGCAGGCCGTATATTTAGTCGAAACAGGCGCGGCAGAAGTCACGGGGAAATATTTACAACTCACCACGCCAAATGAAACCATCACGGCGATTGATAAATTAACCTATAATTCGCAAACCTTGATTGCAACGGCAGTTGGGAATGCGGAAATTATTCAAAAAGATAAAAAATTAAACGCCGAAAAAATAACAGCCAATTTTGTAAAAAACAGCGCAGGCAAACAGGTATTAAAAAACGCCACTGCCACCCGCAATGTGAAAATCACAACCCCAGATGAAGTATTAACGGGCAATAATGGAATATATAACGCGCAAAAAAATACCGCTGAAGTAAAAGGCAATGTCAAAATAAAACGCGGCCCCAATACATTAGAAGGCGCGCGCGCAGAGGTAAATTTAACCACGAATTTAAGCAAAATGTTTGGCGCCCCTGAAAAAGGAAAGCGTGTTAAGGCGACCTTCTTCCCTGGTAGCGAAAAAAATAGTAAAGCAGGAGCGCAATAATGGAAATATTTTTAAACTGGCTACTTCTTGTTTCAATTTTCTCACTGGCACTGGCTTCTCCTGGTCCTGACTTTGTCATTGCCGTAAAAAACAGCCTACTTTATTCACGTAAAATAGGCGTTATGTCTGCGTTAGGCTTTGCTTTGGGCGTTATGGTGCATGTTTGTTACACATTAATTGGGCTGGCGACTATTATTGCAAAATCCGTTTTCCTTTTTTCATTCATTAAATATGCGGGCGCGGCCTATTTATTTTATATTGGGATTCAATCTTTGCGTTCTTCTGGCTTTAATAAAAAAATAAAGCTCGACGGCAAAGCCAAGGACATGACGAAAAAAGGAGCGCTGTGGCAAGGATTTTTAACAAATGTTTTAAACCCCAAAGCGACGATTTTTTTCCTCTCTATTTTTTCTCAATTTATTACAGTTGAAACGTCATTTATAATCCAAATATTTTTTGGATTCACTTGTGTTCTCATGACATTTTTATGGTTTAGCTTTGTTGCATTGGTGCTGAGCAATCAATCCATCAAAAAGAAATTCCTTAAATTTACAAAATGGATCGACCGTGTATGTGGCGGCTTCCTCATTGCGCTTAGTGTTAAATTAGCGCTGACAAAGGCGGCATAAAATGGAACTGGTTCAAAAAGGTCTTTCTGCAAAACATATTTCAAAAAGCTATAGCAAGCGCCCCGTTTTGCATGATGTAAGCATTAATGTGCAACAAGGTGAAGCGGTCGCCCTCCTCGGCCCTAATGGCGCGGGGAAGACAACCTCTTTTTACATTGTCACCGGATTGGTCGCCCCCAATAGTGGGCAAGTCCTGCTTGATGGAATAGACATCACCAATTTACCTATGTATCGCCGCGCGCGGCTTGGCATTGGTTACCTCCCCCAAGAAGCGTCTATTTTTCGGGGTCTCAATGTAGAAGATAATATCCGCGCCGTGCTTCAGGCGCAAAAAATGTCTAAAGATAAGCAAGAGCGTTTATTGGAAGAATTACTGACTGAATTTTCGATCAGTCACTTACGCAAAACACCTGCTCCTGCGCTTTCTGGCGGGGAACGCCGCCGTTTGGAAATTGCCCGTGCCTTGGCCAGCCGTCCGCAATTCATGCTCCTTGATGAACCCCTTGCAGGAATTGACCCTATCGCCGTGGGCGATATACGGACACTGATTAAATATCTTAAAACCAAAAATATTGGTGTTTTGATCACAGATCATAATGTCCGTGATTGCCTGGAAATTGTTGACCGTGCTTATATTTTACATGATGGGCATGTTTTAATGGAAGGCACGCCAGACGAAATTATTGACCATGAGGATGTGCGAAAAGTCTATCTGGGGGATAGTTTTTCGCGTTAAGCCCCTTCCGCAATTCTGACTTCATGGTAGAGTGTCATTATGAATGATATGTCGCAAAAATTAGGTTTAAAACAATCACAATCTCTTGTGATGACGCCGCAATTACAGCAGGCTATTAAATTACTGCAACTTAATAACCTCGAAATCGCTGAATTGGTGGAAGAGGAAATTGCGCAAAACCCTTTATTAGAAAAAAAAGAACGCGACCCTTCCGATGGAGAGGTTGAAGAATATGAGGCTCCGCCTGAAAAATTAGACACCGAAGATTTTGATGCAGGATCAACTATGGCCGATGTAGGCGCGGGTGGAAATACCAGCTTTGACCGTCTTGATAATGCATTTGAAAATTCAATGAGCAAAGAAGGAACACTGCGCGATCATTTAATCGAACAACTCCATATGAGCTTTAAAGATCCGCGTGATCAAATGATTGGGTTTTTATTAATTGACCGTTTGGATGTTTCTGGTTATTTGCGCCATGACAGCGCGGATTTGGCAGAAAAAATTGGCTGCTCTGTTGAGCGGATTGAAAAAATATTAGGCACGTTAAAACAATTTGATCCAACAGGTGTTTTTGCTTCTAATTTGGAAGAATGCCTTGCCTTACAATTAGACGAACAAGGAAAGCTGGATCAACCGACAAAAATTCTCATTGATAATCTTAAACTCCTCGCCGACCATGATCATAAAAAGCTGGCAGAGCTGTGTGATGTGAATGAAACATATTTAAAAGATATGATTGAAGATATCCGTTCTCTCAACCCTAAACCAGCCACGGATTTTGACCATTTAGTGGTACAAACCGCCATTCCTGATGTATTAATGAAAAAGCTTCCTAAAAATTTGGGTGGTGGGTGGCGTGTGGAACTCAATACTGAAACACTGCCCCGTGTTTTAGTTAATAATCAATATTACAAAGATGTCGTTAAAACAGCGACACAGAAAAAAGATAAAGAATATTTGAACAATCAATTAGCATCCGCCAACTGGCTTGTAAAATCATTAGATCAACGCGCACAAACTATTTTAAAAGTCGCCGCCGAATTGGTAGAACAACAAGATGCATTTTTTAATTACGGGATTGAATTTCTGCAACCCCTCACTCTGAAAGATATTTCCGAAGTCGTCGGCGTACATGAAAGCACCGTCAGCCGCGTAACAACCAATAAATTTATTGGCACGCCGCGGGGCCTATTTGAATTAAAATATTTCTTTTCCACGGCGCTTATTAATGAAGCCGGCATTTCACACTCTTCTGAAAGTATTAAGGCACGTATACAAACCCTCACCGATGAAGAAGATCCAAAAAAGATTTTATCTGATGATAAGATTGTTGATATCCTAAAAGCCGAAGGCATCGATATTGCGCGGCGCACCGTGGCTAAATACCGCGAAGCATTGCATATCCCGTCCTCCGTTCAACGGCGCAAGCAAAAGAAAAATCAACCAACCCAATAAACACCCATAAAAAAGCAGGATTGCTAAGGGGAATAAGCAATCCTGCTGTTAAAGCCATAAATTAAGGGGGAAGTCTTAAATTATGCCACGTCTTTATATTGAAAAGGTTTTGTTACAAGTAATTGCGCCCGATAGGCCTCATCCATCTGCACGGCCTCATCTATTAATGTTTTAAAACGCACCATATTCACCTGCGCCTTGGCTTTTTCATGATAAGCCGCATCATAGAGCGCCTTTACATCCATAAAAGAGAGGGTACTTACAGGCTTTGGGTCGTTTTGTGTTGAGGCAAACATTATAACTTTCCTTTTTCATATAATTAAACTGTCAATCAGTACTTGACTTTTTACGCCCATTTGGTTAATAAATGGTTAACAAAACATAAATAATCAAGTGTTGTTAGACAATGTCCAGTTTTTTTACCCCGTCACAAATACGCGCCGCCTGCGGCCTTATTGGTTGGACCGCATCAAGCCTTGCGGACCGAGTTGGCGTTTCAAAACAAATGATTTCCTCCTATCTATCTGGGAAATCAGGACTTTCTGCCAATAATCTCGAAAAAATTGCCTATCATTTTGACATGGAAGGGGTGGAATTTACCCCCGATGAAGGCGTAAAACGCAAAACCCTAAAAACAAAAACCTACCGCGGACAGGCGGGGTTTA
>CALHAW010000021.1 GCA_937934135.1 uncultured Alphaproteobacteria bacterium
CCATATTCATCAACCACCACGGCGAAATGTTCACGGCGGGATTTAAAGGCCTGTAGCTGATCATAAAGAGTGGTCGCTTCGGGGACGAACCATGGTTCTGTGACAAGCTCTTCTATATCGAGCGTTTCGAGCGCTTCCCCACTGCGTTCACGGGATTTTAATTCACGCATCAAGGCTTTGGCATGTAGCACGCCGATTATATTATCATTGCCTTCGCGGTAAACGGGCATACGGGTGTAAGGGCTTTCCAGCGCGTCCTCGATAATTTTTTCAATCGGGTCTGCAGCGTTAAGCATCAACACATTTTTACGATGCGTCATGATCTCTTCCACATCGACATCAAAAAGATCAAGGACGGAACGGAGCATGGCGCGTTGTTGAGATGTTTCTTCATCCGCACCTTCATGCAAATCAATCACACCGCGCAGCACTTCCATATGCTCCCCTTCTTTGATTTGATCCATGTCTGCGCCAAAAAGTTTAAGCGTTACACGGACAATTTGATTGACCATCGCCGCAACAGGAAAAAACAGCCAGACAACAAAGCGAATAATCGGCGCAATCGCCATCGACATTTTATCCGCATGGGTCAGCGCGTATGTTTTGGGAAGCACTTCGGCAAAAATAAGAACCAACACTGTCATAATAAGCGTGGCATAAACCACCCCGGCTTCACCGACCAATTTAATCAGCACACTGGTTGCCAACGCAGAGGCCAGAATATTAACCATGTTATTCCCAAGCAACAGCGCACCAATCATACGATCCTTACGGTTGCGGATTTTATTAACCATGGCGGCGCGTTTATTACCGTCTTTTTCCAAATTGTTCAGGCGCGCACGGGACGCCGCCGTTAACGCCGTTTCAGAACCAGAAAAGAACCCTGACAGCAAAAGCAGAATAAAAATAATACCAACAGAAACCCATAAATCCATTTAAATTCCGCCTTTATGCTTCGATTGATTGGTGCAAGATGGAAAGAAGGTCATCTTCATTTACATCTGTCGTTTGGAAAGATTGGCCAATGCCACGCGTTAAAATAAAGCCAATTTTACCATCACCCATTGCTTTTTTATCACCCGCCATAAGGTCAATATAATCTTTGGCAGTGTATTTTTTCAAGACAGCCACTTCGGATATTTTTGTCTTTAAATCATGTTTTCTAAAGTGTGCCGCAACACGGGAAGGAACTTCTTGGGAACATAACCCCATTCTTGCGGATAAATCATGCGCCATGACCATACCAATAGCAATCGCCTCGCCATGAAGAAGACTGCCTTCATACCCTGCCGCGGCTTCAAGCGAGTGGCCAAAGGTGTGGCCTAAGTTTAAGAGCGCCCGTTGCCCTTCCTCATGTTCATCATCGGCAACAATGGCGGCCTTATTCGCGCAAGATTTTTCTACGGCGTAAGTCAGCGCCTCCCTATTAAGAGCAATAACATCTTCTGCATTTTCATCGAGCCATTCAAAAAACGGTTCGTCATTAATAAGTCCATATTTAACAATCTCCGCATAGCCAGCTTTCAGTTCCCGCTCTGGGAGCGTTGTTAAGGTGCAAATATCACAAATGACCGCCTGGGGTTGGTAAAACGCACCCACAAGATTTTTCCCTTGATGTGTATTAATGCCTGTTTTACCACCGACAGAGCTATCGACCTGCGCAAGCAAAGTGGTGGGAACCTGTACAAAGGGAATCCCGCGCAAAGTAGTTGCCGCGACAAAGCCACCCAGATCACCAATCACACCACCACCAACGGCAATAAGTATATCATGGCGCGTGACTTTATGATCCAACAACCAGCCAAGGACGCGTTCATACCCATCATAAGATTTTGTGCGCTCTCCGCCTTCAATACCATGTGTTTTCGTATCAGCGCATTTACCAGCAAGCGAATCTTCAATGATTTGGGCATAAGGATAAGTGTTCTTATCATAAAGAATAAAAAGTCTGCGTTCTTCCAAATTCATCGGAATCAAATCTACAATTTGGCTGAGGATGCCTTTACCAATATGAATGGGGTAAGCGCGTGCGCCAAGATCAACATGTAATGTTTTCATGATAGGGATATTAAGACAGTGCCTCACCCTTGTATAGAGCTTCTATAACCCTTTGCACGGTTTCCCTAAGGGTTTCGTCTTTACTTTCAACGATGATATTTGCGGTTTGATAGATAGGATAGCGGGCATTTATGAGGGATTGCAGGGTGTCACGGGGGTTATTTTGCAATAAGGGGCGCCCTGCGCCATCGCCAACGCGCGCCAAAAGCGTTTTTAAGTCAGCATTTAAAAAGACTGAAACAGCATTTTTTTTAATAAAATCCCGCGTTTCATCATGCATATAAGCGCCCCCGCCAATCGATATCACTGTATTTTTATGCGTTTTAACAGCTTCAATCGTTGTGTGTTTTTCCAAATCACGGAAATACGGCTCACCATCGATGGTAAAAATATCGGGAATCGAGCGACCTTCCGCTTGCTCGATGGCGTGATCAACATCAATAAAAGTCATATTCTGCGCTGTTGCCAGCGCCTTACCGATGGTGGTTTTACCCGCCCCCATCAGCCCAATTAAGATAATCGGTTTTTTTATATCTTTTGACATGGTGTTCATTCCTTCGTTAAAACACAGATATGACATTCTTTAAAATCTTATTTTTATTTGTTTTTACCATTTTAATCGGAGGATTCGGGTATTTCGCAATAATTGATATGAAAATACCCCAAAATGAGAAACGAATCGTTCTGGAAAATGATAAATTTCTAATAAAGTAATTTGTCATAAATGAATTTCTGCCGCATGAGGGACAAAATATCCCTTTTCTTCGAAAAAACCATTGGAAAACAATCTGCTATAGGAAATTTTTATCAGAAACTTCTTGACAAACTGTTCGAATTTTCCAATAATCAGACCGAACTTATGAAAAACCTTTTGAAATGATCTTGTAAAGTAAATAAAAGAGGGCTAGTTTAATTTTTCGTAAAAATGATGGGGACAATCTTATAAATAAATCCCTCTCTCTCTTACTGAAAAATAAAAGTAGGGTTAAGACAAGTAAGACTAAAAAAGAGGTGTTGAGTTTGTACACTGTGTAAAATCAATATCTAAAATATAAATTTAAGGAGAAACACTATGGCAAGACCAGGCCGCCCCAAAATGCCCAAACCGGATCTACATGCATCCATTGAGAGCTTTCTAGACATGCTAACTGCGGAACGCGGTGCAGCACATAACACGCGTCAGGCTTACTGGCGTGATTTGGCAGATGTGAGTTTATATTTACGTAGAGAGCGTAAAGTTGAAATCAATGTCGCCTCAACAGATGATCTTAAAGATTACTTGAATGACTTATCGAATAAAATTCACGTTAAAGGTGAAAATAGCGGTCAAATCGCAGTGCGTACAGTCGCCCGCCGTCTTTCAGCCATGCGCCAATATTTCCGTTACATGATTTCGGAGAATGCCCGTGAAGATGATCCAACATCAACGATTGAAAGCCCGAAGCAAGGCCGTACATTGCCAAAAACGTTGAGTGAAGAAGAAGTCGCACAACTTATTAAAACAGCCGGTCAAGGCGGTGGTGCAGATAGCACCCGTCTTGTTTGCTTGCTTGAAATGCTATACGCAACTGGTCTGCGTGTTTCTGAGCTTGTTGGTCTTCCATTGGCGGCAATCAGCGAAAATCAAGAATTTATGATGGTTGAAGGTAAAGGCGGTCGTGAGCGCATGATCCCACTATCAGAGCCAGCACAAGCAGCAATCAAGAACTACTTGGCTGTCCGTGAGACATTCATTGGTATCGAAAACAAAGCCTTGCAGGATAAAGCTTTCTTCCCGTCTAAAACATCTGAAAGCGGTCATTTGACACGCCAGCGTTTTGCACAGTTGTTGAAAGACCTTGCCCGTGATGCAGAAGTAGAAGAAGGCCGCGTTAGCCCGCACATTCTTCGTCACGCTTTTGCAACGCACCTTTTGAAACGGGGTGCAGATTTGCGTTCTGTTCAAAAAATGTTGGGTCATGCAGATATTGCAACCACGCAAATTTACACGCATATCCTGAATGAAGATTCGAAAGACACAGTGGAAGAAAAACACCCACTTGCGTCTAAAGGCGGTAAATAAGGAATAATTTAAGCAAACCATCGCGGCTCAATCCGTTGAGGTTAAATAATAATATGGGCGGTCTTGACCTTGTGTCGGACCGCCCTTTTTGTTAGAACTATGGCATGTCAAATTTAGATTTTGAAAAACCAATATTGGAATTAGAGGGTAAAATCGCCGAACTACGTCAAGTAGAGAGTGATTCAGATGTAGATATTGCGGCGGAAATAACGCGCATGGAAACAAAGGTTGATAAACTCCTCAACCAAACCTATGGGAAGTTAACACCAGCGCAGAAGGTACAAGTTGCCCGCCACCAAAATAGACCTCATTTTATGGATTATGTCAGTGGCATGATTGATGACTATACATCCCTTTCGGGTGATCGTAATTTTGGTGATGATCAAGCGTTACTTGGCGGTATTGGACGATTCCAAGGACAGGCCTGTATTATCATGGGTCACGAACGCGGGCATGATACAGAAAGCCGCCTAAAGCATAATTTTGGTATGGCGCGCCCCGAAGGATATCGTAAAGCCCAGCGCCTGATGAAACTGGCGGAGAGATTCCAAATCCCTGTCATTACATTGGTTGATACCGCAGGCGCATATCCGGGCATGGGCGCGGAAGAGCGTGGACAGGCCGAAGCGATTGCGAAATCAATCGAAACTTGTTTGAATTTAAGTGTTCCGATAATCTCCGTTGTGATTGGCGAAGGTGGCTCTGGGGGAGCGATTGCGATTGCCGCAGCAGATAAAATTTATATGTTAGAACATTCAATCTATTCAGTAATTTCCCCCGAGGGCTGTGCCTCTATCTTATGGCGCAGTGCAAGTCATGCAGCAGACGCAGCCGAAGCATTAAAAATTACAGCGCAAGATATTTACAACATGAAGTTAATTGACGATATTGTGAATGAACCCGTAGGTGGCGCCCATCGTAGCAAAGAAGAAACAGTTGCCAACGTCGCCAAGCAGATCGCCACAGGGTTAAAGCAAGTCACGCCATGGACAGAGGATAAGCTAAAGGCATCCCGCCGTAAAAAATTCCTCGCCTTTGGCCGTGAAGGATAATCCGCCGCATTACCTTTTATTTAGATCATCTCTTAATAATGAGCGCTTAAGGCAAACCAATTTATAGGTGGTCTTTATGCTCTATTCCGTCTCTATTTGATTTTGTTATTTTAGAAAATCATGCATTGGTTACAAGGATGTAAAGAAGCCTCTTTCACATTAAGGGGGCATAAAAAAAGACCTCTTTACTCCTATTTCTATGGCAAGTCATCAGACCTGCCCGTCCCTCGCCTAAACTTTATCTTTGCGCAGCACGTTTTTCTTTTGGGTTATTGTTATTAATGAGGTGCGGCGCCAGCCTCTGATCCATTTCTTTCGCCGCGAGGCTCTTTTTTACATTGCCATCACCCCAGTCCGTTTGAACACCGGCGCGTTTCTTCATTTGTTCAAAGCTACCGTGACCTGCGCGATCATGACCATTTTCAGTCGCCGCTGCTCTAAAGTACAACATTAAGAAAACCCGAATAGCGGCTGTTAAAGATGTGTTTTCATGTTTACGCATATTAATCAGGGAGCAAATATCGTGGATACTGCACTGCTCACGCCTTGCAATATTTTTAAGTTCACCCCACATTTCCGGCTCTAATCGAATAGACGTCCTATGGCCATTCACAGTTATGTTTTTAAGTACCAATGTGCTTTTTGTTTCGATGCCTTGTGGTTTCGATAAGTCAGTCATTATTTCCCCTTTTGTTAAAAACTGTAATGATTTCAATGACTCTGGTTATACATGACATACAATAATAAAACAACTTATTGTTGATTTATTAATCCATAAAACAAGTATTTGTTGATTTGTTAAAAAGAGAGAACTTTGATAGATAATGCGTGGATATGCTTCATTTCTGCGGCTAATAGCTGAAAAATACGGCGTTGCGCGGCCACGCGGGATAAACCAGCCAACGCATGCGATTGTATTTCGAGATGAAAGTGACTTTCCCCGCTCCCATCATCTCCCGCATGCCCTTGATGCAGATGGCTTTTATTTTTTACAACCAAGGTTGTGGGAGCAAGAGCGTCTTCTAATTTTTGTTGAATTTTTTCTTCCATTTTCATGGGTAATGCCTCCTGAAAGCCTTGTTTTATATAAGTTAGCACCGCTATAATAGAAAGACATGCCTAAAATACATTTAAAAGAGAAATCACCAGAATTTAGCGATCCCGTCAAGCCCAGCGGCGCGCGCCATGCCTGTGATATGCCGTATTGTCCGTCTGAAGGCACATTTCGTGCGCCTAAAGACCGTTCTTTAAGTGATCATTACCATTTCTGCCAAGATCATATTACTGAATATAACAAAGCATGGAATTTCTTTGACGGGATGAATCAACGCGAAGTAGAAGAGCATATTTTAAAAAGCATGTTTGGAGACCGCCCAACATGGCGCACCGATTCCGAAGGAATGTCTGAAGAAAATATCCGCCGTCAAGCATGGGAATTTCATGGAATAGGTGGCACAGATGACCGCTCCAGCCGTGCCTGGGAAGAATATCAAGAACGTGGCAATAGCTTTGAAAGCCAAACAGCCGAACATGAAGCAATGGCCATTTTCGGCCTTGAACCGCCTGTAAATTTGGATGATATCAAGGCGCGGTATAAGGAGCTGGCAAAGAAATACCATCCCGATATAAACCAAGACAACCCCAACGCAGAAGAGCAGTTGAAGAGCGTTAACATGTCTTATACAGTATTGAAATTGGCGTTCCAAAAGTTCGACCAGATGGAAACAGAATAAGCTTAATAAGAAGAAATAGACCTATGCCGAATAAAGCCGAACAAGATCCCGAAATGACCTCCGCCTCCTTTGACATCACGAAGGTGGTGAATAAGGAAGGGAAATATACGACTATTCCCGATACGAAGGTTGATGCGCGCAAAACATTCGGCATTGATGTGGATTGGCAAGTACCGGCCTTTAAAGAACCAAACGAAAACGTTCCCGCGATTGATAAGACATACCAATTTGACAAAGAAACCACGATGGCGATTTTGGCTGGCTTTGATCATAACCGCCGCGTGATGATTCAGGGATATCACGGTACAGGAAAATCTACCCATATTGAACAAGTCGCCGCGCGCCTGAACTGGCCATGTGTGCGAATTAACATGGACAGCCATGTATCGCGGATTGATCTGCTAGGAAAGGATATGATTGTCCTTCAAGAAGGCAAACAAATCACCCGCTATCAGGAAGGGTTATTGCCATGGGCGATTCAAAACCCTGTCGCACTCGTCTTTGACGAATATGATGCAGGGCGCCCCGATGTGATGTTTGTGATACAGCGTATATTGGAAGCTGAAGGAAAGCTGACGCTCCTTGATCAAAATGTTGTGATCCGTCCACATCCTGCGTTCCGTTTATTTGCCACGGCGAATACGGTGGGCCTTGGGGATACCACGGGTCTTTATCATGGGACACAACAGGTCAACCAAGCACAAATGGATAGATGGAATATTGTCGCGCAGTTAAATTATTTGGC
>CALHAW010000022.1 GCA_937934135.1 uncultured Alphaproteobacteria bacterium
ATGGATTTGAATTTAAACCTTGTTGTGATCAGCCTTGTGGTGCTTCTGAGCGGAGCGCTAATGATCTGATATTGTCCATAAATTCAGAAAGTTAAGCGCCCCGACATTAAAATCGGGGCTTTTTTTTAACCAAAATCAAACCGAAAACATTGAAAATTACAGAAATACCCATTATAGGAATATATCCATGACAAGAGTTGAAACAAAAACAGACAAACCCACCCCTTCTACCCATAGTCCTGAAGCCATGGCCGGTGCAGAAATGCTTATTCAAGCCATGATTGAGCATGGGGTCGATACAATTTTTGGCTATCCGGGGGGCGCGGTCCTTCCAATTTATGATGCGCTATTTCAGCAAAAGACAATTAAGCATGTTCTTTGCCGTCATGAACAAGGCGCGGCGCATGCCGCCGAAGGTTATGCACGATCCACGGGTAAAACAGGTGTGATATTGGTGACCTCTGGCCCGGGGGCGACCAACGCGGTTACGGGATTAACGGATGCACTTTTAGATTCCATTCCGCTAGTTTGTATTACAGGCCAAGTGCCAACATTTCTGATTGGTAATGATGCCTTCCAAGAAGCCGATACAACGGGAATTACGCGCCCCTGTACGAAACATAATTATTTGGTGAAAGATGTTAAAGACCTTCCCAATATTGTGCATGAAGCCTTTCATGTTGCAGGGACGGGACGCCCCGGTCCTGTTGTGATTGACCTGCCCAAAGATATTCAATTTGCACAAGGCACCTACGTTACCAAGTCACAAGCGGTCACGCATATGTACCAACCACAAACAGACCCAAGCATGGAAGCGATAGAGGCCGCCGTTGAACTAATTGCCAATGCAAAAAAACCGATTTTTTATACAGGCGGCGGCGTTATTAATGCCGGCCCGCAGGCCAGTAAAGATTTAACCGCCTTCGTCAAAGAGACGGGATACCCCATCACCAGTACATTAATGGGATTAGGCGCCTTCCCGGCGAGTGATGAACAATGGCTTGGGATGTTGGGCATGCATGGCACATACGAAGCCAACTGGGCGATGCATGATTGTGATGTGATGATTAATATTGGTGCGCGTTTCGATGACCGCGTCACGGGAGACACGGCGAAATTTTCCCCCAATTCTAAAAAAATTCATGTTGATATTGACCCGAGTTCCATTAACAAAATTATCCATGTAGATCTTCCCATTATTGGAGATGCAGGCAAAACCATCAAGGCGATGCATGATTTGTGGAAGGAAAAGGGGCATAAAACGGATTATGACTCTTTGAATAAATGGTGGTCACAGATTGATGAATGGCGCGCAAAAGAATGTTTAAAATATAAGCAAAGCGGCAATATTATTAAACCGCAATATGCGTTAGAGCGTTTAAATCATTTTATTCAAAAATCTGGGCGGGATACCTTCATTACGACCGAGGTGGGACAGCACCAAATGTGGGCCGCGCAATTTCTTCCCTTTGACAAGCCCAACCGTTGGATGACATCTGGTGGCCTTGGCACGATGGGATATGGCCTTCCCGCCGCGATTGGAACGCAATTAGGCAATCCGGATGGTTTGGTCATTGATGTAGCGGGGGAAGCCTCCATTTTAATGAATATCCAAGAAATGAGTACAGCGGTACAATACCGTTTACCCGTTAAAATCTTTATTTTGAACAATCAATGGATGGGCATGGTACGCCAATGGCAAGAGCTTTTGCATGGAGAGCGTTATTCAGAAAGCTATACTGATAGCTTGCCTGATTTTGTGAAGCTGGCCGAAGCCTATGGTGGTATTGGTTTACGCGCAGAAACGCCTGATCAATTAGATGATGTAATCCAAGAAATGATGACCACGGATAAAGTGACGATTGTTGATGTGTGTGTCGCCCAGAATGAGAATTGTTTCCCGATGATTCCTTCTGGAAAAGCACATAATGAGATGATCTTAGCCGCCGATGCAGAGCAATTCGATAAGAAGCTGGTTTAACACATTAATTTCTTAAAAGTTTATTGAGAAGTTATTTTCAACCGACACCGTTTTTATGATAAAATAACTTAGTTTATTTTATAGGAAATTATGGCTGAAAAAGACGGATCATCGGAAATGATAGTGGGGTGGATTATTATCCTCGTCATTATTGCTGTTATCTTATATTTCATATATCGCGCCAACACGATCGAAATTCTTAATTTCTTCAGATGGGTGCGTTATGGTGAAATATGGCTTATTACCGTTTTAACCCCCAGTGATTTTACCGTTACCCTTCCAACGGGTCAGATTGTTAATGTTCAGCAATGGTTTGACAGTATTGGAAACATGCCTGCGGAGCAGCTGAATTTTAAATTACTTACAATGATTACTGGCGCGGCATTGGTGGCGTATAAATGGCCTGTTATTTTATGTATTGCCGCCATTGGTTTATGGACCTACACCAAAGGGCCAGGAACACATTATACTAGGGTTCATAACCTTGATAGTTTTATTAAATTTCAAGCGAATGCTTTTCCTATTATTGCGCCTTTTGTCAATTTTAATCCTGGGGATATGCCACCGCGCCCTCCTGGAACACCAGTACCGGCAAAGCTTCCGGTTTTTGCCGAAGCATTAGGGCCAGAAGAATGGATTGCGTATAATCAAATACCTGTTCCTGATGGCACGCTTGATGAAAAAACAACATTAAGCGCATTAGCACGGCAGCTTGGGAAAAGATGGCGCGGCGTTAAAAATTTAAAGCCTTACCAGCAAGTATTACTGGCAGGGTTTTGTTTAAAGGCGGCCCGTAAAAGGGAAGAAGCCGATGATTTAATGGGACGGTTTGCGCTATGCTGGTCACATGACAAAGGATTGCAGTTAGGTAAAGATCCTGCGTTAGTAAAGCGAGCGCGTAAAATCCTTGCCACTAAAGAGATGGCGCATGCGCTGCTTAAGAAATGCAATCAACATGCGTGGGAAACAACGGCGATTATGCGCGCGCTGCTTTATGCCCGTGAAGAAGGGGGCGTGATGGCGCCGGCGCAATTTGTCTGGCTTCGGGGGTATGACCGTAATTTATGGTATGCACTGAATGGTTTAGGCCGTAATTCCAGTTTTGCCGAAGCTTTTGGTTCAAGCTCGCATTTCCGTGCAGAAAAGAGAGCGCAACGCCCGATCCCTAAACCCAAGGTGAAAGATGCGTTTGATGGTCTTGTCACTTATATGGACTCGCTTGATGCGCGCCCAATCCCTACTCTAGATTATAGTTACTCTGATAATAAACGAGGCATTAAAAAGTTAAAAACAACATGATGAAATTTTTACAAAAACAAACAGGCCATAAAAATGTGTCGATGATTGATGGTCATCTTGTCCTTTCTTTAACAGAATTGGATGATCCAATTATTTGGCGTATGTCTTTAGAAGAAATTGGCAGCGCCATTTTTTCAATTAAAAACACAAAGACAAAAACGTCTCTTATTTTAAAAAAATCAGATAAAACAACAGAAGAAATTGCCGTCTTTAAAGATAGAGATATGGCCGCAGAAATTTTATCTTCTATCTCTGACCTGCTGACGCAAAAAAAAACCTCGCAAAATAGCGGAGGTAACCAAACGATAACGACACCTAAAAAAGAAGCTTCGAAATGGTTTATTGCGCTGTTCTTGGTGATTATTATTATCGCGCTTTATTATTACTTAATCACGTTAATGCCCCAGCGCAATAATGACAGTAACCCAACACCCAGCACAACAAGCAGCGCACCATCTGGTGGTGGCACAGGGCAGCCTATCGATGCCGATGAGTTTTTGAGAGGTCTGTAAATAGATGGCACTTAATCTCAAGCATGGTTTCGGCAAAAAGGCTATCGTCCGCGATATCCGGCCGCTTTATGTGCGCTTTGGAGAATGGTGGCAAAAACCCGTATCGGCCTTAACGACATGTATGTTGTTGATTGGCTTATTCTTTATTTTTCCAACAGCTGTTTATTACACAGACTTTATTTTAATATTGGCGTTGCTTTTTTTATGGTGGTTAAAAACACGTGATCGCGCCCTTCCAGGGAAAATGCCCGTCGGCGCGCCTTATCATGACACGAACAATACCAGCGCAGGTAATGACGGCACGCCGTCTGGTATTTTATTCATGGGTAATGAGCAAATTAATTTTAAACAGCAAATTTGGTATAATAATTCCGACGCGCGGACACATATTCTTTACCTTGGAACAACAGGATCTGGTAAAACAGAAGGATTAAAATCTTTTGTCACCAGCGCCATGAGCTGGGGATCCGGTTTTGTTTATATTGATGGTAAGGCCGATACAGATTTATGGTCTTCCTTATCAGCGCTTGTTAGGCGTTTTGGGCGGGATGATGATTTACTGGTTCTGAATTATATGACCGGTAATTCTGACGCGCGGTCACCGTCCAATACAATGAACCCATTCTCCAGTGGCTCTGCATCTTATTTAACGCAAATGCTCGTCTCCTTAATGCCTGAGGCAGAAGGTGACAACGCCATGTGGAAAGAGCGTGCGGTCTCTCTTATGAGTTCTCTCATGCCTGCCTTAACATGGAAACGGGACAATCAAGATTTCCCCGTATCTGTTAACTCTATTCGGAATTATTTAAATTTAAATTATATTATTCAGCTTTCCCGTGACGAAGCACTTCCTGAAAAAATTAGAGAAGGCCTTGTTGGGTATCTTGATACATTACCAGGTTATGTTGATGATGCCTTCGATGATGAAGGAAAAGAAAAACCGATGGGTCCCGATCAACCGATGATTGATACGACAACGGTGCGTCAACAACATGGTTATCTAACAATGCAATTTACACGGGCGTTACAATCGCTTGGGGATGATTACGGTTATATTTTTGATACAAGCGCCGCGGATGTGGACATGGTTGATATTGTTTTGAATCGCCGTGTTCTTATTACACTTATTCCTGCGTTAGAAAAATCAGGCGATGAAACCGCTAACCTTGGTAAAATTGTTGCGGCCTCTATTAAAGGGATGATGGGATCAACGTTGGGATCAACATTGGAAGGGGATGCAAAGTCTATCATTGAAAATAAACCCACCCATTCTGCCACGCCGTTTATGGTTGTGTTTGACGAGGTTGGTTATTATACCGCACAAGGTATGGCCGTGATGGCCGCGCAAGCGCGTTCTCTTGGTTTTTGCCTGTGTTTTTCTGCACAGGATTTACAAGCCATGGAAAAACGGGTGAAAGAAGAAGCGCGATCAATCACCGCCAACTGTAACATTAAAGTTTTTGGTAAATTGCAAGACCCAACCCAAACGCGTGAGTATTTTGAAAACCATATTGGTAAAGAATATTTTGCCCAAGTATCTTCCTTTGAAAACCCACAAGGGGGTTTGGGTTCTTATGGCGATACAAAAGCAGCATCGATTACCACAGGGTCACGGGCAGATTATGATGATTTGAAAGATATGACAGAAGGGGAAGCAATTATCTCATTCGGGTCATCTGTTATTCAATGTAATATTTTCTATTCTAACCCTGGTATGGCAAAGGCAATGCGGGTATCGCGCTATTTGGCGTTGCCTGAGCCAGATGAAGCCTTTGTCAAACATGCAGACAGCATCATGAAATTACGCGATGTGTTATTTGACAAGCAATGGACAGCAACAAAAGCCAATGTGGCGATGGAAACCGCAGAGGAATTAGAGTCCATAAAAGTAGGTTATGATTTAGGTGTCTCTACCCATGAAGACCCGATTGATCACGGCATTATTGCCTTATGTGAGCTTCATGCCAAGATGCACCCCGTTGAGGCACAAGAAGCGATCCGCGCCTTAAACGCGCCAGTAGAACCGCAACCGACACCAGAAGATATAAAAGCCCCTGTTAAGTTTGGTGATTTAGAAAAAGAAGAAGCGCCAAAGCCAATACAGGCCATGAAGAAAAAATTAAGCGCTGATGTGCAAAAAATATTAAATAAAGCGGGTAATAATCTGCGTAATAAGCTCCTGCGTTCTGGTAAGGGAGACGATATTGACGCGGCAGAATAACAACCTTAAAGAATCTGGGAATGTTTTTATCATTATTCTAGCGGGAGTGGCTTTATTTGCGGCGCTGGCCTTTACCTTTACCAGCAGCAGTAAAAAAGGAACCGGGAACCTTTCAAAACAACAAGCCAAAATTGCCGCGCAAGAAATTTTAAGCTACGCCCGCCTTGTGGAGCAAGCCGTGGATCGCGTCCGCCGCAATGGATGTAGCGAAAATGAGATTAGTTTTGAAAATGATGTAATCACAGGGTACGAAAACACAAATGCACCACCCGATAATTCCTGTCATATTTTTGAGGCAGAGGGAGGGCGTATTACGTTTGAAGAAAATCAAAATATTTATTCCCAACTTCTTACCAATAGAGTTTTTTTTGGACAAGGGCATTGCATTAAGGGATTAAGCCGTAATGATAGCACCTGTACTGCGTCAAACAGCGCATTAACATATCTCATTGGTCCGTTAAAAAATGAAATATGTCTTTTAATTAATGACAGTAATGATATTCAGAATATTGCATCAGTGCCGCCCAATCAGGATTTAACTGGTGCGCGATTTCAAGGCGATTTTGCAAATACTGGTTTTCTTACGATTGAAAATCAATTTGAAAATAAGCTATATGGCTGCGCAAGAGATATTGCAGGTGGTGGAGCAGGATTAAATTATTTTTATTATACCCTTCTTATCCGATAAAGAACTTTTTATTAAAAAGGGACAGGGTACTTGACGATTGAGGCAAATCACCTCTTAATGGCTATATGGCTAGACAAGCGCGCATCGTAATTCCCAATACTCCGCACCATATTATGCAACGCGGCATTAATGGCGCTCCTGTCTTTTTTAAAAAAGAGCATTTTCAACATTATCTTGCTTTGATCGAAAGTCATTTCAAAGATTCCAATATTGATCTTTTGGGATATTGTCTTTTACCAAATCAAATTCACCTGATTGTCATCCCGCAACAAGCAGAGAGCCTATCGCGTGTTATTGGTGAAATTCATCGCCTTTATACAAAAACAATTAATGAAGAACAAAGCCGCACGGGTCCTTTATTTCAAAACCGCTTTTTTTCTTATGCCTGTGATGAACAAAATAGCTTACGCGCCGCGCGCCATGTTGAAACACTCCCCATCACGGCCAAAATCACAGACAGCCCCGAAAAATATTTATGGAGCAGTGCCAAATATAGAATAAGGATGATGGAACATCCAATTTTAAAGCCGTTCCGGTCTTTTCACTCGCTTCATAATTGGAAAGATTATCTTGATCGTCCAATGGAAATGGAAGAGCTTAGAAATATTCAAATTCACCTACAAACAGGCCGCCCACGCGGCAGTGATATTTTCCTTGATAATATTGAACAAAAAATAGGACGCACCGTCCGCCCGCAAAAACGAGGCCGTAAGCCGAAAGACCAACAGGTCGCTTAAATTACATTTTCTCTGGAATATGAATACCGAGGATGTTTAAGATTTTTTCTAAAATATCATGCGTCATCGCACAAAGCTTCAGGCGGCTTGCTTGTAAGCTCTCATCTTGTTCTGACATGATATGGCAGGCCGCGTAAAAGGAGCTAAAAGCTTGTGCCAGATTAAAAGCATATTCACACAGAAAATGAGGAGAATATTGACGGACCGCCAATTTCACCGTATCTGAAAATTCGGATAAAAGGAGCGCCAATGCGCGGTCTTTTGCTTCAATTTTAAAATCATCTGCAATAGTCAAATTATTTTCTTCGGCTTTTTTGAGCAAGGATTTAATACGGACGGCTTGGTATAATAAATAAGGCCCTGTTTTCCCCTCAAACGCAGTCATACGATCAATATCAAAAATATAATCCATGTGCGGTTGGTTAGAGAGTTCCGTATATTTAAGCGCGGCGACGCCAACTTTACGGGCAATTTCTTGACGGGCTTCATCGCTCATATCTGTTGCCAAGTCGGCCTCATCAAGGCGCGCCATCGCTTTGGCAATCACGGTGTTCACAAGGTCACGGAAGGTCATTGCCTTGCCTTCACGGGTTTTAAAGGGCTTGCCGTCTGGTCCATTCACCGTACCATTACCAATATGAAGCATATCAATATCTGTGGTATAACCTGCCTTTGTTGCGGCGCGAAAGACTTGTTCAAAATGTAAATTTTGGCGGTAATCCACCACGTAAATCATTTTCTTTAAATCAAGATAGAGCTTAATGCGATCATAAATCGTCGCTATATCAGTCGTGCCATAGGTCACGGCGCCATCCGATTTAAAAAACATAAGCGGCGGCATTTCTTTTTTATCGCCTTGTTCAGAAACAGGAATAATCGTCGCCCCATTACTAATTTCAGAAATATTTCGTGCGTGCATATCCTCTGCAATCTTTGCGATAAAATGATGGACGCATGCTTCCCCTTTCCAGATATCATAATCAATATTAAGCGGTGCAAGGTTGTCTTTGATATCTTCTAGCGATAAATCAATGAAATGCTGCCATAGCGCCGTATAGCCAGCATGCCCGTCTTGCAACTTTACGGTTGCTTGGCGCGCTTGCTCTAAACGGTCTTTATTGTCTTTGCACGCCTGTGAAGCTTCGGGGTAAATCTTCTCTAACTCTTGGTATGTAAAAAGCGGTTCTGGTGGGTAATTGCCCTTATAGCTCTTATCAAAATATGGCCAATCAGGGTGGCGTATTTCAAATTCGCTAATGATTTGCCCCATTTGCAAACCCCAATCCCCCAAATGCACATCACCAAGCGCATCATATCCTGCAAAACGCAGGAGCGAACGCAAACAATCACCAATTACATTTGGACGAAAATGCCCGACATGCATGGCTTTGGCGACGTTCATCCCGCCATAATCAAGAATAATTTGACCCTCCCCCAATATAGGAACGCCATAACGGTCATCCGTATTCATAGATTTTAAATGAGACTGTAAAAATTCATCCGTTAGATTCAAATTAATAAACCCTGGTCCTGCAATTTCTATTTTAGAAAAAATATCATTTTGTAATAACGCATCACAAATAGTTTGTGCAATTTCACGCGGATTTTTCTTGGCGATTTTGGCCGCGGCCATTGCGCCATTACATTGAAATTGCGCCAGGTCTGGGCGGTCAGAAACTTTTACAGTCCCAAGGTCTTTTGGTAGTTCTAACTTATCAAAAACATCGCCTACGATGCCGGATAATATATGTGTTAAGGATGTCATTATTTTTTCGCTATTAGTTTTTTTATATCGAAAGCCTGACGATAGACAGACCCATTTTTATGCGTTTCACGCACTGTTAAAACATTATCTTTTGTTTCATAATCAATAACGGAATCAATATCAGTATTACGGTAGGAGCCTGTTTCCGTTGCCCATACGATTTCTTTACCATTCAAATAACATTTAAACCGTGTCGTTTTATCACCTTCTTCCGGCGCAAAAGAGATATAGAAAATATTTTTCTGATGTCTACCGATTGAAACCGTTTCAACTTTTTTGTTAAAGATTGTTGCAATAGCGGCGCGGCAGATTTGGTCATCCGTTAGGCTGTTCTTCTTCTGCGCAAAAGCAGGAAGAGAAAAAAAGAACATTAAGAAAAAAAGAAAAACATATTTCATTTTTTAATTAAGCATCAACCGAAGCCCTCAAAGCGTTTTCCTGAATAAATTCGCGGCGTGGTTCAACCACATCCCCCATCAAGGTTGAGAAAAGTTCAGAGGCTTTTTCTGCATCTTTCACAGTAACTTGCAATAAAATACGCGCTTCGGGGTCAAGCGTTGTTTCCCAAAGCTGTTCAGGGTTCATTTCACCAAGACCCTTATAGCGTTGAAGTTGAAGGCCTTTTTTACCGATCTCAAGAACACTTGCAAAGAAACTGACAGGGCCATCAACTTTTTTGACGACTTTATCACCAATAATAATATCCGCCGTATCACTGAAATTTTCATTCAACATGGCTTGCACCTTATGAATGTTACGTGCTTCAGGGGAGCGTATTTGGTCAATAGAAATCCGGAGTTGTTGCTGTACACCGCGAACCATGCGGGTTAGGACATAACCGCCAACCTCGCTAAATTCACCTTTCCATGTTTTTTCATTCTTCATGGCCAGCGCGTTCATACGTTCTGCCAGTTGTGATACCATCGCGGTTGCTTGTTTTTCTTCATCCGCCAATTCAGGGTTTAACGCGCCGATTATCGCCGCTTGTTCAATGATATCTTGATTGCCCGTTTTCTTCACTAGTGAATCAATACGCGCACGAAGGGGGCTGATTTCTGTGAGGAGTTCACGCAGATCATTGCCTGCCCGTTCTGATCCATTGGCGGCGCGGAGTTTTAAATCCCCCAATGCGGATTCAATTAAAAATTCTTCCATTTCAAGGTCGTCTTTTAAATAACGTTCTCCCCCATTACCACGTTTCACCTTATAAAGCGGTGGTTGAGCAATATAAAGATAGCCCGCGTCAATGACGCTTGGCATGTAACGGAAGAAAAATGTAAGCAGCAATGTACGGATGTGTGATCCATCAACGTCCGCATCCGTCATAATAACAATTTTATGATAACGGATTTTATCGAGGGAAAATTCTTCTGCCCCAATCCCCGTGCCAAGCGCGGTAATAAGCGTTCCCACCTGTTCAGAACCAAGCATTTTATCAAAACGCGCACGTTCAGTATTTAAGATTTTACCACGCAGCGGTAAAATAGCCTGTGTTTTACGGCTTCGGGCTTGTTTTGCAGACCCTCCCGCGGAATCTCCCTCAACAATGAAAATTTCTGAATCTGCAGGGTCTTTTGATTGGCAATCTGCAAGCTTTCCGGGTAGATTGGAAATATCCATCACCCCTTTACGGCGGGTAAGATCACGCGCTTTACGCGCCGCCTCACGGGCGGTTGCCGCCTCAACAATTTTACCAACAATCATTTTAGCATCAGCAGGGTTTTCTTCCAGCCATGATCCGAAGGCTTCGGCCATTGCCGCTTCCACAACGGGACGCACCTCAGAAGATACAAGTTTGTCTTTTGTTTGAGATGAGAATTTAGGATCAGGCACTTTTACAGAAAGAACGCAGGTCAACCCTTCGCGCATATCTTCGCCTGTTAATTTGATTTTTTCCTTCTTGGTAATACCTTTTTCATCAGCATATTTTGAAATAATCCGTGTAAGCGCCGAACGAAAACCCGCCAAATGTGTTCCCCCATCGCGTTGTGGGATATTATTGGTAAAGCATAGCATGGTTTCATGATACGCATCCGTCCATTCCATTGCCGCTTCAACGGTTGTACCGCTTGCTTCATCAAATTCAGAAAATGCAATCGTATCTTTAATTAACGGTTTTTTAGAGCGATTGAGATATTCAACAAAGCTTTCAATCCCACCTTCATAATGCAGATGAGAGACTTTTGGTTCTTCCCCGCGATTATCGGTTAGGTAAATATTTACGCCAGAGTTCAAAAATGCGAGTTCACGCAAGCGATCTTCAAGCGTTTCAAAATTAAATTCAATCATCGTGAACGTGTCCGTCGAGGGCAAGAAGGTGACCTCTGTTCCGTTGCGTTCACCCGGTTCTAAATCACGGATAGCTTTGAGATCTTCGCCAGCATCACCATGCGTAAAGCGCATTGTCCATTCTTTACCATCACGGCGGATATTTAAATCGAGATATTCAGATAGTGCATTGACGACCGATACACCCACCCCGTGCAAACCGCCAGAAACCTTATAAGAATTTTGGTCAAACTTACCACCCGCATGAAGTTGGGTCATGATGACTTGCGCCGCAGAAACGCCCTCTTCCGGATGTTCATCAACAGGAACACCGCGTCCGTTATCTTTAATTGTTGCAGAGCCGTCTGCATTCAACATCACATCAACACGGTCACAATGCCCAGCCAAAGATTCATCAATCGCGTTATCAACAACCTCATATACCATATGATGGAGGCCTGTACCGTCATCTGTATCACCAATATACATACCGGGGCGTTTACGGACAGCTTCAAGCCCGCGGAGGACCTTAATGGAATCTGCGCCATAATCATTTTGGGCTTCGGTACGTTCTTCTTCTGTCATTTTATGTGCTGTATCTGTCATTTTTTTGGTATTTCTAAGTGGTGATTTTTATCTTATTGTTTTTAGCATTTTGCCTGTAAAAAGAACAGAATAAACGCTGCTTTCTACACAAGAAAACAGCAATAAAATCAATAATTTAAGATAAAAATTTGGAGATAGTTTCACCCTGCTTTTTGAAGCCGATTTTTTGGTGTAATTTGCGCCGATTCAACGTCAAAAAACTGCGCTTGATTCTGCGCGCCTTCGAATAAAACAGGATCTGTTCCCGTCATCCATACTTGCCCACCCAGCGCATGAAGGCGTTCAAACAAAGCATAGCGACGCGCCGCATCCAAATGGGCGGCAACTTCATCCATTAATAAAATGGGTGGTGCGCCGCGATCTGCCGCCATCATCCTGCCATGCGCCAAAACCAGGCTGATTAATAACGCCTTTTGCTCCCCCGTTGAGCATTGGGATGCAGGCATGTTTTTGGATTGATAGACAACATCCATATCACTTTTATGGGAGCCTGTTGCCGCGCCGCCAACAATCGCATCTTGTGTGCGGGATTGTTTTAATTGGTAGGTAAAGGCTCGCTCCACTTCAACAGCAGGCATATTTTTGAGTAAATTTTCAATCGTGCCTTTTGCGGTTAAGCGTAATTTTGGGAAGTAATTTTCTTCCTCTTGATCTGCGCAAGAGCAAGAGTCTTGCAAACGCACAACAAATTCAAGCCGCGCGGCAGAAATGGCAATGCCCGTTTCCGCCATTTGCGATTCAAGGGAAGTTAGCCACACTGGATCTGCCTGACCTTCTTGTAGCATTTTAGAGCGTTGCCGCATGGCATTTTCATAGCGGCGTACCCGCCCAGAATGGCTGGGGTCAAATGCAAAAATCATACGGTCCAAAAATTGGCGCCGCGCCGACGCCCCTTCAAGAAATAAACGATCCATTTGCGGTGTCAGCCAAAGGCAGGTTAAATAGTCAGAGAGTGCCATCTGGCTTTTTGCATCGGCGCCATTAATCCGCACAATGCGTTGCCCCTTTTGAGGGTTTAAGCCTGTCGCAATTTTATTTTCAATACCCGTTTGATCGCTGATTTTCGCAGAAACACCCCAAGGTTGAGGGCTTTTATTGCGCTGCATATCGAGAGCCTTGGCACTACGAAGCCCGCGCCCTGGCGTTAATAACGAAATAGCTTCGAGAATATTGGTTTTCCCTGCGCCATTAGGGCCACAAAGGACAACCAGTCCCGTCCGCAGACCGATCATCCGCCCTGCTTCATAACAGCGAAAATTTTGTAAAGAAAGTTGCGTTAAATAAGACACACAATCAAATCAAACACGCAATGGCATCAAGACATAAAGAGATGACATATCACTTGCATCTTGGATGATTGTTGGGCTGGCTGAGTCTGCCAATGTCAGACGGCAATTATCGCCTTCAATCTGGGATGTAATATCCATGAGGTAACGGGCGTTAAAGCCAATTTCCATGTTATCGTTACCATGCACTTCCAAATCTTCTGTCGCGCTACCCGCTTCGGGAGAGTTTGCAGATAAGGTCATAGTATTGCCTTCAAATGTGATTTTGACAGCGCGGGATTTCCCATCAGAAATGGTTGAAACACGGTCAATCGCGGAAGAAAAGGTTTTTGGGTTCACTTCAACAATTTTATCATTGCCCTGCGGAATAACACGTTGATAATCCGGGAATGTTCCATCAATCAATTTAGATGTCAGTGCAATATGATCAAAGCTTAAGCGGACCTTGCTTTCAGAAAGGCCAATTTGGATTGAATCCCCGGCTTCTTCAACCAGCTTACGCAGTTCGGCCACAGCCTTACGGGGGAAAATCACACCGGGCATATTTTCTGCCCCTTCGGGAAGCGGCATTTCAAAACGTGCCAAACGATGACCATCAGTTGCCACAGCGCGCAATACCTTCACGCCATCTGTTTCCGCCGCGTGAATATAAATACCGTTTAGGTAATATCTTGTTTCTTCAGTACTCATCGCAAAACGGGTACGGTCAATCAAGGCACGTAAATCATTCGCAGGTAAGGCAAAGTTTGTCGGCATGTCGCCCTTGCTCAATTCTGGGAAATCCGCCACAGGCAGGCAAGAAAGCTTGAAGTTTGAACGCCCAGACTTAACCGTCATTTGATTGCCGGATTCATTCAGTTCTAATTCAATTTGCGCATCATCGCCCAGTTTTTTGACAATATCAAACAACGTGGCCGCAGGCGCGGTTGTTGCACCTGCTTCATTGACTTGCGCGGTAACGGATTCATTAATCTCCATATCCATATCAGTGGTTGAGAGGCTTAAAATTCCATCTGCGGCCTTCATCAAAACATTGGATAAAATTGGGATTGTATTTCGTTTTTCAACAGCGCTTTGCACGTGATTAAGTGAGCGAAGAAGAGCGGAGCGATCAATACTGAGTTTCATGGTTTTTTCCAATTTCATCTGAGACGTTAAAGAGAATCAAAATATAACAACCGAAGCCACGCAAACCAAGCGTTTTTAAAGGGTTTTACCGCTTTTCCCATATAAAAAAGCAGGACATATGCCCTGCTTTTTAGAGACTTAAATTTTAACGCCTGCGCGCATAATGGATCAACCCGTCAAAGAACGACGTAGAATTTCAACATCTTGGGCAAAAGAGGCGTCATCATTCGATAATTCTTCAATTTTACGCACCGCATGCATGACTGTTGTATGATCACGTCCACCGAATTTGCGGCCAATTTCAGGCAAAGAGCGTGCCGTTAACTGTTTTGCAAGATACATCGCCACCTGGCGGGGACGTGCGACCTGACGCGCTCTACGAGCGGAATGCATATCAGAAAGGCGGATATTATAATGTTCTGCCACTTTACGTTGGATTTCATCAATCGTGATACGGCGATCATTAGAGCGAAGAAGGTCTTGCAGAACTTCCTGTGTGCTTTCCAATGTAATTTCATTACGTGACACATCAGCATGCGCCACAATACGGTTCAACGCGCCTTCAAGCTCACGAATGTTGGATGTAACCTTCAACGCCAAAAATTCAAGCACTGAATCTGGGATTTTAGCCTGAATCTGATCACGTTTTGCCTGAACAATACCCAAACGAAGTTCATACGTTGATGGCTGTATATCCGCAACCAAGCCCCATGCGAGGCGAGAACGAAGACGCTCTTCAATACCTGTTAAGTCACTTGGCGCTTTATCAGCAGAAATGATGATTTGTTTATTTTGGTCAACCAGCGCATTAAATGTATGGAAAAATTCTTCCTGTGTAGATTCCTTACCTGCAATGAATTGAATATCATCAATCATAAGAACATCAACCGAGCGGAAAAAATCTTTGAATGCCATTGTTTCGTTTGAACGAAGGGCTTTGACAAATTGATACATAAATTTTTCAGCGCTTAAGTACATTACTTTTTTCTCAGGCGCCTGTTCACCAATCATCCACGCGATTGCGTGCATAAGATGGGTTTTACCAAGACCGACACCGCCATATATAAAGAGCGGATTAAATGGAACAGAACCGCTTTCAACAACGCGCCGCGCCGCGGCATGTGCAAGGGCGTTTGGCTTACCCACAACGAAGCTATCAAATGTAAAGCGTTCATCAAGGGGTGATGCGATTTCAAATTGATCTGGTGACGATTTTTTATTTTCATTCGCCTTCTTTGTTTCTTGCGCTTCATCTTCTTGGAGCGGCGCACTTTGTACAACAACAATTTCAAGACGTTTGATTTCGCTGGCTTTATCAACGCACATTTCAAGAATACGTTTTGAATAATGCGTTTGAATCCAATCTTTCATAAAACGGGTAGGAACAGAAACTTCCAATGTACCGTGATAATATGCCTGAAGTGTTAATGGTTTAAGCCAGCTTCTAAAGACTGCCTCACCAAATTCTCCGCGTAATGCCTTATGAACCGCTTTCCATGTTGCAATAATTTCTTTACTCGGTTTTAGTGACTCTGCCGCATAATCAACATTGGTTGACCCTGTTTCAATCACTTGTTCCACTTCACTTTTAGGCATTTAACTGTCTCTCCACATTAAAAAATAAAAATTAAAAAACATGGCTAAAAGACAGAAAAATCCTATCGTAAAAATTACTTTTTACGGTTTTTGAGTCTTATAGCCTTACAAATATTTAAAAAAGACAACAACTTAAATTATAAGAACGAACGCCTTGATTATTTAAGTTTTGTTCCCTTATTCGATTTCAAAAAAAATCAAAATCTAAGATCAGTTCAACTCTGATCTTTTTGGGATTTCTCCCCCCTGTTATACACAATACAGATGAAAAATAATGAATATTTTGTGCATTTGTTGTGAACAACTTCCAAGGACACTAACAGGTTTTTTTAATCGCGCAATGAGAAAAGTGATTTTTTTTTTAAAAAAATAAATCTTTTTTTCTTGACTCTGATTCCACTGAATTTTTTCTGAAATTGGCTTTAAACATAAAAAAAGCCCGATCAAAACCGGGCTTTAAATTCAAAAAATTTTGTAATAAAATTACGCAGAAATTCCTTTAATGCGTGTCGACAAACGGGACAATTTTCTTGCCGCTGTGTTTTTGTGCATGATGCCTTTCGCAACACCGCGTTGAATTTCAGGTTGGGCATTTTTAAATGCTTCATCCGCTGATTTTTTATCGCCAGAAGCAATCGCCATTTCGATCTTTTTAATAAAAGTACGGATACGGCTGCGACGGGCGCCATTAATAACGGCGCGGCGGGCGTTTCTTCTAATTCTTGTCTTTGCAGAAGCATGATTTGCCATGTTTCAACTCTTTCTCTGTTTAATAAATTAAAGTAATTTGCAGTGTTTTACGCATCTGGCCTGATTTTGTCAAGACAAACCATCGCAAAATAAGGGAATTAGCGGATCTATCGTGGTTTTAGTAAGAATTTCACGGTTTTGGCGCGCTCAAAGGAAATCACGAGGCTCTCCCCTTCGCGGGTATAATGCCCCTCACCGACCTTACGCCATCCTAATTGAGGAAGTATTTGGGCATAAAAGCCCTGAATTTCGGCATTTGAGTGCTTTCCAGTTTGCGCCCCTGCTTGGGCAATGCGGCCATTGGGTTTATCAAAGGTCAATGCCATATCAGGAATTTCGACAATCCCGTCCATCACAGGCACATCATAGAGCGTTTCGAAAAAGGCGGACTGCTGCGCTTTGCCTGAAAAGGGGAGTAAAATAAGCGTTATAAGAATAAAATATTTCATCATGTCATTTCTGCGCATTAGTTTTGTTTTCGTGGGCAATAAAATGTTGAGCGCCCTGATTGTACGACTCTCTTTATACCACCTGTTTTATTAATATCACAATCGCAACGCTGACAGGCTTCTTTCTCACGCCCATAAACGGTGAATTGGTGTTGAAAATACCCTAATGATCCATCGGCATGCTTATAATCTTTCAAAGTGCTGCCCCCCGCTTTGATGGCTCTTTTAAGGACATCACGAATAGCCTGAACCAATAGCTCTGCCTTCTCACCTTTAATAGATCCGGCCTTTTTCATCGGGGAAATGCCCGCCCTATAAAGCGCTTCACAGGCATAAATATTACCCACCCCTACAACAACGCGTTGATCAAGAAGGGCTTGCTTAATACTCGCTTGCTTTCCTTTAAGTCGTGCGCACAAGATAGGCGCAGAGAAATCATTGCCCAATGGTTCTGGCCCCAAATGTACAAAATATTTATGAGAGGCATAATCCTGTTCTGCCATCATAAAAATCATACCAAAGCGGCGCGGATCATTATACACAACCCGCACACCGCTTTTTAAATGCAAAACGAAATGATCATGCGTTTGACTGTTATAGCGTTGCCCCTTCTCAATAATGCTGACACTGCCTGACATCCCCAAATGGATAACCAGAATATCGCCCCCCTTTAAATGAATAAGTATATATTTTGCACGGCGACGGAGATGGGTGATGGTGCGCCCTTTTAAATCATGTTCAATGGTCGCGGGAAACGGAATGCGTAAGTTTGGACGATTTTTTTGCGCTTTTGTAATGATTGCACCTGTTAAAAAAGGCTCTAATCCGCGCATCACGGTTTCAACTTCGGGGAGTTCAGGCATAAGAGCTATTTACTTTAAAGCACTCCACACCGCAATCTTATTAGGAACACGGTTTAAAATTGCGTGATAATTAGGAACATAAATATCGGCTTCTTCCGGTGGAATTTGCCAGACCATTTTGCCTTTATATTTTCCTACCATCATGGGCATTTTTGCCCGTGTTAAAATGCGATATTCAAATTTATCACTGGGCGCTTTTGATCGTGCATTGGGTTGAAACACTAAGATATCATCTTCAAGTGTATAGGTGCCGTTAATATAAAACCGTGTACCTTGCGCATCACGTTCCACCAAGATTAAGCGGAATGTTCCATTTTTTAATTGCAACAATGCCCGTGCATTATCCAGTTGCGCATCCCATGCGCCGGTAATTTCACTTTCGCTGATATTCTTTTGGCGCTTGGCTTTTCGCTTTTTGGCCTGTTTATTTTGTGCGTCGGAAACGTCACTATTCTTAAAATCATTGATTTCTTGTTGTGATATTTCAATATTGCGGCCTGAATCCGCACCATTAAACAACGTTTTCACACCCAAAATAAGAAGATAGATAAAAATCAGAACCACAAGCGTCACGATTACCAAAGCAATCGGGTTTTGTTTTATTTTTTCGGGCAGAGATTTTAAGTCCATGTTTTATTATATCGATAAGTACACCACCTGAGCAAGAAAGAGCTTAGAACAACCCCTGATATTCTTCAAAATTGGTGCTTTTATGGGGATCGGGCCAATATCGGCATCGTAAATGTTCCTCCGACACCTCAAATTGCGTAATAGATTTGGTACAGGCATCATTGCGGGACATTAAAATGCAATGCGCCGCGCTCTCACTCTCTTGTTCAATATGTATGTCTGGCAAGTTTTCTTTTATAGGAGCGCCGTGCTTTATCCATTCTTCAAATTGATTCTGCCGCGCGGTCTTCACTTCCCCTTGCTTCCAACTGGAGGATGTTAAAAAATGCCATTTTTGGTTTGGCAAGATGGTCTGTTCAAAATTTTGACCGTCCCAATGAGAATGTTTGATCTGTTCTGTCATGATTTCAACCAGATGGAACGAAGCATAGTGCGTCGGGTCTATTTTTTGCCCAGATAACACCAGCGGCACAAGATTACCGCGTGTTTGTGTCGCCTGATTATTATCTGAGGATTGATAACCATTAAGCAACGCCGCAACATGACCTTGTCGATTAACGCCAATCCATGTGCCATTGGCTTTGGTATCTTGGGGCGCAAAAATTTGAGGGCTTTCCCACAAGAATGGTTTTTTTTCTGGAGCGCGGGCGCGTTGTTCGTCCCTGTTCATCGTCACAAGGAGAGCATTATTTTGACGGCGAATAGTCAGAGTACACATTGATGGTTCTTTTACTGCTTAAGGCTTAATTCATGGCGTAGGGTTGAAATAGCTTTGCCAAAATTATCAGGCAACACAACCCCCAACGCATCACATTGCCCGCCAATCAATGCAAAATGATGTTCAGTGTGGGCAATCACAAACAGTATTTCACGGCCAAGGCTGCTCGCCTGCGCTTCAATGTTATATTGCACATGGACGGCTTCCATAGATTTTATTGGCTTGTTTAAATCTTGATCGGTTAGTGTATTAAGGCTTTCTTGAAGCATATTAATCACGTCGACCGCATAGGCTCTATCTGTTTCAATTTTTGTATCGCGTTGGCGCGCATCATAATTAACAACTTCTTCATCCTGCGCGTTTAAAAGCGTTTGCACAAATTCAATTACATGGCGTATATGCTGCCCGATGGCGCTATGGGTTTTATGCGGCGCGGCTTGGTAGGGCATTGTGATGACATATTGATCATCATTCAGGCAACTTATTACCGTTTTGCAATCCTCTAATTTACCAAGCAGTGCATCAATTAAGACAGGGGTTTTTGTGTTTTCATTTATCATAGAATTATTCATGTACACATATTCGTACAAAAATTAAAAAAAGCCACAAAAAAAGGCCGAGATTAATTTCTCGGCCTTTTTTAAAATTCTTATGGGTTCATAATATATTGATCAAAATATATTTATCGAAGTATTTTTGTGATCTGACTAGGCGGATAAGGGGAAGTGTAGGAAACCTACACGGGCCGAAATCCAACGACGTCAGGCGCAAAAAGACGAAGATAAATTACATCATGCCGGGCATACCGCCCATTCCACCCATACCGCCCATGTCAGGCATTCCGCCTGCTGCGCCGCCTTTATCTTCTTCTGGTAATTCAGTCACAACCGCTTCGGTTGTAATCATGAGGCCAGCAACAGACGCCGCATCTTGAAGCGCAGTCCGCACAACCTTAACGGGGTCAATAATCCCCATTTTGATCATGTCGACATAATTGTCGTTCTGCGCATCAAAACCATGGTTGGTGTCTTTTTGTTCAAGCAATTTACCAACAATGATTGATCCTTCAGAACCAGCATTTTCAACGATTTGACGAATAGGAGCCTGAAGCGCACGACGGATAATATCAATACCAACTTGTTGGTCATCATTATCCACTTTCATACCGTCCAATGATTTTGACGCATAAAGAAGCGCCGTACCACCACCAGCGATCACGCCTTCTTCAACGGCCGCACGTGTTGCATGCATGGCATCATCAACGCGGTCTTTGCGTTCTTTCACTTCGACCTCAGTCGCGCCACCGATACGAAGAACAGCAACACCACCAGCCAATTTGGCCAAGCGCTCTTGTAGTTTTTCTTTATCGTAATCAGAAGATGTTTCTTCGATTTGTGCTTTGATCTGTGCAACGCGGGCGTCAATATCTTTATTATCGCCTGCCCCATCAATGATGGTTGTCTCATCTTTAGTGATCTGTACTTTCTTCGCCGTACCGAGCATTGAGATATCAACATTTTCCATCTTGATGCCGAGTTCTTCAGACACAACTGTTCCGCCCGTCAAGATCGCCATATCTTCGATCATTGCCTTGCGGCGGTCACCAAATCCAGGGGCCTTCACAGCAGCCACTTTCAAACCACCACGCAATTTATTCACCACAAGTGTTGCAAGGGCTTCGCCCTCAACATCTTCGGCAACGATCAATAAGGGACGACCTGATTGGACAACCGCTTCTAAGATAGGAAGCATTGCTTGTAAATTACCAAGTTTTGCATCGTTATAAAGAATATATGGGTTTTCAAGTTCGCAAACCATTTTATCTGGGTTGGTGATGAAGTATGGTGATAAGTAACCACGATCAAATTGCATTCCTTCAACAACTTCTAATTCGTTGTGAAGTGATTTTGCTTCTTCAACAGTGATAACACCTTCATTGCCTACTTTTTCCATCGCTTCGGCCAACATTTCACCAACTTCGACATCGCCATTGGCGGAAATTGTTCCAACCTGTTTGATCTCTTCATTGGTTTTAACGTTTTTCGCGCGTGTTTGAAGATCTTCAACAACCTTTGCAACGGCGGCATCAACACCACGTTTCAGATCCATTGGGTTACGCCCTGCAGAAACGGCCTTCATCCCTTCGCGCACAATCGCCTGTGCAAGTACAGTTGCGGTTGTTGTTCCGTCACCCGCATGTTCCACAGCTTTTGAAGCCACTTCGCGGATAAGTTGCGCGCCAATATTTTGACGTGGGTTTTGTAGCTCGATTTCTTTGGCCACAGATACACCATCTTTGGTTGTACGCGGCGCGCCAAATGATTTTTGGATCACAACGTTACGACCTTTTGGTCCAAGTGTTACTTTTACAGCGTTGGCAATAACATCAACGCCTTTCATCATTTCATCACGAGCATCTTCGTGGAATCTTACATCTTTAGCTGACATTTTTAAATTCTCCTTTGTCAAATTTTTAAGAGCCTCAGGCGTGCAGGCACGCGACGGGTATTAATATTAGATTATTTTTGGATTAGGCTGCGACGATTCCGATGACATCGGATTCTTTCATGACCATCAGCTCTTCACCATCGATCATTACTTCTGTACCAGCCCATTTTGAGAAGATGACCTTGTCACCTGCTTTAACGTCAAGCGGGCGAACATCACCATTGTCGTTTACGTGTCCTGTACCAACGGCGACAACTTCGCCTTCCATTGGTTTTTCTTGCGCTGTATCAGGAATAATAATTCCACCAGCTGTTTTTGCTTCTTGCTCAATACGGCGCAAAAGCACTCTGTCATGTAATGGACGAAATTTCATTTTACTTTCTCCTTTTTTAGATTTGACCCTCAAGGTCACAAGCGACCTATGGGTATTCAAAACCAAGTTAAACCAACACCTTAATCAAGCGTGTTAGCACTCCCCTCATGGGAGTGCTAGGGTTATATCACACTAATTTCAAAAACTTCAAGACTCTTTTTAAAAATAAAGAATGGCTTCTGATAATGATTAGAAAGGATTTTATGCTATAATAAGAACATGAGCGAACTGCAAAGCGATTTACAGGTTCAATTAGAAGGCTTTCGCCTTACCACGGCGCAAATTTACTATCATCTGCCTGATTACCCTGACTTATTACAAGAATTTATCTGGCAACGTTATGATATTGCGCCCGCATTCCCAAAACTCTATGGCTTTATTGATTTTTGGCAAAAAGAGATCGAGGGTAGCCTGCATTCAGTCTATGTTGCAAAAAAAGAACTAATCAGTCCGGCACAAACCCGTATGTTAGATGCAGAATTTACATTACAATAATTTTCCATAAAAAATATTGACATAATAAAAAATTTCTGTATAGTGCCATCATGGTTAAAGAAGTTCTAAGCACATATTTTGGTCGCATTGCCCGTCCTGTTGATTACATGAGAGAATCAAAAGCCCTGAAAGCAAATGCGGCTGAAGAGCAATCAATTCCAATGTTACAAGAAGGTGTAAAAAACTTTCCGAATGACCATGTATTATGGTTTACCCTTGGGAAATCTCTCTTCTTTTTAAATCGATTGCAGGAATCTGAAAAAGCCATAAAAAGATCTTTAGACCTTAATCCCTATGATCAGAGAACGCGAACATTTTATAATCGTATTCTGACAAAAACAGGACAACAGCACCATAGAAGGTAATTTTAAGGCTCTGTCCCCGGCGCGATAGTCACCTTTAAACCATCCAATTCTTCACTCATCAAAATCTGGCAAGATAGGCGGGAATTGTCTTTGACGTCCATCGCTTCATCGAGCATATCTTCTTCTTCGTCCTGTATATCATAAAGTTTATCAACCCAATCTTCATGCACATAAACATGACAGGTCGCGCAACAACAGGCGCCGCCACATTCGGCCTTTAAGGGAAGTTCATAATCTTTAATAATTTCCATGACGCGCCAGCCTTCCAGTGCGTCCAGCGCATGTTCTTTTCCATCAGGATCTGTGACGTAAATTTTCATGTAATAAAAAATTCCTTCGTAATTTTTAACGTCATACGTGCAAACGCAAGGACGCTATTTCTTAATCTTCATATCCAGAATTTGGATAAAGGCATAAGCCATACCCGCCGTCACCAAAATATTTTTTACCGTATCCAGCGCCACACGCACAAACATAATAAGTGCCTGCATCACAGGCAGTGGATCTTCACCGGCAACGCTTTGTAAAATACCGCCTAATAAATAAAGTGCCAAAATAGGCGGCATAAAGCAAACCAGCCACACCCCTATAAGATTAAACGTAAGCCCCTTTGGCATTAATTTATGCAAGACAACGCGTAAATTTATATTCACCGCAAGTGGAATATACAGCCACACAAACCGAAATAAAAAGAATGTCAGCACCATCATCATGATACCTGATAGCGCCACCGCAGGATCTGCTTCTGAAGGGTCCATATCCAATGGAATTTGCGCCATAAAGAAAGAGAAAAACCCAGCAATCAAAAGATTAATTAGGGCATAAGCCACCGCGCCGCCCATGATACCACGGGCGCGTGTTTTTATTTCTTTTAAATCCTTTCCTTCATTACCACTGGGTTGAAACGGCCAACGATGATGCGGCACAATTAACGTGCGCACCCAATGGGACAACAGCCATCCTTCGACAAAATAAGCAGGCAACATCATAAGAGATAAACGCAGGACATTATGAGGCTCAACATAATGAACAGAGATCGCATAAAAAATATATTTAATAATAAGCGGTACGAGCGCCAGCTTCATGAGATATTCACGTTCTGCCCATGTGATCCGATAGGCTTGCCGCGCTGTATTTACGATATCAAACGCCATGCTTATTCCGCCTTCCCCTCAACACCCAATTTTTCCTGTAAGGATGTTGAAGAGGTTGTATATTGAAAACGAAGTTTCTTATCAGGGTACACAATACGGAAGGCTTGTTGCGCCATTAACGCCCCTTCATGAAAACCTGAAAGAATAAGTTTTAATTTCCCTGGATAAGTATTGATATCGCCAATAGAGAAAATTCCCGCAGTGCTGGTTTCAAATTTTTCTGTATCAACGGGGATTAAATTTTTATCAAAATTTAGGCCAAAATCTGCAATAGGCCCCAGCTTCATAGTCAGGCCATAAAATGCAAGCAATGTATCACATGGCACTTGATAGGCTTCCTCACCCTTTGGTTGTACCATCACACTGTTCAGGCGTCCATCAAAGCCATATAGTTCTTTTATATCAGCAACATGGAAATCCATTTTTTTGTTGCTCACCAGTCCCATCATTTTGGACACACTATCCGGCGCGGCGCGGAAATCTGCACGGCGATGCACAAGCGCCATAGATTGTGTCAAAGGTTGTAAGTTTAAACACCAATCAAGCGCGGAATCACCGCCCCCCGCAATCAAAACATTCTTGCCTTTAAATTGATCCATCTGACGTACCGCGTAAAAAACGGATGTCCCTTCAAAATCTTCTAAATTAGGGATATTGGGTTTTTTGGGTACAAATGATCCACCACCCGCGGCAATCACAATAACGGGAGCTATTAAAACCGTGCCTTGATCTGTGGTTAGTTGCCATTTTCCATTATCAAGCTTTTCCAATTTTTCTGCCATTTGTTGCAAATGAAAGGTTGGTGAAAATGGTTCAATTTGTGCCATTAAATTATCCGTCAGCTCTTGACCTGTAATCACAGGAAAGGCAGGAATATCGTAAATTGGCTTTTCAGGGTACAGTTCTGCGCACTGCCCGCCGGGCTTATCAAGAATATCGACCAAATGTGCCTTCATATCCAGCAGACCTAGTTCAAACACCGCAAAAAGCCCTACAGGGCCTGCGCCTATAATAATGACATCTGTTTCATGTGTATTTTTATTCATTGTGCGATATAAATGCGATAAATAAGGGATTAATGTCAACCAATGAATAAGAACGTACAAATTACAAACTGGCTCTTTTTTACCGCGTTTATGGTGCTAGCCATGGCTGTGATTGGTGCAATAACGCGCCTAACAGAAAGTGGACTATCCATGGTTGAATGGCGCCCCTTAATCGGTTCCCTGCCGCCGCTCAACGAAATAGAGTGGCAACGGGTCTTTGATTTATACCGTGAAACACCAGAATATCAGAAAAAGAATGCAGGCATGGAACTGGCCGAATTTAAAAATATTTTCTTCTGGGAATGGTTTCACCGCCTTTGGGGGCGTACCATTGGCCTTGTGTATACCCTACCCTTTATTTATTTTTGGGTCAGAAAGAAAATCCCTGATGGGTATAAATTAAAGCTTTTTATTGGGCTTATGCTGGGGGGGATGCAGGGTGTCATGGGGTGGTACATGGTGCAAAGCGGCCTGGTTGATCGTCCTTCCGTCAGTCATTTTAGATTAGCGGCGCATCTGATACTTGCCTTTGCTATTTTTTGCTATGTGCTGTGGCAAGCTTTTGAGTTACGCGGTCATAAGGCGGGGAGTACTTCTTTTTGTTTAAGGCGTCATGGCTGGATTAGTTTTGCCTTTGTCACGCTCACGATTATCTGGGGCGCATATGTTGCGGGATTAGATGCGGGGTTGGTTTATAATACATGGCCAATGATGGGACCGCATTGGATTCCGCCAGAAATTCAATCTTTCTTCTCTCTCTTTACTGACCCTGTCAGTGTTCAATTTACCCATCGATGGATTGCTATGATAACGGCATGTATGGTGCTTAGCTTCGCGTACCGCATCAAAAGCTTTGCGCTTGCTGGTATGGTCATTTTACAAGTTGGATTGGGGATTGCCACCTTACTATCCATGGCCGCTATCGCGCTTGCGGCGCTTCATCAGGCGGGGGCATTTATTCTGGGCGGGATAATGATTTACCATCTACATGGTGTAAGAAAGCCTTAAAACAAAAAAGGATTATTTCTTATCTACGGACGAGCGTTCAACACGATTTTGAATAACTTCTTTAGGCAGTAAAATATCTTGTAATAAGCTGATTAATTTATCTTCAGTATCATCCATGCTTTTTAACAAAGATCGACAGGATTTTTCAGTTGTAATAGGCGTTTTTTCAATCTTACTTTCTGAAAATGCATAAGCTTTATCATTTAATGCAACCGCATATTCGTAATCTTTAACATGGAATGCATTTTGTTCTTTTAATTCATTTTTCAAAAAGCTTTCTGCATTGTTTAAAATAGGAAAGACGGCTTTTTCCCATTCTTTCAAACGTGTATTCATTTGCATTTTAATCGATGGGTTTTCTTTACCGCATGCTTTTACCGCATTTTTAATATCACGGTGAACAATGTTAATGGCGCGTATTGTGCTGTGCTTATTTCTTAGGATAAAGAAAATTTTCTGATTTTCTTCTGGTAAGCTTTCCAACAATTTATTTTCTGCATCAATCCATTTTGTGATGGGTGTTTCTTCTGCCTTAAAATCTTTTGCATCTTGCGCTTTTTTATCCTGCGCAAAGGCAACAGTGACAAATAAAAGAAATATACAAAATAGAGGGATTAAAAATCGAATAATCATCATTATCTTTCTTATGAATTAAACTGACCCTATTCATATCACGTATAAAAGACCAAAACAAAGAAAAGACCGCCGAAAGCAGGGATGCTTCACGGCGGCCAAAGGGACGAAAATTACACATAACACCCAGGGCCGACCGGCGAGTGAGATTTGCGGGGCATTGCAAACCGGTCGAGGTAATATGCGTATTACAAAGGGAGAAGCTACAGAAAATACAGCCCTGATTTAAGGACTATATTATTTAAATATTAAAATCAAAAACATCCCCTATGCATATTATTATGTTAAGTCATGAGAGGTTAACAGCGTGTAAAAAATAGATAAAATTTTATCTATTTCCTTATATGACTTAATCAATCAAACGATTCCACCAGCCTTTTTTCTTATCTGTTGGCGCTTCATTTACGACCTCATACTCTTTCGCATGTGTCTCTTGGGCGGGTGCCGCGCGCTTTTTGTCATCATTTGAAGCAGAAGGTTTGGCTTCGGCGGTTTTCTTTTTCGTTTTTGAAGAAGATTTTTTCGCCGATTTAGAAGACTTCTTTTTCTCTTCTTTTTTCTGGGGCGCGGCGCTTTTTTCTTCGGCGCGTGCCGCTATAACACCATCCTTATCAGGTGCGCTCTTTACTGCATCATCGCTATTTACAGGATTTTGATCCGCTCCGTCTTCGGACTTATTTTTGTTATGACGGCGTCCACCACGACGGCCACGACGACGTGATTTTTTAGGCTTGTCTTCATCATTTTTCTGATGATGTGAAGATTGTTCGTCTGAACCCTCTTCAATAACCGCTCCATCACGTTTTTTGAGAACCTTCACATTAAATTCAGATGGCTTTAAACCATCATCCGTACGCACATGAACGCGCACATCATAAAGAATTTCGATATCGGCCAACATTTGGCGCTTATGATTTAAAATATAAACCGCAACACTATTTGGTAGATTCAAATTCATCTCAGCTGTCTTACCTTTAATGCTTTCTTCTACAATCGCACGAAGTGCGGTAATCGCGGCAAAGTCTAATGTCTTAGTTGATCCCGTTCCATCACAATGCGAACAAGTTTCAAATTGCGCTTCTGTTAAACTGGGGTTTAATCGTTGACGGGATAATTCAAGCAAGCCGAATGATGAGATACGACCTACTTGGATACGCGCCCGATCATCTGACAGCGCATCACGTAAGCGATTTTCAACCTTGCGGTTATTACGGCGTTCTTCCATATCAATAAAATCAATAACAACTAAACCACCCAGATCACGCAAACGGAGTTGACGCGCCACTTCCGAAGCAGCTTCGAGATTCGTTTTTAATGCTGTTGCTTCAATATGGCGTTCTTTTGTTGCACGGCCAGAGTTCACATCAACGGCAACCAATGCTTCCGTGGGGTTAATAACAAGCGAACCACCAGATTTTAATGTGACGCTAATGTTACCAATTTCACTAATTTGTTGTTCCACTTTATATTTGTGGAATAATGGCAGGCGCTCTTCTTTATATTCTTGCACTTTTTTGGCATGGGACGGCACCAGCATCTTCATAAATTCTTTTGCCGTTTTAAACCCTTTACCACCCGCAACCAAAACTTCTTCAATATCACGTGTATAAAGGTCACGGATAGAACGCTTAATCAGGTTTCCTTCTTCATTAATCAAAGAAGGAGCGGTTGATTTTAATGTATCTTCACGAATTGTATTCCAAAGACGTACTAAATAATCAAGATCACGTTTAATTTCTGCTTTTGTACGCGATACACCCGCCGTTCTTAAAATCACAGACATGCCCTCTGGGATCGTCAATTCTTTTAGAATTTCACGCATCCGTTTGCGGTCTTTGAAATTACCAATTTTACGACTGACGCCGCCGCCGCGGGGGCTGTTTGGCATTAACACACAATATCTTCCCGGTAAGGAAAGATAGCTTGTGACCGCCGCGCCTTTATTGCCACGCTCTTCTTTAGAGACTTGGATCAACATGACTTGACCGCGTTTAATCACTTCTTGGATTTTATATTTATGACGCAGGCTTTTTTTGAAAGATTGTTCACCATCTTCATCAACCAATTCATCATTTTTATTGCGCAATGCAGAACGTTTTTTTCCATGACGTCCACGGCGATTATTATTGCGTCCGCGCCCACGGCGATTATTTTTCTTCTCGCCTTCATTATCACCGTCAGATTCAGTATCGCTCTCGCTTGAAGTGTCCTCTTGCGCCGCAATGTCATCTTGGTCAGTTGATACAGCTTCGGCTTCGGTTTCATCCGCTTCGGCGTTTTTCTGTTCTTCTTTTTTAGACGGTTTCTTTTTAGATTTTCTTGATTTCTTTTTATCTTTGGCCAGTAAATCAGCATCATCTTCATCCGCCGGTTTATCTGCGCCACCAACTTCGACAACCGCCTCAACGCCGTCTTCATCTTCTTCGGTGATATCTTCTATTTCTTCGATATCTGCATCAACACTATCATCTGCATCATCTTCTAAATCATCTTCAGACTCTTCTGCTATTTCATCTTCATCATCCTGGTTATTACGGTCAAAGGCCGCTTTATGTTCGGCCAATAAGGCTTCACGGTCACTCACAGGAATGCGGAAATAATCAGGGTGAATTTCAGAAAAAGGCAAAAACCCATGACGGTTACCGCCATAATTCACAAAAGCGGCCTGTAAGGATGGTTCAACCCGCGTTACTTTGGCAAGGTACACCCCACCTTTAATTTGTTTTCTAACCATACTTTCATAATCAAATTCTTCCAGTCGGCCATTTTCAACGATAGCAACACGTGTTTCTTCTTTGTGCGTTGCATCAATCAACATTTTTTTTGTCATATTATTTCTCCATATGCGGCGAAAGCAGATCCATTTCGCGCGACAGGGGAAATGGTTTGCGCCTTCACGCATGATTTTAAGTCTTCTTCTTCGGATGTCGTGGGGAGAGCCATTCGCTAGCCTCGCCAAAATCTAATGAGGGATTCTATTCATCCTCTCTTTAGCGCCGAAAAAGAGAAAATTATTCTCAATTCTTACCGTCATAGCTAGCGAAACTTATAAAAAACGTAATTAAATCAAATAATTATGCTAAAGCCACAACGGGTCGCAAGATGACAATACACCCGCCCCCCTTTTCACGCAAGCTGTAAAATAAGGCTTTAAAATCAGGTCATGACTTTTCCTTTTTTTGTCTGTATTTTAATCGTTCATGCGTTGTTTTTTTAACTTATTGCTTCTCTTTTTCTTCATATCTTCTGGCGCGCAGGCGTTGGAAATACGTGACGTCAGATTTGGAAAACATCCAGATAAAACACGCTTGGTCGTCGAATTAGATCAAAAAACAGATTTTAAGAGCTTCGTTCTGCCAAAAGAGGCCGATAAACCCTATCGCCTTGTCATCGATTTTCCAGATTTTGAGTGGAAGGCTGGGACGATTAAAAACCCAGCCAATGCCAATATTTTGGATGTTCGCACGGGCAATGTAAATAACGGCACACGGCGCGTGGTAATTGACCTGCAAAAACCACCTCTTTTGCAATCAGCTTTTACTTTAGAGAAAAAAGGCAACATTCCAGACCGTCTTGTTGTTGATTTTAAAGAAGTGAGTACCAAGACATTCCAAAATTCAAAACGCAAATCATTTGGAACTTTAAAGCCGCAAGAAATAAAGAAAAAATCTAATTCTGTCCAAAAACTCATCAAGACATCTGAACAAGAAGGCGAAAAAATAAACATTGTAGATTCAGGAACGCCCCTTCCTACACGAAAACCAAAACAAGCCGTACAACCGCGCACACCATTACGCAAAAAAATTATTGTTGTCGATGCAGGGCATGGCGGGAATGACCCTGGCGCCGTGGGTGCAGGACGTTTAAAGGAAAAAAATATTACACTGGCCGCCGCAAAAGAATTTAAACGCCAGCTTGAAAAAACAGGAAGGTTTCAAGTTTATTTAACGCGCGATAATGACCGTTACATTAAACTTTATAAGCGGGTTGCGATTGCGCGCTCCCGCAAAGCAGATTTATTTATTTCTCTTCATGCGGATTCCATTGATAAACCAAATGTTCGGGGCGCTTCAATTTATACTTTATCGAACAAAGCATCAGACGCACAAACCGCGAAACTTGCCGCGCGTGAGAATCAATCTGATTTAATTGCAGGCGTAGATCTTAGCCATGAAGATAAACAAGTTGCAGATATTTTATTAGACCTTGCGATGCGTGACACAATGAATCAGTCCAAATTTTTTGCAAACTCCATTGTAAAAGAAATGCGCCGGCAAGGCGTTCGTATTTTAGAGCGCCCGCATCGCTATGCCGGTTTTGCCGTTTTAAAAGCGCCAGATGTGCCATCCGTTCTTGTTGAGATGGGGTTTATGTCCAATCGTAATGAGGCACGTTTATTGAACACAAAAGAATATAGACAGAAAATTGGCCACGCATTAGTGATGGCCACACAAAGTTATTTTACGAAAGTAGAGAAAAATAACCTAAATTAGCGCTTAAATGACTATTTTTATTGAAAAAACACAAAAAAGTGGAAAAAACACTTATCAAGTTGCGTACACTATATTATACAGATTATTAGTTTTCCCGATGGGGAAAGCTAAGTGTTTAGAAATAGACAGCTTCCCTGTCACTTAAAATGAAACCGAAAGGTAGAAGGAATATACTATGAAAAAACTTTTAATGACTACAATGATCCTTGGTTCAACTGCTCTTTTAGCAGCGTGTACTGCGAATGGAACATCTGATGCAGATCTAGATGGTGCGCTAACAGGCGCTCCTTACGCTGAAGAGCGTACAGTAGGTTCTACGCAGGCTCCAGTACGTCGTGCGCCAGTTGTGCGTAGTGCGTCACCTGTTTTCCAAAGCAGCCAAGTTAAGTAATTAACACCTAATATTTTAAAAAGACTGTTTAGGGATTCCTAAACAGTCTTTTTTTTGTCCGCAATTCAAGGCAGAATAAAATTATGAAGATAGTTTTTCGCCTTCTTATTCTCTTTATCCTCTCTCTTTTGGGGGGGCTGCTCTATTCCTTTACTGTGAATCTGTTAATCATGGCCGATATGATTCCGTCAGAAGAATTATCTGGTGCGTTTGGATATGAAATGACAAACCGCGCGGTGCTTGTTTGGATTGCCAGCACCGTGCTTGCTCTCGGCTCTCTCTTCACCGATGCAAAATGGCGTTATGCGCTTGTCGTCCTCCCCTTATTTGCTCCCTCTTTTTATGCGGCGCTTTATACAATCAGCCTAGGATAAGCAACGTTACGCATTCAAATCTGGACAAATACAGTAAAACTGCTTTTAATACGCAAATGGTAGAAAAAACAAAAAATAGCAAAAGCGTCTATGCAAATGATCCAAGCGATATACGTATCGCAAGACACACCTTATCTGTCCTTGTCGATAATGAACCTGGGGTTTTGGCGCGGGTTATTGGTCTGTTTTCTGGTCGTGGGTATAATATTGAAAGCCTCACTGTTGCCGAGGTGAGCAAAGATATGAATCATTCCCGGATGACCATCGTTGCCGTTGGTACCCCATCTGTGATTATACAAATAAAACATCAATTAGAGCGCCTGGTTCCCGTTCATAAAGTCACTGACCTAACAGAATTAGGCGATCATATTGTGTCTGACCTTGTGTTGATTAAAATTGCTGGAAGCACCGAAAATCTTTTAAAAGCGTACGAAATTGCGACAGAATTTGGCGCTATAGTAACCAATAAAACAGATGAATCTTATGTATTTCAATATGTTGAAACACCTGAAAAGGTTGATGAATTTTTGGGTAGAATAACGCCGCTCGGCATGAAAAATATAAGCCGCACTGGCTCTGTTGCTATGTCATGCGGAAAAGAAAAAATGTAATTATTTTTTATTGAATATTAAATTTTCTGCCAAAGGAAAAACTATGAAAAAATTTGAATTTGAAGGGTCTCAAGGCCATATGCTTGCCGCCCGCTTGGACGAACCTGAAGGTGAAATAAAAGCCTATGCTCTATTCGCCCATTGCTTTACCTGCACCAAAGATATCTATGCCGCGGGGCGTATTGCGCGAACCCTTACAGATAATGGTATTGCAGTTGTCCGTTTTGATTTTACAGGTCTGGGCAATAGTGAGGGGGATTTTGCCAATACAAACTTCTCCTCTAATGTTGCAGACCTTATTACAACTGCGGATTACATGCGCACTCATATGCAGGCACCCCAAATTTTAATTGGTCATTCACTGGGCGGCGCCGCTGTTCTGGTTGCGAGCCGTGATATTAAAGAAATAAAAGCTGTGGCGACTTTGGGCGCGCCAGCAGATTCCGCCCATGTTGCACATAATTTTTCTGTAAAACGCGAAGAAATAATTGAAAAAGGGGAAGCCGAAATCTGTTTAGCGGGACGTCCCTTCACAATTAAAAAACAATTTCTTGATGATATTGAAAATCAAAATATGCAATCCGCCATTAACACGATGAACAAAGCGCTTATGGTTATGCACGGGCCATTAGACCAAACTGTGGGTATCGAAAATGCAGAAATGATTTTTAAAGCGGCCAAGCACCCGAAAAGCTTTATCTCCCTTGATGATGCAGATCATTTAATCAGCCGCAAGGAAGATGCGCAATATGCCGGCAATGTCATTGCACAATGGGCAAGCCGTTATATTGATTAAAATTAGCTAATTTTATTACATTTATTTGAATATCCTTAAATATTCTTGCTTTTGGCGGGGTTTGGTGTTTTTTTACATCTGAATTTAAACGAAAAATAAAAGGAAATTTCAAAAATGCCAAAAAGCAATGTCACCCGTTTGGAAACGCCAGCGCAGCAAGAAACATCGATGCGCGTTTATTATGATAGCGATTGCGATGTAAATCTGATCAAAAATAAGAAAGTTGTTGTCATTGGTTATGGCTCACAAGGTCATGCCCATGCAGCAAACCTAAAAGATAGTGGTGCAAAGGATGTCCGCATTGCGCTTCGTCCTGAAAGCAGCACAAACAAAAAAGCACAAGATGCTGGTTTTGAAACAATGGACGTGACAGAAGCCGCAAAATGGGCCGACGTGATGATGATGGCAACACCTGATGAGCTGCAGCGTGAAATCTATTACAGCCACCTTCACGATAATATGAAAGAAGGTGCGGCGCTTATGTTCGCACATGGTTTAAATATCCACTTTAACTTGATCGAACCACGTTCTGATCTTGATATCCTCATGGTTGCACCAAAAGGACCCGGTCATACAGTGCGCGGTGAATATCAAAAAGGCGGCGGTGTACCATGCTTAATTGCAGTAGAACAAGACGCGACGGGAAACGCCCATGATATTGGTCTTTCTTATGCGTCTGCTATTGGTGGTGGCCGTTCTGGCATAATTGAAACATCTTTCCGCGAAGAATGTGAAACAGATTTATTCGGTGAGCAAGTTGTGCTTTGCGGTGGATTAATGGAATTGATTAAGAATGGTTTTGAAACATTGACTGAAGCAGGATACGCCCCTGAAATGGCTTATTTTGAATGCTTACACGAAGTCAAATTAATTGTAGATTTGATGTATGAAGGTGGCATGGCAAACATGCGCTACTCTATCTCAAACACAGCAGAATATGGCGATTATGTTACCGGTCCACGTATCGTAACCAGCGAAACCAAAGCCGAAATGAAGCGCGTGCTTGATGATATTCAATCTGGCCGTTTCACACGCGACTGGATGCAAGAATGCCAAGCCGGTATGCCAAGCTTTAAAGCAACGCGCCGCCGTAACGCCGAACATCAAATCGAAGAAGTTGGTGAGCGCTTACGCGGCATGATGCCATGGATTGCGAAAAACCAGCTGGTTGATAAAGCTAAAAACTAAAATTAAATATAAGCCTGCCATGGCTCATATCTCTGGTAACAGAAAACAAGACGGCGCATTAAATAATGCGCCGTTTTTTTTCGTCTCTATCTTTGGAGGATATAGATGTGGATACAAAATCCATTAAAGTTGATTGGTTAATCTTTGGTCTGCTTCGAACCGCTGTAATGCTTCTGAGCTAATAGAAACCTGATCAATAATCGGTTGCCTTATATCACGAAGAGGGTTGAATGCGGGTTCAAGATCAACAGCAGATAATGTTTGATCACGCACATTAAATTTTTGTTCTGAAAACTGCACCGCAACATGACCAAGATTGAGTGAAATATCTGATACCATTTTATTCTCCTGTCAGGGGTTTTTCGTCTTATTCACTTACTGTGATGCGATGTCATCCTGTGTGTTTATATTCGAGCGATAAGCAAAGACGTTACATGCTTATGTCGAAGTTAAGATTTTTCTTTCAAATCCTGTTAAGGTTGCAAGCGTTATAAGCATTTCCTTGTTTATAATTTCCGTATAACATGATTTTAATTCATTCTTCACGAGGCTTTTTATTTCTATATCCCCGACACATACAGACCACATCATTAAAGGAGTCGCTTTAACCTTAATAAGTGTTTTAGCGATTGCAGGGATGGGAGTTATCGCAAAATTCCTTAGTAATGTTATGAATCCTATTGAAATTGCGTTTTATCGCAATGTGATGGTCTTTATTGGTTTTATTGTCTTTATGAGCCTTACAAATAAATGGCATTACATTAAAACACAAAGGCGTAACGCCCATATTATAAGAGCCACCGTTGGGACATTCGGCCTAATTTGTGGGTTCTATTCCATATCTTTGCTCCCCCTAGCTACAGCAGCGACACTATACTATGCCTCGCCATTATTGGTGGTGGTTCTTTCTGGTCCGATGTTACGCGAACATATTGGCCTATTTAGATATATTGCGGTTATTGTAGGGTTTGCAGGTATTATGCTTGTGATAAAACCAAATGGACAAGATTTAGTTGTAATCGGTCTAATTTTTGCATTTTTTGATGCCTTTTTTAGTGCGTTGACACAGATTTTTTTACGCGACCTTGGAAAAACTGAAAATTCATTAACCACCGTATTTTATTATATGGGCATTGGCGCTTTAATAACTTTCTTTATGCTGCCTTTTGTTTGGACAGGGATTCCTCAGGCAGAAAGTCTGCTTCTTTTACTGGGATTAGGGTTAACGGGGGGATTACAACAAATCGCAAAAACTACCGGCTCTTCGCTTGCACCAGTCGCCTTAACAAGTCCGTTAAACTATATAGGTATTATTTGGGCCACTTTATTTGGGTGGTTTTTTTGGCATCATATTCCAACAGGATCATTCTTTGCAGGAGCCGCCATCATCATCTTTAGTAATCTTTTCATTATATATCGTGAGCATAAAAAGAATGTCTAACATGCCCCATAAAGATAACCCCCTGATGGGTATGTTTTACGCCTTACTTGCTTTTTTCTTACTGGCGGTCATGAATACCTTTGCGAAGATATTAAGTGACACACATCATGTCATTGAAATTGCTTTTTATCGGAATTTAATCGCCGCCCTTCCTTTTCTTTTCATGATTTTTGTTCTGAAGAAAAAAGAAATTATCAAAATTAAAAAACGCCCTATCGGCGTATATGCCCGCGCAATTCTTGGGTCTATTAGTTTGACGGTTACTTTTGCGGCGTTTGCTGCAATGCCGATGGCTGATACAACTGCGTTTCTTTTTACGGCGTCTCTCTTTGTCCCTATTTTGGGTATTATATTCCTTGCTGAAAAAGTAGGGATTTATAGATGGAGCGCCATTATTATTGGTTTTATTGGTGTCCTGATCATGCTGAACCCGAATGGTGTGATCAACATGTATGGCGTTGCCCTTGCCATGACTGCCGCCATTATGCATGCGTCCTTACAAACTGTTTTACGCCATATCAGTAAAACAGAAAGCCCAGAAACAATCGTCTTTTACTTTGTCACGATTGGAACTGTTATATGCGCCTTTGGCATGCCATGGGTGGCACAAATACCGACATGGGCGGATGTTCCATTATTTATAGGCGTAGGATTGACAGGATTATTAGCACAATATTTCCTCTCCCTCGCGTTTTCAAAAGCGCCAGTTTCTATTGTAACCGTATTTAATTATTCAGGAATTATTTGGGCGACATTATTTGGTTGGTTTATTTGGCAAGACTGGCCTGCCTTAACCCTATGGATTGGCGCGGCAATCGTGATCGCATCCAATATATTTATGATCATACGGGAAAGTAAAACAGGTAAAGCAATAAGCACGCCGGTTGAAACAAAGCTTTAATTCAGACGTAAACCGTCTTTCGTATAATATCCGATGGGGCGATGTGTGTGCCAATCTTCCAGCACAAACACTGCCTCTTTATTTTTCTGTGTCACGCCATAAGTGACATCTAAGACCTTCACCACACGGCGTTTATCAAACCCTGACAATCGATAAAAGGCGGGTCCAACGACAAGTGTTTTTGGCGCTATGGGTTCTTTTTTACGGTTTTGATGTTGAAATTGATCACGAAAAATATCGGCCTCATAAAACCCTTTAACCATGTCCATTCCTTTTTCTTGGGTAAACCAATCTTCTAAATACCAATCTTGGTGTTCCCATTGGGGGACTTGTTCATGGCGCGAATCTTCTAAATAAGGCTGAAAGCCTTTCATTTGCGTGTAATACTCACGATCTTCTGACCAATGACCATGTTTTTTGCCATTGGCACTTTGGGGGGGCTTTTCAAACCTTTTCTCCAAAGAAGATAAAGGCGCCCAATCAGACCAAAAATACCGTTTTCCTGCGTCCGCCACCGCAATAGTGGGGGGAAAACTAGAAATAAGGGCTAAAAATAGGATTTTTTTCATAAGCTTCATATGAATCAAGAATAAGTTAACTATATTTATGGTATACTATTCTTATGATTAACACCATTAATTCGGCATTATCGGGTCTACAAACGGCTTCACGGCAGGTTGAACAAAGCGCGCAAAACATTGCAGAAGGCCCTTCCTCAACAAGTAATTTGATCGAAGATGTTGTGGATATTCGTGTTGCGGAGACCGCGTTTAAAGCCAATGTTCAAACAATTAAAATTGCACAGGAGCTTTCAGAAGAGCTTTTGAATATTTTTGATAAACGTGTCTAACACAACGCGCCCCCTACACAATCATGCCTAAATCCCAAAAACCGTATGAGCGCTATTTTAATGGATGGGCCAAATTATATGACCGTGATTTAGAAAAATATGAATATTGCGTTCCCCATAAAATTTTTGAAATAACGCCTTCTTTTTTAAAAGAGCAATCCTCTCTCACACTTTTAGATATTGGAATAGGAACAGGCCTTACCAGCGCGCCATTTAAACAACATAATCAATCTATTCTTGTCACAGGCGTTGATGTATCGCAAAAAATGCTTACGCTTTGTTATCATCAAAAACGCGCAGATAATCTCTGCCGTACAGATGTGGCAAATACCGCTCTTCCTTTTATATCCAACCATTTTGATCTTATCATTTTGGGCGGTGTTTTAGAATATATCGCAGACCCAGCGGTGTTATTTTCTGAAATAAAGCGTGTCCTTAAACCCAATGGATACGCCGTTATCACATATGAAGCCTTAAAGAAAAATCATTTTTATAAATCAGGAATATTGACTGGCGCACTTGAAGAAACACCAGAAAAGCTAACGCTTCGCCGCGGTGTGCGTAATGGTTTTTTATATCATTTTTATAAAAAATATTTACACGCAACAAATCATATTAGAATAGTTTGCGATAAAAATAACATGCGTTTAGAAAAAGAAGAAAATTTTAACGCTTATAAATGGAGTGATAACAAAGTTATTTCTTATGATCTTTTATTACTGCAAAAACAAGCCTAATTAAGGTCTTCTTTTATTTGATTCAAAATCAAAAGCGCTTCATGCCGGTCTGCATGCGGGGCAAGGTCAACATATTGTTCTAACGATGTAATCGCGGCAAGGGCTTTGTTAATGCGTGCATAAAGCACACCTGCATCAAATAATAAACGATATTCATTTGGGTCAATCAAACGCATTTGTTCAATAATTTTAACCGCATCGCCATATTCTTCATTCTCAATCAACCGTAATTTAATATTATTTTGTAAACGGATTAAAATTTCACGCTTTGTGCTGGCTTCATAATATACCGTCGATAGCTCCGCATCGGAACGCAGTAAGGTTTTTAAAAGCTGGCGTAAATCTGCCGCCTGTAGGATTTTACAGCTATGAAAGGGATCAAATAAAAGCCGTTGCCCGTTTTTTTCTATACGGCAGACAACATGGGCGGGGAAATTTAACGCATCCACCTGCCAGCCTTGTGTCTGCCCCACATGAATATAAAGCAAGGCAATGGAAACAGGCATGCCCTTACGACGGTCAATGACGCGTAGTAAATTTACATTTTGTAAATCATCATATGTTTCTAAATCACCGCGATAATCATGTGTATCTATCATAACATGCTTAAGCGCTGCTAGTTGCGTGCCGGCATCATCATTTGCGCCTTCTGCAATTAAAAAAGCGTGACGTTGTGTGACTTCGTCACAAAGGCGAATAATATGATTCTCATAACGTTCTAAGGAAATAGCTGGAGCGTTAAAACGTCCTAAAAGCAGAGCTGTTTTGGCTAAATTAATATCACCGTCTTTTAAAAGACCCACTTCCTTTAACGCGGCATGATTTTCATCCGTCATTAGGAATTATAATATTGATCTTTAATCGTGGATTTTTGTGGCGCGGAAGGCGCGTCTTGTTGCTGTGGGACGTAATCGACAGGGTATTCTTGTACAGGATCTTCCTGTGACGGTGGTTGCGGCGCCTCAACACCTTGAATATCTTCCCCCGCTAACTTCACATAGCTCACGACTTTTTTTACACCTGATGTGGTGCGAACTTTTTCAATCACATGGTTTAATTCTTTTTGATTTTGCGCAACGCCCATCAAATAAACAATGCCTTGAACCGTATCAATGGAATAGTTAATAGATTGTACATCACGATCAATGGTAAAGCCTGTGCGTAGTTTGGATGTAATCCATGTATCACGCACATATCCTTTAAAACCTTCACTTTCTTCAACACGGATTTCATTGATAACCTGTTTCACACCGCGCACCTGCCATGCCAAACGTACGGCTTCAACACGATGATTAGGGTCTTGTACAACACCTGTCAATAAAACCCGCCCTTGGTCAACGGTGCTGTCCAATTTACGAAAGGCATCAATATCATATTGAAACCATGCCTCATTCAGTAATAATTTTATTTTTGCATCGCTCATCGCACCGCGGATACCCCCTTCTTGGGCCGCAGATATACCCGTTACCGCCGCCGCACCAGAGGCGATACCAAGGGGAGAGCAGGCAGAGAGTAAAAAGGATGTAGAAACCAAAAGAGCAATTATTCGAATCATTTATATAGTATGCCTCTTGGTTGGCTATGTGTCTAGAATCCACGCATGTTCTAGATGGTCGATAGAAAAAGGCGGTGTTACCGTCATTACATCAAAACGATAATCATTATCCTCCGCCTCATTTTGGCTGATATAATAAAAGGCGGAATCTGAAATACGTTTTTGCATACGCGGGGTAATAGATTCTAACGCTTGTTGTTTCGTTTGGCGGGCTTTAACTTCAATAAAGGCAATAATATTTTTTTTGCGCGCAATAATATCTATTTCACCATAAGCGGTTTTATAACGCTCTTCTAAAATTTGATATCCTTTGGTTTTTAAATAAAGCGCCGCCATTTTTTCGGCTTTCAGTCCCCAATCATAAGTTTTTTCTTTATGATTACGGGATTTCATTTAACCAGCGCTTCCCAATTTAAGCGCCAAAGTATAAATTGTCTTTTTCGGCTTTCCTGTGGCTTTCGCCACAAGTTCTGCCGCGTCCCTGACGGACATGGTTGTCAGGGCTTGCTTTAATTGATTTTCAATGGAGTCTGTGGAAATAATTTCTTCTACAGGCTGACCAACAATCAAGACAATCTCACCTTTTGGTGCGCCTTCATTCTCATAATGCAAAATCATTTCTTTTAAAGTGCCGCGGCGTGTTTCTTCGTAAATCTTTGTTAATTCCCGTGCCACGGCCACTTGGCGATTGCCTAAAACTTTTTTGATATCCTTTAAGCTATCAACAAGGCGTGGACCTGTTTCATACATCACAAGCGTCCCTGGTGTATTATCCCATTCATTAAGGGCTTTTTGCCGCGCCATTGTTTTGTTAGGAAGAAATCCGAGAAAGGAAAATTTATCTGTTGGCATCCCCGAAAGCTGTAACGCAGGAAGCACTGCATTTGGCCCTGGAATAGTCGTCACATATAGATCATTTTCAATCGCAAGGCGAATAAGTTTATACCCCGGGTCAGATACCATTGGCGTTCCCGCATCACTCATCACCGCAACAGATAAGTTATTTTGTACCGCTTCAATCAATTTATCGCGTTGCCCCTCAGTGGCGTGATCATTATAAACTTGCATCTTCTTTTTAAAACCATAGGCGCGCATTAATTTGCCCGTAACGCGCGTATCTTCACAAATAATTAAATCAACAGACGATAAGACATCCAGCGCCCTAAAGGTAATGTCCCGCAAATTGCCAATCGGGGTCGAAACCAAATAAAAACCAGGTTTAATAGCGATTTTCTTTGGTTCAAGGCCATTATTTTCACTTTGCGACGATGCAGGGGTCTTATTTGAAATGTTCTGTGGCGTATCTGTCATTTTTTTTGTAGAGTTTTGGATCATAAATAGAAATTTATCAGCTTTTATAAGAGAATAGCCATGCCAATTCGCTTTTTACCCGTTTTTATCACCTGTATTTTATTTTTAAACGCCTGCGCGACGCCACAAGCACCCGCACCCGTTGAACAATATGGTGTAAATCTTAAACCCAAGCAATCACAACCTGCCCCAAGTGCGGACAATATGCCTGCCTCTAAATTTGGGATATTGCTTCCTTTAAGTGGCGCAAACGCGGCGCTTGGTCAATCCATGTTACAGGCCGCGCAGCTTACATTATTTGATCAGAGCAGCGCTAATTTAGCGTTGATTCCCTTCGATACAAAAGGAACATTAAGCGGCGGCCGCCAAGCCGCTGAACAGGCCCTTGAGCAAGATGTTGATCTTATGATCGGCCCTGTATTTTCAGAGGCTGTGAAGGGAGTGAAAGAAGTGACTGTTCCAAACAACATGAGAATAATTGCTTTTTCAAACAATGCCGCTTTGGCAGATAGAGTGACTTTTCTGATGGGTTTTATGCCTTCAAGCCAAGCCAACCAAATTGCTGATTATGCACTTAAGAAGAATTTCAAACGTTTTGCAATCATTGCACCACAAAATATATATGGTGATCTTGCCGCAAATAATTTTGAAAACCGCATAAAAGAAGGCGGCGGTATCCTTGTCAATAAAATCACTTACCTTCCCAGCGACCCTGCTATTCAAAGCAAAATTGCGACGCTATCACCAGAAGGCATTGACGCCGTTTTCATTCCCGCCAACGGCGCAGATTTGGATAGAATTTCACAGAGCTTAACAACAGCAGGTTTAACATCCTCAAAAGTAAAACGCCTTGGGACGGCATTATGGGATAATCCCCAAACGGTGCAAAATAAAACCCTTGAAAATGGGTGGTTTGCGAATGCGTCCACAGCAGAGCGCGGCGCTTTTGAAAGGCAATATGAATCAACGTACGGATCAAAACCAATGGCATTAGACAGCCTTGCCTATGATGCTACCGCACTTGCTATTGTTATGGCGTCCAGAAATTACAGCTATGCTGGATTTATTGATCCAAACGGATTTAGCGGTCTAGACGGTGTTTTCCGCTTTAGCGACCAAGGCGTGATTGAACGCCAGCTCGCCATTCATGAAATTCAAAACGGTCAAATCATTGAGGTCGAAAGCGCCAGAAAAAGTTTTTAATACCTCAAAGGTATATTTTAATTAATGCCGCGTTGTGACGCCTTCATGGGTTGCGGATTCTTTCATGTCTTTACGACTTATGCCGCCATTTTTTTCAAGGCGTGATTGCATGACCTCAAAAATACGGCGCGCAACATTCACACCAGATGCTTTTTCAAGACCTTTAAAGCCTGGGAATGTGTTTGCTTCACAAATCGTAAACCCGCCATTTTCTTTAAAGAGTAAATCAATACCGCCAATATCGATGTTCAACACTTCGGCTGTTTTGACCGCAATATCAACGGCTTCGGGATCAGGTTCAAAAAAGTGAACAGACCCGCCTGTGCTATAATTTGCTTTAAATCCACCATCTTTGGCACGGCGTTCCATCGCGGCGATCACTTCACCATTCACAACAAATAAACGAAGATCGCGGCCTTTACTGACCGATACAAATTTTTGAAAAATAAGCTGTAAGTTAGGATTGGTTTCCCCAACCAGTTCCATCAAATCACCAAATGCATCTGGCGTTTCGACAAGGAACACACCAATACCCAGCGCGCCGTTCAATGTTTTCACAACAACAGGAAAACCAATACGTTCTTCGACCAATTTCATATCAACGGGAAATTTCGCCAGCATCGTATCAGGCGTATCAATTTTACTTTCAGCTAAAATTTGATGGGTATGTAATTTATCCCGCACTGTTTCAATCACATCGGCGCCATTAAAAACATTCACACCAAGGCGTTCTAATTGCCGCACAATCGCCAGCGCAAAATAACCTTGATCTGTATGATTAAAATAAGGAAACACAAAATCAGGAAGCGGCATCGCTTTTCCATCAATCAAAACGGTATCGCGGACTTCTTGTGTGACAACAAGATCGAATTGTGACGGCTTAATCACTTTAACCTCAATCTCCATCTTCTTGCCTTCAACAAGAAAACGCCGAGCTTCATGGGCTAAGTCTGCATTTGACTCAATATCATCGCCGTACAAAATCCAAACTTCCATCTCAACACCTTCATTTATCCTGCGCTTATATCGCGCTTTTTTCTATGTAATCAGCTAGTCTTACACGAAATGATAGAGAATATCAAAACCCTAAGATTAAAATATCAATAAAAATAGGGTTGCCTTTGGTTAAATGATGAATATAATACGCCTCGTTTAGTAAAGGAAATTGAAGAATGAACAGAGCAGCTCCCCAAGAAAGAGAGTTCAAGCCTGGACGCCCGCGTTCGGAGAACTCAAAACGTGCTATTTTAGACGCGACAAGACGCTTATTAACACAAGTTTCGGTGCAAAAAATCTCTATCGAAGCCATCGCCAAGAAAGCGGGCGTTGGTAAAACAACCATCTATCGTTGGTGGCCAAACAAAGCCGCCGTTGTCATGGAAGCGATTTTTTCACAACCTGCCTTTCACAATATTATTCCAACACCACGCAATGCCGTAGAAGGCGTAACCGTCCAAATTGAAAAGCTATGCCGCCAGTTAAGTGGGAAGAATGGTCGCCTTGTCGCAGAAATTATCGGCGAAGCGCAACCAGATCCCGAAGCGCTCAAAATTTTTATCACAAGCTTCCTGCAAGACCGCTACAACACGCTTAATTCTTATATTGAGGGCGGTAAGCAAACGGGGGAATTTGACGCAGGGCTTGATACAGACAGCGCCATTGATGTTGTCCTTGGTCCTATCTTTTTCCGCCTGATTAGTGGGCAGGAACTCGATAACGGCTTCGTTGATGATATGACAGCCATGCTAATTAAGGCGCTTCGCGCGTAAAAGCGAATAAGCTCTAAACCTTACCAGCTTCCTATATTTTCCATGCTTGACCACGGTTCTTGCGGGGCTAAGGCGTCGCCTTTTTGCAGTAACTCAATCGATATCCCATCAGGGGATTTAATAAACGCCATATAACCATCACGGGGCGGACGGTTAATCGTTACACCCTTATCCATTAAATCCTGACAGGCCGCATATATATCATCCACCCGATAAGCCAAATGTCCAAAATTACGCCCAGCGCTATATTTTTCGGCTTTTCCATCTTGATCCGGCCAATTATAGGTCAGCTCAATCATTGGCGTTTTTGAGGCTTGAGCGCTATTTTCATCGCCTTTGGCCGCTAAAAAGATAAGAGTAAAGCGGCCTTTTTCATTCTCTATACGGGATATTTCAAGCAATCCCAACTTCTTACAATAAAAATCAAGCGACTCGTCTATGTCGTGAATACGAACCATCGTGTGTAGATATTCCATTTTTCTTACCTTCTCATCTTTTAAAACCATCCACCTTCCGCTACAGTATCTAAATGCTAGATGATATCAATCTATTAGAAATACAAAATAAATTCGCAAAATGGTTTGTTGATTTTATTTGGACGGTGGATTGCGGTGCGCAAGCCGTTATCATGCTTGTTTCTTTTGGCCTTGCCTTCTTAATTGCGCGCATTACAAAACCCCGCCTGAATGACCTGATTAACAAGCTTAGCATTCCGTTTCGCCTGACAGAAATATTATATAGCGGCCTGAAGCTTATATTCCCTCTTATTGCGATGATTTTCATTTTTATTGGCTCTAAGATTGCGGGTCCTGCAGGGCTGGATTTAAATGTCACATTCACCCTCGCTTTAGTTAAAGTATTGCTGGCGTGGATTGTTATTAAAGCCATTTCACAATTCATTGAACAGCGTTTCGCCCGTAATGTTATTGCTTTAACCGTCTTGGCGCTCGTTGCTCTCAGTATTTTTGGGGTGATGGATCAAACCATGACATTGCTGGATTCTATTGGTTTTAGTATCGGGGAATTTAGATTATCTGCCCTCACAGTTGCCAAAGGAATTTTAGGGATCTTTATCCTGCTTTATGGGGCGCTTTTCCTTGCTAATCTGCTGGATAAACGTATTTCATCTTCGCGCAGTTTAACGCCTTCTTCCCGTGTTTTAATTTCAAAAATTGCACGTGTTACATTAATTGTCTCCGCCCTTTTAATTGGTATTACATCTGCAGGCATTGATCTTTCCCTTTTCGCCGTGTTTTCTGGTGCGGTTGGTTTGGGTGTTGGTTTTGGTCTTCAAAAGGTCATCTCTAACTTATTTTCGGGTGTTCTTCTCCTGCTTGATCAATCGATTAAACCAGGTGATATTATTGAGATTGACCAAACTTTTGGCTGGGTCAACCATATGGGCGCCCGCTATACTGAATTGGTTACCCGTGATAATAAATCCTACCTTGTTCCCAATGAAGAATTTATCACCCAACAAGTGATTAATTGGTCACACGGCAATACATTGGTGCGAGTTGAAACTCAATTTGGCGTACATCACGATTCTAATCCACATGAAGTAAAGCGCCTCGCTGTCGAAGCTGCAAGCAAACCAGACCGTGTTGTTGATAGTCCGATTCCTATGTGCCACCTTGTTGAATTTGGCGATAGCTCGCTTAATTTCGTCCTACGCTATTGGATTAAAGATGCAGAAAAAGGGATCACAAACACCAAAGGGGATGTGATGCTTTCTATATGGGATGCCTTTAAAGAAAACGATATCAAAATTCCCTATCCGCACCGCGAAGTCTTTATGCATAAATCTAATTAATATGTTCTTTTCATTCATATTTTACGTGCCTTCATCACAGAATAGTTGAAAAAAATACTCAAAAACCCTATATACACCCTATGAAACAAGAAAAATGGGACATTGCGGCGCTATACCGCTTCGTAAGCTTAGAAGATTTACCAACGCTTCAGGCTGAAATTAAAGCGGTGTGCGATGAAAATGATATATGCGGCACGCTTCTCATTGCGCCAGAAGGTATTAATGGCACTATCGCAGGGCAAGGGGAAAAGCTCACCACTATTATTAACTTCCTTGATCAAAAAGCTGGCATTTCTAAAGGTGAATTAAAATATTCCGCCGCAGAAGAAAAGCCATTTCGCCGTATCAAAGTGCGTCTTAAAAAAGAAATCATCACCATGAAAGCGCCAGAGGCAAACCCGAATGAGCAAGTAGGTGATTATGTGACGCCAGAAAACTGGAATGATTTAATCAGTGATCCTGATGTGACATTAATTGATACACGCAACACGTATGAAACAGCCGTTGGTATTTTCAAAGGAGCGATTGATCCGCAAATTGAAACTTTTACTGAATTTAAAGATTATGTTTCTAAAAATATGGACCCAGCAAAGCAGAAAAAAGTCGCTATGTTTTGTACAGGTGGCATTCGTTGTGAAAAAGCCTCTAGCTATATGCTCGCCCATGGATTTGAAGAAGTGTATCACCTTCAGGGTGGCATTTTAAAATACCTAGAAGAAGTCCCCGCAGAAGAAAGCCAATGGGAAGGGGATTGTTTTGTGTTTGATCGCCGCGTGGCCGTGGGGCAAAATTTAAAGGAATCCCCTTATCAAATTTGTTATGGCTGCCGTTTCCCACTTACGCCTGATGATTTAGAGGCTAAATCATATGAAAAAGGCGTCTCTTGCCCGCATTGTATTGATAAATTAACGCCTGAGCGCGCGCGCTCATTCAGAATGCGCCATGAACAAATGAAAAAAATGGGAGAAGAAATTCCCGGTGACACGCTCAACGCTAAAAAAGCATAAATTCAACTTTTAAAATCTCGTGCGGCTTTTACTGCCTTTCATGTTGCTGTTGCTGCCAAAATCCTTAAATCCACTCTCTGCTTTGCGTGAATAAATTTCAGGCTTTTTATCTGTTGAATATGTTTTAAAGCCAGATGCCTTTGGACGGCCGCTATAATTATGTTCGTCTTTTTCTTTCACCTGAATGGTATAATTTTCTTTACGTTTAATGCCTGCAGCATGTTTTGCCTCTATATCAACACCAACGGCTTTTCGCATACCTGTTTTGCTTTTCACAATCAGGCGTTTTTTTCCTTTCTCTGGTGACGCTTTCACTTGTGTCACGCGACCATGAATTTCTTGTGTTCTTTCATCATGCTCGGAACTATATCGTCCACCTCTACCAAAACTCATGCGTTACTCCTATAAGGGGTTTCCTCTATACTCAGTATACGTCTTTTCTTATTTTCAATGCAAAAAA